>DFQY01000021.1 GCA_002378005.1 Flavobacteriales bacterium UBA3477
ATCCAACTTTTTATAGGTCATCTCCGTGTAGAATCCTTCTTCGTCGGCCGGAATAATGGTCAGTTTAGACGGCAGCATTTGGCCGCCTAAATCCTTAATTCCAGTCGCCTTGAGCGTCGTCACGAGGTAGTCGTCCTCATCGTAAAACTCCGTCCGCAACTGCAACGTTTGCTTCACAGAAATGTGGGTGATGACCTTTCCCCATACGACTGCAGCCTCCGGTTTAGGGACCAATTCGATTTGGTAACAAGGGGTTCCGTCAATACTCACGATTCCCTTTAATTTGTGGGTGTAATCTTCTACCAACGATCCTGCATTGATCAACGCATCGTTCGTGAAATCTGTCCCCATCCAGCTCTGCACCATCGCCGCTGGCAAGGCCACTACCTTTTTGATGCCCGGAACATAATGCCACACATCATCGCCATTGCGCAAGAACACTGTTCCCTTCTCACGCGCCGGGCCGGTAATGAGGATCATGGTTTTATCCATGCCTTCATTCCAAATCTTCGCATCCATAGTGCGCTCCCAACGCGGACGTACGGTGCGAATGCTTACCTCGGCTGCCGAGCGCGAACCACTCAACATTGCCTCAGCTTGTTGTAAAAGAGTGGTGGGATTTTGCCCAAAGACGAACGTTGTCGCGCAGGCAAGGATTAGGGATGTAAAAAATCGTGTCATAGCCTTAGGTCTGTTTGCTTAACGCACGAGCCGGCACTATGTTTTCAAAGGGTTAGTTTAATTTGAGGGCCAATTTCGCCATCGTCTTCTTGGCCGATTTTCCCTCGTACAATACATCATAAACAGCCTTGACAATAGGCATGCGAACTTCGTGTTTTTTGCGAATCTTATACACCAATGGCACAGCATAATAACCTTCCGCTACCATGGTCATCTCAGCCTTCGCGCTCTTCACCGTATAGCCCTTGCCCATCATGTTTCCGAGCATTCTATTTCTCGAGAATTGGCTGTAACAAGTAACCAAAAGATCACCTAGATACGCGCTCTTTTTAATATTGATACTGCCTTCACAGGTGCTCTTCATGAATCTTCGCATCTCTCTTGCTGCATTCGAAATCAACACGGCCTGAAAATTATCTCCGTAGCCCAGACCATGGTACATCCCCGCCGCGATGGCATAGATGTTCTTCATCACCGCCGCATACTCCGTCCCATAGATGTCCTTACTCAACGTGCAGCGTACATAGTGGTTACGAAGCACACCTGCCACCGCCTCAGCGACTTCATCTTCTATGGCCGCAACGGTCAAAAAGCTCAAACGCTCCAATGCAATCTCCTCAGCATGACACGGCCCGGTAATCACCGCAATCTTGTTTTCAGGCACTCCGACCACTTCACGCAGGTACTCCCCAACAATCATGTTCTCGTCCGGGATAATCCCCTTGATGGTCGAACACACAATCTTTCCTTCCAAGGCACCAACTTCCATGCCTTGCAAAACCTCCTTAACGAAGGCACTTGGCACGGCAAAAATGATCATATCCGCAGCAGCCATGGTCGCATTGATATCGGTGTAGATGAGAATACTATTCGGATCAAACCCAACACTAGAAAGGTACCGCGGGTTGTGGTGGTAGCGCTTAATATGCAAGGCACTCTCCTCATTGTGCATCCACCAATGGCAGCTGCCTAAATTTTCGCTGACCATCTTCACCACGGCAGTCCCGAAAGACCCGCCACCGATAACGGCAACTCTTGGCGTATTCGTGTCCAATTCTACCCCCATTAGAACGTAATTTCAGTTTCTACCTCTTCCCCGTCACGGGTATAGATCAAAGTGGTCGTATCGCCCTTCTTGAAGGCGCCCAATGCGGTCATGTACGCATAAATATCATCAATAGCGATATCGCCAATCTTCAAGATCACGTCGCCAGATTTCAGACCCGCATTGGCCCCGGGGCGCCCTTCGGTCGCCCCGTCGATACGAAGTCCCGGCCCGCCAAAGAGGTAATCTGGCACGACACCTAAGGTCACGGAGAAATTAGGCGTTGTAGTCTGCTCCGAAGCCGTCGTTTTCTGGAAAGTGAGTTGGTCGTAATTCGCCGTGCGAGCAGTAATGGTGTAGATCAAAGAGGCGAGTTTCGCCATGCCTTTGTAGTTGATCTTTTCCGCATCGTCGGTCGGCTTGTGGTAATCATCATGGGTTCCGGTGAACAGGTGCAATACCGGCAAATCCTTATAGTAGAAAGAGGTCTGGTCAGACGGTCCTACACCGGCAGGATCTCTTTTGATGTCCAAACCGTGAATAGGTGTGTCTAGAATCTCGTCCCATTCTGCTGCGGTACCCGTTCCGGAGAGTTGGAGACGGTTTTCACGCAAGCGTCCCACCATGTCGCTATTGATCATGAAGGCAACCTCCTTCAGCGGAAATGTTGGGTTGTTGGTCCAATATTTTGAACCGATAAGGCCCAATTCCTCTGCACTGTAGAACTGGATCAAATAGTTGTAATTCGTTTCTTGGCGTTGGGCGTAATAGCGCATGACTTCCAAAAGCAAGGTCGTTCCTGAGCCGTTGTCGTCGGCCCCGTTATGGATTGCAGCGGGTCCTTTATACAAGCTGTTCTCACCGCCCATACCTAGGTGGTCGTAGTGGGCGCCCAGAACGACGGTTTTGCGCTTGTTGTTGTGGATGTATCCGATCACATTGTAGCCGTCGCTGAAACGCTCCGACATGGAGACCGCCATGGCTGTTTTTTGTGAATGTTTCATAAGCTTTACAGCCCATTTTTCATTGCGGACGAAGAAAACGGGTACGGAAGAGGCGTTGATGCTCTTGAAGAATTCTTGGGTATCTGAGGCGGTGCCGTCTGGGTTGATCAAAAGGACACCAACGGCACCTTTTTCTACGAGGTTGGCCACGCGTTCGTTCAAGCTGTGGTAAGCGGCATAGGCGCTGTGCGGGTGGATGCCGTCGGGTGAACTAACATTCATGACCGCGATTTTGCCATCAATGTCTAGCCCTGAGAAATCATCATAAGAGCCATTTTCAGTGGTGATGCCGTAGCCTACATACAGCGTTTTTGCTTCGGCGGAGCCGGCAGTGGCACTGATGGATACAGGGTAGAAATCCACATGGCCTTGTAGCGCTCCTCGGCCCACTAAAAGTGTAGTGGCATCATAGTCTACTGCCGCATATTCTGGCACTGGAAACTTTTGGAAGTAGCCATTTTCACCCATGGGCTCGATGCCCAGAGCTAGCATACGTCCGGCGATCATATCACGGGCAACGTCAGCCTCTACAGTTCCGGGCTTACGGCCCTTGAGTGAATCTGAAGACAAGAAAAAGAGGTCGTTTTCCATACGCTTGGTCGCATCAATATCGACAGGGACTTCTTGCGCAGATACTTGGACCGTAAAAACAGTCGTTAATAGGAGAATAAGGGGAGAGAACTTGTTCATGAGTTCATGTTTGATTCCCTACAAAGGTAGCGACCAAAGGTTATATTTGAAGTGTGAGTAACGGTATGAAAGCACTGGCCGGTCAAACGGCCATCTATGGACTAAGCAGCATCTTGGGGCGGATGATCAACTTCTTGTTGGTACCGCTTCAAACGGCGGTATTGACGCGTGCTGAATACGGCGTAAATGTTGACTTTTACTCCCTCATCGCCTTTCTTATTGTCATTGCCACCTTTGGCATGGAAACGGCGTATTTCAGGTATTCCGAGCAGGAAGGCTTTGAAGAGCCGAAGGTTTTTGGTGCCGCCGTTACTATGATAGGCATTGCCTTGGTGGCCATTTCCGCCTTTGCCTTTTTAGGGCAAGGGCCTTTGCTGGAAGCCATGCGCTACGAAGAAACGCCGCATTATCTGTTCTATTTGATTGCGATTTTAGGTTTGGATGCACTCAGTGCTATTCCTTTTGCCCGATTGCGTCGCGAGAATAAAGCGTGGCGATTTGCCGGGATAAAATTGGCCCTGATACTTTCGAACGTTGCCATCAACCTGTACATCTTCCTGCCCGCCTACTGGGAGCAGCACGGATCTACCGGGTGGTGGATGCATGATTTGCGCGGGGTGGACTACATCTTTATTGCGAATTTCTGGGCGTCCCTTCTCATGTTTGGACTGCTCGTTCCGACTCTTTTCCCGTTCAAACTGCATTTGGAGCGCAAATACGTTTTGACGCTGCTAAAGTTCGGTATACCGCTACTTATTGGAGGCCTAGCGGGTATTGCAAACGAAATGCTCGACCGCCAATTATTGAAATACCTCCTGCCTGAAAACAGTTGGGCGGAAGGTGTGGGAACCTATGGCGCCGTCTACAAAATCTCCATCTTCCTCATCTTGTTCAACCAGGCCTTCCGTTACGCCGCTGAGCCGTTTTTCTTCAGCAATGCAAAAACTGACCAAGGGCCCAAAAAGATGGCCCAAGTCATGGAAGGATTTACTTGGGTAATGAGCGTTGGCTTCGTACTGATCATCGCGGGGCTCGATTTCCTCAAGTTCTTTGTAGACGAGAAATTTTGGGTCGGTTTGTATTTAGTGCCCATCCTCTTGTTAGCGAATGTAATTCTCGGTATCAACACCAACCTCAACGTGTGGTACAAGGTCAGCGACAAGACTCGATATGGCATCTACATCACCTTTGTCGGGTTGGCCTTTACTGTCATTGGCAACGTCGTTCTTATCCCGTCCATGGGGATTTTAGGTGCCGCCATTACCACCTTGATAGCCTACACCGGGATGTTTTTCGCAAGTATGTACTGGGGACAAAAGCACTATCCTGTACCTTACAATTGGGGCAAACTCAGTGCATTTGTATTAGGTGCTACCGCAGTCGTTTGGGTAATCTATTACACGGGAATATCGAACACTGCCCTAAAGCTGCTCTTTGGCGGGCTTTATCTTATGGTTATGGTCATGGTAGAACGCCGTGGACTCTTTAAATTCGCATTTCGTCATGAAAATAAAAGTTAACTATACCGGAAAGCACGAGCTTCCACAGTTTGAAACTGCGCAAAGTGCGGGTATGGACCTTCGGGCTAATATCGACGTACCAGTGGTATTGCAACCTGGGGACCGAGCACTTATTCCAACGGGAATTAAGATGGCTTTGCCAGATGGTTACGAAGCTCAAATTCGCCCTCGTTCAGGATTGGCCTACAAACAGGGTATTACCGTGCTGAACAGTCCGGGTACCATCGATGCTGATTACCGCGGGGATGTAGGTGTACTTTTAATCAATCACGGCCGCGAGCCCTTCACCGTAGAAGATGGCATGCGCGTGGCTCAAATGGTTGTGGCACAATATTCGCAATTCCAGTGGAAACCTGTTGAAGATCTCGAAGAGACCGACCGCGGCGAAGGCGGCTTTGGCAGTACTGGAAAACAATAAGAAACAACCAATATTACCTATAGACAGATGAAGATTATCGTACCCATGGCAGGAAGGGGCTCAAGATTGCGCCCGCATACCCTCACGGTTCCGAAACCACTAATCCCTATTGCTGGAAAGCCTATTGTTCAACGTCTCGTGGAGGACATTGTCTCTGTTTGTGGCGATAAGCAGGTGACTGAAATCGCTTTTATCATCGGAGATTTCGGCGAACAGGTAGAAAAAGACCTGATTAAGGTGGCAGAGAATTTGGGTGCGAAAGGCAGCATCTACTACCAAGATAAACCACTAGGTACGGCGCACGCCATTCACTGTGCTGCAGATAGTATGGACGATGAGATCGTCGTTGCCTTTGCAGATACTTTGTTCCGTGCTGATTTTACCCTTGATACGGAAGCAGATTCTGTTATTTGGGTAAAACAGGTAGAAGATCCGTCGGCTTATGGTGTGGTCCAATTCGCTGAAGACGGCACCATCAACAACTTCGTAGAGAAGCCACAAGAGTTTGTATCGGATTTGGCCATCATCGGGATCTACTACTTCAAAGACGGCCCAGGATTACGTAAGGAATTGAAGTACATTCTAGACAATGATCTTCGTCCGAGCGGTGAATACCAACTAACCGATGCCCTCAGCGCCTTAATGAATCAAGGCAAAGTCTTCAAGCCAGGCACCGTGAACGATTGGATGGATTGCGGAAACAAGGCCATCACCGTGGAAACGAATTCAAAGATGTTGGGCTACCTCCAAGGCAAAGCAGAGCTCCGCGGAGAGAACATCACACTCGAGAATTCAACGATCATTGAGCCTTGCTACATCGGATCTAATGTTGTTTTGAAGAACGCAACCGTTGGGCCAAATGTGAGTTTAGGCGAAGGTTGTGTGGTTGAAGACGCGACCATTGAAGGTTCGCTTGTTCAAACCAACAGCACTATTAAAAACATTAATCTCAAGGACAGCATGATAGGTAACCATGCACACGTAGATGGGAATTGGACCTCGCTATCTGTAGGAGATTATTCAACAATGGACTAATGCAGAAATGGCTGGTCGCCGTCCAGGCGCTTCTTTTTTCAGCAACCTTATTTGCTCAGGGCCCTTCGCAAGAGGGGCCTTCTGCATTAAGCAATACGTACTATCAAGCGGAAACGTATCGCTTGACGGGGCGTGCTATGCTGGCCATTGAAGCGTATGAAATGCTCCTTGAAAGTGACGAGTATGCTGAAGCTGCACATTACCAGCTCGCCCGATTACACTTTGAACAAGGATCCATTTATCCCGCCTTTCAATATGCAAGCAATGGCGCAGATTTGTATCCAGAGAACACCTGGATGCTTCGACTCAAGGCACAATGCGCAAAGCAAATGGGCGATACCAAGAGTGCTGGAGCGGCATTTGAGGCACTAGCAAAACTCCAGCCAGGGCAGCCGAATTATTTGTTCGACGCCTTTGGGGTATACCTCCAAGGAAATGAGATAAACGATGCCCTTCGCGTGTTGGATGTTGTGGCACAAGAATATGGGAACACACCTGAATTGGTCAGTGACCAAGTAAGCCTTCACCTTCAACAAAATGACGAAAAAGGGGCTGAAAAAGTCTTGCTGAACACCATCAAAGCAGATCCTACGGTACCGGAGTACTATGGGCTCCTCAGTCAGTTCTATGACGGGAACGGAAAGGGCAAGAAAGCCATCAAGCTATTGGACAAGGCCGTGGAGCGATTCCCGTTGAATGGGCCGCTGCACATGGAATTGGCCCGGATATCTCAGCGCTTTGGCAAAACCGCGCAAGCCATGTACCACATGGAGCAGGGGTTGGTACTGGACGGTGTGCCTATACTAGACCTGATGCCAGTTGCCCTAAGTATCTACCAGAACAGGGGAAATCCGGAATTTGGCGAGCTCTTCGAGCGTGTATATCCTGTGCTGGAAAAGAAGTACGAGGGCACCTTGCCTTTTACCTTGTTCCAGGCGGAAATCTACCTTCAAGAGAAACGCTACGAGGAGGCGATGGAGCGGTATGTGGAGGCCATAGAATTGGACCCTAAAAATTATGAGCTCTACCAAATCGCCTATGCGATTAGTTCAGAAACCGGAGATTTGAGAGGGGGATTACTCATTCTAACCCTGATTGAACTCAACTTCCACGACCAAGGGGAAATTATGGATGCCCTGGCCTACGAGTTCTACTCCATCAAGTCTTGGGAGTCCTGTGCTAGAGTGGCACTGGAGCGTGCCGCCTTGACCTTGGACCCAGAAATGGCGGGAGGTTTATATGCACTTGCGGGGACGGCCTTGTTCGAATTAGATTCTGTACAATCCGGCTCAGAAGCTTACGAAAAAGCCTTGGTGATGGACCGCAGCGGCGCCAACCTCAACAACTACGCTTGGGACCTTGCGACCCATGATGCTAACTTAGAATATGCCCTGGCATTGACCCAGGAATCTAACGACCTGCAAACTCTTGAACCGACCTATTTGGATACTTGGGCATGGGTATTGTATAAATTGGGACGGTACGACGAAGCCCGGGAAAAAATTAAGGTAGCTTTGCAACTGCTGAGAACCACCCCCGATGCTGTGATCTATCGCCATGCTGCGGCCATTGAAGAAGCTGCTGGCAATAGCGCACAAGCTGAGGAGTACCGAAACAAAGCAAAGGCATTGAACGGTGACAAATGATAAGTAGGATTAGGGCACATAGATCTTGGTTAAGGCACGGCATCACCGTGCTTTCGGCGGTGCTCTTATTGGCCAGCTGTGGCAAGCCCATTACTCCTGAAAATCCGATCAAACGCGAGAAGATCAACAACGGCGTTAACAAGAAAATCCTACTCGAAGACAAGTTCCCATGGGCACAGAGTTTCGCTCGAATTACAGCCTACACTCCGGATGGAGAACAGCGTTTCAAGGTCCAAGTTCGTTCTAAACAAGATAGTATCCTCTGGACCGCCATTAGCGATGATATGATTGGACTTCGCGTGGGAAAGTGTATTGTCATCAAGGACAGCGCCGCCTTTACCTCGACCCTTTTAGGGTTGGACTGGACCGGATCCGCTTCAGATTTAGCGGGGGTAACCGGCATTGAAGTCCCGTTCCAATATTTAAATAGAATTATGCGTGGCCAATTAATTGGTTGGGATGAACCTCTTCGTTATCGATTCAACGCAGACCGTGATTTGTGGATGAGCGATTACGAATTGAGCCCAGAACGCAATGTTCACGTCGCTCTGGATCGCGACCTCTACCTCTCGGAACTCATTATTCAAGACCCGAAGGAGATTGCGCATATCAAGTACTTCGAATATGACGAACGAACACGATACCCAAAAAAGATTGAGTTGACCCTAGTCTCGCGAACTGAATTCAAGATCATCATGGACATCTCCGACATCCGTACGGAGGGTCCGTATAATACTCCATTTAGTTTCTGATGCGTCGACTATTCCTCATAGTATTCTGTTTGAGCCTGACCTTTTCAGCCCTTGGACAAACTAGGGAAGAGTTGCAGCGTCAGCGCACCCTGTTACAAGATCAAATAGACTTAGCCAATACCATTTTGGAGAAGACCCAAAGTACACGCCAAGCTAGTATTAATGAATTGCAAACCCTTAACCAAAAGATTCTCGCGCGCGAACAGCTAATCGCTACAATGGGGCGTCAAATACGTAACATCAACCGAAGCATCGCTGCAAAACAAAAGGAGATTATGGCCCTTACTACCCGTGTGGACAGTCTAAAAGCAGATTACGCCGAGCTCATCAGACTTGCCCAGCGCCAACAACGCCCCACCGATCAAATTCTGTTCATCCTTAGCGCCAAAAGCTTCTCGCAGGCCGCTAAGCGATTGCAGTACTTCAAGGACATGGCGGGGTTCCGCGCACAACAAGTCGCCCAGATCGCCGAGGCCCAGGAGGCATTGGCCAAAGAGAAGGAAGCGCTGATCCGACAGAAGGCGGAAAAATTGGCCATACAACAAGCGCAGCAGGGAGAAAAGCTGGCCCTACAGGCAGATGCCAACGAGCAGCAATCCACCGTGAAGGAACTCCAGAGCAAGGAATCTGAAATCAAGAATGACATTCAGAAAAAGCAGCGTGAGGTTCAGCAGCTCGAGCAACAAATCAAGCGCATCATCGCCGAAGAAATGCGAAAGGCTAAGGAGCGTGCCGAACGCAATAAGTTGGAGGAAGAGGCCAAGGAATTGGGTTTGATTAACGGTAAGGATTTTAGCGGCCGCACCTCGAATAAAGCGTTGAAGGCACTTATCGATAAGATTAGAAAAGAAAAAGGCATGGACGTTCGCGACGACGGTCCCGCCTATGCCATGACACCGGAGGCACGTGCGCTTGCCAACAACTTCGCCTCGAACAAAGGTGCACTGCCTTGGCCCGTGGAGCGTGGACTCATTACCGGAAAGTTCGGGAAGCACGAGCACCCGGTGGTAAAAGGCGTCATCGTCGACAACCCACATGTAGAAATAAGTACCGACGATGGAGCCATTGTTCGCTCAGTATTTGAAGGGGAGGTCAGCTCCGTTGTGCCGATCCCTGGTGCAAACATCATGGTCCTTATCCGCCACGGTAATTACTTTACCGTCTACAGTAATTTGATCAACGTTAAGGTGAAATCTGGAGATATCATTAGCCTCAAAGAGCCTATCGGGCAGGCCTTCACAGATGAGGATGGAAAGACCATGGTACAGTTTGGTCTTTGGAAAGATGCCGATATCCAAGACCCGCAACCTTGGCTCGCTAAATAATAACCCAATGAAGCACATCTTCTACCTCAGTACCTGCGATACCTGCAAACGCATCCTTGCCCAGTGGAATACCGAAGGTTGTACCCTCCAGGACATTAAAACTGAGCCGATGACTGCGGCGCAGGTAGACCAAATGATCGCGCTCGCCGGTTCAGCAGAAGCGCTGTTTTCCAAGCGAGCCCGTAAGTACAAGGAGCTCGGATTGAAGGACAAAAACCTCAGCGAAGCGGATATCCGTAATCTGATGGTTGAAGAATATACTTTCCTCAAGCGCCCGGTATTGGTGCTTGATGGCCAAATTTTCATCGGCAATAGCAAAAAGGTAGTCGATGAGGCAGCAGCAGCCCTAGCGTAATGAACGAGCCTTCACGTCAAGCCGTCCTCACTGCTCACCTTGCGCTGCTAGGCGTTGCCTTGATCTATGGCGCCTCCTTCCTCATCGCCAAAAACGCGATGCAGGAGGCGGTACCGCCACGGGCGTTTATCCAATTCCGTGTTACAGGAGCCGCCCTCCTTTTCTGGGCACTCCTGCCGTGGTCCGGATCCACACGCATTCACCACCTGCCCAAAGCCGATATCCTCAGGTTGGTTCTCTGTGCCGCCTTCGGGGTTACCACCAACCAATTATTTTTCTTCGAAGGCCTCGCCATCACTACGCCCGTCAACGCCTCCATCATGATGGTCAGCGGCCCTATCGCGGTGCTCGTCGTTGGTGCAATCTTGGTCAAGGAACGCATCACCCCACCCAAGGTCATTGGCATTGCCCTCGGTGCGTTGGGAGCGCTTTGGTTGATTTTATCTGGGGCTAATTGGCAAATCAGCGGCCTTTTCCAAAGCGATGTCGCCAAAGGCAATCTCTTTGTGCTCATCAACGCCACGAGCTATGCGGTCTATTTGGTCATCGTGAAACCCCTCATGTCGAAGTACAATGCCCTCTTTGTCATCCGCTGGGTCTTCACCTTCGGTATTTTTCTAGTCCTACCCTTCGGCGGCCCGCAAATCCCCGGCATTCCTTGGGAGCTTTGGGACCAAGGCATCATCACTTCCGTCGCTTATGTGGTCCTAGGAACGACGTTTTTGACCTACCTAGGGAACGTCATCGCCTTGAAAACCTTACATCCTGCCACCGTAGGGGCATATATCTATTTACAGCCCTTGATTGCAAGTATCCTCAGTTTGATTTTCGCCGATGAGCCATGGTCACTGAACATGTTGGGTGGGGCCCTGTGCATCTTTGCAGGAGTCTATTTAGTGAGTTTCTACGGACGCTCCTTCAAAGCCTAGGGATACCTTTGTTTTCCTACCTTAGCAAAAATTTACTCCCATGATTCAAAGCATGACAGGCTTCGGTAAAGCCGTTGGCCAAGTAGCCGGAAAAAAGATCACCGTGGAAATCCGCGGACTCAATAGTAAAGGCCTTGATTTGAACGCACGTGTGGCGCCTATCTTCCGTGAAAAGGAATTAGAGATCCGCAAACGCGTGGGAGAAAAAGTGCTGCGCGGCAAGATTGACATCAACATCTACGCCGAGGTAACTGGCATTGAGAGTGCCGCCGCCATCAACATGGATTTGGCAAAATCATACCTCGAGCAGTTGACCGCTTTGGAGCGCGAAGTAGGCATCAAGGGAGATTTGATCGCCGCCGTCATGCGTATGCCGGACGTAATGGGTAGCGCAAAATCTGAACTCACCGAAGAGGAATGGAGCTTTTTGCTGGGGCTTTTAGATGAAGCATTGGACCTATTCTCTGAGTTCCGCACCCAAGAAGGCGCATCCATCGCCGAAGACTTCAATGCAAGATTAGATGCCATCGAAGCCGCACTTTCCGGCATCGCCCCACACGAACAAGCGCGTTTGGAAGGCGTTCGCGAGAAACTCCTCAAAGGATTAGAAGGCACGGAGGTCGACCACAATCGCTACGAGCAAGAGGTCATCTTCTACATCGAAAAACTCGATGTGAACGAAGAAAAAGTTCGCTTGACCAACCACCTCAAGTATTTCCGTGAAACCATGAACGTTGCCGCAAGCGGGAAAAAACTCGGCTTCATCGCCCAGGAAATGGGACGTGAAATCAACACACTCGGCTCCAAAAGCAACTATGCACCTATGCAGCAGTTCGTCGTGGAAATGAAAGACGAGTTAGAAAAGATCAAAGAGCAGGTCGGGAATACGCTCTAAGGGTCACCCCACTATATCACGCTTCAAGTACCGGCTGTACCCGACCCAAATCATTAAGGCGGTCACTACAGCAAAAGCACCACAAGCCGTGAGGTTTGGCTCCAAAGTGCCTTGCTCTAACGTCAAAGGCATATAGTGGTATGGACTGAGGTAAGCCAACCAATCCACCGCATCCGAGGCACTGGCAATGGCGTTTAGGAAATAGCTGCCGAAGATCATTCCGACAATGGGGCCCATGTAATTCAACTTAACCGATAAAAAGGATCCCATGAGCACCCCGGCCGCCGTAAAAAAGGCAATGAGGAAGAACCCATGTATATGCATCGCCACCATGGCGTCCCATGCAATCTCAGAACCGAAAAGATTCATGCCGATGATCGCTACCAGTGTTTGCACCAAGTATATGATGATAAAGAGTGATCCCAACACTGCGAGTTTCGTACCCGCCACACTTCCGCGGGAAATAGGTCTCGTCAACAGAAATTCCGCCGTGCCGTCGCGCTCCTCCTTACCGATAATTGTTGCACCGGTAGAAGCCGTATAGATGCCCATCAACAAAGTGATATAAATGCCATAGTAAGTGGCGTAAAAACCGATAATCGAACTCCAGGTCGCCTCGTCCATTCCAAAGGCCTTGGCATATTCTTCCGGCAAGCTGCTCATCAACTTAACCATATCCTCACCCATGTGCGAAAACGATGGATAGATGCTCAAAATCATCAGAGTGAACGCCAAAACTATGGAGGTCCAGATGAGCGTGTTCTTCCTGTTCCGCTTAAGTTCTTTGGTAAATAAAACAGTATTCATAGCGGGTTATCTACGGTAGTAATTCATGAAAATGCTTTCGAGGTCGGGTTCGCTGAGGGTCAAATCCACGACCTGTTGCTTGCCGAGCCATTGAAGCAGATCCTTTGTCGGGCCGACGTAATCAAAAAGCACCTTATTGCTCAACCATTCTTGGTTTTGAGCGCCTTTGGGTAAGTCGATTTTTGTATCCGATTCAATGACTAGTCTGACTTTTTTCATCTGCTTGGCCAGCAGCGTAGTGATGTCCTCAACGGCCGTAATCTCACCCCCACGAATGATAGCAGCACGGTCACAAAGACGTTGTATCTCACTTAAGATGTGAGAGCTAAAAAAGATGGTCGTGCCATTTGCATTTCGGGATTCGAGGAGCTCAAAAAATCTGTTCTGCATGAGCGGATCCAGCCCCGAGGTAGGCTCGTCTAAAATCAAAAGTTCCGGTTCGTGCACCACCGCTTGAATAATGGCACATTTCTTCTTGTTCCCAAAACTTAAATCTGCAATGGGACGATCGAGATCAAGCTCAAAATAGGTTGCCAATTCTCTGATTTTCTCTCCCGAATTCTCCAAACCATAAATATTGGCGTGGTATTCCAACAGCTCTCGGGAAGTCATCTCGGCATAATAATCTACTTCAGAAGGTAAATAGCCGATACGACGACGCAACTCATGTCCGTTTTCAAGAATGTTTTGGCCAAAGAGCTTCGCCTCTCCACTGCTCGGGGCAAGCAATCCTAAGAGCGTTCGAATGGTGGTGGATTTACCAGCGCCATTGGGGCCAATAAAGCCAAAAATCTCGCCTTTCATAACAGAAATAGTGACGTCCGTAATGCCGCGTTCCTTGCCATAATACTTGGACAAGGAATGAGTTTCAATGATATTCATAGCGGAGGTTGGTTGAATTCCTTTCTAAAATACGACGCATTGCGCCCACATCCCATTAAATTTGCCACAAAGTTCCTCTCGCATGAGCACATCAACATCCGGAAAATTGGTCATCTTCTCCGCACCTTCAGGCAGCGGTAAAAGCACCTTGGTGCATTACCTTATGGAGACCGTAGAAGGATTTGGATTTAGCATCAGCGCCACCTCTCGAGCCCCACGAGGAACAGAGCAGCATGGCGTGGATTACTTCTTTTTAACCGCCGAAGAATTTTGTAGAAAGGTGGATGCCGGTGATTTCCTCGAATGGGAAGAAGTCTATGCCGGCACGTATTACGGCACCTTAAACAGCGAGGTAGAGAAGAGCTGGTCAAAAGGTAAGGCAGTGGCTTTCGACATTGATGTCGTCGGTGGATTGAACTTAAAAAAGCAATTCGGCGATCGTGCCTTGGCTTTGTTTATTCAGGCGCCAAGTATTGAAGAATTGGAACGCAGATTAGTGGCTCGCGGGACCGATTCCCCCGAAAAAATCGCTCAGCGCATTGAAAAGGCCGCCTGGGAAATGGACCAGCGCGACGGATTCGACCACATCATCATCAACGACGACCTCGACCGTGCCAAAGCAGAAGCAAAAGCCCTGTTGGAAGCATTTTTATCCGCATAAGATGAAGGGAAATATCGGCTTGTTTTTCGGCACCTTCAACCCCATCCACGTGGGGCATTTGGTCTTGGCGGAGTACATGCTGAATTACGGCGAAATCGACCGAGTGCTTTTCGTTATTACTCCCCACAATCCCTTCAAGCAGAAATCCACGCTATTGCCGGATCGCGAGCGTTTGCATTTGGCTTACCTGGCTTTGGAGGACCAATTAAACATGCAGCCCAGCGACATCGAGTTTGGCCTCCCACAGCCTAATTACACGGCCCAAACCATGGCCTACCTGCGCGAGAAGCATCCCGAAGCCAACTTCACCCTCATCATGGGCGAGGACAACTTGCGTTCCTTGCGCAAATGGCAGAACTACGAAAGCATCGTCGATAACCACAGAATCTTAGTCTATCCTCGTGTTGGTGGCGATTATGAAGGCACCGCGGAAGCCGCACAGAAATACCCAAATGTGGTGGTCGTGGATGCTCCACGCATGGAGATCAGTGCCTCTATGATTCGTCAAAGTTTCAAGGACAGAAAACCATTGCAAAACCTCCTTCCTAAAGCGGTTTTTGAGTACATTGAAGGGAGCAATCTCTTTCAATAATCCATGTCCACCTTCATCTCTCGAATTGCCGGAGAAGTTCAAAGCGCCCCTGAGGCGTTACACGAACAATTGGTCCTTATTCCAAACCGTCGTGCCGCGCTTTTTATTCAGGAGGAACTGCGCAAGGATTTGGAGGAGTATGAATTGTTTCCCTTGTTTTTAACCGTCGATGAATTCATAGCACAGGCTGCGAATTTATTGGTTTTAGAGCCAATGGCATTGCTAGTTTCCCTACACCATTGTTACGGTGAGGTCCGACGCACTTCTTTTCCTGGAAAGGAGGAAGAAGATTTGGGCCAATTCATGGGTTGGGGACAAACCTTGCTTTCGGATTTTGGCGAGATCGACCGCTATTTGTTGAATCCAGAACACGTGTTGGGGGATTTGTACAACGTGCAAAAATTAGCCGAATGGAACCTAGAACCCGAGGAGCAAACCAAGATGATGCGCAACTATTCGGATTTCATTCAGTTGCTTCCGCAGACCTACGAGCGATTCACGAAAGACCTGCTGAAGCGGGGAGAGGCCTATGGCGGTTTGGCAGCGCGCACGCTTGCGGAACAACCAGCGTTGGTCGAAGCATTCCTGTCGAGAAATGGGGTGAAGAAAGTCGTTGTTGCAGGATTAAACGCGCTGAATACGGCAGAATTAGACATCCTAAAAACCCTTAGAAATAGCCGACCCACTTCCTTCCTTTGGGATACGGATGCGCACTACGTCCACACACCCATGCACGAGGCCGGGCATTTCTTGCGACTGCATCAAAAACGCGAAAAAGTGTTCGGAGACTACACCCCCAAGGCCGACCCAGCGAAGAGCGATTGGCGAAACCTCCCTAAGACCATACAACCCGTAGGAGCGACCAAATTCACCGGTCAAGCTAAAGCCGTAGCTAAAACCTTAGCTCTTTGGCACGAGCGCGGTATTCCTCCGCACCAAATCGCAGTGATTCTCGCAGATGAAAGCCTGCTCAATCCCGTGCTTAACTTCCTTCCTGCATCATACGAAAAGGTCAACATCACCATGGGCTTCCCGCTGAACCAAACGGCGCTTGCCGCAACTGTGGGATTATACTTGAACATGGTGGAATATGCCGTGAAAAATCAACGGCCAGGAAAGGATTGGACACTCCACCACAAATCACTCTCTGCTTTGTGCACAGACCCGATGTTCAACCGGTATTGGACAGTAGAAGATGAAGATCCTTATGCTTGGCACCAAGAGATTGTCGCTGGAAATAAGGTCTTTACGGCGGCTAAATATTGGGGCGATAAAGCCCATGATCACCTGCCCGCATACGGCGGATTGTTTCTGCCACAGCAACCTAATGATTTCATTGATGCGCTTCAACATTGGCTCCAACATGTGGGCGCCACGGAGAAGAGCGATACGATGGTCAAAAACACTGCACACCACATCTACACCCTACTTGAGCAGTTGAAACGCACCCTGCAAAACACCGCCCAAGACCCCCTCATATGGATCAAGCTGATCAAACAACAATTGCGCAACGGCAGCATTGATTTCGTTGGGGAGCCGCTCGAAGGATTACAGATAATGGGAATCTTGGAATCACGGACCTTGGACTTCCCTTTCATTATACTCGCCGGCATTAACGAAGGTGTATTGCCTGCAGGCCGCTCCTTTAACTCGCTCCTGCCCTTTGATATTAAAAGGCATTATGGCCTGCCCACCTACGAGGAGAAGGATGCCGTCTACGCCTATCACTTTTATCGAATTCTACAGCGCTGCAAAGAAGCCACCATTACCTTCAACACGGACAAAGAAGCCATGGGGGGCGGGGAGCCGAGCCGATTCCTCGTACAAATAGAACATGAACTCAAAGGAACGGCCGCCACGGTGCTCCCTAGAATGTTCAGCAATGGAGAAGTCCATGCCCAAAGTGTGGCCTCGAAGTTTGAGGCAGAGAAAACAGATGCCGTCAAGGCCGCCATTGCCTGGTGGTGGGAGCGCGGCATAAGTGCTTCTTCCCTAAATGAATTGGTCAGTATGCCGGACCAATTCTACAAAAAGCGACTCATCAAAATCAAAGAAGAGGATGAGGTTGAGGAAAACATGAGTGCCATGGTTATGGGGAACCTCGTCCACAAAGGACTCGAGAAAGTTTATGAGCCGTTCGTGGGCCAACAAATCCCGACCTTTGATGTAGATCTGTGGACCGAACAGGCCATGGAATTTGGCATTACTTACCTCGTTGAAGAAAAAGGCTATTCCAGACGCGCCCTGCATACCGGTCGCAATATTCTGACCGTGGAAGTTTGCCGACAAATGATCCGTCAATTCTTGGAATACGACCTACACCGGGCCAGCATGCACGAAATCATCCTGCTAGGTATCGAAACTGAGCTGTCCTATGCCATTGACCATCCTACACTCGGCCTCCCAATGAATTTCAAAGGCTACATTGACCGAATCGAACTCGTGGATCAATGCCTCACCATTTGGGATTATAAAACCGGCTCCTTCACCTCCAGTGACCTCAGCCTCGGCGCCATGGAAGACCTTTGGAAAGGGACAAAAGGAAAACCCTTGCAAGTGCTTTTATACGCTTGGCTCCTCGATAAAATGGACACATTCCCTTATCCATTGCCGTGGCGCTCAGGTATGTTCAAACTGCAAAGCGGCGCTCCCGAGATCTTATTAGGAGGAGCAGTGGTCAATAAATCAAAAGACATTTCCCCAGAGGTGCTGAACGCATTTGAAAGTGCCCTAATGAACTACCTTGAGGAAGTATATACCGATGACCTACCTTTTGTCGAAATCCCAAAATTTGAATTCAAATAAGGCCATGCTCGAGCACATTCCAACCAAAGAAGATATTCTAGCTGCGCACGAGCGCATCAAGCCCTTTATCCACCGCACTCCGGTATTTTCATCGCATTGGTTCGACGAGCGCGTAGTCAAGCCTTGTGTTTTTAAAGGGGAACACCTCCAAAAAACAGGAGCGTTCAAAGCCCGCGGCGCCATGAATGCAGTGTTGGTCAATGCCGAAATAGCTCGAGGCAAAGGCTTTATCACGCACAGCTCTGGAAATCACGGCGCGGCATTGGCCTGGGCGGCGGCACAAATAGGAGAAAGTGCCTATATCATCATGCCGGAAAATGCGCCGAAGACCAAAGTTGCTGCAGTACGCCAATATGGAGGTAAAATCACTTTCTGCGCACCCACCTTGGAGGCAAGAGAAACCACTGCTGCCGAAGTGCAATCACAAACAGGCGCGGTGCTCGTACATCCCTACAACAACTACGATATCATTGCGGGACAAGCGACCGCAACCCTGGAGCTGCTCAAAGAACATCCTGATCTACAAACATTGTATGTGCCTGTTGGTGGCGGAGGCCTACTTTCCGGAGCCGCCTTGGCCAATCAATATTTTGGAAATGCCAAGGTGGTGGGTTGCGAACCCAATGCATCTGGTGATGCCTACCAAAGCTTTACTTCCGGAACTTGGATTCCGGCCCAAAACCACGAAACCATTGCGGATGGCCTTAAAACTTCCTTGGGCGATAAAACCTTTGAGATCATCACCACCTATGTGGATGAAATTATGATGGTCAGCGAGGAAGAGATGAAAGAGGCCTGGAAATTCGCCGTGGGGAGATTAAAACAATTGGTCGAACCTTCTGCCGCTGCAGGCCTTGCAGTTGCCCTAAAACACAAGGGAGAAGGTCCCGCAGGCATCATTCTTTGCGGTGGAAATATGGATTTAGATCCTTGGATGTAGGATAAAGTAATTCGCTCTACGATAAAACTAGAGCATTGCACTGGCAACTAAGTATACATTTATAGTACCAACAGACTTAAGCTATTTTATCGGTCAATAAAGGCACTGTGATGTTCACGGTGCCTTTTGCTTTAGTAAAGGAGGTTTCCAGAGTCCACTGCTCCCCTTTTTTAGCCCGCTTTCGATGGTAATCTATACGCTGTTTTACTAATGCTAGACCATGACCTGTACCCCCTGTCGGCGATGATTCTCCAAAACCAGAATCTGAAACTTCTAGTCGGAGAGATTTCCCCTCTTCAAACACAGTGATGTAAACCCAAGCCTCTTGAGCACCTGTGCTTCCCGTGTATTTGAAACTGTTTTCCACCAAGGGCTGCAAGATCCCCGAAGGAATGAATGCTTTCATGGACGTAGGGGATACATCAATTTTAAAATCAACATGGGAATAGGAGCTTTGCTGCTGTAGTGCTGCATACTTCTGCAAATGATGCAACTCAGCTCCAACGTTGACAAAGTGACCGTTTTGATCCTGAAGTAGCGAACGCAGATATTGGCCCAATTCCGCCAAATACTCTTGCGCATCTTCCATTCGCTCTTGATTCAGGATGCCATTGACATTGTTTAATTGATTAAATAAAAAATGTGGTCGAATCTTATTCTTGTACGATTCTAGTTCCAATTCTGCTTCCTGTACGCTCAATTTAGCTTCCTTTGTGCCCAACACCGAACGGTACGACACCCAGATTCCAACAGCCAGAATCAAGGCCATACTCAAGAAAATCGCCAAGGTCTGCTGACGCAATCTTGCCGTTTCCTCATAGCGGAGTCGCTCTCTTTTACCTCGCTCTAACTCGAAAGCCAAAAATCTACTCTGGCTCGCATCCACCCTACGCAAGGCTAATCTATTAGCCGTAATCTCTGCCTCCTTGGCCTCATCTCTTGACTCTCCTAAAAGCTCGTATTCGTTTAATTGACGACGTGCCTGCGCTTCCAAATCCCAAAAATTTCGGGCATGTGCAAACTCAATACATTGGGCTAATTCCACTTGATTCATCGCCTGCAAACCCAACGCTCGGAAATAAATATTCTGCTTATCGATATCTGGAACGCCCGCGCTATCCACCAATCCCAAGGCCCCTTGAATGAGCGAATCAACCTCCTCTGGATTCTTCTGTAAACGATGCAATGCTTCTGCACGTACCGCGTAGGCCTCACTAGGGTTGATGGTGCCTAATCTCGATTTAAAAATGGCAAGTACCGTATCCGAATATTCTAGCGCTTCCCCGTAATATCCGAAATCAATTAAATAAGTAGAATAATTCCCTGCAGCAGTCGCCCAGGCTAAGGTATCGCCTTGTCGCAAGGCCATCGTCTCCTGTGATGCTGATAAGATTTCTTCGCCCGCACCCAAGGCCCAGTACGAATGCGCCTTCAACAGTAGTATTCTCGATAGTCCTCGAAGGTTGTTATTGGAACGAAATAAGATCTCGCTTCGCTCGATCATAGGCAAGGATTCCACGCTCGCCCCATTGACCACTAGGTCGCGAGCCCTCATGTACAGCCCCCAAGCTACTTCAACCTCTTTTTTGCTGCCGACTAGTTCTTCGATACCCGCAAGGTAGTCCTCGCTTAGACGCTCCCTGGCAGTAATTTCGGCGACCCGCTCGGGTAACTCATAAGATTCCTGTGGACTACAGCCCACCACAATACATGCCGTTAGTATGATCCAACATTTCTTATACATCTGCCCAATCCGCTTCATTCATCCTTGTTTTTGATGCCTCTAGCACCTGACCTCCCAAAACATGAACCATGATTTTAGCGCCCCATTCAATGTGCTCTACCGCATCGCGACGCACGATGACGCTTTTATGGATTCTGGCAAACCTATGGCTCAGCCCGTCTTCGAAGCTCTTTAATGTGCGCGCCACCAGATGACGCTCCCCGTTATTAAGGACCACCTCGGTATAATTACGTTGACCTTGAAGAATGTTGATTTTAGATTCCGACAGAGAATGGAAAGAACCTTTTATAGGAATTTTAATTCGAAGTTCCTCAAACGTTCCTACGGGTTTTAAATCAGCGATTTTTTTAAGACTCTGGGCCAATCGCTTCGGAGAAACTGGTTTAAGGACATAGTCCACCGCGGTGTCGAAGGCCTCTAAACTGTATTCGGTGTGGGCGGTTACAAAGACTATGTTTCCCACCAGCATTTTAATACTTTGGGCAACTTCCAAACCGTTGGCACCGGGCATCTCCATATCTAAAAACACCATTTCGGGACGGTGCTCTTCACACCATTGGATGAAGGGTTTGTGTTGCGTAAAACCTTTTACTGTCGCCTCTGGCAAGAGCTTGGACAGCTGGAAAACCATACCGTCGACCGCCAGTTTTTCGTCGTCGAGAATTCCTATGTGACGTACGGTTTTCAACCTAGATATCCTTTGATCATGCGGGCCACATATTTGCCTATAACGTCGAACTCTAGGTTTACTCGGTCCCCCACCTTGATATTATGAAAAACCGTATGCTCGTAAGTGTAGGGAATAATGGCCACGCTAAAGCTGCCCTCTTTGGAGTCAACGACGGTTAAAGAGGTGCCGTTCACGGTAATGGACCCTTTTTCAACGGTAATATTTCCTAAAGAGGTGTCGTACGAGAAGGTGAAGGTCCAAGATCCGTCGTGTGCTTCGACCTTGGTACAAGTAGCCACTTGGTCGACGTGACCTTGCACAATGTGCCCATCGAAACGATCGCCCATGCTCATGCAGCGCTCAAGATTCACAGGGCAGCCTTCCACCAAATCATTGAGGTTGGTTTTGTTAAGGGTCTCCTCAATGGCCGTGACTCTGTAGGTGCGATCGCCAAAAATTTCGACGACGGTCAGACACACCCCATTGTGGGCTACGCTTTGGTCGATTTTCATCTCTGCCGCGAGCGGAGATTCCATATATAATTCCAAGTTGCCTTTGCTTTTGTCCAGTTTGGCAACCCGTGCAACGTTTTCAATAATTCCGGTAAACATGGGGACTATTTTGTGGTTGGTTAAAATAGTACATTTGAAGCTAATTATTTAGAACATGAAAGTCTCTACATACTCCCCTGATTACACCGGACCCCTCGCGATTGTTTACGAAAACTTAGAAGAATTGGCCTCACACCTTGCGCCTGAGCAGCAAGCGCGTGTTGAAGCGCTGGCAGATAAGTTTGACGAGCAGTGGCTGGAACTACAAAGTGGAGCGAATACGACTTGGGTATATAAAGTCAAATCCTCTCTAGATACAGATGCACGTGCCGAGAAAATGCGCCAGGCGGGCAATGCCCTGTGTTTAAAGGCCAACGCCTTATTTGCAGATCGCATCGCAATTTTAGGACACCACGTGCCTGCCGTGGCAGAGGGTGCCGCTTTAGGAAATTATCAATTCTTACGTTACTTCTCCGACCAACACAAGCGTCGCAACTCCTTGGTTCAACTCTTTGTTAAAGCAGCGCATGAAGTTGCCGTAAAAGCACAAGCCGTGGCCGTGATGGGGACTGTTTTTGCGCGCGATTTGGTCAACACTCCAGTCATTGACCTTACAGCTACAGATTTGGCCAAAGAAGCCAAAGCCGCAGGAAAGCGTCATAATTTTTCAGTAGAGGTGTTGGAGAAGAAGCAGATTGAAACCTTGAAAATGGGCGGTTTACTAGCCGTGAACTATGGTTCGACTGAGCCGCCAGTATTCATCATTATGGAACATAAGCCGACCGGAGCCACCAATGAAAAGCCTATCGTCTTGGTAGGTAAAGGGGTGGTTTATGATACCGGTGGTTTGAGCTTGAAGCCGACAAACTACATGGACGATATGAAGTCGGATATGGGCGGAGCTGCAGCGGTCTTGGGCACCATGAGTGCTGTGGCGGAGGCGAATTTACCGCTTCATGTCATTGGCCTTGTTCCTGCGACAGATAACCGTCCTGGTGGAAATGCGGTCACTCCTGGTGATGTCATTACCATTTCTGATGGCACTACTGTTGAGGTGATGAATACCGATGCCGAAGGACGCTTGATTTTAAGTGATGCTTTGGTGTATGCGAAGCGATACAATCCAGAATTAGTCATTGACCTTGCCACCTTAACTGGTGCAGCAGCACGCGCTATAGGTAACTACGCCATTGTTGGTATGG
>DFQY01000015.1 GCA_002378005.1 Flavobacteriales bacterium UBA3477
AATTCCGCCATCTTCAATCGACAAGGCACATTCTCTGGGTCTTCCGCCATACACTTTTGCCAAGCATCTCTGCTTTGACGGGTCTGGTTCGTAGAAAAACTGATATCGCCCCATAACTCCAATGCTTTGGTTCGCGAACTATCTAACTGCAATACCGCAGCCACATCAGCCGCTGCGTATTTCAAATTCTGTTGACGTAAATACACCGCTGCACGAGCCTCCAAAGCATCCATATCATTTGGCGAATAGCGAATGATTTCATTCAAGCTATCCAATGCCGTATTACGCTGTGTAGCCGAAGCATCCACCGAAATTTCTTGAACTTCAGTAGTATCACCGCCAGTACTTTGGCAACTCCACACGAACAATGCTGGAATTAAAAGGAGGAATTTTCTCATAGGTCAAAAATGAGGCAAAAAAAGAGCCCCGCCAAGCGGCGGGGCTCCTATATCTAAATCTCGATCAGATTAGAAGTTGTAACGGAATGTTGCATTCCAAGTACGACCGAATCCCATCCAAACATAGTTTGCAGTGCTAATACCGTTCCAAGTATCATCACCGGCAGATGCGTGGATATTGGTGTTAGATTCTGCGATGTACATAGTGTTCAACACGTTGTTTACGTTCAAACGCAAAGACGCCATGTTACCAGCCAACTCGAATCTTGAAGTAAGACCCATATCGATCAAGTTGTATGAAGGTAATTTCAACGCACCCAAGTTATTTGGATCCTCAAAGTCTGAGTTGTTGATAGAGTAATCAGCATACAAACCGTCTACGTAGCGGAAACCTAGATCAGCGCTCAAGTTCTTAGCGATCTTGTAATCTGTACCCAAGAACATAGTAGTCTGAGCAGCATCACCCACTTTAGCACCTTCAGTGTACAAAGTAGTCGAACCGATCTGTGAGTTGTTATCATCATAAACTTCAGCGACGAAGTTGTTCAAGTACTTCCAGTCACCCAAAGAAACCATTGCGTTTAGACGAAGGTTGCTACTTACGTTGTGGCGAGCTTCCAATTCAAAACCTCTGTGGTTTACGTCGATGTCTTTGAACTGTGCAGTACCGTCAACACCGTTCAAATCAACTCCACGAGAGATGAAACGGTTACCCCAGTTTGTGTTGTAAACGTTCACATTCACTTGCAAGTCGCTAGTGATGTATGCGTAACCCAATTCGAATGATTGGATGATTTCGTTTTGTAAATCTGGGTTGATACCATTCGCAAAACCTGGGAATACCGCGTCGAACAATGGTTGACGAGCGATCATACCTGCGTTGAAGAATACGTTCATTTCTTCGTTCAAGTTGTAGTTCGCACCACCTTTAATGTATCCACCAGTCAATGGAGCCCAATCAGAAACAGGGTTTGTTGGCTGATCGAAGTAATCGATACGACGGTAGTTCTGCTGAGACCAACCTGCTTGCATTACTGCAGTCAATTTATCTTGGTCGTTATACTCAACCATACCGTTTACACCTGCCCACTGTACGCGACCGATGTTGTAGTAGTCCATTTTAGGACCAGCTAAGCCAGTGTTTGCAAATGGATTTGCTTCTACTAAAGTTTCAATGATTTGACCGTTAGAGTTTTTGTTACCAGTAGAGTAGTAACCGTCAAGACCCATCAAGTCATTCAATACACGGTAGTGGTAACCAGTGTAATCACGTAGATCAACACCTGCACTCATTTTAAAGTTACCAGTAGTGTACTCCAAGTTAGAAATCACTCCGTACCAATTGTGCGAGTTCATAGACGCACGACGTACTATAACAGCACGGTTTACATTGCTATCGCGGAAACCGTTAGAACCAATTCTCATGCCTGTGAAGGCTGAGATATCTCCCGTGTAACCAGAAGTAGAAGCTTGGTTTTCCGCAACCAAAGCATCGAAGTCGATGAATCCATCTGCATCACGTGCACCACGAGCACTAGCACCGCCGTTTGCAACGTCTAGGTGCTGGTAGAGGTCTTTTTGGTAAGGAAGGATGTCCAAAGTTGAGTTGCGGAAGTTGTTACCACGAGGACCTGTACCACCACCACGACCGGCAGAACCGTATACCGAAGTAGCCAGTTTAAGATCGCTGTTGATGTCCCAGTCCCAGTTCAATGTCGCCAATGGCTTGTTGTAGAAGTTACGACGCATAGAGAACTCTTGCTTCTCACCGTCGATAGTTCTCATACCACCATTAGAATTCCAACGTGGATCCATAACACCGTCGTTCAATTCACCACCTTGACCAAAGTAGTCGAAGTCACGCAAGCTTACCCAAGCATCGCGCTGATGGTGCCACTGACCTGCTCCTAAGAAAGAGAAGTTCAAGCTGTGGTTAGAACCTTTAGGATCGTAAGCAATAGCCGCGAAGTAAGTGTAACCCTCACCTTGCGTGTTGTATACGTAACCGTTACCCATCCAACGGCTCAACAAGAATGAAGAAGCCCATCCTTTGTCGTTGCGTCCAGTGTTATAAGAAACACCTGTTTTGATGTAACCGTCGTTACCAACACCAGCCGTTACAGTACCGCCTTCTTTGTTTTCAGCAACTTTTGTGAAGATACTTACGGTACCACCCACAGAAGGCACTGCCAAACGAGAAGCACCAAGACCGCGCTGGATCTGGATACCAGAGGCAACATCTGTCAAACCTTGCCAGTTCGACCAGTATACCCAACCGTTCTCCATATCGTTTACAGGCTGACCGTTGATCAAGAAAGAAGTATTTCTTTGGTCAAAACCACGCAAAGAGATACGAGAATCCCCGTATCCACCACCTTGCTTAGTTGCATAAACACCTGGAGTGTTGTTCATAATTTCAGGAAACTCCATGTTCCCTACTTTCAAGGAAATATCAGATGGTGAAATGGTAGAAACTGCGACAGGAGTCTCGCGAACCTTTGCAATATCAATCACATCTGACGTCACTGTGATCTCGTTCAACATGTTGAACAAGGAATCTGCAGAAGCAGAAGCATCCTGGGCACTCAAGCCAAAAGAAGCAAGCAATGCACCAGCAAATAGTAAAGCCTTTTTCATGTTTGTTTGTAAAATGGTTATTTGTCACTAAAAATATAGCCATTTAACAAACCATTAACCCTTTTTGTGTTACCATACCATAAAGTTTTATCAACCACTTATAAACAAAAAGGCGCTGAAAATCAGCGCCTTGTACAAACTAGGTATAGTTTTGTGAATTACTTTGCCGTTGCTTCGATTGCTTCCTTAATCTTAGCTTCAACTTCTTCGGCTAATTCTGGGTTATCAATGAACAACTGTTTGACCGTATCTCGGCCCTGACCGAGACGAGTTTCTCCATAGCTAAACCATGAACCACTCTTTGATAAAATATCGTGCTCCACACCTAAATCAATGATTTCACCCGCTTTGGAAATTCCTTGGCCATACATGATATCGAACTCAGCCAATCTGAACGGAGGAGCTACCTTGTTCTTTACCACTTTTACACGTGTGCGGTTCCCCATGACTTGCTCGCCCTCCTTGATTTGAGTGGAGCGACGAATGTCCAAACGCACAGAACTGTAGAACTTCAATGCATTACCACCGGTAGTGGTCTCTGGGTTTCCGAACATCACACCAATCTTCTCACGAAGCTGGTTGATGAATATACACGTACAGTTTGTTTTGCTGATTGTACCGGTCAGTTTACGCAACGCCTGAGACATCAAACGTGCTTGAAGACCCACGCGTGCATCACCCATTTCACCTTCAATCTCGGCCTTCGGGGTCAACGCCGCTACGGAATCAATAATTAAGATATCCACTGCACCCGAACGAACGAGGTTATCTGCGATTTCGAGTGCCTGCTCACCGTTATCCGGTTGAGAGATGATCAACTCATCGGTATTTACTCCTAATTTTTCAGCATAGAAACGATCAAAAGCATGCTCCGCATCTACGAAGGCAGCAATACCTCCACGACGTTGGCATTCCGCAATGGCGTGCAATGTCAACGTAGTTTTACCCGAACTCTCTGGTCCATAAATTTCAATGACACGGCCTGTAGGGTAGCCACCTACACCTAAGGCAATATCCAAAGTCAACGATCCCGTAGGAATGGCATCGACTTCAATCACCGGGGCATCCCCCATTTTCATTACTGTTCCTTTACCGTAGGCTTTGTCCATACGGTCCATGGTAAGTTTGAGTGCCTTCAGTTTGGCGTCTTTATCTGCGCTCATAATCTTAGAATGCTAAAAATATTAGAATTATACAAATGTAGGACTTCCTTCGAATTAGCCAAGCCCTTTCTAATAAATTATGCCAAAAAGTTTTAATTTAATAGAGCGCCAAAACTTGGTCGACCGCTTCCTTGGTCTTCACCTTGCCGATAAAATGCTCGATTTTACCTACCTCATCAATCACATAAGTGTAGCGATAAATGCCGTCAAATTCACGACCCATAAACTTCTTTGGACCCCATGCTTCGAACGCTGTAATGATGGATTTTTCTTCGTCTGCAATCAAGTTATAATTCAATTCTTGCTTGGTCGCGAAGTTGAGCTGACGCTCTACTGAGTCTGCGCTCACGCCTATTACTTCAAATCCCTTTTCCACCAAATCCGAGTAGTGATCTCTAAAATCACAAGCCTCAACAGTACACCCAGGAGTAGATGCTTTGGGATAGAAAAAGAGGATGGTTTTCTTTCCTCTTAACTGTTCTGAGGTGATCGTTTCTCCGTTCTGATTCACACCTGAAAATGCCGGTGCTATGCTGCCAATTTCTAAAGCCATGGTCAATAAGTTTTATTTCTCAACAACTCGAAGTTATGTTTGTTTCTTAGGATAGACCACTTGTTCATCATTTTTAGTTTTCCACATGACCAAAGCAGAAAAAATTGACTTCGCCCTAAGCACCTTAGAGCAATTGTATCCGGAGACTCCGGTGCCGCTGGACCACAAAGACCCCTTCACTTTATTGGTTGCCGTGGTACTCAGTGCGCAGTGCACGGACGAGAGAGTCAATCAAATTACACCCAAGCTTTTTGCGGTGGCAGATAACCCTTACGACATGGCAAAGATGACCGTCGAAGAAATTGCGGCGATCATTCGCCCATGTGGATTGGTTCCGATGAAAAGCAAGGGCATTCACGCATTCAGCAATACCATAGTGGAAGAATACGGAGGTGAGGTCCCAGCGAGCTTTGAAGCCTTGGAGGCTATGCCCAGTGTGGGGCATAAAACAGCTAGTGTAGTCATGAGTCAAGCCTTCGGTGTTCCTGCCTTTCCTGTGGACACACACATTCATCGCTTGATGTACCGCTGGGGATTTTCGAATGGCAAAAGCGTGGAACAGACCGAGCGGGATGCAAAGCGATTGTTTCCTCGCGAACTCTGGAACAAGCTTCATCTTCAAATCATCTTTTATGGCCGAGAATACAGCCCGGCACGAGGCTGGGATTTGGAGCGCGACATCATCACAAAGACGGTGGGACGACGCTCAGAGATATTGAAATGGGAGAAGGACCAATTGTCCAAAGCGAAAAAGAAATCTGGTAAAAAAAGCTAAGGGCGAATTCTTACTTTTACAGCCTGAAAAACTCAAAGCACAGATATGGGACGCGCATTCGAATTTAGAAAAGAACGCAAGTTTAAACGTTGGGCAGGGATGGCGAAGACCTTCTCTCGCATCAGCAAGGATATCATCATGGCCGTTAAAGAAGGCGGCGACAACCCAGATTCTAACTACAGACTCCGCATGTTGCTGCAAAACGCAAAGGCGGCTAATATGCCTAAGGACAATGTGGAGCGCGCCATTAAAAAGGCGATGTCCAAAGATCAAGGCGACTATAAAACCATCATTTACGAAGGATACGGCCCTCATGGCATCGCAGTACTAGTAGAGACTGCGACCGACAACAACACCCGTACTGTAGCGAACGTGCGCTCCTACTTTAACAAGTGCGACGGTTCTTTGGGCACCTCAGGGTCGGTGGAATTTATGTTTGAGCATAAATGCCACGTGAAGATTAAGGCGGGCGAGATTGATTTGGAAGAATTAGAATTCGAACTCATTGATTTCGGCGCGGAAGATGTTTTCAAGGACACGGAAGAAAAGGACGGTGAGGAAACGGAAGTGATTATGGTCTATGGCCAATTCTCTGAGTACGGCAACATCACCAAAGGGCTTGAGGAATTGGGCCACGAAATCGTCGAATCTGGATTTGAATACATTCCGACAATCACCAAAGAGATAGGCGAAGAACAGACGATGGACATCGAAAAACTCATCGAGAAACTCGAGGAAGACGACGACGTACAAAACGTATATACGACCATGCGCTAAGCGCGGTTCGTTCCAATAAAAAAGGCGCCCGATGGGCGCCTTTTTTTATATTACTCTTTTCAATTTTCGCAGCGAGCTGCGTTCAATTTGTGATTTCGCATAATCGAGCGTGATGACCAGTTCTTCTTGTTCCGCACTCGGCGCATCAAACATATGATCGTTCAAGATCGCCTCACAAACGCTGCGCAATCCACGGGCGCCCAACTTGTATTCCAGCGCCACATCAACGATGTAATCAAATACTTTCTCTTCGAAGGACAAGGCAATACCGTCCATGTGGAATAGGTGCTGGTATTGCTTGATCAGCGCATTTTTCGGCAGGGTCAAGATGGCTTTTAGAGCATCGCGATCCAGTGGCGACATGAAGGTCACAATAGGCATACGCCCAATGAGCTCTGGAATCAAACCGAAGGACTTTAAGTCAGACGGCGTGATGTAGCTCAAGAGGTCTTCGTCTTCAATATGGTCGCGAACTTCTTTGGAATAGCCAAGGGTGGACGAATTTAATCTGCCACTAATCTTCTTTTCTATTCCTACAAAAGCGCCACCGGCGATGAAGAGGATGTTCTTGGTATCTACCTCGATGTACTTCTGATCTGGGTGCTTGCGGCCTCCTTTCGGCGGCACGTTAACTTTCGAACCTTCGAGCAACTTCAAGAGTCCTTGCTGCACCCCTTCGCCACTCACGTCGCGAGTGATGGACGGATTATCTCCCTTACGTGCGATCTTATCGATCTCGTCGATAAAGACGATCCCAACCTCAGCTTTGGTCAAATCATAATCTGCCGCTTGAAGCAAGCGCGTCAAGATGCTTTCCACATCTTCACCAACATATCCAGCCTCTGTCAAAACAGTGGCGTCGACAATGGTGAAAGGCACATTGAGCATTTTGGCGATGGTGCTCGCCAACAAGGTTTTTCCCGTTCCTGTATTACCTACCAGAACGATGTTGCTCTTGTCAATCTCCGGCGCATCCTTCACCGGCACCGTCCCAATGCGTTTGTAGTGGTTATAAACTGCCACGCTCAGGGTGCGCTTGGCCGCCTCTTGCCCGATGATGTACTCATCGAGGTGTGATTTGATCTGCGCTGGCGTGTAATTGAACTCTGGCTTGCCCGCAATCTCTAATGGATTGGATTGTGGCTGCTCGCCTAATTCCGTATGCAAGATACCTCCGGCTTGGCTCACACACTTATCACAGATGTGTGAATCCATACCGGCGATCATCATATCAACTTCATCCTTACTTCTGCCGCAGAATGAACAGTGGATCACGGAATTATTATCGCTCATTACTTCGCTTGGTTCTTGCCGAGAAGAATTTCATCTACCATACCATAGGCCTTAGCTTCTTCAGAAGTCATCCAGTAATCGCGATCTGAATCTGCTTCTACCTTGTCGAATGGCTGTCCGCTATGGTGGGCGATGATGCTATACAGCTCTTTCTTGAGCTTCAAAATTTCTTGCAACGTGATCTCCATATCTGAAGCCTGGCCCTGAGCGCCGCCCATAGGCTGGTGGATCATAATACGGCTGTGTTTAAGCGCGGAACGCTTTCCAGCAGTTCCTGCACACATCAACACGGCACCCATGGATGCAGCCATACCTGTACAGATAGTAGCTACATCAGGGTTGACCACTTGCATGGTATCATAAATTCCCAAACCGGCATAGACTGACCCGCCCGGAGAATTGATGTAGATCTGAATGTCTTTCTTCGCATCCGCACTTTCCAAGAACAACAGCTGTGCTTGCACGATGTTGGCGACTTGGTCGTTGATGCCGGTGCCCAAGAAAATGATACGGTCCATCATCAAACGCGAGAACACGTCCATCTGAGCCACGTTCATTTGGCGCTCTTCAATGATATAGGGTGTCAATGAAGCATCGACGTATTGATCCACGTACATGCTTTGAATGCCTGCATGCTTGGTGGCATATTTCTTGAATTCTTTACCGAAATCCATTCGTTGGTTGTTTTAAGGTGATTGAATTATTTGGCGTTTGCCGATACCAATTTAATGAAATCATCATAGGTAACTTCTTTCTCCTCTACCTTAAAGTTTTCTTTGTAGTACGTCAACAGCTTGGCGTTGTATACTTGGTCGTTCAAACGACGTGCTTCTTCCTGGTTTTTCAACGCGTTTTCAGCGATGCCCTTGAGCATCTCGTCGTCCATGACCTGCTGGCCATACTGTTGGAACTGGGCTTTTACTAAACCTATTGTATGGTCGAGTAATTCTTCTTGACTTACGCTGATTTCGCCCATTTGAATGACTTTGTTCTCAATCAATTGGTAACGCAATCCCTTTTCAGTCTTTTCCCAATCCGCTTCTACTTCTTCTGCAGTCAATGGCTTCTCACCAGAAGTCTGCATCCATTTTTTCAAGAACGCTACAGGCAGGTCGAATTTCGTTTTATCCAACAGGCATTCTGCCACGTTGTTCATAAAGTACTGGTCTGCTTCGTTCGCGTACATGCGTTCCGCTTCCTCCTTCATGCGCTCGCGCATTTCCTTTTCAGAAGTCACTTCACCTTCGCCGTATACCTTGACGAAGAACTCTTGGTTAAGTTCTGCAGGCTCCATACGAGTGACGTTTGTCAACTTGAATTCAAATGAACCGGTAGAAGCTTCGAGTTGTGCATCCGTCACGCCCAACAATCCAGCAACATTGTAATCCTTGCCGAAAGATTTAGCCGCTTCTAATACCACAGAGTTGCCCATGCCCATTTTGCACAGATCACCTTGCGCTTTTTTCGTCTTAAGATTGCTGCCCATGAACTGAGCTTCTTCTTTCACGATACCGTCGGCTACTACATTTCCGTCTTTATCTACCTCAGTTAAAGAGCCGTGGAACATGTCCTCTGCTTCTGCTTTTTCTGGAGTAACCATCTTGCCGTAGCGAGAACGGATATCTTCCATGTAGGTATCCAATACTTTCTTATCAGCTACTACTTTGGCACCTTTTACCTTATTCTTCTTGGTGATGCTCACCTCAAATTCCGGTGAAAGACCGATCTCGAACTGGAATTCGTAGATTCCTGGGGTATCGAAATCGATAGTTTCTTGTTCTACAGGTAGTGGATTGCCCAAGATATTGAGCTTCTCACTGGTGATGTAGTTGTAGATACCGTCTTGCAAAATCTTGTTGATCTCATCAATGAGCACAGATTTTCCGTACTGCTTCTTAATCAAACCCATAGGAACTTTTCCTGGGCGGAATCCGGGGATATTCGCGCGCTTGCGGTAGTTCTCCAATACGCCGTTTACCTTTTCTTGGTAATCTTCTGGAGTAATTTCTAGCGTCACCAAAAGGTTTAGTGCATCTACTTCTTTCTTGCTAATGTTCATGTGTGTCCAATTATATTTTGCAAAACCCACTTCGAAAAGGGGTCGCAAAGGTACATAACATTTTGCCTTTTATTGGGATTGCTTTAACGTAAGGAAATACCTATTCTTTTCGCAAAGATTGTACCTTGCCTATATCTATGTTAGCCCGACTTATGCAGCGTAAAAATCTCAAGTACCTCCTCCCTATTCTCATAGGGGCTCTCGTCGTTTTAAGTTTCAAACTTCTCGGTCCACAGGAAGAGAAAGAACAGGTGATTTTTTCCCTAGTTCGCGATGCCCTGACGAATGTGCATTTGCAACCTAGACCGGTGGATGAAGAGATGAGCGTAGAGGTATATGAGAATTACCTGGAATCGTTGGACTATAATAAGCTGTTTTTGACCCAGGAGGAATTGGCCCCATTAGAATCTTTCCGCTACCTCCTCGACGATGCTTTTCATCAAAACAACACTGCGTATTTTGAGCTCAGTTATAACCTCATCACCGCGGGTATCGAACGCTCAAAGAACATTTACACCGAGCTATTAAAGGAGCCCTTTGATTATACCACCAAGGAATATACTTGGACCGATGCGGAGAGTAAACCCTTCCCAGCGGACCAAAGCGCCTTGGTCAATGAATGGCGCAAGCACCTGAAGTGGCGCATCATCAACCGCATTCACGAAAAGGAGCAGGCGCAACAGGAGGACCTCGAGAACGATGACTTAGATGATGTTAAAACCTTTGAAGAGTTTGAGCAAGAGGCCCGCGAAAAAGAATTGGAACTACAAAACGAATGGTATTCCGACCTCATGGACGTCACCCGCCTCGAGTGGTTCGGCATGTACATGAATGCCTATTGTGAAGTCTTCGATCCACATACGAACTACCTCGCACCGCAACAAAACGAAGACTTCGAGATGAGCATGACGGGTCAGTTTGAGGGTATCGGGGCCCAATTAAAAAAGGAAGGCGACTACATCGCCATCGAACGCATCATTGCAGGTTCGGCATGTTGGCGGCAAGGCGACCTGGAAGCAGGCGATAAAATCATCGCCGTGGCTCAAGGGGCCGAAGAACCGGTTGATGTCGTGGGCTATAAAATTAGTGAAGGCATTAAGCTAATCCGCGGCAAGAAAGGCACTGAAGTGCGTCTTACTGTGAAGAAAAAAGACGGCTCACGCATGGTCATTCCTATCATTCGCGATGTGGTTGAGCTCGAAAGCACTTTTGCACGTAGCGTCGTCTTAGACGGCGGCATCTACGACCGCAAAAGCGCAGAAAACAAAGGAAGCATAGGCACCAAAACCGGGTACATTCGCCTGCCTAAATTCTACGTCGACTTCTACAAGAGCACAAACCGAAATGCGGCAGATGATATTCAAGCGGAGATCGAAAAACTCAAAGCCGAGGGCGTGGAGGGCATTGTATTCGACTTGCGCAGCAACGGCGGCGGTTCATTGCAGGCCGCAATTGAAATTGCCGGTTTGTTCACTCAAAAAGGACCTATGGTGCAGGTGAAAAACTTCCAAAGCGGGACTCGCGCCAAAAGCAATCGCGGAAACAAAATCTATTGGGACGGTCCGCTGGTCATCCTAGTCAACGAATACAGCGCCTCAGCCTCTGAAATCGTTAGTGCTGCACTTCAAGACCGTGGACGTGCCTTGATTGTGGGTCCGTCAAAATCAACCTTCGGCAAAGGAACGGTACAGAACATGTTCGATTTCGACCGCGCAGTGGGCGGCAACCTCAACAGCTTAAAACCGCTGGGCGCCATCAAGATCACGACGGAGAAATTTTACCGCATCAACGGCGGCACCACACAGCTGCAAGGAGTTATTCCAGATATTTCTTTGCCGGGCGCCTATGATGAGATTGCCATCGGCGAGAAGGAATACGACCACGCTTTGGCGGTAGACTATGTCGAAAAAGCCACCTACGCCGTAGAAAAGAATTGGACCAAGTCCTTTGACCGCGCAAAGAAAAGAGCAGCAGAACGCTTGGCTACGGAACCTACCTACGATGCATTCAAGGAATATGCGCAGTGGATTGCCAAAGGCGAGGAAAACAAACGCATCCCGTTGAACTACACAGATTACGTTGCCTTCCAAGATTCTATCTCGGCACAAAGTGATTTGTTTAAGAACATCAACAAGGCACCTGATAGCCTTGGTGTTGTTGCCCTCCCTGACCATCTGACCATGTTTGAAACAGATTCTGCACAAGCAGATATTTACCAGAAGTGGTATAAGAATTTATCGCGCGACCTAGTGTTGCGCGAAGGGGTAAAAGTAGTCAATGATTTGGTCAAGTAACATACAAACCTTCACCCGCCATCCCGGCGCCTGGTTCATTTTGGGCCTAATCCTTTGTGCCGTTTTCGCGCCGCTGCTCGTCTTGGACAGTAGCGATATGGCCAATGACATGAACCTCCGTAGGGCTATGCTCGATCCGGGCTCGACCAGCGAGATGGGAACCCACTGGTTTGGTACGGACAAGTTTGGCCGCGATCATTTTTCCAGGATTATACTAGGCAGCCGCATCTCCCTCACCGTGGGGTTGATAGCCGTGAGCATCAGCTTGGTCATTGGCATCCCCGTCGGAGCCGCAGCCGGTTATTTTGGCGGTCGCGCGGACCAATTCCTTTCTTGGCTCATGTCCGTACTTTGGTCCATCCCCACCCTTTTGCTGGTCATCGCCCTCACCTTCGTTTTAGGCAAAGGCCTCACACAGGTATTCATCGCCGTGGGACTGACCATGTGGGTCGAGGTGGCCCGTGTAGTTCGGGGCCAATTTTTAGCTGAAAAGCAAAAAGAATATGTCGAGGCGGCCAAGGTCCTTGGCTTCGGAACTGCCCACATCATGTTCAGGGAAATCCTACCCAATACTTGGGGACCCCTTTTTGTCATATGCACGACCAATTTTGCTAGCGCCCTCCTCATCGAAAGCGGCCTCAGCTTCCTCGGCATCGGTGCCCAGCCCCCTATGCCTTCGTGGGGCAGCATGATTCGCGACTATTACCCCTACCTCATGACAGGAAAAGCCTACCTGAGTCTCATTCCAGGTGCCTTAATTGCCGCTAGTGTATTGAGTTTAAATAGCCTCAGCGCCGCCTTGAGCAAGGATCAATAGCGCAGGGCGAAGGAGTGCACTTCAGGCACCGCCACATTGGCCACACCCGCAGGCGCATGAACGCCCATGTAATCTAGATAATCTTGACGGTCCCAATTCTCCGCACCCAAACTGTCTAAGTGCGGCGTAGGTAATTGGTTATCTACCAACCCCACATCCACACTGGCCAAATATTGACACATGCCGATGTAGGCGTATTTCGAAGCATTCTTCACGCTGTGAAACATGCTCTCACCCACAAACACATTTCCTGTCATCACCCCAAAGGTTCCGCCGATCAATTCCTCGCCGTCCCAAACCTCAAAGCTGTGGGCACGCCCCTTCTGGTGCATGGCCGCAAAATTCTCCAAGAACATCTCTGAAATCCAGGTGCCCGCCTGTCCCGGACGCGGCATCGTACTGCACCCCTCGAGCACCTTTTGAAAGGCCGTATTAACCGAAAAGCGCCAAGCACCTTTGTTCATGTAGGGACGCATGCTCTTGGCTACCACCACCGCACCGGTAGGCGTAACACTGCGCACCGGAGGTGAGAACCAAAAGACCACCCCATCCTGATCGAACCAAGGAAAAATTCCTATCGGATAAAGGCGTTCATACATTTCTGGGTACAACTCCCAAGACAGCGCAATCAACCCTTCTTCATTGGCCGCATCATTGGGGTTTGGAACTTCCCAATCCCCTTGACCAATGAAATATAGCGGGCTGTTGATGCTGTTCATCTACAAGCTTTTTTAGAACGGTAGATCGTCGTCTAGCACATCAGAACCTCCTGTTGGAGCTTCGAACGGCTGGCCTTGTGGTGGCAAATCAGATGGACCAGGACCGGCCCCTTCCACTGCATTCATACGCCAAGCTTGTAGGGTGGTGTAGTAACGCGTATCACCCCCTTGTGGTGGCGTCCACTCGCGACCGCGAATGTTGAATTCCACATTCACTTCTTGACCTACTTGGAAGTTGTTCAATACCGAAGTTTTGTCCTGTGTAAATTCAAAACACAAGGTTTGTGGATATTGCTCTTTGGTTTGAACTACGAATTCGCGTTTTCTGAAACGATCAGAAACCACTTGCTCGTCCATAATCTTTTGGATTCTGGCTTCTATTTGCATGCGTTTACCCTTTTAACGGGCCGATTTATCTATTAATAATACTTTCCAGGCTTCGTGCACCTGGTCATTGTCTAACAATTCTTTTGCCATCTCGTGCAACTGCTCGCGCAACTCAATGCCGTCGGCAAAGTTTTGCAATATACGTCGCACATCAAAGTCATTTTTCATGGCTTCTATTTCAGCGTCTGTAGGAAGGACAGTCACAGAACCTAATTGGCCCAAATTATTCCCCGTCAAAATCGTCGAACGGCGAATAACCTCTGGAATCTGATCCACACCAATACCCACTGGCGGCGGGCTCAGCTTAAAGAGCGCATCCCCTGAGGCACGCACCCACCAATGGCGACCCATACGGCCCACCAAATCAATTTCTTCCTGGTCAATACCTCCATCATCCGCCAATACTCGGTCAGCAATGTGAATGCGCTTGATCAAACACATGACCAAATTCCCTGCACCACCTTCCTCTCCTAAATGGAAGATATCTCGAACCTCACATTCCAAGCTCACCGGACTTTCCTTCACTCGCTTGGCTTGTACCACTTCCGAATCCACTGGCGTCAAACCGCTCTTCACAAACTCGTCCACCGAAGAATCGTACTCCGCAGAGCTCAAGTTTACCTGCTGCGCCACATCGTAGCTCACCACGTTCACCACACACTCCTTTTGGACCATACAATTGTGCAATGTATCCTTCGTCGTATTGTCTCTCACGCGTCTCGCCGGCGAAAAAATCACCACTGGAGGGTTCGATGAAAAAATATTGAAGAAGCTATATGGGCTCAAATTATTGTTGCCATACTCGTCCACCGTACTTACCAAGGCAATAGGTCTAGGACCTATGGCGCCTAGCAATTTCATGTGGCGTTCTTTGGTGGTTATGTCGTCTGGATTGAATGTCGCCATGGGACCAATGATTTGTCACAAAGTTAATTTTTACTGGGGCCATTTCTTTTTTCTTGTCAAACTAATTTTCTCTATATATTTGCCCTCCCAATTGCTGCGGATGTGGTGAAATTGGTAGACACGCTAGTTTTAGGCACTAGTGCTCCGGCGTGAAGGTTCGAGTCCTTTCATCCGCACAGACAAATCCCGATCAGGAAACTGGTCGGGATTTTTTGTTCTCACTCCAGCCAAGCTTGCTTGCGTGAAGAGTGAGAACAAAAAAGCCCGGCCATGC
>DFQY01000052.1 GCA_002378005.1 Flavobacteriales bacterium UBA3477
CCTACTCATCGCATAATTCTCTTTCTTCATCCCGTACGACCCCGCCATACCGCAGCAACTGCTCTTTACGCGGTCCACTTTGGCACCCAATAATACCTGAAGAACGTAGGCCGTATCACCAGAACTCTCCAAGCTCTTTTGGTGGCAATGCACGTGCAACAGAATCTCTTCTTCGTACGGCTCAAATGCTTCTTTTGCGTGGTCCAATTTTGGCAACTCGTCCGCTAAAAACTTATCGAAGGTGGAGATGCGCTGGCTTGAAATCCAGGCCTTTTCCTCCGGTAACAACCTTCCGTATTCGTCTATTGCACTCAAAACGGCACTTGCCTCCAAACCCAGAATCGGTGCGTTTTCGACTGATTTTGCCGCATTTTGGAGCTTTTTTAGTGTTTTTTGGGCCAAAATCTTGGATTCTGGCAAAAAACCACCACTTATTGCTGCACGCCCACTCGGGCTACAAACGACTGCCGGAATGTACCCGAGCGCGCCGAGCACATCACAAGCCTTGCCCACCAAGAGTGGGTCGTTCGCCTGGGTAAATTCATCCACCCACAAAATCACCGCGCGCTCGTGGCCTGCGGCGCTTTCTACGGAATAGCCTTTCTCATACGTCTTCATGTAGGCAGGATTCGCAAGTCCCGGAACAGATCGCTCAGGATGAATGCCCATCAATCGTTTGGTCAGTCCAGATTTCAAAACAGGGTTGATCAAACGCCACAACCCTTGATAGCTCAAACTTTTATGGAAGTTGGCAAAGGCCTTATCGGCCATTGTACGTTTAGAGCGGTTTTGATAGAGGTATTCGGACTTCATAGCAGCCATATCGACCCCGGAAGGACATTCCTTAGTACAGCCTTTACAGCCGACGCAATGCTGCATCGCTTCTGCCAATTCAGGCGCTTTGAACCCATCTAGGTTTTGCTCGGTCAATACGCTTCGGAGCACATTGGCCCGCCCACGAGTACTGTCCCATTCATCCCTTGAGGCCATGTAGGAAGGGCACATGAGTGCACCAGTGAAAGGTAGCCTTCTACAATCTCCCGAACCATTACATTTCTCAACGGCCCGCAAGAATCCGCCTTCTTCGGTGAAAGGGAACTGGGTTTCTAAAACGGGTTCGTCTCGGTCCACTTCATACCTCAGATCTTCGTTCATAGGTTTGGCACCCACAATTTTACCCGGGTTCAGTCGGTTTTCTGGATCCCAAGCTTTCTTGAAGCTTTCCATCCAAGGGTAGACCTCGGGACCGTAAAAGTCTTTGATAAAGGCAGCACGAACGCGACCATCACCATGCTCCCCAGATAAGGAGCCTCCGTATTTCTTGACCAGTTCGGCACTGGCCTTACTGATGTCGTAGAGTAATCGGACTCCTTCAGAAGTCTTCAAATTCAGAATAGGGCGTAAGTGCAATTCCCCGGCACCGGCATGGGCATAGTACACGCTTTCCTGGCCGAAGTCTTGCATCAAGGCATCAAACTCGCGGATATAGTCTTGGAGAACCTCGATACGTACGGCGGTATCTTCAATACACGCTACAGGTTTTGCATCGCCCGGCACGTTAGATAGCAATCCCAGCCCTGCGGCACGGAGCTTCCAAACTTTATCGCTTTCGTCGCCGAAGAGTTCGGCTCTGGCATAACTGTGCTCACATTGCAGGTCAGCTAACTTCTCGGTCAGTTCTGCCTCGCTCTCACCGCGAACTTCCACCAACAAAATGGCAGCTGGGTCGCCTTGGACAAATTCACGGTAACTGGAATATTCTTTACTCTCTCGCGTACATTCTAAGATGATGCGGTCCATGAGCTCGAGTTGATAAGGCTTATAAGCCATCAGTTTTGGCGTGGCGCCCATGGCTTCGTCCATACTGTGGTAGTGCAGGGCGGCTACTGCAACATGAGCAGGCGGGAGCGGATCTAGGGCTACACGAATCTTGGTGGTAACACCTAAAGTTCCTTCAGAGCCACACATGACCTGTAATAATGCTTCCGGGTTCGCCCCCAACAGATCTATGGCATAACCGGTATTTCTTCGGTGAATGCTCGCATCCGGGAAATGTGACTCGAGGTTCTGCGCGGACCAGGCTTCCGACCATTTTGCCAGCCATTGCTTCACTGCTTCTGGAATTTCTCGAGAGCCTTCAGAGTTGATTGCGCCCATAGCGCGCAACACACTATCCGCGGTGACAAGCTCTAGACCAAGCAATTTCTCACGAGTAGTCCCGTAGGAAATAGAGGTAGAGCCGGAGCTGTTATTTCCCACCATGCCGCCCATCATACAGCGATTGGAAGTGGAGGTATTTGGGCCGAAAAAGAGCCCGTGTGCTTTGAGATGATGGTTGAGTTCATCTCGGACGACACCGGGTTGAACCTCTGCCCATCGCTCCTCCACGTTAATGTGGACAATGGCGTTCATGTGCCTTCCGGTATCGAGTACGGTGCCGTCGCCCACGACTTGGCCCGCGAGGGAGGTTCCTGCGGCGCGAGGAATTAGCGATTTACCCGATCGGACCAGTGCGACCACCTCTTCTGCCGAGGCAGGAAAAGTAACATTTTGTGGTGTTTCCTGATAGATGGAAGCATCCTGCGCGTAGGCGCGTTTTAGTAGTTCGTCGCTAGGTTTGGTCATGGTTAGATCATAAAACTATCCCCGAGATGCCCTTCGCCGAGCTCCGCATTTTCGCTGACCAAATGGCGTAATAGAGGACACGGACGGTAGCGGTCGTCGCCATAGAATTTGTGGCAACGCTCGAGAACATTTAAGACATAATCCCAGCCCAATTCTTGTCCCCAGCTAATAGGGCCTTTGGGATAGTTGACGCCCTTGGTCAATGCCAAATCCACATTGGTCGGAGAGGCGATGCCGAGCCAAACTGCGTCGAGACCTTCATTGATGATGAGGCAGAGGATGCGTTCGACAATCTTTTCACTCAGAATGGGGTCGAGTTCAGCGGCTTCTTGCGCTTCGACGGCAGCGTTCATACCGCTGCTGTAGTTGTAAAATCCGCGCCCTGTTTTGCGCCCTAAAAGACCGGCTTCGAGGAGGCGTTTTTGGGTGATGGACGGACGGAAGCGCGGGTCATAATAGAATTGGCCCCAGACGGTTTCTGTGACCTTGTAATTCACATCATGACCGATCAAATCTGTGAGTTCGAATGGTCCCATGCGGAATCCCATGCTCTTTACTGCGGCATCGATTTCCGCAATGCTCGCGACACCTTCTTCGTAGAGTTTGATGGCCTCGCTATAGAACGGTCGCGCCACCTTGTTGACGATAAATCCGGGTGTATCCTTTGCAACCACGGGCACTTTGCCCCATTCGAGCATCAACGCTTCCATTGCATCCGCAAAGTCCTCGTTGCTTTGAATGCCCGGTACAATCTCCACCAGCGGCATCAACGGTGCAGGATTAAAGAAATGCAATCCCCCAAATCGCTCCGGATGTTTAAGGCCGCTCGATAGGGCGGCAATACTCAAGCTGGAGGTATTGGTACATAGCCAAGCGGTATCGCTGAGGTGCTGTTCGGCTTTTTGCAAGAGTTCTTTTTTGACTTTAAGGTCTTCGATCACGGCTTCCACGACGAGGTCAGCACCGTCGATGCTTCCAAGGTCGTCGGACCAGTGCATGCGCGCCAATATTTCGGCGCGCTCGGCTTCACTCATGCGTCCTTTTTCGACCAATCGGCCAAAGACCTTTTCGATCGAGGCACTACTGCGCCCGATGGCGCCTGGGTAGTTGTCGAAATGCACGACATCGCACCCTTGTTGTGCGGCGATTTGTCCAATTCCCGTGCCCATGGCACCGGCTCCTAGGATGGCTACTTTCATCTTACTGGCCTTTAAATTTTGGCGCGCGCTTCTCTAAAAATGCTTTCACGCCCTCGTTAAAATCGTAGGTCTGTCCCGCTTCGGTTTGCAGGGTTTCTTCAAGGTCCAATTGGTCCTTCATATCATTCGTTCCACTCGCATTCAACGCCGCCTTTGTCAACGCCAAACCCTTCGTGGGCATTTGTGCCATCTGCTCCGCCAAGGCCACCACCTGCTCACCAAAACTATCCGCTGGGAAGACCTTATAGATCATGCCCATGGAGTGCGCCTCAGCTGCACCAACCTTATCGCCGGTCATCATCAGCGCGCTCGCACGCTGAAAGCCCACCAACCTCGGCAGGGTCCAAGTACCGCCACTGTCCGGAATCAATCCAATCTTACTAAAGGCTTGAATGAAGCTGGCATATTCACTGGCCACCACGATGTCGCACGCCAAAGCGATGTTTGCCCCCGCACCGGCAGCCACGCCATTGACCGCCGCAATGACCGGCTTTGGAAGGTCGCGAATGGCTTGAATGATGGGGTTGTAGTGGTCGCGCACGATGGTGCGTAGCTCAGGCCCGTTCGGATCCACGGCCTCGCCCAAATCCTGTCCCGCACAGAAGGCCTTTCCATTTCCGGTAAGCACTACGCAGCGAACTTCTGGATTGCTTGCCGCTTCGGCTAATCCGCCTTGTACAGCAAGCGCGAGCTCTCTATTAAAAGAGTTGAATTTATCGGGTCGATCAAAGGTGAGGGTGAGCACCCCGTTTGAAAGATGATTTTGTAACATGCTTCTTGGGTTTGTACCTAAGGTACATCAAAGCCCAAGTTTGCACAAACCGGTTTTGTCGGAGTTTTACAGCTTAATAGACTTCATCATCGCCTCCATTTCTAGGACGACATTGCGCTTTTTCGCTTGCGGGCCATAGAGTAGTGCCTCCACTGTTAGGATGCGGTTGTTTTTCTCGTCGTAGATGCTGTACGATAGGAATGGTCCACCCATAAAATCTCCTTCCATGCGCCACAATCCGCGTGTTTCCAGGGCGAACATGCCGCTGATCTCGGCATTGGCAATGGACGGTGGGATCAGGGTTTCCGTGGTCATGTAGCTGCCCTCGAAGCTGCCCTCGAAATAATGCTTTCCTATGCTGTCGCGGTGCGCGATGATGTCGTCCACACTGACCAATCCTTCTGTCATTGGCCGAGAGCTTACGATCATGTACTGTATGGTTTTGACCGTTTTGGTCGCGAAAATCTTAAGGCCTTCCTTGTCCAATGTAGGGTCAAAGCCTTTGTGCAAGAGCATGCTTTTGATGCCCATGTCTTTCAAATTCTCGTGGGTATAGGCATAAGCACTGCGCTTGAGTCGGTCTTGGATTAAGGCCATGTCGTGATCTTTGAAGGATTTGATGACCTGCTTTGCGCTGCCACGAATCTCCGCGGCGATGGCCTTGTCGGAAGAGGCTGTGATACGAATGAGGTGTTGTGGGCGTGCCCAAAGGTCTTTAGTAAGCTTGACAAAATTCGTGTCGCTTTTCTCGATCCACAAGATGTTCTTGGCTTTCTGCAAAATCTTGTTGACGTCCTTCGGCTCCACACGCGAGGCATCAAAATACGGCTCTGCTTGTGGCAACCCATCTTGGTCGGCAAGGTAGATTTCACGGAAGGCTTCTCCGGCAGGTCCCAACCACAACTCATCCGGCATCACCAGCAGTAATTCACTGTGTGTCCCACTCGAGGGAGGGAGAATACGCGTATCTTTTTTTGTACCGTCTTCATTGGTCTCATCGGAACCACAGGAAGGGAGGATTAAGAAGGACAAAGCGAGAATGGGAAGGAGGAATATGCGTTTCATGTGACCAATTTTTGCAGGTAAAAAGGTAGTCAAAAAGTAGGCCAATGTGCCCATTAAATCCGTCGTGGATACACCACCAAGCGCTGTCCTATCCGAATCATGTCGCTGCTCAGGCCGTTCCAACGCTTGATGTCGCTGACACCAACCCCGTACTTGCTCGCGATGTGACCCAAGGTCTCACCACTCTGCACGCGGTGTGTAGTACGCTCATTCATTTGCGTGAGCTCAGGAATGGTACTGGCTCGTTCTTCAAAGTAGGCGTCCGCCATGTTGTACAAGGTGTCCTGCTGCATGCGGAAAGCCATCGCACTAGCGGCAGGCAAGGTCAAAAAGTAATGCTGACCGTCGATCACGGGGACGATGTTGTAGCGGTACTGCGGATTCAAAAACTCCATCAACGCGGCATCCACACCAAGGCCTTCTTCCACTTGCTTGAAGTGTATCTGTCGGGTAATACGAACGGTATCCGTTTCGATATAGTACGCCGGGATTTCTGCAGGACCTATGCCATGAAGTGGCCCATATTCAAACGCGTAATTGGCGGCAATGAACAGGGGTACATAGGCGGAAGTCTCACGCGGCAAGAACGGACGGATCTCCCAATAAGAGGTCTTTCCACCGCTGCGGCGGATGGCCTTATTCACATTCCCCGGTCCACTGTTGTAGGCTGCCAAGGCTAAATTCCAATCGTCAAAAATCTCGTACAACTTCAGCATATACTGACATGCCGCTTCGGTACTCTTGAGCGGATCATTGCGGTCGTCCACATAGCTGTTCACCTTCAAGCCATAGATTTTCCCGGTACCGTACATGAATTGCCACAAACCTGTCGCCCCCACATGACTTTTCGCTTTTGGGTTCAATGCGCTTTCGATCACCGCCAAATATTTCAGCTCCAACGGCATATCATACTTGGCTAAATGCTCCTCAAACATCGGGAAGTAATACTGCCCGTGGGCCATCATGCGACTCAATCTCGCCGAACCGTGTTTCAGGTAGCGCTCCATGTAGCGTTTAACGACTGGGTTGTACGCCATTTCAAAAGGCGTGCGGGCATCGAGCTCGGCCATGTAGTGGGCGAAAATAGAATCGGTCAAAGGCAACGCATCTGCCGAATCTGCAGCCGATGGAACATTCGCCATGTTGAAAAAGAGGTGTTCAGAGTCCAATAGGGCCAAACGAGCATCAATCAATGCCATCGAAGCCGAATCCAAATCTGCGCTCCGCTCAACAACATCCGCGTTTGCCACCTCAGCGCTGTCCAATACAACCTCTTGCCCTACAAGCCCAAGGGGCAAGGCAAAAGCGAGAATAAAAAGTTTATGCATGCTGTACTTCATAACCGGGCAATCAGTGCTGTTGGATCCATTTGGCCATGGCCAATACATCCATATCCGCACCGTTTTGTCCCATTAATTGGAGTCCCATAGGAAGGCCGTTTGGATGTACTCCCATAGGAATACTAACGGCCGGAACACCAGCGATATTGGCTTGTACAGTAAAAATATCTTCCAAATAATTCACGGTTGGATCGCTCACCTCACGCCCAATTTCAAAGGCGGTAGTAGGCGCCGTAGGACACAAAATCAAGTCGTATTCCTCCAACATCTTATCGGTCCACTCTTGCACCAAACGACGCGCCGCCTGAGCCTTCCCAAAGTAGGCGTCGTAGTACCCAGAGCTCAATACAAAGGTCCCCAACATGATTCGGCGCTGCACCTCAACTCCAAAACCTTCGCTGCGGCTCTTCTTGTACACGCTCTCCAAATCCGTGCTGTCCGGATGTCTAAACCCGGCATGAACCCCGTCAAAACGAGCGAGGTTTGAGCTTGCTTCCGCGGTGGTTAAAATATAATAGATGGGCACTATGGTGTCCAACAAATCAAATTCAACAGGCTCCACAACGACGCCTGCGTTTTCGAGCAATTCTAATTGGGCCAAAAACGCCTTCTTCACATGCTCATCCACGGCTGGATTATCCACCGCAGTCTTCAAATACGCTACTTTTTTCGGGGCCAATTTCGTTGCGGGCGCCATGGCCTCCTGCATCGCAGTCGCATCAAAATCATCCGGTCCCGCGATGACCTCCATCACCTTCGCAGCATCCTCCACATTCGCGGCAAATGGACCTATCTGGTCAAAGCTGCTCGCGTAGGCAATTAAACCGTGGCGGCTCACCCTTCCGTACGAAGGCTTGAACCCTACGGTTCCTGTAAAGCTCGCCGGCTGGCGAATAGAACCGCCCGTGTCCGAGCCCAATGCCACATGACATAAGCCCGCCACCACCGCCCCGGCTGAACCGCCTGACGATCCACCCGGTACCTTCGAAGGATCCAGAGGATTCTTCACCGGCCCAAAGGCGCTATTTTCGTTGCCCGAACCCATGGCAAACTCATCACAGTTCGTACGCCCGATAAACACGGCGTCCTCTGCCAACAATCGGTCCACGACCGTTGCAGAAAATTGGCTTTCAAAACCGTCCAAAATCTTGGAGGCAGCGCTCACCTTATGTCCTCGGTAACAAATATTGTCCTTCAACGCAATCACCATACCGGCCAGCTTGCCCGCAGTTCCGGCTGCAATTTTTGCATCCACTACCTTGGCATGCTCACGCGCTTCATTTGCCCACACCTCCAAGAAAATATTCAAGTCCTGGGTGGCCTCAATCTTGCTGAGGAATTGTTCAACCGCTTGGGTTGTCGTACTCATCGTTCGTTGGGGTTGTGGAAGGGATTATTCCTTTATTTATCGTCTGATCCTTTTTCGTCGTCAGCGATACCATCTTTGAATTCCTTCACGCCACGGCCTAAACCACGCATTAACTCAGGAATTTTACGACCGCCGAAAAGCAATAAAATTACTACTGCAATTAATATCAATTCAGGTCCGCGAAGTCCGCCCAAGAATAGAAATTTAGAAATCATACCGTTCATTTTTCTTATCGCAAAAGTACTCTTTTTTTACAGAATGGAACGTTTAAGTATTGGGTATAATAGTTCCACTTAATAAGCGAGGAGTTGAGTCAGTAACTCGTTCACTTTTAATTTGTTAGGTAACATCGTTTTCTCTAATGTTGAGTTTAGTGGAATGGCGGGCATATTCTCCGCCCCCAGCAACTTCACAGGGGCATCCAATGCCTCGAAACACTCCTCTTGAATGGCCCCTTGTACACTCTGCGCGTAGCTTGGACTGCTCGGTTCCTCGGTCAGTACCAACACCCTTCCGTGCATCCTCGCCTGCTTCATTACCTCCGTCTTGTCCCAAGGACTCAGCGTTCGTAAATCCAGCACGCTCACACGCCCTTCCAAGCCCTTGGCCGCCTCCAACGCCCAATACACGCCCATTCCATAGGTCACTACGAGCGCGGCCTCACCACGCTCACGCGCACCGTCCACGGCCTCCAACACCATTCTCGCCTTTCCAAACGGGACCACATAGTCCGCGCTCGGCTCCGGCGTCTTGGCACCTTCAGTACCTTTAATCTTGCTCCAATACAGCCCCTTGTGCTCCAACATCACAACTGGATTTGGATCATAGAAAGCGGCTTTCATCAAGCCCTTCAGGTCCGCCCCCGTACTTGGATAGGCAACCTTCACGCCACGGATGGCCGTGACCACACTTTCTACACTCGAGCTATGGAACGGTCCACCTGAACCATAGGCCCCGATGGGCACTCTGATGATGGTGCTCACTGGCCACTTCCCATTGCTGAGGTAGTAGCTGCGCGAGACTTCAGTGAATAATTGGTTTATTCCAGGCCATAGATAATCTGCGAACTGAACCTCCACAATGGGCCTCAAACCCGTGGCGCTCATGCCCACCGTAGACCCGATGATAAACGCTTCTTGAATAGGGGTATTGAACACCCGTCCGTCCCCAAATTTCTGTGCCAATGTCGCGGCTTCGCGGAACACGCCGCCCAATCTGCTGCCCACATCCTGCCCGTACAACAAGGTCTCTGGATGCTCCGCCATCAATTCCTTAATCGCAAACAAGGCGGCATCAACCATCACCGTCGGCTCCGCGCCCTTCGGCGCTCGCTCGCCACTCTCACTCGTGATGGGCGTAGGCGCATAGTCGTAGGTATAGAGATCCTCGGGCGTAGGGTCCGGCATCTGCAGGGCACTTTCGTATTGTGCTTCCACAAACGCTGCAGCCTCTGCGGCCCACTGATCGAGCTGTGCTTGGGAGAAGCCTGCGTCGAGGCATTGTTTGATTAAAACAGGGTAGGGATCACGCTTGGCGGCTTCTTCTAAGTCGTCGCGGTACCATTCTTTACGCACCCCGGAGGTGTGATGGTTGAGAAGGGGTACATCCATGCGTACCAAGAACGGGCGACGCTCTTTACGCATGATTTTAATGACCTTTTGTAGCTCTTTGTAACAAGTTTCGAAATCTGTCCCGTCGAGATCGCGGGTTTCGATGCCGGTAAACCCTTTGGCGTATTCGACGGCATTGCTGTGGTGTACTTCTTCGCGGTTGGCACTGATGTCCCAGCCGTTATCCTGCACGAACATGAGCAGGGGGAACTGCTTTAGGGCGGCCATATGAAGGGCTTCTGAAATCTCTCCTTCCGTCATAGCGCTGTCGCCGATGCTACAGACGGAAATGGCACCAAGCTCTTCTTCAGTGGCTAATCCCTGCTGTTCTCGGTACTGAATCCCCATAGCGATTCCCGCGGTGGGGATGGCTTGCATACCGGTGGCGGAGCTTTGGTGGGGAATTTTGGGTTTATCGTCGTCTTTGAGACTAGGGTGGCTGTAGTAGGTGCGCCCTCCAGAGAAGGGATCGTCCACCTTGGCCAACAGCTGTAGCATGAGATCTTTTGGGGTCATGCCGATGCCCAATAGTAGGCTGTCGTCGCGGTAATAGGGGGCGACAAAGTCTTTGGGTTCGAGCTGGAGGGCGAGAGCGAGCTGTGCGGCTTCATGGCCACGGCTCGTGGCGTGAACGTATTTTGAAGTCGTCTCTTTCTCGCGTTCGTAGAGCTCTGCCATGTGCTTGGCCGTGGCCATGAGCTTGAACGCTTTTTCAAAAGGAACGGTGGTCTTCTTGGGCATGTTTCTGCATTTGGGCTCTTCAAAGTTAGGCCATGAGCCTCACTTTACAGACACTTAAAGTACTCAAAAGGCTCGAGGCAGCTTTGGCACTTGTACAAGCTCTTACAGGCGGTGGATCCATGTGCGCTCACGAGTTCCGTTTTTGAGCTCTTGCATCGCGGGCACTTTACGGTGGGTGCGGCGGCAAATAGCGTGCGCTTATCCGTCGATCCTTTGACGGGTGGAGCAATGCCGTAGGCTTCCATTTTCTCCAGTCCTTCTTGGGTAATCCAATCTGTGGTCCACGCCGGTTTGATTTGTTCTTCGATGAAGAAAGGTAGTTGGCGGGCATACATGGACTCACTAATATCTTGGGCCATGCGGTCCATGGCAGGACAACCCACATAGGTGGGGCTGATGCTGATCTGGTAGATGTACTGGGCATTTTCCTCCGGCGCATCGGGGTGCAGTTCGCGAAAGGACTGCAGGGCTTCGGCACTTTTTGGGTGATTGGAAGGGGCGATGCTAACGCCTCGCAGTATGCCCATATCGTGCAGGCTCAACACGGGTATTTCCGGATCCTTGACCCGGCCTAAATACTCGAATATGGACTGGCTTTCATCCATCTTATCCGCCGAAGAATGCTCTAATGATATCTTGACCGTTGGCGAAAATCAGCAAGGCAAGCAACAGGAAGAATCCTATCATTTGCGCTACTTCCAATACTTTGATCGAAGGTTTTTTACCGGTGACCATTTCTACCAAAGTGAAAACTACGTGCCCACCGTCAAGTGCAGGAATAGGAAGGATGTTCAAGAAGCCCAACATGATGCTTAAGAAGGCGGTGAATTCCCAGAATCCGCGCCAATTCCACGAGCTATCGTACTGCTGTAGAATCATCAAGAAACCGCCCACTTCTTTGTAGGCTTTGGTTTCAAAGTTGAAGATCAATTTGAACTGGCGTACATAGCCGTTAAGCTTGTTGCCCACCTCATCCCAGCCGCCGCCCAAGGCTTGCGCGAAGCTGTATTCTTTGTTCTTGATTTTGTAGTATTTGTAGACTTCACCGGTGTTGTAGACGCCAATTTTGCCGTCTTCTGGTACATCCAGGTACAAGGTATCTGCTACGCCATCGCGGTAATAGGTTAGGGCGATTTCTTCCCCGCCAAAATCAGGGATGGCATCGAAAAACTCGTCGAAAAATAGCAATTGCTGACCGTTGAGGCCGACCAAACTATCGCCTACTTGCATGCCTGCTGCCTCAGCTATGGAACCTTCGGAGAAGGCACCCACGACATAAGGCATACGAGGTCGAATAACGCTGTAGAGTGATTTATCCGCGATGATATCAGCCAGCGCTTCGGTGGTAATAGGCACACGTACCTCTTCGCCGTTGCGATCTACGACAATATCTTCTCCTTCGCTCAGGAAAATCTCCATGGCTGTCTCGGAGTAGCTGTCCGGTACGTAGTCGCCGATGCTCAATATCTTATCGCCATTCTCGAGGCCCATTTCGTGGCCGATCTCGTTCGTCCAAATTCCATAGACCAAGCTGTCGTTCGGGAGGTAGTCCTTGCCGTAGCTCATCAATAAGAAGACGTAGATGAAGTAGGCGGTGATGAAGTTCATGATGACCCCGCCGGTGAGCATGATCAGGCGCTGCCAAGCCGGTTTCGCACGAAACTCCCATTCTTCCGGCTCCTCGCTAAGGTTTTCGGTGTCCATGCTTTCGTCCACCATACCTTCAATTTTTACATATCCTCCTAGTGGGATCCAACCAATACCCCATTCGGTTTCGCCTATTTGCTTCTTCAACAACGAGAATTTGTAGTCGAAAAACAGGTAAAACTTGGACACACGTACATCAAACCAACGGGCTGGCAAATAATGACCAAACTCGTGGAGTACAATAAGAATGGAGAGTCCAAGAACGAACTGGGCGATTTGAATGAGCATAGGTGCAAAAATTATAGGCCAAAAGTAACACTCCTTCTGCAGAAGTAGTGTCTCAATCTAACCGCTATATGGTCAAAAGGTTGTTAATCTTTTAGGACGCCCAATTCTTTGCCCACCTTTGTGAATGCCGCGATGGCGTGGTCCAAATGGGCTTGGGTATGTGCAGCGCTCAACTGAACGCGAATACGCGCCTGGCCTTGGGGCACTACAGGGTAGAAGAATCCTATGACATAGATGCCTTCATTGAGCAATTTGTCTGCGAATTCTTGGCTCAGGGCCGCGTCGTACAACATGATAGGAACGATGGCACTTTCTCCATCTTTGAAATCAAAACCAGCCGCGGCTACTCCTTTTTTAAAGTAGTTCACGTTCCATTCTAGTTGGTCTCTGAGTTCCGTAGTCTCGCTCAAAAGATTGAAGACCTCGATAGAAGCGCCAACGATGGCTGGTGCAAGTGAATTTGAGAACAAATACGGGCGCGATTTCTGGCGCAACATTTCAATGATTTCCTTGCGGCCAGTAGTGAATCCACCCATGGCGCCGCCCAATGCTTTTCCAAGTGTTCCGGTGATAATATCCACCCGACCTAGGACGTTTTTCAGCTCGACGGTACCTCGACCGGTCTTACCGATGAAACCAGTGGCATGACACTCGTCTACCATTACTAGCGCACCATATTGATCAGCGAGGTCACAGATTTTGTCCAATTGGGCCACATATCCATCCATCGAGAATACGCCGTCGGTAACGATAATTTTGAAACGCGCACCTTCAGCAGCTTTAAGTTGCGTTTCCAGATCCGCCATGTCGTTGTTTGCATAACGGAATCGTTCTGCCTTACACAGGCGCACCCCGTCTATAATGGAGGCGTGGTTCAGGCTGTCCGAAATAATGGCATCTTCATCTGTAAGTAGCGGTTCAAACACACCGCCATTTGCATCGAATGCCGCTGCGTATAGAATGGTATCTTCCGTATGTAGGAATTCGGCAATCTTTGCTTCCAATTCCTTGTGAATATTCTGCGTCCCACAAATAAAGCGCACTGAGGACATCCCAAACCCGTGGCTGTCCAGCGCTTTGTGCGCCGCCTCTTGTACACGAGGGTGTGAGCTCAAGCCCAGGTAGTTGTTGGCACAGAAATTTAAGACTTCCTTGCCTTCTGTGGTTTGAATGACCGCATTCTGCGGTGTGGTGATGATGCGCTCTCTTTTAAAGAGTCCTGCATTGTTGATCTCTTCTAGTTGTGCGCTTAGGTGGTCCTTTAATGCTCCGTACATATTACTTTATTTGTTCATGAAAGATTGCTCGTTCGCATATTCAATGCTTTCTTTCAAACACTCAATGCCGCGGTCGGCAGCACAAAAGTCTTGCTCGATGTAGTAGTGCTGCAGACCTGAAGTTTCAGCAGCTGCAAAAATTTCCTCCCAAGGGATGACGCCTTGACCTACGGGAATTTGAGTAGCGGTATCTGCTGCAAAGTCTTTGACATGCCATAATGGGAATCGGCCAGGGTAGTTGTTGATCCATTCTACTGGATTCTCTCCAGCAAAGGCAACCCAGTGTACATCCATTTCAAACACTACGTTATGACCTTCGAGGGATTCGAGGAGGTATTGGTATGCGGAAGGAGATTCTGGGTTTGTAGGATCGAGGGGAAGGAATTCAAACTCGTGGTTGTGCCAAGCGGCGACTTTGCCGTGTTTGGCAGCCTCTGCACCCAATAGTTTGAGATAATCTACTAAGTGCGCGTAGCCCTCAGCGTTTCTCCATGCTTCGCTCATCCAAGGGATGATGATCCAATGTTGGTTCAAAGCGGTAGCGGCTTCAATGAATTTTGTGATGGAGGCGGTATCAATTGGCCCAACTTCAGTTCCCTCGAGCTGCATTGGGGTGTAATGTCCCGATGGACTGCTTAGCTGGGCATTACTTAGGGTCGTATTGAAATCTGTAACAGGCATCCCCAAAAAAGATCCTTCCAGGTATCCGAAACTCTCTACTTTATCATAGCCTAATGCTTTGGTTTCTTTGAGCGTTGAAGCAATGGCTTCAGGGCCGGTCAGGGCCTCGCGTACAGTATATAATTGGTATCCTTTTTCAGCCACGGCATCGGTAGTTTTTTCAGTGTTTTTGGTCTCTTGGGCAGGGCCTTGACAGGCGATTAGGGTGCTTAGCGCAAATGCGCCTAGCCAGAGTGAGTGTTTCATTAACGACGAAAATTTTTTCTTGAGTGGTTGAAATTAGGGGAAAACCGCCAAATTTGTGCCCATGCGTATTGACAAATTCTTGTGGTGTGTCCGATTATTCAAAACCCGCAGCCTCTCCGGCGAGCAGGTGCGCTCGAACAGGGTAGTGATGGACGACATTCCTGTGAAGCCTTCTCGCGAGGTGAAGCCTGGCGATGTCGTTCGTATCAAACGCCATGGATTTGATCAGGAATTTGAGATTCTTGCCTTGCCGAAATCGCGCATGGGAGCAAAATTGGTCCTAGAATATATTAAGGATATTACCCCTCAGGAAGAGATTGATAAGGAGGCGTTCTTGAAACTTGCGAGGAACATGACCCGTCAAAAAGGGTTAGGTAGACCCACGAAAAAGGACCGTCGGGACATGGACGAGTTCTTAGATTAATTCCTCCATTTCGTGAACAAAAAAATTGCTCAAACGTATTACAGTTCTATAAATACGGCTTTCTGTCCGGCATTTGTCCGGAGCGGAAAGTTGGCAGTTGGATTACTTGTATGCATTTTTGAGTGTCTTAAGTACACTTATTAAAGATTTATTCATAAAGTCATGAGAAACATCGCTTTGAAACGACTTCTGTTTTTAGCTGCAATTAGCGTAAGTATAGGAGTAAAAGCTCAGTATCGGGGTATTATCCTAGATGCTGGAGACAATTCGCCTTTACCTGGTGCCGTCATATCTACTGGGGGCATTACTACTATGTCAAATCCAGATGGTAGTTGGTCCATTAACGCTTCTGCAGGGTCAGAATTAACAGCATCGTTTGTAGGATACCAAAGTCAGACCATCACTCTTGGGAACAATAAGAATGTAGAAATTCGATTAGTATATGATCGTTCTGCGTCCACTCTTGACGAAGTTGTAGTGGTAGGTTTTGGAACTCAAAAGAAGTCCAACGTTACTGGCGCGATTTCAAGTGTTAAATCCGAAGATCTAGAGGATTTACAGTTGCCTCGGATCGAGACAGCTCTTCAAGGCCGTACCTCAGGGGTAAGTGTTGTCCAGAGTTCCGGCCAGCCCGGGGCCGGAGCGGTTATTCGAATTCGAGGAACATCGTCAATTAACGGCTCAGATCCTCTGTACGTTGTTGATGGTGTTGTCATTGGTGGAGGTATCGACTTCCTAAATCCTGGTGATATCGAAACCATCGAAGTGTTGAAAGATGCCGCCTCTGCAGCTATTTATGGCGCACGAGGCGCCAATGGAGTCATCATCGTGACAACGAAAAATGGTTCCAAGGCTCGTGGAATGGAGGTTAAGGTAACTTCTTATACCGGGGTTCAAAACCCATGGAAAAAAATCCCTGTATTAAACGGTACAGAATACGCCACTCTAATGAACGAAATGGCCGCTGCTGCAGGTCAACCTGTCTTATATGAAAATCCTTCGCAATACGGTGCTGGAACAGATTGGCAAAGTCATGTCTTCAATCAAAATGCAATAATGCAAAGTAGTGACATCAGCATTGCCGGGAGCACTGATCGTGGTTCATATTATGCTTCTGTAAGTAATTTTAATCAGGAAGGAATTGTTGCTGAGGGTAAATCATATTATGAGCGATTGGCGGCAAGATTAAATACAATCACGCACGTTAACGATAAGTTGACTGTTGGATGGAATGTAGCATATACTCACAATCAGAGTAATGGGGTAGCTGAAAATACAGAATGGGGCTCTCCTTTGGGACGAGCGCTAAATATGGATCCTTTGACGCCGCTGTATGAAACAGATCCAACAGTGCTATCATCTGCACCGTATTCATCAGGCGGCGTATTACGCTCCAACTTAGTCCGTGATGCCAATGGAATTTTTGGAATCTCCAACCGAGTGACTTCTGAAATTGTAAATCCTGTAGCGGCGTATTCAATTATTAATAATTACGGATGGGCAGATAAAGTAGTGAACAACACTTATGCAGAATTTGAAATATTACCAGGCTTGAAGGCACGTTCGAGCATGGGTATTGACCTCGCATTTTGGGGGAATGAAGGATTCACACCTTCACACTACCTGAATGCAACAAATCTCCTTGATACCAACAACGTATACTCTAGCTTCAACAGAGGGTTTACATGGATATGGGATAACACTCTAACCTACAGTCATAGCGTTGGAAAACATAACTTGAATTACCTAGCTGGTCATAGTGCTCAGGAAGTTAATGGTCGATACATCGGGGGTAATAAAAGAGATGTGCCCACACAAGACTTCCAAGATGCGACCATAGATTATGCCAGAAACGAGATCTCAGAGCAAGTATATGGCGGTAAATGGGAGCGCTATGCCATAGAGTCATATTTCGCAAGAGCTAACTACGATTATGACGGTAAGTATGTTGCCACTGCAATTTTACGTGCAGACGCTTCTTCTCGATTTGGTTCTAACTACCGTTGGGGTTATTTCCCGTCTTTATCTGCAGGATGGAACATCCACAAAGAGGATTTCTGGATATATGACAACATCAACCAGTTGAAGTTGAAAGCAGGTTATGGATTGAATGGTAGCGATGCCGCCGGTTCATTGGAATATGCATCCACAATTATTGGAGGCCGTTCATACACATTTGGTCGCAATGAGATTCTGACTAATGGAACAACTCCAGCACAAGTTGCGAATCCTGATTTGAGATGGGAAAGTGTTGCCCAATTAAATATTGGTGCAGAGATACGAGCTTTTGATTATTTGGTTTTTGGCTTCGATGTGTTTAATCGCCGAACCAACGATATGAAAACTCGACCACCGCTACCCTCCTATATTGGAAACGATCCGTCAACAGCAAACGTGGGCTCAATGTTGAATCAGGGTATTGATATCGAGTTTGGATATGATCGCGCCTACAATCAAGACTTCTCAATAGGAGTTTCGGGTAACGTGAGCTTCATCAAAAATGAGGTTGTTCTTATCGGTAATGATGCGGGATATTTAACGGGGGCCGGCTGGGGACCTCAAGGCCTCGAGATTACAAGAATTACTGAAGGGCTCCCAATTGGATATCTGTTTGGTTATCAAACGGATGGTGTTTTCCAAAATATGAATGATGTATATGGATACACCTCAAGCGAAGGTGATACAATCCAGCCTGGCGCTAAACCAGGTGATTTCCGATTCGTTGATATTAATGGAGATGGTGAAATCACAGCGGATGACCGAACAATGATTGGTAACCCAACCCCTGATTGGACGGCCGGTATAACTGTCGATATGAGTTATAAGAATTGGGATTTGAACATTTTCGGTCAAGGGGTCTTTGGCAACGATATTTACAATGCAACTCGTCGTTACGACCTACCTACTTCTAATATGCCTGCCACCGCAATAGATCGCTGGACAGGAGAAGGATCAACGAATACTCATCCTAGGTTGACCTTTGATGATAGAAACAAGAATTTTGCGCGCAGTTCTGACTTTTATGTAGAGGACGGAAGCTTCTTCCGCTTGAAATCTCTTCAGCTAGGTTATACGCTTACTGGAAACTTTGCAGAAAGTATAGGCCTGAGAAAAATGCGCATTTATTATGCTGGGACCAATTTGCTGACATTCACGAAATATAGTGGGTTCGATCCGGAAATTGGCGCAGGAATGGGAGTTGATAGAGGAATTTATCCTCAAGCAAGGGTCAATACCATAGGCGTTAACATCACATTTAAATAACGAGGAACAATGAAAATTAGTAGTAGCAGCAAAAGTATTTGGGTTAGTTTAATAGTCTCTCTATCCCTTGTTTTAGGTTCTTGTTCTAAGGACTTTCTAGATACACGTCCTGTAGGAAGGGTGCTAGAAGTAAATTACTATCAGAATGAAGATCAGGCTTTTGAAGCCTTAGTGAGCATTTATGACGTGCTTCAATGGAATGATCAATGGGGGTTCACCATGTTCCGGTTCTTGCAGAACGTTGCATCAGACGATACCTATGCTGGAGGAAGTGATGCATCAGATCAACCGTCATGGGTTGCCTACAACAACTTTACTCTGACACCTAACCTTGGACCTCAGAGAGGTTTTTGGCAGAAAAACTATAAAGGAATTTACAGAGCTAATCTATACCTGGAGAAAATCGACGGTATTGAGGATGCTTCTGAAGCTTTCCGAGTAAGAACTAAGGGTGAAGCGAGATTCTTACGAGCCAAATTTTACTTTGACTTGGTTCGCTTGTTTGGAAATGTCGTTTATATCGATCACACTTTAGGAGCTTCAGAATATTACACTGTAGAGCAAGTTGGCCCAGAAGATATCTATCCATTAATCATTTCCGACCTAGAGGCGGCCATCAGCGTTTTACCTTCATCTGTAAGTGCGAATGAGATTGGCCGCGCCACAAAAGGTGCAGCTGAAGCTTTACTTGCCAGAGTCTTACTATTCCAAAATGACGAAACTAAGATGAGTCAAGTTGCTTCTCTATGTGAATCTGTCATTCAGTCCGGCCAATACGAGCTACTCTCTGATTATGGAGACATATGGACGAAAGATGGGGAATGGTCATCTGAGAGTGTCTTTGAAATCACCTACAGCGAAAATTCAGCCTCTGATTGGGGCTCGTTCGGCTGGGGAGGCGGTGAAGGCAATGTTGGGGTTCAATTTATCGGAATGCGCGACTACAATGGCCCTACATATGCAACCGGCTGGGGTTTTTGTCCAATTTCTACGGAGCTTGAGGCAGCTATGACAAATGATCCGAGATACAATCATACCATTATTGATGCATCTTCTGTAGCTGGGGCCTCATATACCCCAGGATACCAGAATACAGGCTATTTCATGAGAAAATATGCACCACTAGCGAATAATACGGCTCCAGATGGAGATCCGGCGTTGAATTGGGGCAATAATATCCGTGAAATAAGATATGCTGATGTTCTACTAATGGCGGCTGAAGGGTTAGTGCGTTCTGGAGGATCTGAGGCAGCAGCTTTATCGTATGTGAATGAAGTAAGAAATAGAGTAGGTCTCTCGCCACTATCAAGTTCAGGAAATCAATTGTTGGATGATATTTATGAGGAACGCCGAATGGAACTTGCGACCGAAGGACATAGATTCTTTGATTTGATTAGAACAGGCAAGGCACAAGATGTTTTAGGCACTCAAGGTTTCAGCATCAGCACTCACCAATACCTCCCGATTCCTCAACAAGAAATTGATGCAAGTCAAGGAGTATTAACACAAAATCCAGGGTACTAAAAACCTATAATTATGTTAAAGAAAATATTATCCATTATTGTTATATCTGTTGCGGTTGCCTCTTGTGATCCAAGTGAAGCCGGTCACACAGAATTAGGTCCATTGCCTGAGGCAGATTACACTATGTCATACATTGACAGTAATACTGTGGACTTTACATCTATATCTACAGGAGATCCATTTTTATACTCTTGGGAGGTAGATGGAGTAGGTACTTTCACCGGAGAAAATGTACAAGTCTTTATTGGTTCTATGGGTGTTTATGATATTACGCACACCGTATTCAATCAAGGCGGCTCGGCTTCAACGACTGGGCAGGTTGAAATTTATAAAGATGGCCCCCCCCCTTGTGTAGGTGCTGTAGAATGGCTTACTGAGTGTAGTGAGCGTACCTGGAAACTTGCTCCTCAAGCAGGGGCACTTTGGGTGGGCTCGGACAATGGCCAACAATGGTGGGCAATAGATGGTAATGGCGCAACTAATCGACCATGCACATTTAACGACGAGTGGACGTTTAAAGCTAATGGGGACATGGTTTATGATTCCAACGGTGATTTTTGGGGAGAGCCTACTTTTGGATTTTCTCCAGAGGGATGCTTTCCTGAATCTGATCTCCAAGGGAATCAGTCTGCATGGCAAAGCGGTACCCATGGTTTTGAAATTATTCCTGCAAATGCAACAACTCCAGATCAATTGAAGTTAGTCGGCACCGGTGCATTTATTGGTTTACACAAAGTTGCCAATGACATGGAAGTTAGCCAACCTGTTTCTTCGATCACTTACGATATCATTTCAATGACCGAAATCAATGGCGATCGTTATTTGGAGGTTCAGATTGACTTTGGCCCTGGATTATGGCGTTTCACCCTTTATTCTGAATCTTAAAAGAGAATGCGTAAAGCGATAAACATAGCAGTAGTGTTACTTTCAAGTCTTTTGATTTTAGGTTGCGAGGCTCCTACAACTCCGCGTTTGAGTGCCAGTAGTCTTGAAATAGATGAAGGAGATAATACGCATACGCTGGACTTTTACGTATACCTTAGTGAGCCGGCGCCAAGGCCGGTCACTGTAGATTATCAAACCAGCGGGGTGAATGCAACGGAAGGTGAAGATTTCGAATCAATTCAAGGTACGCTTGAAATTCCAAAAGGAGAGAGTGTAGGTGTCTTTACCATATCAATATACGGGGATGAAGATTCTGAGGATACAGAGTCTTTTTGGATTTCATTCAGTAATCCCTCTAATGCTGTAATCCCGGAACCATATGCCCAAATTGTTCTTATAAATGATGACGGGGCTCCTCCAATAGATGATTCTGGATATAGCACCCCAAGCAGTTATCCCGGGATGTCATTGGTTTGGGAGGAAGAATTTGATGATACACAACTCAATCTTCAAGATTGGGGTTATGAAACTGGAACCGGCAGTTGGGGTTGGGGAAATAATGAAAGCCAATGCTACAGGTCAGGTACTAATAACGCAGAGCTGGACCAGGGTTATCTTAGAATCACAGCGAAGCAAGAAACGTATTTAGGGGCGCCATTTACTTCAGCACGAATAATTACTAAAGAAAAACAGAGTTTCCAATACGGTCGGATTGATATTAGAGCTAAGCTTCCATATGGCCAGGGTATTTGGCCAGCGCTTTGGATGCTTGGAGATGATTATTCTACTTCAGGATGGCCATCTTGTGGTGAGATTGATATTATGGAACTAATTGGTGGCGAGGGATATAATGACCGTACAGTTTATGGTACGGCCCACTGGTCTAATAATGGCTCTCATGCCGAGTACAGTGGTAACACTAGCCTTTCTAACGGTGAAAAGTTTAATGATGAATTTCATGTCTTCTCGATCGTTTGGAACAGTAATTCAATCAAGTGGTATGTAGATAATTCACTTTATCACACGCTCAACATTGCCAACCTATCTGCTTTTCATCAAAAGTTTTTCTTTATTTTAAATATTGCTGTAGAAGGAAATTGGCCTGGTCCAATTGGCCCTTCAACCCAATTCCCCCAGTATATGCTGGTGGATTATATAAGAGTATTTCAATAATTACTAACCATAAATAATGCTTAACATGAAAAAAATCTACGCTTTATTGATGTTGTGCTTGCCTATGCTAGGTTTTGCACAAAAGGATGTCACATTCATTGTTGACATGCGTGACTATTCAGCCACATCGTACACAACTGTTAACCTCAATGGTGATTTTAACGGTTGGTGCGGTAGTTGTAATCCAATGTCGGATCCAGAAGGAGATTCTATTTGGACCGTAACATTGCCGCTAACTGCGGATTCTATTGAGTACAAGTTTACTTTGGACGGTTGGACAGGACAGGAAAATTTGACTTCTGGTTCTGCGTGTACCAAAACAACTGGTATCTACACGAATAGATTCGCGGCTTTCACTGGTGATACTATCCTACCAGGTGTCGCATGGGAATCTTGTGATGCCAAAGCAGGTCAGGTATACTTGACGATGCAAGTGAACATGAGTAATCAAACCGTTGATCCTACTGGAGTATTCCTTGCAGGTGGGGGGAATTTCGGTAATCCTGGTGATAATGAAATGTATCCAATCGGTGATAGTGTTTACAGTATCACTCTTGCGAAGGATACAGGATTCTTCTCATTCTTTACTTTCACTAATGGAGCTTGTCCGTCATGGGGATGTAAAGAACAACTAGCTGGTAAGCCTTGTGGTGATCCGAACAACTACAATGATCGACAAACAGGTACGCTAACAAGTGACTTCCATCTAAGAACATGTTTCGGTGAATGTAGTGTTGATGGAACATGTCCTGCTCCACCAGTTCCAGTTAATGTTACATTTAGAGTTGACCTCTCTGGTCACCCTAACGACAGTGCCTACCTTCGCGGAGGTACTATCAATGGTTGGGCGGCACCAGGTCTTCCGATGTCTGATGATGATGGAGATAATGTATGGGAGTTGACCTTGTCTAGAATGTCAGGCGAAACAATGGAATACAAGTACAATAAAGGTAGTTCTGCTGGGTCCACTGAAGAGTCACTAGATCCTGCTACTAATGACAGTACATGTACTCTAACAAGCGGTCCTTACACAAACAGACTGTTGATGACAAGTACTAGTGATACTATTTTGGATGTCAATTGTTGGGAAGAATGTGGTCCTTGTACAAATATTGGAGTTGAAGAATTAGGTGAAAGCTTCTCTATTAAGCCAAACCCTGCTTCTGATATTTTGATTGTTCAAAATACTACAGGCCTTCCTTCAGTAGTAACGATGTTTAATATTACTGGCTCAAAGGTTCTAGAAGAATCTTTTGAAACTGAGACACGTCTTGATGTGGCCTCAATGCCGCGCGGTATGTATATCGTACGAGTGCAAAACGGTTCTTCTGAATCAGTTGTGCGTATTGCTTTGAATTAACACTTACATTGGTTAGTAAGTTAAAGAAGACCCCGAAAGGGGTCTTTTTTTTGAGTATTTTTCTCTAAATGAAGAAAGCCGTTTATATCCTTTTTGCGCAAATCTTCTGTTCTCTTGTGTTTGCACAGAATGTCAGCATAATAGGAACAGAATCAGGGCTAAAGAATCCGACAGTATATTCTGTAGTTCAGGATCAGTGGGGTTTTGTTTGGATAGGAACACGCGATGGTTTGTATCGCTATAATGAAGGTCAGGCAGAGCTTTTTAATTTCCAGGATTCGACAAATGTTATTCGTTCCAATAATATTCAGAGTCTTTTGTGCACTAGCGATTCTGTTCTATACGTTGGGATGCAATTGGGAGGAGTTGTTGCGATTGATTTAAAGAATTTTCGGCCAATATCTGATCAAATAACTCCACAACTGCCAGAGGCAACCTCAGTAATTTCATTGTATGAATCTTCAAATGGGACCATATGGGCGGGTACATCAGGGACAGGAATTTTCTATCTAAAACCTAATTCAGGCACTTGGAAACAATTGTTATCAGAAAATTACTTTGAAGATTTAAAGTTTTGTTTCGATTTTGCGGAACAAGGTGATACACTTTGGATTGCTTCATCTGGTCAATCGATACTCTATTACTTAAACTCGACTGAAGAAGTTTCTGCATATCAATCTGCTGACGAACTTTCATCTTATAGAAAAGCTGTTGATGTGAATGGAACAACAGTAGTAGTGGCAATTGAAGGGCAGGGCGTATACAAGAAATCTGACCAAAGTGCATTTAAAAAGATTGATGTAATTAATGGCGCGTCACCTCGAGATTTGAGGATCATTAACAATGAACTTTGGATAAGTACGGATGGTACAGGGGTTTTTGTTCACGATGGAACTCAAACTAAAGTATATTCAAAACATGATGATCAAACGGGAATTATCACTGATCAGTGTTATGGTATCTATTCTATTTATGACCAAGTCTGGGTTGGTACCTTTAATGGTGGAATTACAGCTTTTCCTTCTCTTTTAGACCCATTAAAAAGACTACCTAAGCCTTCTACATTTAGTTACTCTAGCTTACAGAGCGCCATTAGTTTATTGCGCGATAAAGAATCATTATGGGTTGGGTTTGATGGCGACGGGATCGTTAGATATGAGTTAAAAAATGGAAGTTGGATGCCATTTTATTTGGATGACGAGTCTTTACCATCAGTAGTCACTTGTATAGAATCCTTTGATACCGAGCTTTGGGTAGGTAGTCTATTAGAAGGGCTTTTCGTATTAGATAAAAAAGACAACTCCATTAAAAGACATTTTCTCGCCTATTCACCGTTAGCTAATGGCCTACAAAACTCGAATATATGGTCTATTGAACGGACCTGGGGGGATAGTTTATGGATAGGAACCTTATATGGTCTGCAGTTTTGGAATGGTAAAGAATTCTTGAGCCCATTTAGAACACCTTGGGAGGTAGGAAGGAATATCATGGACTTAGAATTTGACGGTCAAAAACTATGGGTAGGCTCTGAATTCCAAGGAACTTATTCCATTGATAGACTGGGTGAAATCGAAAGTTTCCCGCTAGATAATCCAGTGCTCGATTTACTTAGTTTCGAGAAGTATGTTTTGATAGGCACCGAGGGGTCTGGCATTCTTGCTATTAACGACGGCAAAGTAGACACGATTACGAGGAATCAAGAGTATTTAAATTGCTACTCTTTTACGAGTATAGGGGAAAAGGTATTTGCATCAACTAGTCTGGGCTTATTCGAATTACAGCTTTCCAAGGGTCAAGAATGGTCCTATAACATCATCAAAGAATTTAATGAATTAAACATAGGCTTGCCTAATCGAAAGACTTTGTTGTCCGCACAAAATAGTTTGATAATGGGTGGTACTGAAGGAGTTCTGAATATCGACATGAACAATCAGTGGAAATCAGAACTACCGGTTATACTGTTGAGAGAAGTGCATACCGACAATGTCGCTTTGAATACTGAGGTGTTTAAGGATGACATGCGCCAGAAATCTCCTATAACGTTACCTGCTGGCACTAAAAATATCCGTTTTACCTTCGATTTAATGAGCAAGACCCGTCGAAATGGAATTGCTTGTGCTTATAGAGTTAAAGAATTGAGTGATATATGGATCAGTTTGCCATATGGGACTCGAAATATTGACCTAAATGATTTATATCCAGGCCAGTATACATTAGATCTTAGGTTACAAGGCCAAGAAAACCAGGAGAAACTTATCAAAGTTGATTTTAAGCTTGAACCGTACCTAAGGCAAAGGGTTTGGTTTAGGGCGTTACTTTTTATTCTAGTAGTTTTTGTTTTAGGGTTTTCAACGTTTTTACTGCAAGAAAGAGAACATAGAAGTACTCGATTAAGATTAATCGAAACAGAAAAAAAGCTACTAGAATCTAAAGCCGCACAATTAGAGATTAAATCAAAGCAACAGCAGAATGAATTGAGTTTTCAGCTATTAAAGACCTCAAGTAGGCTTGAACTTCTGAAGTCCTTTAAAGAGAGATTGATCAATGAGAGTGAAAAGAAGGATCGTTCCGATGAGGTTTTAAAATTCCTCAAAGGATTAACGAGGGAATTGAACAGAGAACTCCAAAGTGAAAATTATTGGGATCATTTTGAAAGAAACTACAGGGAATTACACGAGAACTTTTCAAAAAGATTAATGGAACATTATCCTAATCTGACTAATGGAGAAGTTCGTATATGCTATTTGATCAGACAAAAAATGAGCAATAAAGAAATAGCTAATGTGCTGAATGTGAGCCCTGCCGCAGTAGAAAAGGCCAAATACAGGCTAAAGAAGAAAGTGGGTTTGAGTAGGGAAATTTCTTTGGATGAATATATTCAGAAACTATAAAGATCATTCCGTCGACAGGGTCGATACAAATCTAAAAATTAAGATATGTTAAGGTATTTGTTATTACTTAGTTTTCTAAGTTTCAATGCATACGCCCAGTATGTTCATTGTGACGGAAAAATCATACGTGATGGCCAGAATGACACTCTGTTGATCCGCGCAATGGGTGTAGGAGGGTGGATGGTTCAGGAAGGGTACATGCTTCAGACCGCTTCTTTTGCTAGTCCGCAACATAAGATTAAGGATACTATTGAGGATCTCATTGGCGTGACGGCAACCCAAGCGTTCTACGATGCTTGGTTAGAAAATCATTTTACGAAAGCCGATGCTGATAGTATGGCCGTATGGGGCTTTAATACTATTCGAGTCCCAATGCACTATAATCTTTTTACCCTTCCTATAGAAGATGAGCCGGTGCTCGGTCAAAATACTTGGTTGTCTAAAGGCTTCGATCTATTGGATTCAGTTGTAGTGTGGGCCGAAGATGCTGGATTATACGTCATTCTTGATTTACATGCTGCTCCTGGAGGTCAAGGATACGATCAAGGCATAAGCGACTACGACCCTACAAAGCCTTCATTATGGGAAAGCGTACACAATCGAACAAAGACTGTTGCCCTTTGGAAAAAACTAGCAGAGAAGTTTGCTACAAATACGACTATAGCCGGGTATGATTTGATAAATGAGCCTAACTGGAACTTGCCCGGAGGGTCTTTGCTCAGAGCTCTATATGAAGACATTACAGACAGCATTAGAGAGGTAGATACCAACCATATTATTTTTATTGAAGGAAATTGGTTTGCCAACACCTTCACAGGCTTGACACCTCCATGGGACAATAACATGGCATACTCACCTCATAAATATTGGTCGCCTGTAAATAGCGTAGCAGACATACAATATGGATTGGACCTCAGAGATACTTATAATGTTCCTATATGGTTTGGGGAAACCGGTGAGAATTCAAATGCTTGGTATACTGGCCTAATCAGTATAATGGAATCAGAGGGAGTAGGTTGGGCTTGGTGGCCCCTCAAAAAAATAGAGACAATCAACGCACCTTTGAGCGTCACTAAAAACCCTGGGTATCAGAACCTTTTGAATTATTGGAGCGGGAATGCCAGTGCACCTTCAGTTTCTAATGCTACGGCTGCTCTCATGCAACTTACAACAGATCTTAAAGCTGAAAACTGTACGTATAACAGAGGCGTCATAGATGCTATGTTCCGACAGGTTTATGACCCAACAGCTTTGCCTTGGAAAGAGCATAACATACCTGGGGTTGTCCATGCCTCTGAATATGATATGGGGCCGCTTGGAGTTGCATATTATGATACAGAGTCCATGCAATTGAACCCTCCGCCTGCATGGAATAGCGGTTGGACGTACAGAAACGACGGCGTAGATGTACAAGTATTCTCGGACTTTGTCAATAGTAACGGTTATTGTGTTGGATTTGTCGACACGGACGATTGGATGCAGTATACCGTCAATATTCCACAAGATAGTGTGTATACCATCAAGGTGCGCCAGGGCACCAACAGCTCAACGGGTGGCAACTTTTACTTTGAAGCAGATGGTGTAAAATTGACATCGAATTACTATGCGACAAACACGGGAAGCTGGTCGGTTTTAGCAGATAAAGTCATTCCAAATGTTATTCTTTCAGCTGAGGATAAAACCCTAAGATTTGTTGCTAATGGAGGAGGGTTCAATGTGGCAAGTTTTGAATTTATTCCGACAGGAAGTACCACAGGTTTAGATGCAGAATATATCAGCTCGTTAACACATAGTTATACGGAAATAGAGGTAAAAACAAACAAACCCATAGATACTGCACAGCTAGGGACATTGGGATCTTATTATGTAACCATTAGTGGAAATCCAGCTACGGTAGTGAATATAGCTCCTAGCCCCAATAATGTTAGAAGTTTCATCCTTACGCTTAGTCAAAACATGACTTTTCTGGACGAAATGAAGGTTTCTTATGCAGGTACCACCTTGAAAGCGAAAGACGGAACTTCTGTGGATCCATTCAGTTTAGAGTTGGTCGAAAATACCTTACCTACAGTACATGTGGTACCGGGTAAAATTGAAGCGGAAGCGTATTCGGATATGGACGGTATTTCTTTAGAGAATACTTCTGATGTGGGCGGCGGTCAGAATATTGGTTATCTAGATGCAGGGGATTACTTGTTGTACGATATTAAAGTACTCAACAACGCCACGTATTCCATAGACTATCGCCATGCTTCTCAGAGCGACGGTAAGATTCAGTTTGAGTTATACGATACCTTAGGAACGTACTTGAGCAATATGCCGGAAGTCACTCTTCCTCTAACCGGAGGATGGCAGACCTGGTCCACAACGAATGGTAACGCAGGGGTATTGACCTCTGGAGATTATATATTGAAGCTCAATGTCATCCAAGCTCCTGTAAACATTAATTGGTTCGAATTCATTCAAGGCATAGGGATTGAGGAGCAATTTGCCTCGGACAACCTATTGGTTTATCCGAATCCTGCACAGGATGGAGTTAAACTTCGGGGAAATTGGACTGAAGGGACTCCGTTGCAATTGTATGTTTATGATGCATCGGGCAGGTTATGGATTAAGAATGATTTGACCTATTCTTCGGACATCTTCGTCTCTACAAGATCGCTGTCCAATGGAGAATATTTCTTTACTGTAGTCTCTGCAGGAAGACGATTTACAGAAAAGCTAATGATCAATTAATAGTGTCCGGTCTTTGTCCATGCTGGACCTTAGGCTAATTCCGTAACAATGTTCACATTTGTAATGAGTTAACGACGGAAATCACGTCTTGTAGGTTTCTTATACAACCGGCGCCTGGAGAGGCGCCGGTTTTGTTTTGTCTTTTCCCTAGATTAGGGCATGCGAAAACCACTTCTCTTTTCTTGTTTTATTTTATGGACGTTGTCCGCATGTAATAAGGCCATTCCACATAGTGATGACCTACTCTTTGACGTGGGGTTAATGGGGGAATGGGAAATCAGTTCGCGCACGGTCAATGGTACGGACCCTACGGTAGATTGTTGTGAATACCTTGAACTGCGTGGGGATAGTGTATTAGAAGACCTCACTGGATTTTGGTTTTATGACGATGGGGATACCGTGCAAACGGAAGGCACATTTACAGTAGATACTCTCGAGGGTGATATCCAATTCTATCATCAAAACAGCCCCTTCAACCGCAACTATGTAGTAGTTAGCTACGACGTCATTTATTTAGAGCACCATGCTGGAAGCACCTATTTCGAAGAGATCTGGAGGCGCCAATAAATTAATTGGTCAGCCATAATTCCAATAACTGCTCCTGTGAAGCGCTGGATTTTCGACTCATGCGTATGAAATGTCCTTTGCTCCCTTCTTTATAGGTTACCTCATAGGGCACAACCAGTTTCTCTGTACCACGAGTAATATTCAGTTCTATAACTGTGCCTGCTTCTGGCCCGCCGTATTCATTTTGTAGCTGATCGCTATAGAGCTCTATGATGTCCCCTTCTTCAAATTGCAATGGGTTTTCGTTGCCAATTTTTTTAACAACCAAAGTGTTTGTTCCTCGAATACGGCGGTATTTGATTCCATAATCGCTTAATGGATCTGCTACCAATGGACCTACATAACTACGGTCGTACAGCACCCCAACTTTTACTAAATAGTCTTGTACGGGTAGTGGTGCAGTACCACTCACATAGTCGTCAAAGAATTGTTGCAAATCAGGATGTACAAGCGCCACGAATTCCTCAATAAAGTCGTTGTCCTTGAAGCTTTTATCTGGACCGTAAGTATCGCGGAGTTCCAAGACTACATCTAGCAAATCTTTTTCTCCTTGAGTGAGTTCCATAATGCGGATATCAAGTAAAGCTCCCATCAGCGCACCGCGCTGGTAGACCTGCATGTATTGTTTTTTGTAAGGCTTGTGTAAGACGTTTTCACTCATCTCCGTGAACGGCATCTTATCGGTAGGGTAGCGATCCGCCGTGACGATCTTTTGGCGCAAGACAGATTGGAGGTATTCCTCTTGTGTAATCACGCCGCCCTTTACTTGGCTGATGCCTGCAAAATATTCTGTGATGCCCTCATAGAGCCACAGGTGTTTGCTCATCTGTGGGTCGATATAGTTGAAGTTGCCTATTTCCTCACTGTGCAGACCTAGTGGAGTGAGGATGTGAAAGAACTCATGAATACAAACGTCGGCCATTTGATCGAGCACCATGTCATTGCCGAAATCGGGCAAATAATACACGGAGCTGTTGCCGTGTTCTAGCGCGCCAAAGCCTTGGCCGATCAATTCCCTCAGTGCTTTTACAATGGTGCCGAGCTTAATTTCAGTGCCTTCCACTAAACCCTGGAATTCACTGTAGTCCTTGATGTAGAAGATGAACGCGTAACGGTCCACGGGAAGGTCGCCGTGTAGAAAGGATTCGATAGCTCCCATGCTCAGACGTACTTGTTCGTAGATGTCCTCTGACAATTCGCGTCCGCTTTCGCTAAATACTCCGATAGTGACTTTTGTTGGGCCCAATTCGAATGAGGTAGTATCCGGCTTCGCAAACATGATGGGGCAATCCAAGAGCTGGTGGTAATCCTTGGCATGGAAGTTTTGGGTATTGCCATAGGAATAGCCGTTCATAGCACTCAGTCCATAAAGTGTAGGACTCTTTTTGACCTCCAGGGTAATGGGCATTTCCTCGGCGCCGGTAAAGAAACCGAAGTATCCAGCAGCATTGATCAAGAAATTGCGTCCTTCTTGATTGTTCGTTCCGGCCGGTTCGAAAATCTTATTTTTGCGCACCTTGGCGTCAAAGGAATCGTCCACCCAATACTCGATCTTCTTTGGTTCGCCCTTGATCACATAAGTATTGCCCTTCTTTTTCACCTTTAAGGATTTGCCTTCAGCGCCATAGGCTTTGAAGTCCTTGATGAATCGACCGTAGTCCAAGGTGGCGTAGGTCCCAGGAATGGTGGCGGGAAAGTTAAATTCTACGCCCGCGACATAATCGCCAAAGTTCATCTTTGTGGCGTCTACCGTAACCTTAACTCTATCGTCCTCAACATTGATGAGATCTAGGGTATAACTGTGGTAGCCAGTTTTTTGGCCATAGCTCAACAGAGGAAGTAAGAATAGTAGTAGGGTTTTGCGTATGCTCATAGAATTTGCCTTTGCTCAAAAATACGCGAAAACCGGGCCAGAGTAGAAAGGGTATAAAATAGAAAGCCCCGCGACAATGTCGCGGGGCTAACCAACACTCTGAAACTATGATTAAGCTGCTTCTTCGTTCTTGCTAACAGCAAGAGCGTAGATGACCAGACCAAATCCAATTTTGTTGATTGCATCACCAACATTGTAAACAATGTCCATGATTTGCTTGTAGAATTCTGAATCTTCACCAGGAACCCAAATACCTAGGAACCCGCCTGGAGTACCCAAGATGTATCCTAGTGGATAGATTGCCCATCCTACGAGGACGAACCAGAATAATACTTTGACTGCCTTCGCAACTGCAGGGCCAGCATTCGCTGCCAATTGTGCAACTTCTCCTTTCCACACCAAGAATACAATGTAGAAATAAGCTGCTCCGGAAATTACACCCCACATAACTGATGAGTCACGGTAAATAGTCTCACCGAGGTAACCAGTTACAAGCATAATTACGGAAGCAAAGATTAACTTCCAAAGAAGGCTCATTTTAGCACCCGCTTTCTTAGTGATCAAGTAAAACTCAACACACATTAACGGTACTGTGAGCGTCCAGTCAACATAACGGAAGAAAGTTGGAGACTCTCCCGTGTCGAAATGATAACCTCTCATATAATAGTAGTGTACGAACGCGATAAACGTGATCAAACCACTTACTAATAGAGACGTTCTCCACTTTTTGTCTACGTTCCACATTTCAAAGAAGAAGAACACAGACGCTGCCATCATCGCCATACATCCTACGAAGAAAGTAAAGGATGTCACGGTGGTGATGTTAGTGTAGTCGGTAAGGTTTACTGCCCCGCCGCTAGCATCTAGAAATAAATTTGTCAATGACATGGTGTTAAAAAATTAAAGGTTATAACTACCCCTTAACGACCCGTAGATGTCATTGTTCAAGATTAGTCAAAAATGAGTGTAAATACTCATATATGTATCTCAAATGACCAAATATCCTTAAAATAGAGTTGTAAACGGTGTTTCATCTGAACAAATCATCTCTTTTTTGGTTCTGTATTTATAAAAGGTCAAAAGTACATTAAATAGTGATTTACGACATCGCACTCATAGGTTTAGGCGCTTCAAATAGCTTATTGCTATTGGAGCTACACAACCGTGGTGTTCTGAATGATTTAGATGTTTTGATTTTGGAAACGGAATCAAAGTGGAAAAACGATAAAACATATTGTTTTTGGGGCGATCACTCCGACGC
>DFQY01000040.1:0-38880 GCA_002378005.1 Flavobacteriales bacterium UBA3477
ATGAAATGGACGGGAGAAAGTATGGGCAATGGTGCCTATTACGTAGGTGCCAGCATCTTTTTCCTCTTCTGTTTAGCCTTCTTTACTGTTGGCGGCACCATTCGTCAGTGGGTTATTGCCAGCATCGCAGTATTCTCCTTTATGGGGTGGGGCTCCAACTTGGAGTGGTTCAACAGCCTCTTGTTCGACTACCTGCCGCTATACAATAAGTTCCGTGTGCCTTCTATGGCCATGGTGGTGTTGTTCTTCCTAGTACCATTCTACGGACTACTAGGACTACAGCATTGGCTTGGCATGGAGAAAAAAGCCCGCTTCGAAGCCTTGTGGAAAGGCGTCGCATTGTTCGCCGGCTTCTTAGTGCTTTTTGGTTTCTTAGCCCCATACTTTATGGATTTAGAAACGGCTCGTGATGCACAATTCGCACAGCAGGGATTCTCCATCGACCAACTCGTCAGTGACCGCCGTGGCTTGATCACTTCTTCTGCTACTCGATCCCTAATGATGGGACTTGCGGTAGGTGTCGCACTATACCTATGGCATATTCAGAAGCTAAAACAATTGGCCACCTTCGCCATCATTGGCGTAGTAGCCTTGATTGATTTATGGTCATTTAATAGGGACCAATTAGAAACTGATGATTTCCTCTCTAAGCGCCAATGGGAAATGCAATACGCACCCAACGCAGCGAATCAACAAATCCTCCAGGACAAAGATCCACACTTCCGCGTTTGGAATGCTACCGCTGGATTGACCAACGATAGCTACACCTCCTACCACCATAAGAGCATTGGTGGATACCATGGTGCAAAGCTGCAACGCTACCAAGATTTGATTGATAACCAGCTCAACAAGCAAAACATGGCCTGTTTCAACATGCTCAATGCAAAATGGGTCATCACTCAAGGACAAAATGGACAGCCGCAAGCGCAACGCAACTTCCAAGCCTGTGGAAATGCTTGGGCTGTAAGCAAGGTTCAATATGCCGCAAATGCCGATGCAGAAATGGCTGCATTATCCAATTTTGATCCTAAGCAAACTGCCATCGTGCCTCAGGGATATGCCTCAGCCCTTAGCGGTAAAACTGACTTTGGATCAGGTAGCATAAAATTAACCACCTATGACCCAAAATTCTTAGAATACAGTTTTGAAGGAGGCGATGCCTTTGTGGTATTCTCTGAAATCTATTACCAGGGGTCAGGCAATGATTGGCAGGCCTATATTAACGGTGAAGCGGTAGATCACCTGCGTGTGAACTACCTATTGCGTGGTCTTCAAGTACCCTCCGGCAAGCATACCATTACCTTTGAATTTGCACCTAAGTCTTACTATGTAGGGCGTAAAATTAACTTCGCAGGTTCTGCAGTACTTCTCTTGCTCTTGGGCTGGATGGGCTGGAAGCAGCGAGCTTCAACTTCAGATCAAGCCGAAGCGTAGTGCAATTTTTTCAATTCTAAATTAAAAAGCCGCCCCGATGGGGCGGCTTTTTTTATTTCAATATCTCTGTAAGTAAGCGTTTGGCCTGCGCATCCCGAGCATACTCCGAAATGCGTGATGCATCTGTTCTTGGTGCTCCATCCTCGTATTTCCGCTGAACGTATTGGGCAATAGCGGCCTTATCTGCATAATCAAAACATTGCCCCGCTCCTGCTTCATGAATGATGGAGGCTGCATCACCGGCCGTAGGTCCTAATCCTAGAATGGGGTTACCGGCGCCCAAATAATCAAAGAGCTTCCCTGGGATGTGGCCGGTGGCACTTGCCACATTTGGCAACAAAAAGAGCATCATGTGGCAATTCAGCAGTTTTTGATTCAATGCTGCCTTGGGCACGTATTCCTCAAAGGTCACTTCGATGTGATCGCCTGCCCCTGCTAAATCTTCCGCGCTTTTTCCATCCCACGACCCTACGACCTTGATGTGCATAGGAAAGTTTAGCGTATTCAGCGCTTCAACCAATTCCGATACCGGGTATTGCGCTGCTAATGTCCCTGCATAAAGCAAGGTAAAGACTTCAGGGCGCTGTGGCTTTAATGACCTAAAATCCTCGGGATCGAAGCCGTTTGTCAGCGTGTGCACGCTCCCTTTCGGCAGCCCGCCCTTTTCTTCATATAAGCAACTCCAGCTTGAACTCACGCTGATCAGGGCATCACAGCTTGAGAATACACGTCGCTCCAATCCTTTCTCATACCAGCGGGTGAGCGCGGTCGGATAGAACTTGCGGTAATAGTAAATGTCGGTCCATGGATCTCTGAAATCAGCAATCCACTGTATGCCTAAATTCTTTTGGAGTTTGAGACCAATTAATTGGGTACTATGGGGCGGGGATGTTGTAATCCAGTGCCGTACACCATGAGTTTTAACAATTTTCAACGCTGCCTCATAGGCATGAGCATTCCATCCTTTACGTGCATCTGGAACAAAGAAGTTTCCTCTTGCAAACCTGGCAATCTTTTGCATCAAACTCAACTTAGCCTCTTCACCAGAAAACCCACTAAAAGGTACTGATTTCTTACCCGTCACCTTTTTATAGGCGCCGAACTTCTCAGAAGTATTGGTGCGGTGAACTGTAATGTTTGGATGAACCTCATCCAACAATCCTTCATCGCGAAGCGGATAGGTCGCTTTATCAGCATCGACGGTCACCACATGCAACTCCACTCCTTCTTTGGCCAAATATTTACTCAGCTTCAGCCAGCGTTGCACGCCAGGACCTCCCGCAGGAGGCCAATAGTAGGTGATAATGCCTATTTTTTTCACTTCTCGTCGTCTTTGACTTCTTCGTAATCCACGTACTCCCCCACATTCTTTGAGAATGTACTGCTCTTCTTTTTAGGCGAAGGCTTTGCTGGACCGGCCGGTCGGCCACCCCCGAAAAATCTGTCGAGCCATTTAAAGATGAAGTATGCGAGTACCGTTAAGGCTATAAAACGAAGCATGAAAGCAAAAATTTTTGTCAAGATAAAAAAGAATCCCGGCGCCCTTGGCGCCGGGATCTCCATTTACGAACTGTTTCCTTAGCGGCTCAAGTATAGGCTACGCTCGCTGTATAATTTTCTGAAGGTTGGATCCTTCAGGTCTTTGATGAAGTGAATGGCTTCACCCGTTGATTTCATTTCAGGGCCCAGGGCCTTGTTTACATTAGGGAATTTACTGAAGCTGAAGATCGGAATCTTCACAGCATATCCTTCTAATTCCGGATTGAAACTAAAATCAGTGACTTTCTTCGTGCCTAACATCACCTTAGTAGCGTAATTCACATACGGCTCACCATATGCCTTACAGATGAATGGTACGGTACGAGAAGCACGCGGGTTAGCTTCGATGATGTACACAATATCATCTTTGATAGCGAACTGGATGTTGATCAATCCTTTCGTCTGAAGCGCCTTAGCAATATTCACCGTATGCTCCTCTATCTGCTGCATCACAAGCGGACCTAGGTTGAACGGCGGCAAAACCGCTGAGCTATCTCCAGAGTGAATACCACAAGGCTCGATATGCTCCATGATTCCGATGATGTAGGCGTTCTCTGAGTCACAAATAGCATCTGCCTCTGCTTCGATGGCCCCATCTAGGTAATGATCTAATAATACACGGTTTCCTTCAAACTCCTTGAAGAGATTCACCACGTGACGCTCTAGTTCAGATTTATTGATAACAATTTTCATTCCTTGACCACCCAATACATATGAAGGACGAACAAGAATTGGGAACCCGAGATTATCCGCGATATCCAACGCCTCATCAGCATTCGTCGCTACATCAAACTTTGGATAAGGGATGTTGATTTTTTTCAAAAGCGTAGAGAAACGACCGCGGTCTTCGGCTAAATCCAATGCTTTGTATGAAGTACCAATGATTTCAATACCGTAACGACTTAACTTCTCCGCCAGCTTCAATGCTGTCTGACCTCCGAGCTGCACAATCACCCCTCTTGGTTTTTCGTGCAGAATGATGTCGTAAATATGCTCCCAGAATACAGGCTCGAAGTACAACTTATCTGCGGTATCGAAATCCGTACTTACCGTTTCTGGGTTACAGTTGATCATGATGGTCTCATAGCCCTCTTCACGAGCACTCAATACCCCGTGAACACAGCTGTAATCAAATTCAATCCCTTGACCGATACGGTTAGGACCCGAACCAAGAACGACAATTTTCTCGCGGTCAGTTACCACACTTTCATTCTCAATAACTTCTACACCGTCTGCAGTAACAAAAGAATTTTCAAAGGTCGAGTAGTAATATGGCGTCTGTGCAGGGAATTCCGCCGCACAAGTATCCACCAACTTCCATACACGATTGATGCCTAAATCCGTACGCTTGCTGTGTACTTCACTTTCTAAGGCATGAACCATGTGTGCAATCTGGCGATCCGCGAATCCTTTCATTTTGGCCTCAAGGATCAAATCCTTAGGCAAGGATTCCAATGTGTGTTTTTCGATCTCACCTTGAACTCGGGCCAAATCCTCAATCTGCTTGAGGAACCACATATCTATTTTGGTGATGTCGTAAATGGTACGAAGTGGAATGCCCATCTGGATCGCATCATAAATGACGAACAATCGATCTGATGAAGCATATTCTAGTTTGTGCAGAATCGTGTCCTGATCTGTCAATCCTCTACCATCTGCACCTAGGCCGTTGCGCTTGATTTCCAAACTCTGCGCTGCTTTGTGTAGCGCTTCTTGAAAACTGCGACCAATTCCCATTACCTCACCCACGGCCTTCATCTGAATGCCAAGACGGGTATCAGCACCTTCAAACTTCTCGAAGTTCCAACGCGGGATTTTCACAATCACGTAATCCAAGGTTGGCTCGAAATAAGCGGTAGTCGTCTTTGTGATTTGGTTGTTGAGTTCGTCAAGCGTGTATCCAATAGCCATCTTCGCAGCCACCTTCGCAATAGGATAACCAGTTGCTTTTGAAGCCAACGCTGAAGAACGGCTTACACGAGGATTAATCTCGATAGCAACAATATCTTCTTTCTCATCTGGGCTAACTGCAAACTGAACGTTACACCCTCCAGCAAAGGTTCCAATGCTTCGCATCATCTTAATCGCCATATCACGCATCTTTTGATACGTGGTATCGCTCAAGGTCATCGCAGGTGCAACTGTGATAGAATCACCAGTATGGATTCCCATAGGATCCATGTTCTCAATCGAACAAATGATGATGATGTTATCATTCTTGTCGCGTAGTAACTCAAGCTCGTATTCCTTCCAGCCAAGCAAGGCCTTATCGATCATTACCTCATGAATTGGGCTAATTTCCAATCCACGACTCAATGCTTCATCAAACTCATCTGGCGTGTGCACAAAAGTTGCTCCTGCACCACCTAAGGTAAAGGAAGCGCGAACACACAATGGAAAACCGAACTCCTGAGCGGTTTCCTTGCCTCGCAAGAATGACTTTGCAATGCGTGAAGGCGCCATCGGAATGTCGATTTGCTCCATCAATTTGCGGAACTCATCGCGGTCCTCGGTAATGTTGATGGCATCAATATCTACCCCAATGATGCGCACATTGTGCTCTTCCCAAATTCCTTGTTTGTCCGCATCGATACACAAGTTCAACGCCGTCTGACCACCCATCGTAGGCAGTACAACTTCAATATCCGGATGTATTTTGAGGATTTCCTCAATGTTTTCCACAGTCAATGCTTTCAGATAGATGTTATCGGCGATAACCTCATCTGTCATGATGGTGGCTGGGTTAGAGTTGATGAGTGTTACGGTGATTCCTTCTTCTCGAAGACTTCGTGATGCTTGGGATCCAGAATAGTCAAATTCACAGGCTTGACCAATAACGATAGGACCTGATCCTATGATGAGGACGTGTTTGATGGAGTTGTCTTTCGGCATGTGCTTTTAAGATTTGTACAAATTTAGGTGCGGATTAGGCCAAAAAAAAGGTGTTGCTTTCGGCAACACCTATATCTTATCAAAAGGTTTTGAACATTACCCTTTGTAGTTTCCTTTATCACTAACGGTCAAGCTCTTGCGACCTTTTGCGCGACGAGAAGCCAAGACCTTGCGGCCATCTACCGACTCCATTCTTGAGCGGAATCCGTGCTTGTTCTTGCGTTTTCTATTGCTGGGCTGGAATGTGCGTTTCATAACAATATAATTTACCCGTTCGTCTTCGGGGGTGCAAATATAGAATAGAGTTTCTATTTAACAATCCCTGTGAATCCAAATTTTAAAAAAAGTTTGTTGAGCTCAATGAGGGCGCATACCACCAAGGCACTGCTTGGGTCATTCGAGCCATCGCAGAAAAATAATTCTATCCCATTAATTCTCACTACCTTCGCCGCTGAAAATAGGGGGCGTCCATCTTTCCAATGGCAGGGAACTTTAAACTGGGAAGCGCTGACGTCCAATTGGCGCACCCAGCGGAACTGGGTATTTAAACCAGGGCTAAGTCCCGACATTATGGAAACCTTTAAAGACAGCGGTCTTCACCCTCAAATTGTACAGGGTGTAGAAGCACTCGGGTTTGTTGAACCCACCCCAATCCAAAAGATGAGCATTGAACATTTGCTCGAAAACTCCACGGATTTAATCGCATTCGCACAAACAGGAACTGGTAAGACAGCAGCATTCTCGTTGCCTATTCTTCACCAACTTGAAGCAGATGTGCAGCACGTTCAAGCCATTATTTTGGCTCCGACGCGTGAATTGTGTTTGCAGATTGCAACGGATATCGAGGCGTATTCGAAGTTTATGCCGGTAAAAGTTACTGCCGTTTATGGTGGTGCTCCCATTACCAAGCAGATTAAAGAACTTCAACAACGTCCACAAATCGTCGTAGGTACGCCAGGACGCACCCTCGATTTGATCGAGCGCAAGAAACTGCGCATCGAAGATGTTCAGTTCTTGGTATTAGATGAGGCAGATGAGATGTTGAGTATGGGCTTCCAAGATGAATTGGATGCTATTCTTGCCAATACTCCAGAATACAAGCAAACACTGTGTTACAGTGCTACCATGCCCGATGGGATGAAGAAGCTCACCCAGAAATACTTACATGAGCCAAAGGAAATTTCTGCAGGTAAGCGCAATATTTCTGCGAGCAATGTGAGCCACGAACTATATGTAGTGAGTGCCAAGCACACCTATGAAGCCATGCGACGTATTATGGACTTCAATCCGGATATGTACGGCATTGTCTTTTGTAGAACGCGTCGTGAAACGCAGAGCATTGCAGAACAATTGATCACAGACGGGTACCGCGCAGAAGCTTTGCACGGCGATTTGAGCCAAGCACAACGCGATGAGGTAATGAATCGCTTCCGCAAGCGTAAATTGAACGTGATGGTTGCTACTGATGTGGCTGCCCGCGGAATTGATGTAAATGAACTGACCCACGTCATCAATGTAAACATCCCCGATGATCCAGAAGTCTACGTACACCGTTCAGGCCGTACCGGACGTGCCGGATCTTCTGGTATTTCTATTGTCATTACGCACGGAAGAAACATGCGCAAGGTGAACAATCTTGAGCGCATCATCGGCAAGGAGTTCGAGCAAAAGGAGGTGCCAAGCGGCGAAGCTATTTGCGAAATTAAAATAGGTCAAGCCATTGATGAGTTGGTAGAATTTGAATTTGCCAATGAATTAGATCCATTGTTGCTGGACAGCGCCATGGACAAATTGGCCCACCTCAGCAAAGGCGAGCTCATCGAACGATTCCTAGGTCATGAAACTTCATTGATTTTAAGTCGTTACCGCGGCGCACGGGATATTAACGAGCAGCCTAAGAAATTCAAGGAGCACGGTCCACGCAAATCTGGTGGCGGCAGTGAAGAAGGATTTAAAACCATCGTTGTTGATTTAGGGTACCGTCAAAACGTAAACCCAAGTCGTTTGATCGGATTGATCAACGATACCATGGAAGGAAAGAAAATCCGTATCGGCAAGATTGATATGGATAAAACCTTCACTCGTATCGATGTAGAAGATCGTTTTGCAGTGGAAGTAGCCGTGAGATTGAGCGGTGCGAAAACAGGCTCCTATGTAGTCAATGCCTACTTTGAAGAAGGCTCTGGTTCTAGCGGTGGTGCTTCAGGCGGCCAACATCGTCAAAAGCGCGAGCGCATCTCTAGTGGAAAGAAATTCCGCAGTGATAATCGCTTCCAAGACCGCGGAGGCCGAGGAGACCGTCGCAGAGGCGATCGCGACCAAAACTTCCGGGGCAATGACGATCGCCCTAGAAAGCGACACGACGACAGAGGCGGCGATTTCAGAGGCAGCGACGATAGCCGTCCACGCCGTCGTGAGGACCGTCCCTCTTTTGACTCAGATCGTTCGCGCTCACGTGTTGGGTACGGCGGACCAAGAGGTGAAAACAGAGGTCGTTCTGGCGGAAAACCAGGAGGAAAACGCAATAAGAAGTACTAAACTTTCCTGTATTTTAGGCGTATGAAAACAGCTTGGATTACAGGAAGTAGTAGCGGAATAGGAAAGGCTATGGCGATGGAATTTAATCGCCATGGTTACTTTACCATTTTGAGTGCTCGACGTGCTGAAGTCCTTGATGATGTTCAAAATCAACTGCCCCATCCGGAAAAAAGTGCTGTAGTGGTCTTGGATTTGGCCCAATACCAGCAGGCTGAGCAATGGATGCAGCAGGCGCTGAGCCATACCGGTCAGATTGATATTCTGATCAACAACGGCGGCATGGGACATTTGGGCCGTGTCGTGGAGATGACGATCGATGTCGAGGAAAAGGTAATGCAGACCAATTTCTGGGGTACAGTAGCCTTGACCAAAGCCGTGGTGCCTTGGATGTTAGAGCAGGGCTCGGGACAGATTTGGTCCGTGGCCAGTATCCTCTCTTATTTCGGTAGCCCAAAACTTGCCGCCTATGCAGCAAGTAAATTCGCCGTAGTCGGTTATATGGAAAGCCTACAGTATGAGTTGCGAAAAACACCGGTGCATGCTGGGATTTTGAGTCCTGGCTTCATCAACACTAATGTGACCCTTAGTAGTTTAGGACCTGATGCAAAGCCTATTGGTAAAAACAGCGTAGCACAAGAGAAGGGTATGCTGCCAGAGGAATTGGCCCGAAAATTCTACCGCATCACTCAAAAGAACCATCCTCCCCTGCACGTTGTTATAGGTCGATATGAAAAATGGGCAGTGCCCTTTAAAAGGTACTTGCCGAAATTTTTTTTCAAGGTCTACGGAAAACTGACAGATATCACTAGAGGAAGAAAGTAGCATCTACTATATTTGGACAACAAGATTAATATCATGGTCGAAGGAATCATCAACCCCAAATACCTAGATCCTGCTTTTGCAGAAGAATTAAAGAACGCTTATGATACGGCATCGCCATGCAAGCACATTGTTCTGGAAGACTTTTTCCAGGAGGACATTGCATTGGACTTGTTCAACAACTTCCCTTCAATTGACCAATTGAATGTTAAGCGCAAGAGCTTGAATGAAGACAAGAGCGAAGATTACCACTTCGAACGTTGGCACCCATCGTTCTCGAAAGTTCGTTCGGCCGTAGGATCGAAGGAATGGAGCGAGCAGTTGGGCCGAATCACAGGTATTGATGGACTGCATACCACAACGGATGCGTTGGGTTCTGGAGTACATCAGGGTCGTAACGGTTCGTATGTAGACGTTCACATCGATGTCAATATGAATCCCAAATTGGGTTTGTGGCGCCGATTGAACCTTTTGGTTTATCTAAACAAAAATTGGCAACCGGAATACGGTGGTGATTTGGAGTTGTGGAATAAAGAGATGACGGAATTGGTCACAAAAGTTCCACCAACATTTAATACAGCGGTCATCTTCTACACGGACGATAATAGCCCGCACGGCTATGGTAAAATCGACATTCCAGAAGGAGAATCACGCAAGAGTTTCTATACCTACTTCTACACAAAACCTGAGGACGGTGTGACCTACAGAGATTCTAAGTTTATCTCACGCCCAGACGACAGGGCCGTTCGCAAAATGGCTACTGGAATCAAAGAGACGCTGAAGATCAACGGCAAGAAGCTGCTAAAGACGTTAGGGATAAAAGACCTCGACTTCCAAGACAAGAACTAAGAAAACCGCCTTCGGGCGGTTTTTTTTATCCTACGTGCATTGAACCCTTCGGGTACTTGAAGGAATTTGATTCCAATTTCCGGTCGCTCAACGCGAATGCCAAAGTCAGCGTACCCACACGACCTATTAACATGGAGATCATCAATACCACTTTACCACCGAGTGACATACTAGGTGTAACCCCAGTACTCAAACCCACGGTACAGAACGCACTGACTTCTTCAAAGGCTAAATCCAACAAGGCTTTCTCAGGCTCGAAGAGAGTCAACAGAAAGATACCTAAAAGAATACTCACCGCGGAGAACAGGAATATTGCAAAGGCCTTATTCATCAACTCCCAAGGAATTTGAGTTTTGTAAACATTTACGTTTTTCTTACCCTGAATGGTCGCCGCAGCACTCATGAAGACCAACGCGAAGGTGCTTGTTTTAATACCTCCAGCGGTTGATCCTGAGCCCCCGCCGATAAACATAAGGAAGATGAAGAAAAGTAATGTTGGTGTGGCCATTGCACCGAAGTTCACAGTATTGAAGCCAGCCGTACGCGCGGTAATACTTTGAAAAATACTATGACTGAACTGTGGACCAATTGGCCCCTGGTGCCCTTCCAACATAAATACCATCACAGCACCGAAAGTGATAAGCACCCCCGCCACAACCAAACCCAGTTTGGTACCCACGCGTAAATTCCGCCATGACTTTGCCATCGACTGTTTACGCCAAGGTTGTTTGAGTAAGTCCGAAATGGTCCCAAAACCAATACCACCCAACACAATCAAGATTGCAATGATAGCATGTACCCCAAACTCGTGGCTGACACCCTCACTAGCCAAACTATTGCTGAATAAGGAGAAGCCCGCGTTGTTGAAGGCAGAAATGCTATGGAACAGGCTGTAGAAAAGATTTTCTCCGAGGCCGTCGTACTTACCTCTCCAAAGAACGGCCAACAATCCAGCCCCTATCAATTCAATGAAAATGGTCAGCCTAAAAATAGCAGCTAGTAACGAACGGCTTCGTTTAAGGTCCTCCCCAAGATTTTCGCTCATAAAGTTGGCTTGACGCATGCCAAAGCCTCCTCGAAGAATCGCGAAAATGGCCGCGAATGAGATGATATTTAAACCCCCAAGCTGCATTAATATCATGACAACAATTTGGCCTTTTCCACTAAGAATTTGACTAATATCGATGAGGCTCAAGCCTGTTACACAGCTGGCTGAAATACTTGTAAACAATGCCGTCAAGAAATCTAACCCACTATGGCCTTTAATGGTCATTTCAGGGAGCATTAAAAGCCCTGTTCCCATAAGAATAAGCAGCACAAAGCTGAGGATCAACAGGGTCGGCGGGCTGAGTTTACTCTTTGGTAACAACTCGCCCACCTTACCAAACTCCAAGCCTACAATCACTAGGAAATAGAGCTGTAAGAAGAGCATAAAACTCTCTTGGAGACCAGGGATTTTTAAGAATTGGCCCAATGCATTTAAGATCTCAAACTTGAAAATATTGATGACCAAGATGTCCACAATGATGAATAACATGAGGATCCCCTCCCACTTTCGGTCCTTCAAAAATTCTCGAGGATGGAAGTTGTAAAAGAGCTCTAGGAAAAATTTGAGTAGATAATAGGCTATGGAGCCTCGGACGATATATCCCACCAGCTGGTTACGCCATGGATCCAACTCGTAGCCATGATAAAATACCAAGACCATCAACGTGAACGTGGCTACAAAGAGGCTTCCTGTAGCTAGGGAGGACATCACAAAATCTCGGCTATCGTAAATACGGATGTTGATGAACTCACGCGCGGCGTTGATGCGTTGTTTCAAATTCACAATGTGACTTTTGCGTTTATCGAATTTACCCCGATTCTCTGAGAATCAAGCATTCTGATCGTATTTCTCATACGACTTTTCCTCAATCAGGTTAGACCCTGTCAAGAGGTTAATCTCTTTCTTCACGTCGGCTCTTCGGTCATTGAGCTGGTAGACGCGGCGGGCTGCGGCCACAAATGAAGGACCAAAATCTTGTGATTTCTCTAGGCCACGCAAGACATCCTCTACCTCCCAGAGTGAGGTGTTCACCTCCAACAACTCCTCTTGTAATGTGCTTAGAGTGCCTGAAGTTTTTTGGGAACGAATGGCATCCACGGCAGGCTGAAGACTTTCCAGCTCTCGGTGTACATTTTTAAGCGCAGTGGGATCCGTGATTCTCTCAATCTTGATTTGGAGGATCGAATACTTGTCCAACACTTCGCCGTTGGATACCTCAATTTTCATTGTTAATCTATTAGTTTGGCAACGGCCGCTTTCACTCGTCGAACCGCTTCTTCTAACTCCGATTCTGCCGCAGCATAAGAGAATCGAACATAACCCGGCAACCCAAAGGCATCACCAGGCACGGTACTCACCAACCCCTCTTCCAATAAATACATGCTTAAATCCAGAGAAGTTTCGATGACCTTGCCATTAAATTTCTTTCCTAAGATACTCGAAACGCGAGGGAACACATAGAAAGCCCCTGGAGGAGTATCTAATTCGAATCCTGGGATATCATTCATCCAATCCACCATCTTCGCACGACGTGCGGCAAAGGTATTTACCATGTATTGTACCGTTGACGGATTCGCTTCTACAGCAGCGATACAGGCGCGCTGGGCCACAGAATTTGTCCCAGAAGTAAAGTTGCTTTGGAACTTTGTACAAGCCTTAGCAATCCACTCCGGCGCACCGATATAACCAATACGCCATCCCGTCATCGCAAAGCCTTTTGACAATCCGTTGACCGTGATGGTTTGGTCATAAACCTCTGGAAAGCTTGCTATACTTACGTGCTCCACTTCACCATAGTTCAACAACTCATAAATCTCGTCCGAGATGATATAAAGGTTAGGGTGTTTAGCGACCACTGCAGCAATCGCCGCGAGATCTTCTTTGCTGTAAATGGCACCACAAGGGTTGTTCGGAGAAGAGAAAATCAACACTTTCGATTTCGGTGTGATTGCCTCTTCCAATTGTGCTGCAGTAATCTTGAAGCCACTTTCCATGGTCGTTGGAAGGATTTTTACCTCACCGCCACAGTATTTTGCTTGGTCCATATAACTCACCCAATACGGTGCAGGAATGATCACCTCATCTCCTGGATCGACTAGGGCTAAAAAGACATTCAACAAGCTTTGCTTGGCACCTGTACTCACTACGATCTGGCTTGGATCGTAATCCAAACCGTTGTCACGCTTGAACTTCTTTGCGATGCTCGCTTGAAGATCAGAAAATCCAGGAACCGGCATGTAATGTGTGTAGTTCTGCTCCATGGCTTCCACCGCAGCAGCCTTGATAAAATCTGGAGTATCGAAGTCCGGCTCGCCTAGAGATAAACTGATGACTTGTTTGCCTGTAGCACTGAGTTCTCGTGCTTTTTTGGCCATTTCAATAGTCATGGGAAGCCCCATCTCTTGTGCGCGTTGTGAAAGTGCTTGCATTATAGAAGTCGTGTAGATGTGTAATAAGGCGACAAATTTAACGATATTTGTAAGCCTCAACATAGAATTATGGAAGCATTTATTGAAATCCTCAAGTATACTTTTCCCGCGGCTTTAATGTTGCTACTCACCTACTTACTCCTATCGAACTTTGTAGATAATGAGGAGAAGCGTCGCCAATTTTATTTGCGCAAGGATCTCAATAAAAAAGCCTTCCCCTTGAGATTTCAGGCCTTTGAGCGCCTGACTGTGTTCTTGGAGCGCATCACCCCGAACCAATTGGTCACTCGTGTAAAACCAGGCAACATGCCCCTTGGCGTGTACCGTAAAACCTTGGTAGATGCTATTCGTCAGGAGTACGAATACAACATTTCTCAGCAGGTGTATGTGAGTGATAAAATTTGGAATAATATCGTCAGCGCCAAAAGCCAAGTCGTCAGTATGATCAACAAAGTCACCGCCGAAATGGATGAAAATGCTACTGCTGCAGACCTCAGCCGCAAGTTGATTGAACTTGAAATGACGGGAGACATCTTCCCAACCAAGGCGGCCATACTCCTACTCAAGCACGAGGCGGCACGGAATTTCTAGTCGTCGAGTCGACGTCTTAGCTCTTCGATAAATTGTTTGGATGCCTGCAATGGGCCCAATTCGCTTTGGCCCACTTGTGCTCGTAATTTATCGTACGTTACCTGTAACCCCTCGTGCTGGTACAGTACACTTCGCAAGGAATGCTGCACTTCTACTTCAAACCAGTATTCTGATTGTCGACGACGCTTCTCTTCGAACCATCCTTGCCCTCTAGAATGGCGAATGCATTGATCGATGGCCGAATCTAGCTCTTCAAATCCTTGACTTTCCAACGCTGAAATCAAGGTAATTGTAGGGGTCCAATTAAACTCGTCCCTTGTACTCAACTGCAACGCACGCTGCAATTCTACGCGAGTTCGCTTGGCTACAGCGGCATTCTCCCCCTCACTCTTATTGACAGCAATCAAATCTGCCATCTCCATAATCCCTTTCTTGATACCTTGCAGCTCATCCCCTGTCCCCGGCATCGCCAAAAACAGGAATGCATCGACCATTTTGGACACCGCAGTTTCACTTTGCCCTACACCAACGGTCTCCACGAAAACATGGGTATAACCTGCGGCCTCACACAATACGATAGCAGCCTTTGTCGCGCGTGCCACACCGCCCAAAGCTCCTGACGAGGCAGTAGGTCGAATAAACGCACGCTCATGCCGCCCCAGCTCTACCATTCTAGTCTTATCCCCCAAAATGGCACCGTGAGACCTGGACGAAGACGGATCAATGGCCAACACGGCCAACCGTACCTTTTCATTCGACTCTAAATAGTGTACCCCATACGATTCTAGGAACGTACTCTTACCAACCCCCGGAACCCCGGAAATACCCAATCGCACGCTATTCCCGGCATGTGGCAATAACAATTCAAGCAACGCTCCTGCCTTCTCCACATCCTCAGTTGCTTCACTTTCTACCAAGGTGATGCCCGCAGCAAGCGCCGCACGATCTCCGTTTAGAATAGCACGCTCCAATTCCTCCACACTCCAAGCAGGTCTTCTTCCCGCCTGAAATTTTGGATTTACGGAAGGCCCATCTGTGGCCGATTTCTGAGTATGTAGTGTCTTTTTAGCCATTAGGCTTGGTCTATATATGCTTGAAGGTAAGCGTATTTATCAGTCAATGCACCCTCCGTACATTCCGTAGCGCGTTCGAGCACACCTTCTTCATCGCCATTAAAAAGCGCTGGAATGACATGGATCATCAAATCACTACCGAAACTTAGCGAAGCATCTCGCGGCAATTCACATGGCAGGTTATCCACCGCCATCACCCCAATAGCATCAGGATTATCGTGAGCTACCTCTTTCTCCTCGGAGGCCAGGTATCCATAAAACGGATCGGCAATGGTAGAGGCTCGAAGTGTCGAAGCCACCGGTCCATCAATATCACAGCTAATATCCGCTACATAGGAAATGGCGAAGTCGACACGTTTCGCATCTTCTCGAGTAAAAATAAAAGGCGCCCGGCTATCATAATAATGACCTGCGATGTATAGCTTGGCAAATGGAGCATACCGCATGAAATTACTTTCATAGCCACTTGGATCAGTAAAAAGTTCCTTGCGATCAAAAGGTCGTCCATCGCTTGTTTTATAGTATTCTTCTACGTCCAATTGGCTCCAAAAACAACCTTCGTAACCTGCAACCTCATCAGGAGAAATCTGCGGAATTCCAGAAGCCTTTAAAGTCTCAACGGCACCCGAGGCCACACGGCCTTTTCCCGTCAGCAGAATGCGCACATCCGAAGGCCAATCTATGCCTTGAAGCTGCGCAAACATTTCTTCCATGTCCTTGCACTCGTGGGCCGGCTTCAATTTATACTGACCATATTTCTCACCCCATCCGCGTAAGCCATTGTATGCCCCTACTAATCCGGCGAATCGACCAAAGGCAACCACACGGACACCATTTTTAGTGAGTAACTCGTAATCAATCAAACGAATATTTCGTTCCACACAGGCCTTCAATAATTTGGCGTTGTAGGGCTGCTTTTTATACGTGTGCGAAAAGAAAAAATATGTCTTGTTTGGGATGAGCTGATCAATGGGCACTTCCTTCACTCCAAAGAGTACATCACAGTCGCGCAGATCCTCTTGCAGCGGAATACCTGCCGAAACATATTCCTCATCTGCAATTGCACGGATGGTCGATGGTTGCACCACCACCGTACACGAAAATATTTGTTGTAATGCCGAGGCGTGCTGCGGGGTCAATGCTACACGCTTGTCTATAGGAACTTTGCCCTCTCTAAGAATGCCGATTTTCATGCTACTAAAGGTAGTGTAACTACACACAATTTTGGCATAGAATTGGTGTATCTTTGCCCTCTACATCGGGGCTGACTGGTTTTGACAGCAAGCCGAAGGTTGATGTAAGCATGTCGAGCGCGGAAGGGGCAGCTCGTTAATACACCGCTTCACTTTTTATAACTGGCGAAGATTCTTACGCTTTGGCCGCTTAATCTGACAGGATGTCGATTTTGCTAATCCTACACTAGGTGTAGGAGCTGAACATCTCACAAGAGCCCAAGTCCTGAGGCGCTTGATCACGAGGTGTGGAAAATTCGGGAATGCAATTAGCTCTTGCCTCGCGGGCTAATTCAAGTTGAGAGGCTAAGCCATGATTAGGGTGCTTGTGCTCAGAGATTGGTCGAAAACCTAATCACAAGATAAGCATGTAGAAAGCCTCAGGCTTCCTTGTTTGGACGCGAGTTCGATTCTCGCCAGCTCCACTTGGTGATCCCGAGAAAGAACAAAGCCAGCGCAATTCTTGCGCTGGCTTTTTCTTTAGACAAAATACGAAGCTTGCTTCAGGATTTTGGATGAAGAAAAATACCGCAGACGCGAAGCGGATGCTGGCTTTGTTTGAACGAAAGATCCACTCCACACGAGGCCAGTGAAAGAAAACTTCAGCTGCGCAGCAGCGAGTCGAGTGCCACAGGCACGCGAAGGGTTTCATTCTCGCCTAAGAAATAGGTTGACGATATATTTTAAAATCTTCTCCGTGGCTTGCGCTTACCGCCGCCGGCACCACGAGGACCATTTGGACGATCTGATTTTGGCTTACCGCCACGCCCAGGTCGAGGACCGCGCTGGCCTGGCTTTTTAGGCTTGCGATTTTCAGGATCCGCCCACTCCTCGGCAGCACCAGCCGCAAATGGATGGTCTTCAACAAGAGAAATGTCTATTTTTATCAACTTCTCGATATCCTTCAAATACTCGCGTTCATCTGCAGAACAGAAAGACACGCTACTCCCCGATGCGTCGGCACGACCCGTGCGCCCTATGCGGTGCACATAGGTTTCTGGAATATTAGGCAGCTCATAGTTCACTACATATTCTAATCCTGAGATGTCAATACCACGTGCTGCGATATCAGTAGCCACCAATACTTGCAAATGACCCTCCTTAAAGTCCTTAAGTGCCTTCTGCCGTGCATTTTGACTCTTGTTTCCGTGAATGGCGGCAGCCTTAATGCCTTTTTTGGACAGAATACGAACGACCTTATCACAACCATGCTTGGTGCGCCCAAAGACCAACGTTTCACCGTCGAAAGACTTCAACATCTCCACCAACAAAGCTGGTTTTTCCTTTTTGCTCACATAGAATACCTCTTGTGAGACACGCTCCGCAGTGGGCTTCGCCACGGCAATGCGTACTTGCTTATAATTCGGCTTTAGGATTTGCTCGCTCAAGGAGATAATGTCTTTCGGCATGGTTGCCGAGAAGAACAAGCTCTGTCGTTTTTGAGGAATGATCTTCAAAAGCTTGCGGACATCATGTATGAATCCCATGTCTAGCATCTGATCGGCTTCATCCAACACGAAATGTGTCAAAAATCTCAGATCAATAAAACCCTGCTGGTGCAAATCCAAAAGTCTACCTGGAGTAGCCACTAAATAGTCTACCCCTTTTTTCAACTGATCCACTTGAGGATTTTGACCTACACCCCCGAAAATGACAGCTGTACGCAAACCCGTTCCGTGGCTGTAGCGCTTGGCGTTTTCCCCTACTTGGAGCGCGAGCTCTCGGGTTGGGGTCACTACTAAGGCCTTGATTTTTCTAGTCTTAAAAGTTTTTTCTTGGAGCAGATGCTCAATAATGGGAATGGTAAAAGCAGCTGTTTTTCCTGTACCGGTTTGTGCGGTTCCGAGTAAATCATACCCTTCCAAAAGAATAGGAATACTCTGAGCTTGAATAGGTGTGGGTTGGGTATATCCTTGATTTTTCAAGGCAGCTAGGATTCGAGAATCGAGTCCTAAGGAATCAAAAGTCATAAAAGGTGGCAATAGCATCAGTGCGATTGCAAGGCAAAGATACGTCTAATTATTCCGACCATCTTTTTTAATAATAGTAATACTATTATATTTGTATTGTTAAACAATTATTTGACTATAGCGTTAATATCATATGAATGCACTGAATATTTCAGTGAGCGCCAAGCTCTACAACAAGAACCCAGAGGAAACCAACCTCGGAAAACGAATTCTTTCCAAGAGTATTGAACTCATGGAAGAGATGGGATATGAGCATGTGACCTTTAAAAAAATTGGTCTTCCCATAGAAAGCACTGAAGCAAGCGTCTATCGCTACTTTCAAAACAAGCACCAGCTACTCGCCTACCTCATCAACTGGTATTGGGGATGGCTTGAGGTAAAAATGGCTCAGGAATTCATGATGCTCAATAGCGCGGAAGACAAATTAAAGCGAGCCATTGAGTTACTGGTATTACCTATGGATGAAGACGAACGTATTCCTCATATTGACGAAGGTACACTTCAACGTTTGGTCGTGGCGGAATACCCAAAAATCTACCTGACTAAAGAGGTTGATGCCGAAAATGAAGAAGGATACTTTCTAGGATATAAAAGTCTCTGCGACACCCTCGGAAATCTTGCCTTGCAGATTAACCCCGCCTACAAATACCCGCACAGCTTGTTTTCAACCGTGATTTCTGCAGCCCAAAGCCAGCAGTTTTTCACCGAACACCTGCCTCGCCTTTCCGACGCCGCCACTGGCCGTGACGCCATTGTCGATTTTCTAACCGAAATGACCCTTAACTCGATTCAAAAGCGATGACCAAAAACCCTTTTCAGAAATTTATCGCGATGCTCTCGGAGGACCGCCGAGACATTATATACCTATATGCCTACGCCCTTTTTTATGCTATTGTAAACCTCAGCTTACCGTTGGGCGTACAAGCCATCATTGGTTTAATCCAAGCGGGCATGGTCAGCACTAGTTGGATTATCCTTAGCGCCGTGGTGACCTTAGGCGTCCTCGTGGGTGGTGTATTGCAGATTTTACAATTATCCATTAGCGAGATTTTACAGCAGCGTATTTTCACACGTGCCGCTTTTGAATTCACCTATAGAATCCCAAGGTTTCAAAATGCCTCAATCCGAGGGCAGTATCCACCAGAACTCATCAATAGATTCTTTGATACGCTGAACGTGCAAAAAGGACTCTCCACGATTCTTATGGATTTCAGCGCATCATCATTACAAATTATCATCGGCCTCATTCTATTGAGTACCTACCACCCCTTCTTTATAACCTTTGGCGTGGCATTGATTATAGTACTGATCGCGATTCTGTACTACACGGGACCAAGAGGATTGGATAGTAGTATGCAAGAGAGTACCTACAAATACAAAATTGCACACTGGCTCAAGGAAATCGCCCGTACGATGGACACTTTCAAAAGGGCCGGACATACCGAATTACCCTTGGAGCGGACAGATGAATTGGTCAATCGCTACCTCGAACATCGAAAGCGTCACTGGAAAGTATTGATCTTCCAATATGCGAATATCGTCGGATTCAAAGCCTTTGTAACGCTCGGTTTGTTGATCATAGGCGGACTTTTGGTGATTCAAAATGAGATTAATGTGGGCCAATTCGTTGCTTCAGAAATCGTCATCATCCTCATCATTAACTCTGCAGAGAAACTCATACTCACCATGGAGCCTATTTACGATGTGCTCACCGCTGTGGAGAAAATGAGTACCGTAACCAACATCCCACTCGAGGAAGACCAAGGCGCAATGCTTTTCGACACCGTCGATACAGGCATGGGTGCTTCTTTGGAGCTCAAAGACCTGACCTACATGTCTGAGGACGGATCTCGCGCCATCCTAAACAACTTAAATTTAACCATCCCTTCGGGAGCTCGTGCGGTGATTACCGGGCCCAATGGCTCAGGTAAATCCACGCTATTGCGATTACTCGCCGTACAGTACGAACCCAGCCATGGCACCGTGAGCTTTAACGGTTATCCCTCAGGCAACCTGAATACAGCCGACCTTCGATACCATTTAGGAGATTGCTTCTTGAGCGAAGACCTATTTGAGGGCACCCTTGTGGAGAACATCACCTTAGGAAGACCCGAAATTGGGCTCAGCGATGTGGAATGGGCGGTTCAAGGATTAGGACTACAAAGCTTTATAAAATCTCTCCCGAAAGGTTATGAAACGATGGTGGGACCAACAGCAAGACCTCTTTCGAGTAGTTTGGTTGAACGAATCCTTTTAGCGCGAGCCATTGTCGTTCGACCGCGCTTGCTCTTGCTGGACGATATCTTCCATCTTTTTGACCCAAAAGAACGTAAGAGCATTATCGAATTCATCTGGGACCCAAGCCAACCTTGGACTCTAGTGGCAGCATCGAACCTTCCAACCGTTAAAGAAAACAGTACTCAAACCATCGAACTATAAGCCATGCTAAATATTTCGAAAAACAGAATTAATGACCGATTAGACACTAAGCGATACGAGAGCTTCGAGAAGCTAAACAATCCTTTCATCGGTCCTAAGGTGAAGCGCACCTTCTTCATCGCCGCGTTCGTAAGTCTAGGTGGACTTTTCCTCCCTTGGACACAAAACATCCAGGGCAAAGGAACCGTGACTATGCGCCAGCCCGAACAACGCCCTAGTGAGATTCAAGCCGCCATCGCAGGCCAAATCGCACAATGGTATGCCGTAGAAGGAGACCTCGTAGAGAAAGGAGATACGATTGCCAGACTTCAGGAAATTCAGAACGAATACTTGGATCCAGAGCTCATTGCACGTACCCAAGAACAATTGGACGCCAAACAAAACGGTGTAGAAAGCTATATAGCCAAGGTCAGCGCCTTAGAATCCTTGGTGCAAACCTTACGCACCAATCAGCAAATCAGCGCCCAGAGCTTGACCTTCAAATTACAGGCCGCCCGTGCTGCTGCGCAGGCAGATTCAGCTAACTATACAGCAGAAGCTCAAAATCTAAAGGTCGCACAAGACCAGGCGAATCGTTTTGAACAACTCTTCAATCAAGGACTGAAAAGCCGCACGGAAGTGGAACAATACCGTGTTAAGTTGGCTCAAGGCACAGCAAAAACCAAGGAAGCACAGCAGAAGTGGGAAATGAGCAAAAACAGGCAGCTCGATGCCAAATTAGAATTAGGCAACAACAGCAATGCCTATCTGGAGAAAATTTCAAAAGCCCAGAGCGAACTTGCTACAGCCCAAGGGGCTCTAGCGGCTAGTCAAGGAGAACTCGCGAAGTTGCAGAACACCTTGCGGAATTACCAAGTGCGCAGCGGCTACTACTACATCTTGGCACCACAAACAGGAATGCTGGCCAAAGTAAAAAAGCAGGGGATCGGCGAAACGGTGAAAGAGGGCACACCCTTAGCCACCATCGTGCCTACCGCCTATGAATTAGCCGTTGAACTATATATCAGCCCCATAGACATGCCTTTGATTCATGAAGGGAGCCAAGTAATGTTCCAATTCGACGGTTGGCCCGCCATTGTTTTTAGAGGATGGCCAAATACCAGTTATGGTACTTTTAGCGGGGCGGTCATAGCAATCGACCGAATCACAAATGAGAAGGGCAAATACCGCATATTAGTGGCTCCAGAGGAGGAATGGCCACAAAACTTGCGTGCCGGAACCGGTGCCAGAGGAATCGCACTTTTGAATACTGTACCAGTATGGTACGAAATGTGGCGTCAGCTCAACACCTTTCCGCCGGACTACTATGAGCCAGTGCAGGCCAAAGAGAAATTGGACAAACCAAAACTCAAATTGAAATAATGGCGAAGCGATTTCTTTTTATTGGATTCTACTTCCTCTTGACCTCACTTTCAGCTCAGCACAAGGAGGTAGATAGCGTCCTGACAGTCGATGAATTCATCCAATGGGTAGATCAAAACCACCCTCTTCTAAAGGCCGTGGGCAACAAACTCCCCATTGCCAAAGCGGAATTGCGAAAGGTTCGCGGTGCGTTCGACCCCTATATCAGCGGCACTTTGGCCAGCAAAGAATTCAACGGAGAACAATACTTTCGCAGACCCGGAGTTCAACTGAGCAGTGCGACGGCTAGCCCGGTCCAACTACAACTAGATTGGAACAGCATCGATGGACTCTATACCAATCCTCAAGATAAACTTCCACCCGAGGGTTTATTCGCCGTTGGCGGAATGATCAATCTGGGCAAGGGATTATTGACAGACGTACGCCGCACCGACCTCGCCTTGGCAAAAGCTGGAGTCGAACTCAGTGCCGCAGAGGCAGAGTTGTACCGCAATGAACTATTGACAAAGGCCGTCCAAACTTATTGGGAGTGGTTTGAAGCAGACCAAAATGTTGAGGCCTATGAGGTAGCTTGGAATGCAGCAATGGAAGTCTATGTCTTTACCATTAGTGCCTTTGAAGCAGGCGATGCCTCTGCAATGGACACCTTGGACGCCAGAGCCTTAGTCAGCACTTGGGAAACAGATTTCTACAGCGCACAGAGTAAGGCGGTTAAGGCCTTATATGATCTGAGCAACTGGCTTTGGTCGGCAGAGGAACGCCCTGTTGTCCTTCAACCCTATGTTAAACCTTCTGCGGAATTACCGAGACAAACGGAAACTATCTTATGGGATAAAGAACACCCACTCTGGACCTACAACGATCAAAAAGAAGAGCAGTTGCGTCTTAAGCGGCAATTGGCCCGAGAATACCTAAAACCTACAATTGCCGTGGGCGGTGCCTACTTGCTACCCGGTAATTTTGAAGCGTTGCCGAGCCAAGGTGATTTCGATGCTAACAATAGATTGGTAAATGCCAAACTTGGCATCCCACTGTTCTTAAGAGAAGGAAGAGGCTACACGCAGAGCCAGAGCCTACAATTAGAAAGCTTTCAATGGGAGCGCTCAGCCATTGAGAATCAGTGGGACAACGCCTTAAGCAGCACAACCACCCAATTACTCCAACTTGAAGCCGCTGTAAAAGCAAGCGTTACCAACCAAGAGTCAGTATTCCAATTACTTCAGGCAGAGCAGAAAAAACTCGTGCTCGGCGATAGCGAATTAATCAAGGTCAACTTACGTACAAGCTATTTTGCAAAAGCGCAAATCCAACGGGCAAAATTACAAGCGGAATTAGGCCAAACTTGGGCCTATTGGATGCAACTTAGCGCCGGGTACTAAAGTCAATTATTTCATTACATTGTGCGTTCGTTAACTCACTCTGAAATGAACAAAACTTGGAATTGGTCCCTTACGGTGGCCTTAGCCGGCTTCTTGTTCGGTTTTGATACTGTCGTAATCTCCGGTGCAAACGCACCCATCAAAGAACTTTGGCAAACCTCTTCATGGTTTCATGGCGTATTTATAATGTCCATGGCGCTCTGGGGAACCGTGCTGGGTTCTATGGGAGGCGGAATCCCAACCAAAAAATTAGGCCGCAAGAAAACCCTCATTTGGGTAGGTGTACTTTACCTGATCAGCGCCATAGGCTCCGGAATTGCGCCTGATCCCTACAGCTTCAGTTTTTTTCGTTTCCTTGGCGGTGTGGGCGTTGGCGCTTCCACAGTGGCGGCTCCTACTTACATCAGTGAAATCTCCTCTGCTGCAAAACGCGGACGCCTGGTTGCACTGTACCAGTTTAACATCGTCTTCGGAATCCTTATCGCCTTCATTTCGAACTACCTGCTCAACGGTGTAGGTGGGGATAACGACTGGCGCTGGATGCTGGGTGTTGAAGCAATACCTGCAGCGCTGTATTGTCTTTTAATTTTAGGGGTGCCCAATTCCCCTCGCTGGCTCGCCGTCACAAAAAATGACACCGTAGGGGCATTGCAAACACTCGAATTAATACATGGAGATAGCGCCACAGCTAAAGCTGAACTAGACGCCATCGTTAATCACTCAGACAAAAGTCCAAACACTCAGAACGTATTCAGCGGCAAATACAACAAGAGCCTTCTTCTTGCCTTTTTACTCGCCTTCTTCAACCAGTTGAGCGGAATCAATTTCATCTTGTACTATGCACCAGTGATTCTAGAGAACGCAGGATTCGCCTCGTCCGATTCCCTTCTCTCTTCCATCTCAATCGGCGGGACCAATCTGATTTTCACCTTCGTCGGCCTCTATCTCATCGACCGAATGGGACGTAAATCGCTGATGTACATCGGCTCAGTCGGCTACATCATCTCTTTGGCGATGGTGGCCTATGGTTTTAAAACCGAGGCCTCAGCAGGGTTCAACCTCTTCTTCATCCTCACCTTCATTGCTTCTCACGCAGTAGGTCAAGGTGCCGTGATTTGGGTATTCATCTCAGAGATCTTCCCGAACAGCGTGCGTGCAGCGGGTCAAGCTTGGGGCACAGGAACGCATTGGGTCTTTGCGGCGCTCATCACCATGCTCGGCGAGGTAGTGATCGAAGCATTTCCTGGTTGGACAGTATTCGCTTTCTTCGCTGCCTTCATGGTGCTTCAACTTATGTTTACGCACTTCATAATGCCCGAAACAAAGGGGGTCAGTTTGGAAGAGTTGCAGGACCAATTAACCCAAAAAGATGCCTAAACTCTATTGCTTCGGCGAAGTATTGGGACCTCTTTCCTTCTGGCGCTAAGCCCGGCGGGGCACCCAAGAACGTGGCTATTCATGCTCAGAATCTAGGACTGGATAGTGCCGTAATCTCGGCCATTGGTCGTGACGAACTTGGGCAAAAGCTTATAGACATTCTACAAGATCGACAGGTAAGCACAACATTCATCACAACGAATGAATACCCTACAGGAACGGTATCGGTAAAGGACACGGTTGGCGCAGGTGACAGCTTTTTAGCTGCGATGCTCTTCGGTATTTCGCATTTATTGGAACCTCAATTAGCGCTGGATTACGCCGCCGCTCTTGGGGCAATGGTTGCGAGTAAAGAAGGCGCCAATCCTGTAATCAGCAAAACAGAACTAAAAGCCTTTATCGACGCATCAATCTAATAGTAGTAACGACCTCGTCCGCTTCTCCTGGCAGAACAATGCGCCAAGGGAAATTTGGGTGACCGAGGCCCGTAATAGGCTCGATGGCAACAAAAGGTGCGCATGCTGGACGGAATACCTGAGTAATGGTAGATAAAGGTTGAATTTCAATAGACCCAAGCTGAATGGATTCCATAAAAAAAGCTCCGTCCATTTCTTCGGCCCAATCGAATCCTAGAAAAGGAATTTTGTCACCCGGATGGCTCACTTCGTTCTTCTTTAATCGATGGGTTGGTACTACAGCTAAAGTTGGTTTTTCGTCGACCTTGAAATACGGATGCCAACCCATATGATAAGGCAAGCTCGTTGTTCCTGAATTTTGAACACGGCACGTAAGGCTCAGGCCTTCCTTACTGAGGATATAGGTAATCGTTAGCTGACAAGGAAATGGATAAAAGTCTTTCGAACCGTCATACGTCCAGCTTGCTTGTATGCCTTCGGAGATCCGGCACAATTCAAATTCCTCCCAAGGTGTAAAGCCGTGTAGCGCAGCGCGGTGTTTCTCATCATTGATAGGCCAGTGATACTCGGCCCCCTCGAATTCCATTACCGTCCCAGAAGACATGCGAACCGGAAAGGGAAACATAACTGCCCCGGAAGCCCAATCGTAGCGCTGATCTCCAAATTCGTGTAACAGTTCCTTCCCTCCTATATGCAATGACAACAAAGAAGCGCCTCTACTTGCTACAGTAAAGGCGCCCCATTCATTTGAAAATATTTCAATTTTATCCATTAATGTCGTAGATGGACTTCATTTTGTCCATCTGACCCTTGTAATCGTAATCAAGATCTATTAATTCTCCTTTTGAGATATCAAAGACCCAGCCATGAACAGATGGAGCCCCACCATTTGCATGACTCTTTTGGAAATATTCTGTCTTGAGAATATTATTACACTGCTCAAAAACATTTAATTCGATAAGTCGGTTGTATCGTGCACCCTGATTCTCAATAGCATCAAGTTCGGCCGCATGAAGCCTGTAAACGTCACGGATTTCACGTAACCAACCGTCAATCAAGCCTAAGCTTTGATTGCCCATGGCAGCAGCAACACCGCCACAATTATAATGACCACAGACCACTACATGCTTCACCTTTAAATGCATAATAGCGTAAAGAATCACACTGTGGATATTCATATCAGTATTGACCACAAGATTGGCAACATTTCGGTGCACAAAAACTTCTCCTGGGTCTAGTCCCATAATATTGTTTACTGGCACCCTAGAATCTGCACAGCTAATAAAAAGAAATTCTGGACTTTGACCTTTGGCCAAATGTTCAAAGAAATCCGGTTGTTTAGAGGTGTGGCTTTCGATCCATTTCTTGTTGTTCTCAAAGACCTTGCGGTATGTTTCATTCATGATGTGGTAGTGTTTTGTTGTTGCCATTAATATAGTCTATTTCGAGACATCTCCAAAAGGAAAGCGCAAGGTGTAAGACTTTGGACGGTAATACCTATCTGCAAGTCGCATCAAAAATTGAAAGAACCTACTAGGACTATAAAAGGAGAAATAGTTTTCTTCCGGTACAGCGCCATAGGTACTTTTAATTTCTGAGGCCGTTCTTCCTAAATGCACTCTTTTTACGCCGGTCGTTATTCCGTGTCCAATTAAGGTAAACATCGCATGACTGTAAAAGCCCTCAGGTGCATTGTCACTTTGACCAAAATGCATCGCACGAAGCACCGGACCATCTTCAATGCAGGAAATAAAACCCACTAGGGCTTCACCGCGGTAAAAACCAAATAACTTAAACGACCCTCCGAAACATCTGTTAAACGTCCCTAGCAAATGCTCCAAGTTACCAGGTAAGGCCAATACCTTGTCTCTCAAGGTATCCTCCAACATCACTAAACACTGCTCAAACTGAGGTCCCTCCTTAGGCAGTACCTCAACTCGTATTTCTTGATTACTCTTTTGCACCTTACGAACACGTGCACGGTACTTTTTCTTCATCTCAGCCACATATTCATCAAAGCTGGACCAAGAAATAGGCAGTACCATATAGGGATCACCCTTGTAACTGTGCCACCCTTTGGAACTTACGGGGGCATCCGTGAACGATAAAAATAATGTACATGTTGCGCCTTGTGCCTGAAAAGCTTGTAGCGCCACCTCTGCTTTTTCAGCACTCAGGTTCCAAAAACCTGGCAACCAAGGGCTACCCGCCACCTGTAAAATACCTTTGCGAATGATCGCATTAGTCAATCTCAATCCACGAAGCGTTAAATATTTCCCGCTACTTCTGCGCAGTTCAGGGGTGGTCATAGGTAACATTTCGCCTGTAGGTAAATGAAGTATTTGCCCAGGAATATTATCTAAAACCGAAGATTCTAAGGAGGTTGAGGTCAAGGGTTCGTGCAATTAGTTAACTTTAACTCTCAAGTTAATGGCCATGTATACTCCGAACGAATTCCAAACTCAATTGTTCGACGAGATTTTCAGCTCCACCAAAGGTAAGCGTAAAATCACGGCAGAACTCATGGAAGTACTCGGATGTTCAAGAGCCTCGTTGTATCGTAAGAGAACAGGCACTACTCCATTGACGACTGACGAACTTATTCGATTAGCGGATCATTTTTCCCTGAGTATCGATGCCTTGAGAAAAAATACTGAAGAGAATTCTTTAGTGGTGGTGTGTACGACTCTTCCTCCGATCAAAGGGTACGACGATATCGACTTTTATCTCGAAAATACCCGACTTAATTTGAACGCGGCCCTAAAAATACCCGGAGCCCAATTGTACTTTATCGCTAAAGAGGTTCCTATATACCGTTACATGGACAGGCCTACTCTGAGCGCATTTAGATTCTATTTATGGAACCTAGAACACTTGCGTCGCAACGATAGATTCGACCCTTCACATGCCCCAAACATACTTTTCGAAAAGGGAAAAGAATTAAGTCAATTAAGCCGTCAACTGAAAGTGACGGAATTCTGGACGCTATCCTCCTTCGATAATTTGATCAATCAAATCCAATACATCAAGAGAGTGAAAATGGCCAGTGATCGATTAGTCGCTGCCATGAAAAACGAATTGGAGGGGGTTCTGGAAGAATTGGTCCAAGACATTAAAAAACAACAAACCTCGCAAGGTCAACCTTATCAAATGACGCTATGCGACTATTTGACCATTAACGACGGAGCACTTCTTGAAATTACGGACCACCATAGCGTAGCACTATTCTCTTATAGCTCTATCAACTACCTAAAAAGTAGTAATCCCAACATCGTTGATGCCTTTAAGCGAGGACTTCGCTATCATCGAATGCAAGGAGAAGTGCTCGATGGCCTGAATTCGGAAGGCATCCACAAATTCCAGGAGACCATTCGCGCAAAGATTAATGCACTGTAATCATTGATGCAATACGAGCTGCCCTTTCTCTTAGCCTATCCATAGATTCTTCACCGGTTCTATCATAGGCCAGCGCTACCGCCATACGACGATAAGGGCGCGTTGTAGGTTTACCGAAAATCTTGAAGTCCGCCTGTGGTTCAGCACTGGCTGCATCTAAGCCACTGTATACAGGTTCACCTTCCTTTTCAGCAAGAATCACCGCACTAACCCCAGGGTATCTCAATTCAATTTCGGGTATAGACAAGCCCAATAATGCGCGAGCATGCAATTCAAATTCGTTGAAGTTCTGCGTTCCTGCTAAGGTCACCATACCAGTATCATGCGGGCGCGGACTGAGCTCTGAGAAATACACGGCATCATCACCCAAGAAGAATTCAATACCCCAAATACCTGCACCCCCGAGTGCCTCGGTGACCTTCTTGGCCATATCTTGTGCCTCTAGCAATTGTGCCGAATCCATGGCACACGGCTGCCAGCTTTCTTGGTAATCGCCTCTTTCCTGTCGGTGTCCTATAGGTGCGCAAAACAACGTAGGTCCGTTTTTCTGTGTAACCGTGAGTAAGGTAATTTCAGTATGAAAATCAATGAATCCTTCCACTATGATTTCTTTCAAATCACCACGACTTCCCTCCATGGCATAAGTAAAAGCCGCTTCTAACTCGCTAGTATCTTTCACTACACTCTGCCCTTTTCCTGAACTGGACATCAACGGCTTCACCACACAGGGCAAACCAATGGTCGCCACAGCGGTTTCCAATTCTTCTATGTTCGTAGCATAAGCATAAGGCGCGGTGCGCAAGCCTAACTCCTTAGCCGCCAAATCGCGAATAAGCTTACGATTCATAGTGAAATTGGCCGCTTTTGCTGATGGAGTTACCTGAATACCACTTTGCTCGAACTCGTACAGTTTATCTGTACGAATACTCTCAACTTCTGGGACGATTATTTCTGGGTTGTGTTTCTTTACAGCCGCCTCAAGAGCATCACCATCCAACATAGAAAACACCTCGAAATGATCAGCCACTTGCATGGCTGGCGCACCTTCATAAGCGTCACAAGCTATAACTGTACAACCCAGTCGTTGTAAAGCAATGACTACTTCTTTACCCAATTCTCCCGATCCTAATAAGAGTACTTTTTGCATAGTTTTTGCATTTGTGGCTAAAGTATTGAGTAATTTCGTGTTCATGAGAAGATTAATCCTACTGGTTTTCACACTCTTTTACACCTTGGTCTCCACTGGTGCGGTAGGATTATTGCACTTCTGTCAACACGAAAGTTCTGTACATCTCGGCATTACCCACGAAGACCATCATTCAGTCAACACCGAACCTTCTTGCTGCCATACCGAAATCAAGTCATGCATTCCAGAGACTGAGAAAAGCGAAGAAGATTGCTGCGAGACAACCTACACTTCATTAGACCTAATGGTCAAAAGCAGTGAGGTAAGTATTGCACTGCCTTTTATCACACCCGAAATTTTTCAATCCGCAGAGCATCAACATATAGACGGCCCTCTCTCAAATACTACCTTTGAAGTTCAATCGACAGGACCTCCACTCTATATCGCTCTACATAGATTAACGTTGTACGCGTGATTGCAGGATGGTCATTAGCAACATCCTTAATTCACAAAAAATCAAGTACAATGAAATCATTATTTATATCTATCGCGCTTTGTAGCGCAATGGGCCTAGGGGCACAAAGCAAATTCACTGAAACCACCATTGAGGTCGACGGACTCTGTGGCATGTGTGAGGAACGCATCGAAAACGCGGCCTACTTGCCAGGAGTTAAAAAAGCAGATTGGGACCGTGAAACGCACCAATTAACCTTAGCATTCCGCAATGACAAAATTTCTCAAGAGGAGATCATAGCATCCATCAACGAAGCGGGTCATGATGTTAAGGATCATTTGGCCACGGATGAGCAATATGCAAACATCCACGGATGCTGCAGGTACAGAGATGCTGATTTGAGAGCTTCCCATGGTCTAGGCGATCCACTCTGCAAACCTGGCGAAACTCACGAGGAACACCATGCACACGGCGGAAAGCACAAGCACTAGGCCATGACTTTTCGTAACCATTGGGTTTTGATTGGCCTACTTTCTGTAGGGTCGATGAGCGCTCAAATCGCGGATACTTCCGAGATAGAATTATTTGAAACGCTCGAAGAGGTCCAAGTCGATATGGACCCGGGTATTTCGTTGTCAAAAAAATCGGTGCTTAGTCAAGAACTCATCTCGGAGGTTGAATTGCGCAAAGCCGCTTGTTGTGACCTGAGCGAGAGCTTTGAAACCAACGCTTCTATCTCGGCCTCTTTTACTGATGCAGTAACCGGCACTCGACAAATCAAACTCCTTGGACTAGAAGGACCATATGCGCTCTATACCCGCGGCAACCTTCAAACTATGGGTGGTCTATCCTCAGTATTAGGCCTATCTCTTATTCCCGGAGCTTGGATTCAGAGCATCCAGTTGTCAAAAGGTCCTGGAAGCGTAGTAAATGGCGCCAGTGCCATGAGTGGACAAATCAACTATGAGTTGCGCCCTAGCTTCTCCAAGCAGAAGGCGCATTTCAATTTGTTTGCTGGACCCGGCAGGTTTGAGCAAAATGCCGTTTACACTTGGAAGCAAAGTGAGCGCTGGTATTCAAATGTGATGGTCCATGGACGCCAGCAATTGTTCCGCTGGGACGGTAATGGCGACGGGTATTTAGATGCCCCATTATCGAACCATATTTTCGTTCAAAACGCTTGGAAGCACAATGGGAAGAATAGTGAGGCCCAATTTGGTCTGAAAGCCAGCATTATCAACAATATCGGAGGCAGCACGCTATATGGCTATGCTACTCTGGTTCCAATTTGGTCTCACGAGCTAGAATCAAACCGATATGAACTTTGGGCGAAACGTGGCTACTTCCTTGATGGCGGGATTAATAGGAGTATTGGAACTCAATTCTCGGCTACTTACCAAGATCTTGACAGCTATTTTGGAAACAGAACATTCAACGCAATTGAGCGAAATCTATATGGTAATCTTATCTTCCAAGACAACATAGTAGATACGCGTCATACTTTGAAAACCGGAATGGATTTCAATTGGAGAAATCTCGATCAAGAGATTTGGGGAAGAACTGGAGACTATAATACTTTAATCACTGGCGCCTATGCAGAATACAGTTATGTTTCGTCTCCAGATGGACAAGGTCTTAGCCTAATCCTCGGTCAAAGAATAGACTATTTACAAGATTTTGACAGCGGTTCAAAAGGCTTTTATCCCGTACCACGGATACATCTGAAATACACCAAAGGGCCTTGGTCTTTCCGAAGTCAATTGAGTTATTCGTATCGAGTAGCTACACTTGGGGCAGAATACATGGGATACATGGCAAATAACCGAGGCTTTGATTTTTACCATGAACCCCAGGGATTGTTTGAACTACCTGTGGAAGATGCCATTACCTCCGGGCAAAGCATCATTTTCACTAAGGATGTTTTCTTTAAGGAGCTTCAACTCTACTTCGATGTATACCGCACATTGTTTTTTAATAAAACTGTGTTTGACTTTGATAACTCTATGGATTCCGCTACCTATTACTACGGTTTTGCCAATGGAGCCATGCCTTATTCCACCAGTATTCAAGTCGGCGGTCAATACGAACTTATCCATAGAACCATGTTTAAGCTTGCTTACCGTTATCAAAATGTGCAGCAGGTCAACACAGGTACTTTGGGAGAATATGAACCCAAATTAGAAGAAGCCATCCTTTACGTACCCCATCTTGTTTACGCCGGTGTAAGCTACTCTGGACGAAAGGGTTTAGGATTTGAGCTCAACAGCACCTACAACAGTTCCCAGCGTTTACCGACGAACGGCTACGCCAAGAGAAGTCCAGCGTTTACCATGCTCAATGCACAGTTTAGTAAAGAGGGGCGCTCTTATGGCCAAATCTATGTAGGCTTTCAGAACTTGCTCAATGTTCGTCAATTGGATCCCATTGTCGGCGGAGATCTTCCATTCGACGGAAATTTTGACGCTTCTATCGTCTGGGGTCCCATCATGGGTCGTCAGGTTTATGCCGGTTGGCGGTACGACCTGAGATTCCAAGAATAAAAAAAGGCGCCCTGCGGGCGCCTTTTTTTTGGGTCTAAAATTTTGCGCTACGCGCTGTTTCGAGAGGCATTGATGTTTCCATAGAGGGAACGCACAACCATTTTCTCATAGATTGCACGCTGCGGCTCGGTAAGCTGCTCCTCTCGCAAAGAAATCAACGCATATTGCTGAATGACCAGCAGCGGAAGAACAATATTCTCGCGCAAGGCAATGGAAGCCTTGATACCAGGGTTATTGCTCAATAACTCCGGCTGTCCGCTGACCTTCAATACAAACTTCTCGGTCCGTTCGAACTCATCGTTAAGCACTCCCCAAAAGACACCAAATTTGGCATCGTCAGCCATGTACGAGGTCAACGGGAAGAAAGTCTTACACATACTCTGCATCGAGTTTTCAATGAGGGTGCGGAAGAATTTAGACTTGCGATACAGGCTTTGCACTTCATGCAACCTGCCCGCCTCGCTCAAATCCTGGAAGGCCTTACCCAGACCATAGAAGCCAGGGATGTTCATCTTCAGCTGTGACCAAGCCCCTACAAACGGAATGGCTCGCAAGTCGTCGAGCTCAAGCTTCTTGGCCTTTCCGCGCTTCGACGGGCGTGAACCGATGTTGGCCATACCGTAATACTTTAGCGGGCTCATCTCCTCTAAGAACTCGGTGAAGAGCGGGTGCCCTTTAAGTTCTTTATAGAATTTCAAGCTGATGTCGCTCAATTCCTCTAATAGCTGACGCTCTTGCGGCTCCAAAGTTTTGGTCTCATCAGTCAACAAGATGTTTTCTAAACCTGCAGTGATGAGCTGCTCCATATTGAACTGCGCACTCTCCGGCGTACCGAAGTTACTCGAGATGGTTTGACCTTGTACGGTCAATTGAATTTCTGACGACGCAATTTGCGAGCCCAATGAAGCGTAGAAGTTATGAGTATTACCACCACCACGTGCTGGCGGCCCGCCTCGACCGTCGAAGAAGAGCACATCGATGTCGTGCTGATTTGAAATGCGCGTTAGGTTTTCCTTCGCACGGTAAATGTTCCAGTTGGCACTCATATAACCACCGTCCTTGGTTCCGTCTGAGAACCCAAGCATGATGGTTTGTTTGTTGCCACGTTGGGTGAGGTGCGCACGATAATTGGCTTCAGAATACAATGTATTCATTGAGGCGCCTGCGCCGATCAAATCGTCTATGGTTTCGAAGAGCGGCAGAATGTCTACCGTAATCTTTTCGTCTCCGAAGGCGGTCCATCGCGCTAAGGCGAACACGCGCGCCACATCCATGGCACCGCGACAGTTCGAGATGATATATCGATGAGCCCCTTTAGGACCATTCTTAGCTTGTATTTCGCGAATTACGCGGAAGCTCTGTAAGGTATCATCCACGCGATCATCACCAGTAAGGGTTCCGTCCCAAGCCGCTTGCAGGGCAAACAACTCACCAGGAGTTTCTGGTATTGCTACCCCCAATTGCTCAGCCAAAGCATCAAAGGCTCGCTTGATCTCACGACTGTCTTGGCGGATATCTATGCTCGCAAAATGCGATCCGAAAAGTGCCACTCTATCCAAGAGCTCTTCCACGAGCTCCACGAAGATGCCATCGTGCTGTTCGTGCAAATCCGAAAGTACCTTGTGCAAGGCACTACGGAACTTCACAAAATCCCATTCCTCTTGGTGGCGTATACACTTCAACACCATCTTTTCGATGTCCATAAGCTCCTCGTACACTCCTGAGAATGAGATGCGGCGGCGAAGTCTACGTAAATCTTGGTAATAGCATTGCAGCAAGACATCGCGAAGTCTACCGGCCACTTGTAAGGTGGTCTCCACGCTCACAAACGGGTTACCGTCGCGGTCACCTCCAGGCCAGAATCCGAGGTTAATCAAATTCAGCGTACCGTCCCAATTTGGTAAAGAACGGCGCATCTCTGCCGTAATATCTCCCGCACTCTGGTAGAACACATTCTGTAAATACCAGATAAGGTTGATGGCTTCGTCGTATGGGGTTGGCTTTGTCTTTTGGAAAAAAGGCGTTTTCCCGAGCTGCTTCAAATACATACGAATGGCCGTGAGGTCATTGGCTTGAATGGCATCGGTCAAATCCGTAATGATGGCCAATACTCGGCCAGGATAAAACTGGGTTGGGTGAGCGGTCAGCACCGGGCGGATCGAGAATGCCTGCAGCCGATTCATCAGCTCATTCAGGTTCCCTGCGCGCTCCATGCGAATCATAAACTCGCTCAAGGAACCCTTTCCACCGAGGTTGTTGAGCTTGCTGTAGGCAGCGTCCTCTAGGGCATCTACTAGTACGACTTGGCGCTCAATGTATTGAATGACCTTGAACAAGAAGTCCATTTGCTCCTGCTCGTTCTCACCGTCCTTGTATTCGTCAAAGAATTGCTCGATGATCTCCTTAGGACTATGTCCCTCGGCCAATCTGTTTAAACAATATTCATTCAATACAGGAATGAAAATCCCTGTGTTCTTGATACCGTCGAGTGGAAGGGTCAAGAAGAGCGAATTGTACAATTGAAATTTCAGTCCAACATGACTTTCGTAGTTGGCTGCACCTGGAAGTAGGTTTTCGTTATGCTCCATAATTTAAGGCAAGCTTTTTCCGGTTGATGCCTGGTAAATTGTATACCATTGCTGTCGGTCCAATGGTAGGTTCAAAGCTTCTTTTACTTCTGTGAGGCGTTCCATTTTCGTCGTTCCCGTTACCGGTAAAATACCAGAAGGGTGCTGCAACAACCACGCGATGGCCAAGACCTGAGGACTGACCCCAAATTCTGCCACCATGGCCGTTAAGGTTTTCATAAGCTCTTCAGGCAATGCACCGCCACCTAAGGGCGACCAAGCCATCGGAATGATATTATCTATCATGCACTGATCCAAGCGACCGTCATCAAAGGCACTGACCTCCTTGACCGATACTTCAATCTGGTGTACGCCCACTGGCACGGTGGTCTGCAACAGCTCCACCTGTGATGGAGTGAAATTGCTGACCCCGAAACTGCGCACCTTGCCGCTTTGGTAGAGCAGCTCAAAGGCCTCGCCGATCTCATCTGGATCCATCAATACATCTGGACGGTGCAACAGTAGCACATCAATGTAATCCGTGTGCAGGTTGGTCAAACTGTCGTCCACACTTTGAAGGATGTGCGCCTTGGTGAAATCATAGGCCTTCACATAATGATCTGGCTTTTGATCACACACTCTAATGATGCCGCACTTTGTGACCAATTCCATTTGAGAGCGCCACTCCGGGTGTAGCTTCAATGCCGCCCCAAATTCCGCCTCAGTAGTATGATCCCCGTAAATATCGGCATGGTCAAAGGTGGTAAACCCTAATTCCATCGAGTGAGCAATGATGGCCTCGTATTCCGCTGTAGTGAATTTGGCATCCCAAACTCCCCAGCGCATAGTGCCGACCACGATATCGCTCATCCAAGGTGTACTGTACATATGCGTATTCGTTGAAGGTGCAACTTAGTGAATTCTGTCCGATTATGGCAGCCGAATCCGCTTGATCCATCGGCCGTTTTTGTATTCCGATTTCACTCGCCTGCCGTCCCACTCACTTTCCACCCCTACGCCGTCGGGGTGGTCGGCGCTGAGCCAATACACCTTGTGCGGGCCCACTCCTGTCAAGAACACGTTAGTATCCCCTGGGAGGACGTTTGGCGGTACGAAGAACCACCCCTTATCGCCGGTGCTGGTCAGCCAGCCCTCGCCCACAATTCTCAAAGGGTAGTAAGAGCGCAATGGAAAACAGCCGGATGTAAGGAAATTCGATGATTTTTCGAGGACGATATACGGGTCGCTGCGCGACCCGTAGAAGATCTGATCGCAAAAAGGCATCAAATTCATACTTCCACCGAGGCTATCGATATGAAGTTGTGCTTGGAAACTCTGTGCGCCGTGACCTATGGTTCGAAAATCGAAGGAGGTAGTGTCGGCGGTGAGTGCGCTAAGGAATTGGACCCCAAGCACATAGCTCAGACAAAGTAGGACACGCCAAGTACGTGCCCCAAAAAGGAAGTTTTTCATGGCAATTAAAGATTAAGGGTGAAAACTGGTTCTTAATAAGTTAGACTATCGCGATAAAAGAGCCTACTTTTGCCGCAAATTTTTTCAGCACATGAAATTGCGCAACATCGCTATCATCGCCCACGTTGACCACGGTAAAACCACCTTGGTAGACAACATGCTTCACACTGCGAAGCTTTTCCGTGATAATCAACAAGTGGACGACCTCCTGTTGGACAACAACGACCTCGAGCGTGAGCGCGGGATTACTATTCTTTCTAAGAATGTGAGCATTCAGTGGAAAGACACTAAGATTAACATCATCGATACCCCAGGGCACAGCGACTTTGGGGGTGAGGTAGAACGTGTATTGAACATGGCCGACGGGGTAATCCTGTTGGTGGACGCCTTTGAAGGTCCTATGCCACAAACGCGTTTCGTATTGCAGAAAGCTTTGGCTTTGGGTAAAACGCCAGTGGTGGTGATCAACAAAGTGGATAAGCCAAACTGTACGCCGGAATTAGTCCATGACCAAGTCTTTGAACTCTTCTTCAACCTCGATGCTACAGAAGAGCAGCTCGATTTCACCACGGTTTACGGATCAGGTAAGGAGAAATGGATGGGACCGGATTGGAAAACGCCAACCGACGACATTACCTACCTGCTCGATACCATTGTAGAGACCATCCCTGCCCCAGAGGTGAGCGAAGGTTCTTTACAAATGCAGATCACCTCATTGGATTTCTCTTCCTTTACGGGCCGTATCGCCGTAGGCCGAGTAACTCGCGGAACCATCCGTGAAAACATGCCAGTGAGCTTGTGCCAACGTGATGGCACCATCAAAAAAGCCCGCATCAAGGAGTTGATGACTTTCGAAGGATTGGGTAAAAGCAAAACCAACGAAGCACACGCAGGAGAGATCGTAGCCGTTAACGGTATTGAAGGATTCGAAATAGGCGATACGATCGCGGATGCTGAAAACCCTGAGGCATTGCCGCACATGGAAATTGATAAGCCAACCATGAGCATGTTGTTCTCGATCAACAACTCGCCGTTCTTCGGTAAGGAAGGTAAGCATGTAACCTCACAGAAGATTCGTGAGCGTTTGATGCAAGAGATCGAAAAGAACTTGGCCTTGAAAGTAGATGAAACGGGTTCTGCGGACCAGTTCATTGTACACGGCCGCGGTATCCTACACCTCGGTATCCTTATCGAAACCATGCGTCGCGAAGGCTACGAATTGCAATTAGGTATGCCACAGGTGATCTACAAAGACATCGATGGAGTGAGACACGAGCCTATTGAAGAGCTTACCGTCGACTGTCCAGGTGATACCTCAGGTAAAGTCATCGAACTCGTGACCCGTCGCAAAGGTGAACTCCTTGTTATGGAACCAAAGAGCGATTTGACCCGATTGGAGTTTGAAATTCCTTCTCGCGGCTTAATGGGCTTGCGTAACAACGTACTCACAGCTACCTCAGGTGAAGCTATCATGGCACACCGATTGAAAGAATACCAGCCTTACAAAGGCGATATGGAACGTCGTATCTCCGGTGTACTTATTGCCAAGGAAGCTGGAAAGGCCAGTGCATACTCTTTGGACAAACTCCAAGACCGCGGTAAATTCTTCATCGAACCAGGTGATGAAATCTACGGTGGCCAAGTCATCGGAGAGCAAAACAAGCCGGGCGATTTGGTAGTCAACCCTTGTGTCGCCAAGCAGCTTAACAACATGCGTGCCGCCGGTAAGGACGACAACACCGCACTGGCAACCCCTATTAAGTTCAGCTTGGAAGAAGCCATGGAATACATCGGCCCAGATGAATACGTAGAGGCAACCCCAGAGAGCATTCGTTTGAGAAAGATCTTGCTGAACGAGCACGACAGAAAAAGAGCTCAAAAGTAAGGGTCCACTCGTTCTAGGCTTCGGGCCTAGTAACAGACCGCCCACTCCAATG
>DFQY01000040.1:39264-52438 GCA_002378005.1 Flavobacteriales bacterium UBA3477
CGTTCTAGGCTTCGGGCCTAGTAACACAAACCATAAAAAAGCCCCGCTGCGCGTGGCTTTTTCTTTATTCCAAATTCAAGAGTAATTCGAGGATGGACGTGGCCGCCTTGGCAATGGGCGTTCCCGGTCCGAAGATGCCGGCTACCCCTCGCTCGTACAAGAAATCGTAATCCTGCGCTGGGATGACCCCACCGACGATGATCATAATATCCTCTCTGCCTAGGGCCTTGAGTTCGTCCATGACTGCGGGGACAAGTGCCTTATGGCCTGCGGCCAGTGAACTGATCCCTAAAATGTGTACATCGTTCTCTATGGCCTGCTTGGCAGCTTCTTTAGGAGTCTGAAACAGCGGCCCCATATCCACATCAAAACCGAGATCTGCAAATGAAGTAGCCACTACCTTGGCACCGCGATCGTGACCGTCTTGACCCATTTTAGCCACCATAATGCGTGGTCGACGACCGAATTTCTTCGCAAAGGCATCGGACGCAGCACGGGCCGCTTCAAAATCTTCGTTTTTCTTCATTTCGTTCGAATATACACCGCTGATGGTCTGTGTTTTCGCTACATAACGACCCCAGTGTTGCTCTAAAGCTAGGGAAATTTCACCAAGTGTTGCGCGGACTTTCGCTGCTTCCACTGCCATGTCCAGTAGGTTTCCTTGTCCGCTTTTCGCACATTGGCTCAAAGCATCAAGGGCCATTGCCACGGCCTGATCGTCGCGGTTTTTCTTGAGGGTTTGAAGTCCTTCTAGCTGCTGCTTTAATACTTCTTCACCTTGTACCTCGAGGATATCTATTTCTGTGGATTGCTCGGTTTTAAATGCATTTACCCCAACAATAATATCGGCCCCGCTATCTATGCGTGCTTGTTTTTTGGCGGCAGCTTCTTCAATGCGAAGTTTCGGAATGCCGGCCTCGATGGCCTTAGTCATGCCGCCCAGCTCTGCTACCTCAGCCATAAGGGCTTCGGCACGATCGATGAGGTCCGCCGTGAGCTTTTCCACGTAGTAGGAACCGCCCCATGGATCCGCCGTGTAGGTAATATCTGTTTCTAATTGTAAGTGCAACTGAGTATTACGTGCAATACGTGCGGAGAAGTCTGTCGGTAATGCAATGGCTTCGTCTAGGGAATTGGTGTGGAGGCTTTGGGTTCCACCCATAGTAGCCGCTATCGCTTCCATTGCCGTGCGCGTCACGTTATTGAACGGATCTTGCTCGGTGAGGGACCAACCAGAGGTTTGGCTGTGAGTGCGCAGTGCTAATGATTTTGGATTTTTAGCCCCCAAGGCCTCCATATTCTTAGACCATAGGTAACGAGCTGCACGCATTTTGGCAATTTCCATGAAGGGATTCATGCCAATGCCCCAGAAGAAGCTCAAGCGTGGTGCAAAAGTGTCTATATCTAGGCCCGCCGCTATGCCCGTTTTCACGTATTCTAGCCCATCACAAAGGGTATAGGCCATCTCGATATCGGCGGGTGCGCCGGCTTCCTGCATGTGATAGCCTGAGATGGAAATGCTATTGAATTTCGGCATGTGTTCGCTCGTGTACGCGAAGATATCCGAAATGATGCGCATGCTTTGTGTAGGCGGGTAGATGTAGGTGTTGCGCACCATGAATTCCTTGAGAATATCGTTTTGAATGGTCCCACTTAATTGGGCTAATTCAACCCCCTGCTCCATCGCAGCCACAATGTAAAACGCCATGATAGGCAATACCGCTCCGTTCATGGTCATCGACACGGACATTTCGTCCAGAGGAATGCCGTTGAACAGCACTTTCATATCCTCCACCGAATCGATGGCGACGCCCGCTTTCCCAACATCCCCTTGGACGCGCTCGTGGTCACTGTCGTAACCGCGGTGTGTGGCAAGGTCGAAGGCTACAGATAATCCTTTTTGACCGGCAGCCAAGTTTCTGCGGTAAAACGCATTGGATTCGGTCGCCGTAGAGAAGCCTGCATATTGGCGTATGGTCCAAGGGCGTCCCACGTACATGGTGCTATAGGGACCACGTACGTATGGCGGGGTGCCTGGCAGAGTACCTAAATGTTGTGCATCCTTCAAAGCCTGAGGGCCATATTCCGGCTGCACGGCAATTTGTTCTGGGGTCATCCAAGGTTTGCGATCAGCCATGACTTACGATTTTAAGGAATGTTGAATGCGCTCGAACTCTACCGCGGCGGCCCAGCGAATGGGTTGCAACGGCTCAAACTCTGCCTCGTGATATTTTGCTTGGTGTTCCGCTCTGGTTATAGGCGCACGGGCAACATAGCCCTCGGGGAGTGTTTCCCCTTCAAGTCCATATAAGTTCACGCCTAAGACCTCACTAGGCTGCGCAGTAGCTACCTCATGGGCAATGCGATCTTGAATGGTACCGGCTTTTAATGCTTCAATAATTCCACCTTGTTGACGGATGTCTTGGAGGTACTTCCAAGCGCTATCGACTAAATCGGCGGTTTTCTGCTCGATGAAGTAGGAACCGGCGGCAGGATCGCTGACTTGATCCAAATGACTTTCGTAGGCGAGCATGAAGTGTTGGTTCAACGCCAATCGTTCGCCTTCGGCATCTGCCCATGTAACGACGCTATTGTAGGGACGTAATTGAACTTGGTCCGCACCTCCTATAATCGCACCAAAACCGCTGGAGGTGGCACGTAAGAGGTTCGAATGCAGGTCGAATGCCGTTTGATGGGTCGTCGCCGTTTCGCTGTAAATGGTTAGCGGCACATGCGGTAGGCCGTACTCTTCCAGTAGCTTTTTCCAAAGCACTCTGGCACCGCGAAGCTTAGCCATTTCCTTAAAGGAGTGCGTCCCAGCGTTCAAGGCCAACCAATATTGGGTGTAGCCGACACTTCCAAAGTTATCGAGGTAGAAATCTAAATGAGCAGCTGCCAATCCCAGCTGGGTGTCAGCGGAGGCGCCACAACTCCCATAGAAATTGGCATTGCAGCACATGAACTTGAATTGCGGCGGGGTCAAGCGACTCAGCTCGCCTAGTTCATACATTTTCTCCTCGTACCAGTAGCCAGTGCGAGCGGCAATTTCTACAGGATCAATGTTGATATAGCCTTGGAGTTTATCCATTGGAAGAATCTCCCCATGTGCGTGGTGCAATAGGGCTTCCATCACAGCGGGTCCACTGCCTTCCACCACCAATCCTAGGTTTATGTAGGGCAGTTGAATATCTCTGAGAATACGGGGCAGATAATGCTCTTCCGTGAGGTAGAACAGCAATCCACTGGCACCTTGCTTTAAGCGCTCGAGAGCCCAATCATTGGCTTGAAACTCGCGCTCGACGAGATGCTCTTGTACCATGGTCCACCAGGGTTCCTCCCGAAATCCAGGTTGTTGTGGTGGTCCTTCAGTATATAGCGGTTGAACGGGCGTACCGTCCGGATAGGTTCTGTGGGTGAATTTACTCATCCTGCTCCGTTTCGTATTCTATGATGGTGATGGTTTCTCCTTCTTTGTGCATACCAAAGTTCTCTCTGGCGTAGCGTTCAAAGGCTTCTGGATTCGTTTCTAACTGATGCAGCAACTCGCGCTCTTCCGCCAACGTCTCTTCATAGAATTCGATGTCGTTTGTGAGGTTTTCTATTTGCTGGTCCAATTCCGCGTGGATGAAATAGTTGTTCGCATCGAGAAAAATCATCCAAATCACAAAGCCTAAACCCGTCAATGTGTATTTGTTGGCAAGCCACTTAAAAGCTGGATATTTCTCGAATAATTTCATTCCTTCAAGTTACTAATGGTTTTTCGGTCGACAAGACCTTAATCTATATTCTCTACTAACGATTTATCGCTCCCCAATACATCTTGCAATCGGATCAACTCCGCATAAGCACCATTGTGTTTCATCAACTCATCGTGGGTACCGCGCTCAATACCCTGCCCCTGCTCCATCACAAGAATTTGATGGGCCTTGCGTATGGTACTTAGTCGGTGAGCGATGACTACTGAAGTACGGCCCTCCATTAATCGATCTAATGCCTCTTGCACCAATCGCTCACTTTCACTATCTAATGCGCTAGTCGCCTCGTCCAAAATCAGCAACTGCGGGTCCTTCAACAGGGCCCGTGCGATGGCAATGCGCTGGCGCTGCCCACCGCTGAGTTGTACCCCGCGATCCCCTACTTTCGTATCCAATCCTTCCGGAAAGCCTTCAATGAACTCCCAAGCATTGGCTTCTTTCGCGGCCTGAATAATTTCATCTTCGGTGGCCAATGTTTTTCCATAGGTGATGTTCTCGCGTATGTTGCCACCAAAGAGCAATACATCCTGAGGCACGAGGGCCAACGACTTGCGCCAGGCCTGTAAATCAAAAGATTCCACTTCACGGACTCCAGAGGAGATTTGACCGGCTTGGCCTTGGTAAAAACGCATCAACAAGGAAGCCACGGTAGATTTCCCTGAGCCGCTTTTGCCCACGAGTGCGAGGGTTTGTCCCTTTGGAAGGTCGAAGCTTAATCCTTGAATGACAGGAACGTCTGGGCGTGAGGGATAAGAGAATTTGACTTCCTTGAAAGAAATACCTTCCACCTGCGCCGCTTCAATATCTTCTGCATGGACCAATTCCGGCTGCTCGTCCATCAACGAAAATATAGTCTCGGTCGCTCCAACAGCCTTTTGCAACTGGGCATATACAGAGGCCAGGCCGCCAATAGACCCGCCAATAAAGAGGGCATACAAAATGAATTCATTGAGTTTATCTGCGGCCAATTCTCCCTCATGCACCATCCCAGCTCCGAACCAAATGACCAAGGCGATAGCTCCAAACAAACCGAAAGTGATAAAGCTGGAAAAGGCGCCGCGGTAATAACCGCCTGTGATGGCCAATCCGACCACCTTTTGAATGCGCTCGCGGTAGCGAGAACGCTCCCACGCCTCGTTCGCGAATGCCTTCACCGTTTGAATGCCCGCGAAGGTCTCTTCTACAATGGTATTGCTTTCGGCGATTTCATCCTGCACCTTCTTGGCGTATTTACGGATGAATCGGCCAAAAATAAAGGTCACAATAATGAGTGGCGGAATCACGCCCACGATGAACAATGTCAACTTGATCGAGGTAAAGGCCAAAATGGCGATGCCCCCAATAACCATGCTTAATCCACGCAGGAATTCAGCTAGAGTCGTGGTCAAGGTTTCCCCAATCTGTGCGGTATCTGAGGCCACCCTCGAGTTAAGCTCACCCACTCGTTTCGAAGTAAAGAAGGACATGGGTAAATGCAACAGATGAGTATAGAGGTCGCTGCGAATGGCGGCCAAAGCCCTTTCGGTCACCATCACAAACAACACTACTCGGAAGAATCCCGCTACGCCTTGAACAGCCAATAGCCCCATCATCTGTAGCATGTTGTTTCGCAAATTATCCGCCGAGGACGACATCAGTCCTCCCAAGAGTTTTGGGAAGAGCAAGGAGGTGCCCATGGTGATCAAGAGGAAGAAAAATCCGAGGGCCCAAAGTCCGGCATGCGGCTTCACATAGGCCATGATTTTACGGAGCTGTACCAAATCTTTGGTGGTCAGTCTTTTCCGTTTTTTCTCATCCGAATTCGATGACTTTTCTCTTCTTCTACTCATACCTACGAAGTTACGTCCTATGGCCTACCTTTGCGCATCAATTCAGTAAAAATGGCGGGAGCAGAAAACATCAAACCCTACGACCCTAAATCGGACAAAAAAGAGCAAGTTGCGGACATGTTCAACAACATTTCCAAGCGCTATGATTTGTTGAACCACCTCTTATCGTTGAACATCGACAAGGGCTGGCGTACGAAAGTGGTCAAGATGGTGGCTGCGGACCAGCCATCGCTCGTGCTGGATGTCGCTACTGGAACAGCAGATTTGGCCATCGCCCTTGCAAAAGGAACAGGCGCAAGTATCACAGGCGCTGATATTAGCGAAGGGATGCTCGAAGTGGGCCGCGGAAAAGTGCAGAAAAAAGGTTTGGACAAGAAGATTGTCTTGGAACTAGGCGATAGTGAAAACCTACCCTACGCGGACAACACTTTTGATGCCATCACCGTAGCCTTCGGCGTACGCAACTTTCAGAACTTACAGAACGGCTTGCGTGATATGAAGCGCGTGTTGAAAGCTGGAGGGCAATTGGTCGTGCTAGAATTTAGCACCCCGAAGTACTTTCCTTTCAAACAGTTGTACTGGTTTTATTTCAAAGCTGTCCTGCCCACTATTGGCAAGCTCATTTCTAAGGACCCTCGCGCCTACACCTACCTTCCGGAGAGCGTGGCAGCCTTTCCTTATGGTGCGGCTTTTGAAAAAGAATTGGTCGATGCTGGTTTGAAACCGGTAAAAAGGAAGCCGGTGACTTTCGGTATTGCCACCATCTATCAAGCAAGAAAATAGGCGTTTCAGCGTTTACATTCTCATGAAGAATCTCAAGCTCCTTTTATTGTTCTTGGTGTTGCCTTCGGCGCTCTCGGCCCAATTTGCCCGATTGCGGAACCAACCCTTGTACGACAAAAACGAGCTGCACTTCGGGTTCCATATTGGACTGAATTGGTACAACTTCACCATGGACAGCAAAAACCTCACAGAGGTGGATGGCATCTATGGGGTAACCAGTGAAGCCTTGCCCGGATACAATATCAATATCATTTCGAACCTTCGACTCAGCGAGCATTTCGACCTGCGCTTTACCCCAGGCTTTGCGGCCACAGTGCGCAATCTGCACTTTGACATGAATGATCCGTTCACCAATGAGCGTAAAACTATCAGCCGCCAGATTGAGAGTTCTTATGTCCAATTTCCCCTACACCTCAAATTCAAAAGTGTCCGCATCGACAATTACCGTCTGTACCTCATGGGCGGCTTTCGCTACGCCAACGACCTAGCTTCCAAAGCCAGGGTTGTGGACGACAACTTGTTCAAACTACAGCGCCACACCGCGGATTATGAAATAGGATTTGGCACGGATTTCTACTTTGAATACTTCAAGTTCTCGCCTCAAATCCGCGCCTCTTGGGGATTGACAAACTTATTAGTGCAAGACGGCACCCCACAGGTCAGCGCCCTAGATGGCATTCGCAACCGTGCCGTTCTCATCAACTTCACCTTCGAATAGTGCACAAGGGCGTACAGTACATGTTGATTTCAGTCGGCTGCTTCGCCGGGGTCAACCTCATTATTAAATTCTTGCCCAACATCCCGGCAACGGAATTGGTCCTGTTTCGCTCCATCATCACTCTAGCCATTAGTTATGCGCTGTTGCGTAGGCGAAAAGTCAACCCGTGGGGAAACGACAAGAAATGGTTATTGATCCGAGGAATTGCCGGCACCACAGCCCTGACCATCTTCTTTTACACCATTCAGAAGATGCCCCTAAGTGCTGCGGTAACCATTCAATACCTCAGCCCCTTTTTCACTGCATTCATAGCGGGATTCCTGCTCGGGGAAAAAACGCGATGGGCACAATGGGGATTCTTCGTCCTGTCCTTCGCCGGCATTGTTATCGTCAAAGGGTCCAGTGCCCAAATCCCAATGGACCTGCTCCTGCTAGGGGTCGTTTCCAGTATGTTCTCAGGCTTGGCCTACAACGCCATCCGCAAACTTAAAAACGAAGCCCCTCTGGTCGTTGTAATGTACTTCCCGCTTGTGGCCACTCCCGTGATGATTGGTTTCAGCTTATTTAATTGGATGACCCCAGTAGGAATAGAATGGCTGCTCCTGATCGCCGTTGGAATTTTGACCCAATTCGCCCAAGTCTACATGACCAAGGCCTATCAAAGCTCTGAGGTCAACACCGTCGCTCCCTTAAAATACATTGGAGTCATCTTCGCCCTCACCTGGGACATTCTTCTCTTCGATTTCGTCCCGAACGGCACGATGTTTTTGGGAATCGCCATGGTTATTGGCGGGGTGCTGCTGAACCTGCAGTACAAGGCTAGGCTTGCGAAACAGCGTACTCGTACAGAAGCGTAGCGCCACTCACAGCCACATTCAAACTTTCCATCTTACTCGCGTCTCCCGGCAGGGTAATGGTCGCATCACTCATTTCTTTCAGCACAGCGGACACGCCTTGGCCTTCATTGCCCAGTACTAGAGCTGTTTTTTGGGTCCAATTAAATCCGCGCGCAGGCGTTCCGGCCATGTCCGCAATGACTAATTGGGTCCCGGACTCCTTCACCGCACTTAAAAACTCTCTTTCGTCCATCGGGTGCACCTTCACGTGCGCTAAAGCACTCATACTACTTTGCACCACCTTTGGCGACCAACAGTCCGCCGTTCCGGTTAATGCCACCACATGCGTAATTCCGTACCACACTGCCGTACGCAACAACGTACCCACATTGCCCGGGTCCTGCAAACGATCCAGAGCGAGCACCATGCCCGCCCAATCCAACTCATCGGCCTGCGGCACCTGAAACACCGCCAAAACGGGCGATGTAGTCTCCAAAAACGTAATCCGCTTCATTTCGGCCTCACTAATCCACTCGACAGGTCCCGTAATCTCCTGAGCATCCGCAGTGTCCATCACAAAAATATTCTCCGCCACAAGGCCATTGTTGAGGAAATCTGTGACTAACTTCATTCCCTCAGCGACGAATAGCCCGGTCTTTTTTCGGTTCTTTCGAACGGAAAGGCTTCGGATGAGTTTTTCCTGATTTTTGGTGAGCACAGTGATTGAATTTCGAGCTAAAATACATTCCTTTTCTCGTGCAGCGGTTTTGCTGCTCGCCTTTTCCTCGTGTTCCGGTCTGCAGCAAGCAAGCCACACAGAACCTTTACTGATTGAAAACAACATCACTATCAATGGCAAAGCCAGCCAAAGTGACGATGATTACGACATCTTACGCCAACGCCCCAACAAAGGTTGGGCAGGTGTACGCCTCTTCTTGAGCATGTATGGGGCCGGAGAAAAAATACCAAATACCGGCGTGGGTAAATGGCTCATGAACATTGGCGAACCCCCAGTCTATCTCGACTCCTTGTCAAGGATACAGAGCGCGGCACAATTGGACATACATTATTTCAACCTTGGTTATTTCAACGCCGAAGTCACGAGCTATGATAAAGTTAAAGGCCGCAAGGCGAAGGCCTATTACGAAGTCAATACTGGGCCTAAATACACCCTCAGCTCCTTCGAACTTCATTCTACCAACCGCTTTATCGAATCTGCCCTGGCCCATTATCCATCTTCTTTTACAGCTGGAGACGATGTGGTTGCCGAGGAAATCGAACGAGCCCAGCTAGACCTCACGAACTTCCTAAAGAACAACGGATACTACAAAGCTCAACTAGGCTGGGTCTATTTCGAAGTAGATACCACTCATGGCCCCAACGACGTTCACCTCATTTGCGTGGTCGACCCCTACAGTTTTGGAGGCGATGTGCGTCGCCGAACGCTCACCAGCATTAGAGCGCAGCCCACCTACGATTACGGGACCACCACAGTGATCACTGATAGCACCCGTACCTCACACGGGATCGATGTCGTACAAAATGGCCTGAAGTTCCGACCCGAATTTATCGACCAACAGATCTTCCTATCTGCCGGTGACCGTTACAACAGCAGTGCCATCAAAGAAACCTATAAAAATCTTGTGGCCCTGGGCGTATTCAAAAGTGTGGAGATCGACATTGTTGAATCCGGCGACGATCTCATCGCCAATCTAAAACTCACACCGATGTCAAAGCGCTCGGTTAGTGCAGGGATTGAAGGCTTGGGCAACAACGGCAGCATAGGTCTAGGCGGGCAATTCAGTTGGGACAACCGCAACCTGTTCAAAGGGGGCGAAGTTCTACGCCTAAGCCTCGGAGGCTCGGTGACCGAACAACGCAACTCCACCAACACCACCTGGTTGCTCGATGCGCGTGAACTCAACGCATCCGGAAGTTTGCGCTTTCCAAAGTTCCTTTTACCCACCGCATTGCTGCCTACAAACTCTAAATACTGGCAACCCCGCACCGAAATTGGACTCAAATCCTCTTTCCAATTCCGCGTTGACGAATTCAACCGAAATGTACTGAGCTCCTACCTCGAATACCGCTGGAAAGTAAGCGGCGCGCAGCACACCCTAAGTCCGTATCGATTCTCGTTTGTACAGATAGACTTCAACTCCGACAGCACCCTCGCCCCCTTCCTTTTCAAGGGATTCCAAGATCTAGTCTTTGCACAAAGCGGCTACCGAATGAACAAGACATGGACCCAAGGCAACACAAGGTATTTCACAGCTCTAGAGCTCGAAACTGGCGGGCACTTATGGCGCAGCATGGGACTTACCTCCATAAGCGGCGTGCCTTTGATGCCTTTTGCCAAAGGATCATTGGACTTACGCCTCTACCAACCCTTAGTACACCAGCGCGAGATCGTCTTCAGAACATTCCTGGGCCTGTCACAACACTGGAGCCCAGACCAAAGCTTTATGCCTTTCGAAAAGTCCTTTTTCATGGGCGGGGCGAACGACATGCGCGGCTGGACCGCCTACCATTTTGGACCGGGAGCAACCTCGGAAGAATTCTTGCGCACCAGCGGATACTTCGCTGCTGCCCCCATCAAGTTCGTCGCCAATGCCGAATATAGATTCACCATGCACGACGCTTGGAAAGGGGCCGTATTCTTGGATGCCGGGAACATGTGGCTCTACAACCGGTCTTATGGAAATGATTTAACCGCGGACCAATTAGAGGCTATTTCTAAAGGCGTTTTCGAATGGAATTCCTTCTACAAACAATTGGGTCTTAATACCGGTATGGGATTCCGATATGATTTGGAATTTTTCATCATGCGTGCCGATATCGCCCTAAAAGTCCACCACCCGGGGGCCGCAGACCGCTCCAACTGGGTCATTCAAGACCCTAAATGGCACGATTTCAACCTAACATTAGGCATCGGATATCCTTTCTAGAACTGGGGTTTATTGTTGTGCATTTTTGGCCTATTTTAGCCTGCACAATTAAACACCTATAACTATGATGTCCATTGACAAAATTAGAGAGTTGCTAGGAGACCAAGCAGATACGTTGTTAAACCACACCTCAACTGCAATCACCAAAGATTCTTTGGCGATCCTTCCATCAGGCAACTTTGTCACGGAATCTTTCACAGAATCTAACCGCAGTATCCAAGTGATGAACTCACTACAGCGTTTGTACGGCACTGGTCGTTTGGCACACACTGGATACTTGAGCATCCTACCTATTGACCAAGGTATCGAGCACAGTGCTGGTGCTTCTTTCGCACCAAACCCAATGTTCTTCGATCCTGAGAACATCGTTAAGATGGCAGTTGATGCAGGTTGTAACGCGGTAGCTTCTACCTACGGTGTTTTGGCCACTGTAGCTCGCAAGTGGGCACACAAGATTCCTTTCGTGGTAAAAATCAACCACAACGAATTCTTGAGTGCACCAAATACTTTCTACCAGAGCCCTTACGGTTCAGTAGACGAGGCTTGGAACTTGGGCGCTTGTGCAGTAGGTGCGACGATCTACTTCGGTCACCCACAATCTCGTGAAATGATCGAGCAAGTAGCAATGGCTTTCGAAAGAGCGCACGAACTAGGTATGGCAACCATCCTATGGTGTTACACTCGTAACGACGCATTCAAAGTGGATGGCGTGGACTACCACACTTCTGCAGATTTGAGCTCACAAGCGATTCACTTGGGTGTGACCATCCAAGCAGATATCATCAAGCAAAAATTGCCTGAGAACAATGGCGGTTACAACGCAACAGGTCACGGTAAGACACACCCTAAAGTGTACTCTGAATTGACTACGGACAACCCGATCGATTTGACCCGTTACCAAGTATTGAACAGCTACAACGGCCGTATCGGCGTGATCAACTCTGGTGGTGCTTCTACCGGAAACGACGCAAACGACTTGAGGGAAGCAGTCGCCACTGCCGTAATCAACAAACGTGCAGGTGGTCAAGGATTGATCCTAGGTCGCAAGGCATTCCAGAAGGAATACAAAGACGGTATCGCACTACTTCACGCGGTACAAGATGTATACTTGAACGACGAAATCACCATCGCATAAGCGAGGGATTTTCCGATAAACTCAAAGGGCACTCCTGCGGAAGGAGTGCCCTTTTTATCTACATTAGCAAACTGAAACTTAAATAGCGCAACTTAAATGGGTTGGTTTAAGAGAACAAAAGAGGGGATTACTACCGAGACCAAGGACAAGAAAGAAACCCCCGATGGCCTGTGGCACAAGTGTCCAAAATGTAAGGTCATCGTAAGTGTAGAAGATCACAAAGCAACGCTCTGGACGTGCGGCAACTGTGGACATCACGACCGCATTAACGCGAAAGAGTACTTCGAAATACTGTTTGACGACGGGGCATTCACAGAATTGGACGCGAACATGCAAAGCAAGGACCCTCTTAAATTTGAGGACACCAAGCCCTATACCGATCGTTTGATGGCGGGCCAAAAGAAATCAGGACTGAAGGACGCCATCACTACCGGATACGGAATGATGAACGGCCGTGAAGTGGTGGTGGCTTGTATGAATTTCAATTTCATTGGTGGTTCTATGGGTTCTGTAGTGGGAGAGAAAATCTCACGCGCCATGGATCAAAGCCTCAAGACTGGCGCGCCGTTTATCATGATTTCTAAATCAGGTGGCGCTCGTATGATGGAAGCAGCATTTTCATTGATGCAGATGGCCAAGACCTCTGCAAAAATCGCCCTGCTGGACGACAAGAAAATCCCGTACATCTCTTTCCTTACGGACCCAACAACGGGCGGTGTGACGGCGTCATACGCCATGCTCGGTGATATCAACATCGCAGAACCTGGTGCTTTGATCGGGTTTGCTGGACCGCGCGTAGTGAAGGAAACCATAGGTAAAGACTTGCCAGAAGGCTTCCAAACTTCTGAGTTCTTATTGGAGCATGGCTTCCTAGATTTCATCGTGGAACGCAAAAACCTCAAGAACAGGTTGAGTCAATATTTGAACATGGTCATGAATTAAACTCCAAAATCTTATAAAAAAAGGCGCCCGATGGGCGCCTTTTTTGTTATTCCTCCTAGCGGATTTGCTGCGAAATGGCAAGGCTTTGTTAAACAAAAAACCCCCTGAGCATTTCAGGGGGGACCACCCTTAAACGCTCTAAGTAATTGACTATGAGGGGTTTTGTTTTTTAGACTATTGATTCCGAACCTAAATCCGAACCAAAAACAGTTTTAAATGTAAAATATA
>DFQY01000047.1 GCA_002378005.1 Flavobacteriales bacterium UBA3477
GGCCCTCGGGCCGCGTTTTTTAATAGGTAAAATTTTCTTATTCCAGTCGGAGATTAAAGGCTCCCGGAAGTTGGTTACTCAACTTCAAAGCGATATCGTAATCATCCGCCATCGTGTGGGTCATACTTTCAGTTTCGAGGGACATGCCTTGAATGAATTGGTCCAATTCAAATTCAAGAATCAAATGATCACCACCTTTAATCGTTCCAGCCAACTGTGAGGTGAGGTCTACGCATCGGTATAACTCATCCTTTCCTGTGTGCCAGGCCAACAGGATGTCGTCCGTACCCAGCGTACCTGAAGCATTTGAACGCCCGTCTATGCGCAAGAATCTGTACTTCGTCGCCCACGACCAATACATATCATTAGCGCTCGAGAGCGGGTGGCCCACATCGAAAGAGGTAGGGTCCATGGCATTGTTCAAGGAATCTACCCCCACGCAAAAATTCAATGAACTGGCCTTCCTGTCCAAGGTCCACTTATAGTTCATAGTGGTACTGTCCTCAGCATTGCAGAACATCACCTCCTCCATCAGCTGCTCGCCAATTTCAAAGTCTGACAGGTAGAAATAAAACTTCTCGAACTTAACAGCAGTATCCCCTTTGTACACCGTTTCGCCTACTGCATAGGGAGCATGATTGTAGGTAAGTCGCACCTCCATAGAAACAGTCGAATTACCATTTCCACAGGATGCCAACAATAGGATTGCTAGGGATGCAACAACCAGGTATGGCAGGTATTTCATAATCGTGGTGGTTTATAATTCAAACACAAACTCACTGATTACGTTGTCGCGCAATATTTTAGCGTTGTTATAGTCGGTTCCATCTGCAGGGTCGCAGTTGATGACCGGAGTTTGACTTGGCGTGAGGCCCAAGAAGAGCTTTTCCACATCCAAGTTCATCACAAAGAATACATCCTTGTTGTTGGCAACACTAAAGTTGCGCTTCTCGTTTATTTTAACCACCAAATCAGGTGTAGCAAAACGCCAAACAAAGGTTGATTGAGGGGTCGTAAAAACTGTATCAGCTGGATCAAAGATATCACCCTCTATCTGGAAGAAGCTGTGACCTATGTCGCTTCCGTTCCAAACCGCACCGCTTTTCAATGGATTACCATCTTCCAAGCTTTCGGGTGCAGCATAAGCACGAGCTGAATCTAGACCGATCATATAACTCATCGAACCATTGTAGGATCCGCGAGGCAAGTGAGCCAACTTGACTTCACTGGTCGTGGTCACATCAATCATGGTAAGATCGCTTTCCGTACGAACTGTATCGCTCTCATCGTAGCTGATGAATTCAGCACCACTGAGTGTCGCGTAGATTTTATTGATTTTGATCATATCACCATTGATCTGATAGACCTCGGACGTATCCAATAAATCACCGTCAAAGTACTTGTACATGCGGATGTAGATGTTTCTACTGTCCAAGGCCGTAGGATCCACCACGGGAATAGATTTTTCACATCCGAGCAAAACACCCATGAGTACCGTAAAAATGGCTAATTTTTTCATTCGTCTTTTATTTTCAAAAACTCTGGCGCCTGTTCAATGGCTACCATGATTTGGTCTAACAATTTATCGTTTTCCTGCTCAAAATCAAGCACCAACGGGTCTTTAAAGGTAACATTTAACAAGTTACCCGTGCTTTTCACAAACATACCCGTTTTATCGAAGGCTCGACGGAATCCATCGATGACCACAGGAACCACTACCGGCTGTAGCTCGCGAATAAGATGCACCGTGCCACGACGGCCTTTCACGAATGGACGCGTAGTGCCTTGAGGGAAGGTGATGGTCCAACCCGTTTCCATGGCCTTTTTGATGTTGGCGATGTCCTTCGGATCTACACCGCGACTTACATTCTTTCCAGCTTCACGCCAGGTGCGCTTGATGCTTACCGATCCTGCGTACTGCATGAGTTTAGGGAGTAAGCCTTTCTTCATAGTTTCCGCAGCTGCGACGAAGAACACATTGAGTTTTGGACGAAACAAGGTGTAGAATGGAAGACGGTTATACACGCCGTTTTCAGCTGCGTTGAACACCTGGTACATGGCACTCACATCCGCAAAATACGTTTGGTGGTTTGAGACGAATAACACCCCTTGTGGCGGCAGATCTTTCAACTTTTCCGCGCCTACAATCTTTATGGAATTAATCCGATTATAGCGGTACCAAGTAATCAAGCCGAACACGAAAATCACTGTTCTCTTGATCAGAAGATTGTAGCCGAAGCTGTCTTTTTTGAAGGGGTTCAACATTGCTGTAATGGCTGTAGAAGAGTGCAAATATAAGGCTATCTCAATAGCGCAACGAGTTCCGCAGTCATCATTGCGGTGGCGCCCCAAATAATTTCTCCATCCCAGTGATAGGCGGGCACTACGAGTGTTCCGTAGGTGGTCTTGATACTAGTCTGCTTGACAAGGGAGCCGTCGATTAATTTGGATAAGGGTATAGAAAAGACTCTGTCCACTTCTCGTGGATCCAGCTCGATTTTGGGAGGTGCCGTTCCAAGGGTAATATAAGGTTCGACGTAAAAGTTGGAAGGTGGGATATACAACCAGCTCATGGCGCGGAAGAATTCTTGTTCGCTGGGCTGGAGATTGACCTCTTCCTCACATTCACGAAACGCTGCGTCCATTAGGTCTTTATCGAAGTCTTCGAGTTCACCTCCCGGGAAACTGATCTGGCCGCTGTGCGTACCGTCGTAGGCTGGACGCTTCATGTAGAGCACCTCGAGTTCTTGTGGACCTTGGAAAATATGGATAATCACGCCTGCCTTACGAGGATTCAAAGGAGCGATATCTTCTAAGTTCACGGCATTACGGTAGGAAGGCATCATTTCGCGCTGGCCGGATATTCCAGGCAGAGGTGCGTATAATTTGTCTTTGAGCGCTTCGAGGGTCATTGGTTAAAAATACGGCACATTCCAAGGTCTTAGAACTTACCCTTGATATCTTTGTTGCCTATCAAGACATCATATGCAATAAACAATGACTATCACTCAGCTTAAATACATTGTAGCAGTGGATAACCACCGCCATTTCGCCAAAGCGGCAGAAGCTTGCTTTGTCACGCAGCCCACGTTGAGTATGCAATTGCAGAAGCTTGAAGAGGAATTGGACATCCTCATTTTTGATAGATCCAAACATCCTATAGTTCCTACTCCACTAGGTGCTAAAATTCTTGAGCAGGCGCGTTCAGTGCTTTATGAAGCCCAGGTATTGGAGCAAATGGCTAAAAAAATTGGCGGCAAATTTGAAGGCGAACTCAACCTCGCCGTCATCCCTACGGTGGCTCATTCCCTCTTGCCTAGGTTCATTCCTGAGTTCTCACAGAAGTATCCAGATATCAAACTAAAGATTGAGGAACTCAAGACCGAGGATATGATTGAAGCCCTTAGACAAGACCGAATAGATGTAGGCATCGCTGCCACACCCCTTACTGAAAAAGGAATTGAGGAACTCCCTTTGTACTATGAACCATTCATGGCTTTTGTACCCGATTATCATTCGATGATTAACGACGAATTCCTACTAGCCTCGGAGCTCAATGCAAACAATATGCTCTTGCTGAACGAAGGACACTGTTTTAGAAATAGCGTTTTAAAGATTTGTCAAACCGAACTGCAGCAAGACCATCGCATCAATATGGAAAGCGGGAACTTTGACACCTTGGTGAAGCTCGCCCATCGCGGTCTAGGCATGACCTTACTGCCTTATCTGAATACGCTGGATTTGGCTGCGAAGTACAAAAAGGGAATTAAACCTATTGCAGAACCCACACCCACTCGGGAAATCAGTATGCTCTATACTCGAACACAACTCAAACAAGAATGGATCCAAGCCATGGCAGTCGTTATTAAGAGTACGTTGCCCGAGAAGTTGCTAGAGAAATCGGACCATATTATTAGCCCGTGATGCCTACGACCTGCAAAAGGAGTACAATCAGTATAATAGCCAAAATGTTCATTACGATCCCGCGGTAGACCATATAGGAAATGGTCAATTTCCCGGTGCTAAAAACAATTGCGTTTGGAGGAGTTGCCATGGGCAACATAAAAGCACAACTCGCTCCTAAAACCAAGGGTAAACTCAATGCATCCATAGGTATACCAATAGCTAAGCTCAGGCTCAGAAGCAGAGGCAAAAGGGCACTCACCAGAGCCATATTACTCAATAATTCTGTGGCGAATACACCTATGATGGCGATGATGAGGAGCCAAACCCACTGAGGTAATTGGCCAAGATTATCTAAACCTGTGCTCATCAGCTCGAACCATTGACTTCCTTGCAAGGTACCAGCAAGCGCCAAGCCTCCACCAAAGAGTATCAAAATGCCCCAAGGTAAATTCTTGGTATCCTCCCAATCCAATATATTGCCCTGGTTTCCATCGCGAAGGGCAAATAACATCACCGCACTGGCCAGTGCTATGGCAGTATCCGACCATTGAATCACTGAAATCCATAGCGCCAAATATGGTCGTAAAATCCATAACAAAGCGGTGAAGGTGAACACGACAGCCACGCGCTTTTGTACAGGAGTTAATCCTCCCAAGGAATGCCACTCTTGCGCAATCCATCGAGCCGTATTCTGTTCTTCCTCGTCGTTCAACCCGTCCTTCGGCAGGCCTCGGGTTATGATCCAAAAGGCAGTAAGCCCCAGGACCACAGTGGCAGTCAATCCCACTGGGAGCCATTCCATAAATCCAATGGGACGATCCAATTGTTCCGACATAAAAGCCGCAAAAATCATGTTTGGTGGGGTGCCGATAATCGTGGCCATACCTCCTATGTTCGCAGCCCAAGCTACACTCAGTAGCACAGGCCTTGATAATTTAGATTGTTTCTCCTTGTCCAATACGCCTAGTACGCTCGTGGCGATGGGCAATATCATAATGGCCGTGGCTGTATTTGAAATCCACATAGACATAAAGCCCGTGGCCAACATAAACCCTGCGATCAAGCCCGTATCCTTAGTACCTGTTCGCTTTAATATCCAAAATGCGATGCGGTAATGTAAGGAGGACTTCTCCAAGGCAATGGCGAGCACAAACCCGCCAAAGAACAAATAAATCAGCGGATGGGCATAATAGCCTGCCAATTCCTTCGCAGTTCCCAGTTCCAATGCGGGAAAAAGGAGCAACGGCAGCAAAGCAGTGACCCCTAAATGTACCGTTTCCGTAATCCACCACACCAGCATCCATGCCGCAATTCCCAATAGAACAAAATGGGATTGCCCTTGACCAGCGATGCTGATAAGAAGGGCGAGCACGGGGCCCAGCCAACGGATAATGGATGTAAATTTGGTCATCTAATGTGCGAATATATGAAGCTCGTTTTTGCAACTCATAATCCTGGTAAATTACAAGAAGTCCGCGAGATGCTCGCACCAAAATACGATGTCATCGGCCTTCATGACTTAAATGACCATGAAGATATCGTTGAAAATGCCATCACCCTAGAAGGGAACGCTATTATTAAAGCGGAGACTGTATGGAAGCGACACGGATTGCCTTGTTTTTCAGACGATACAGGATTAGAAATTGACGCATTGAACGGGGCTCCCGGAGTATATAGTGCCCGTTATGCAGGGCCGGCTAAAGATCCCGAGGACAACATGGACAAAGTCTTACAGGAGTTGGAAGGAGCCGATAATCGCAAGGCTCAATTTCGCACCGCAGTAGCTCTTCATTGGAACGGCGAGTATAAAATATTTGAAGGAATCGTTCGCGGCACTATTGCAACAGAGCGCATGGGAGCTAAGGGATTCGGTTATGACCCCATCTTTGTTCCTGAAGGGCATCAAACCAGCTTCGCACAAATGGATGCCGCTGCGAAAAATGCGATTAGCCACCGCGGCCGTGCCATCAGCGCATTAGTGGATTTCCTAATCGCACAAGATTAAGCGCCCAATTCCTCAGGTCGACTAAAAAAACTGAAGTGCACGTGTCCGTACTTGCGGTGCTCGAAGAACCCTGGCAGGTGGCTCAAATCCGTATCAGCGCTGTGCTCAATGATGGCTTCCCCGCCTTCTTTCAAAAAGCCTTTTTGGATCAAGGCTTCGGCGAGCGCCTCGTGCTTGTCCCAATCATATGGCGGATCTGCGAAGACAATATCATAGGAGGTAGTTGTCTTTTGAACGAAGAGCCAAGCATCTAACTGGACAGGTTGAATATTCGCTCCTAAATCATCGGCCATCTCGCCAATAAAACGCACACAACCCTTGTTCTGATCTACACAGGTAATCTCCCCCGCCCCTCGTGATGCAAATTCGTAGGCGATGTTCCCCGTGCCTGCAAACAAATCCAAGACACGCAAATCGTCAAAGAAAAATCTATTGTTGAGGATATTGAACAGGCCCTCTTTTGCGAAATCTGTCGTCGGCCTTGTCGGCAAGTTCTTTGGCGCGACAATGCGCTTCCCTTTCCAATTACCGCTGACTATTCTCATATTCGCAACAGTGTGGCAAAGGCCAACGCATCAAACTCCTTCATGGCAGAACTGATTTTCGACCACTGTGCCGGCTTGAACAAACGCACAGTTCCAAAATATGGCTGTACAACATCCTTGTAGGCCCGCGCACTCAAGCCACTGAGCTCAATGTTGCAATCTGCACGATTCCAATCCAGTTGTTCTGTACAATTTCCTAAATGGTACATGAGTTCACTTTCGTTGGCACAAGGAAAGCTATTTATGAGGGCCCAATTTCCCTCTATGCTCGCCATAATTTGTACCGCATCGTTGTACACATGAGCCCAAATAGTTGGACCATCGGTAGGATCTATTTGGTCCAATTGCAACGCCCAATGATGTCGACGCACCAACGAAGTTGTATTGCTTAGTTTCAAATCCTCTTCCGGCAAATAAGCAAACACTGCTACTCCCAGAGATTCATTGACATCCGAAAAATTCGCCTTGTGACCCAACATATCCTCTGTCCAATCCAAATCCGCCGGATCAGTCATGACTTGAGGGATCAGCACACTATGTGGTGCCTCAACACCATAGATGACCTCGGCAAGCGGCTGAGGAAATGAATCTATCAGGTCTTGGACAGGCTGGTCACTCCAATCTGCACGTGGCATGTAGCCCGCCATATACAACTGACGGGTGGTTCGGTGTCGTACCAAAAAAGAAAGTCCATCCTGCTGGTACAGGATGGACAATGTACATTCCTCCGCCTTCGCTGTTTCGAAGGCTGGATCGATGTTATTCTGCTTTACACTTAGTGTTTTCGTAGTTACCACTGATGGTCGGTTGTGTCAATGATCCGATGATCCAAGACTCGTTCTTCACTTTGTAGAATGCATCAGGATATTCATCCGCAACGTCTGCAAATACGGTAGTAAAAGGAGCGCTCACCTCAAAGGTAGCAACTTCTACTCCATTCTTTACAATCTTTCCGGCGTTCATTGAGAACAAGCTATCAGTTCCGGCAATGCGCAAAAGCGTTGAAGCATCGAAACCTTCACCGAAAACCTGAGTCTTCACCGGTTCTTGTCCCAACACGCGCATGATGACAGAATCCTTGTTCATGTCCTTCTGGTACACCTTATCGTAGTACATGTAGTTAGTATCCTTACGCTCGATGATGCTTACTACACCCGTATCCACGAATGCCACCAAAGTTTGTAGGTCACTACAGAAGTTTCCGTTTTCGCTTTTGTAGGTCAATTGCGCCTCGCGGAGGTTTTCCAATTGTTCCGTTACCTCACACAATCTTACATCATAGATGCGATTGAATTTAATCGGTTGCATGATGCTTGTGTAGATGCGGTATGTTAGGAACACTGAGATTAATATGAGTGCTACCTTTACGTTGGTTTGTACCTTTGGATTCATGTGATCATTTTGAATTTATTGGTCCCAAAACTACAATATTTTTCCGTTGCTTGCACCCCAGAGTACATATGCCGACCTAAAAGGCTTTTTTCCTTTTGAACCTACCGAAGATCAGGACGGTTTGTTGAGGAAATTGGCCGTTTACCTCAGCATACGAAGGGCACTCCCGGAAGTCTTTATCATCAAAGGATATGCCGGTACAGGAAAGACTACTGTGATGCGCAGTGTGGTCGCCGCGCATAAAAAACACAAGCGCAAAGTAGTGTTGATGGCCCCTACCGGGCGCGCAGCTAAAGTCCTCTCCGGAGCTACTGGATCAAAAGCCCAGACCATCCACCGCACATTGTACCGCCCACGTGTAGGCAGCGGTGGAACAGCCACCTTTGTTCTAGCCAACAACAATTTAAAAAATACCACCTTCATTGTAGACGAAGCCGGTCTAGTAGGTACTACAACTGATTCTACCCTTGGCGGCAATGCCCTGATTGAAGACCTCATCACCTACGTATTTGCGGACCCTTCTAACAACTTGATTCTCGTGGGTGACCCTGCACAGCTACCTCCAATCGGTCAGCCCCACAGCCCTGCCCTTTTAACTGACTTCTTCATAAAAAACCTAGGCATTAATGCTACCGGGCACACCTTGAGACAAGTCGTTCGTCAGGCATTGGATAGTTTTATATTGAAGAATGCCACGGCCCTGCGCAACAGAATTGAAGAGGATAGTTCAGATGATCCTATTATCGAGTCGGGGGAAGATTTGATTCGTGTGGAGGACGGCTATCAGCTTCAAGAGATTTTCGAAAACCTCTATCACAGCGACGGCAACAATAATACAATGGTCGTGCGCAGCAACAAGAAAGCCAATCAATACAACCAAGGAATACGCGCCCGCATCAAATTTCAAGAAGATCAGATTGCAGCCGGGGACCAATTCATGGTGGTCAAAAACAACTATTTTTGGCTCCCCGAAACAAGTGCAATGGGCTTCATTGCCAATGGAGAAATTGGCACCATCAAAAGCATACGGAACATTCACGAACGCTATGGCTTGACCTATTGTGAAGCAACCGTTGCCTTCCTCGACTACCCCGAGCAAGAAGCTATAGATGTAATGTGCAACCTCAGCACACTCATGAGTGATGGCCCAGCCCTGAGCGCTGCCCAAAACAACGCGCTGTACGAGCAAATGAATGTCAAGTACGCCCGATACACCAGCAAAGGACGCCGTTATGAAGCGATCAAGAACGACCCCTACTTCAACGCACTTCAAATCAAGTTTAGCTATGTCATCACCTGTCACAAAAGCCAAGGTGGACAGTGGGAAAATGTCGTGATCGAACACCCCTATCTACCTGATGGTCCTTCTCCTATATATTTCAAATGGCTGTACACTGCCATGACCCGGGCCACGAATAAAGTTTATCTCGTTGGCTTCCCCGAGAATTGGTTTGGCGCAATATCTTTGGAATCAGAACCCAGGGCTGAATGAAATACCTCATCGCAAAACTCGTTTTCTGGCTCACCGGCTGGAAGTTAGACGCTACCAAAGAGCAAATCACTGCGGCACGCAATACCGTAATGATCGCGGCACCGCACACCTCAAATTACGATTTGGTCTTCGCCATGGGCACCTTCTGGCTCATGCGCCTTCCTGTAAAATTCTTCATCAAAGACTTCTACACGAAGTGGTATTTCTTTGGATTTTTTAAATGGCTTGGAGCTATCGGAGTCGATCGATCAAAGCGAAGCAACTTAGTCGACTATGCAACTGAATTACTCACAAAGCGCGAAGACATTACCATCATGGTCCCAGCGGAAGGCACAAGAAAAGCCGTAAATAAGTGGAAAACCGGCTTTTACCATATTGCGGTAAAATCTGGCAAAAACATAAGTTTAGGGTATTTAGACTACGGCAAGAAGTACGCTGGAATCTTAGATATTATTCCTGCTGGAGAACAAAAAGCTACCTTTGACCAGATTCAAAATATCTACAAAGACGTAGAGGCGAAATACCCAGAATTGTACAATAAAGTCATTCATTAATGGGAGTGGAACTCAATTTTCCAGCGGAAGCCGCTGCCTTAGTTCGCCACAAACAAGAGGAGGACCAAAACTTGCTTTGGGATCCTTGCCGGAAAAAATGGTTGGTCGCTACTCCTGAAGAATGGGTTCGCCAACACGCCATATCCTACTTGCACCTCTTGGGATACTCTTTTGCATTGATAGAAACGGAAAGCGGATTGCACACGGGATTCAAGGAAAAGCGTTCGGACGCTGTAGTATATAAAAACACCGCTCCGTTTATATTGGTAGAATGCAAAGCTCCATCGGTTAAAATTGACCAAAAAGTATTTAATCAAGCGTTCAACTACAACCAAAGCCTAAAAGCCAAGTACCTGTACCTAACCAATGGCAAACAGCATATTTTCTGGGATGTACTTGCCAATAAAGCCTTAGAATCTTTGCCTAGCGCAAGCGGTCCAAGCTCTTAATCTTCGCTTCATCTTTTTGAATACCACGAGAAGCAAGGAAGGCCAACACTATGTTCAACATGGGCACGACAGCTCCATATGCTGCAGATGCTCCTTCCGTAGCAGAAATTTCTTTGATTAAAAGTGCCAACACAATAAGTGAACTCAACATTCCTAACCTGACCAAAAGCAACTGAAAGGAACGCTTTTGATACATCAATATAGAACCCGAGAAGGTGGCCATGGACCATCCAAACATGAAGAACACCCACATAGAGGCTGTCGCTCTAAAAACAGCATCATCCACCATATACATAGGAAGGATAAAAGCAGCTAAGGAACTAAGGATCGCCGCAGCGAAAAGATAGAGTGTTTGAATGCGTTGAATCATGGACCAATTTTAAGGCAAAGTTCAAAAAAAATTGGGCCCAAACCTTTGAATACTGCGAAAACTCCCTATTATTGTGCTGTAGAGGTCCGACAGTAGGCCCATTTCCTACGCCCTCTTCTTTATACTATCCCATTACAGACATGTTGACTGAAAACGATTTGCGGGCACGCAAGTTGCCCGAACTGAAAGACTTAGGTGCATCTTTAAGTATTCCGAAAGCGAAATACATGAAAAAGGAGGAGCTCGTTGCCGCCATTTTAATGGTAACTGGCAAGGGAGCACCAAAGCAGGAAACTGCCACTGAAAAAGCGTCAGAAGCTAAGCCTGAAAGACCTCAAAAAGCGATATCAGAGCAGAACAACGACGATCAAAACCAACGTCGCGAGCGCAATCCTAAGCAACAAAACAACGGCAATAACAATAACCATCGTGATCGTAGACGCCCGAAAGAATTTCATTTCGAAGGCATCATCGCAAACGAAGGAGTATTGGAAATCATGCCGGACGGATACGGATTCCTTCGCAGTTCAGATTTCAATTACCTGAACTCACCGGATGATATCTACGTAAGCCAAAACCAGATCCGCAGCATGGGTCTGAAGACTGGGGACACGGTTAGCGGCGAGGTACGCCCGCCGAGAGAAGGTGAAAAGTATTTCCCACTGGTGAAGGTGAACAGCATCAACGGTCGTACACCCGAATATGTACGTGACCGCGTTGCATTCGAGCATTTGACTCCATTATTCCCAGACGAGAAGTTTGATATTACCTCACGACGCAGCACGGATTCGACACGAATCATTGACCTATTTTCGCCAATTGGTAAAGGACAGCGTGGATTGTTAGTAGCACAACCAAAAACCGGTAAAACTACCTTGATGAAAGAGGTGGCCAATGCCATTGCAGCAAACCACCCTGAAGCCTATATGATTGTATTGCTCATCGACGAGCGCCCGGAAGAGGTGACCGACATGAGCCGCAGCGTAAATGCAGAAGTTGTTGCTTCGACCTTTGATGAGCCGGCCGAACACCACGTGAAAGTCGCCAATATTGTATTGGAAAAGGCCAAGCGCATGGTGGAATGTGGCCACGATGTGGTCATCATGCTAGATTCTATCACACGTCTTGCACGTGCCTACAATACGGTGAGTCCTGCCTCAGGCAAGATCCTTTCTGGGGGTGTTGACGCCAATGCCCTGCAGAAACCAAAACGATTCTTTGGAGCCGCACGTAATATTGAAGGTGGCGGTTCATTGACCATTCTCGCCACTGCATTAATTGATACAGGTTCGAAAATGGACGAGGTGATCTTCGAAGAATTCAAGGGTACGGGGAACATGGAAATGCAATTGGATCGTCGTATTGCGAACCGTCGTATTTGGCCGGCCATCAACCTCATCGAAAGCGGCACTCGTAAAGAGGATTTGCTCTTGTCGCCTGATGTACTACAACGCATGTGGATCATGAGAAAGTACTTAGCGGATATGACACCAATAGAAGCGATGGAATTCCTCAGTGACCGAATTCGAAAGACAAAAGACAATGCTGAATTCTTGATCAGCATGAATGGATAAAAAAAGCCCGCTCGATGAGCGGGCTTTTTTTATTCTGCAGCTGTGAATTGCTTCTCGTACAAGTTGAAATAAGCTCCTTGCTTTTCGAGAAGTTCGGCGTGATTGCCTTCTTCAATAACCTTTCCTTGATCCAACAGAATGATCTTGTCTGCATGCTGAATGGTCGATAATCGGTGTGCGATAATGATGGATGTGCGGTCCTGGGTTAGTGCGATGAGCGCATTTTGGATGAGCTCTTCTGTATGAGAATCGATACTCGAGGTGGCCTCGTCAAGGATGAGGACCTTAGGATCCGTAATATAAGCGCGCAAGAAGGCTAAGAGTTGGCGTTGTCCGGCACTAAGCACCCCTCCGCGTTCGCGCACATTGTAATCCAAACCATCTGGGAGCTCCTCTAAAAATGATTTAATACCTATGCGCTCCGCTGCCGCCCAGATTTCCTGGTCTGAAATATTATTACCCATTACAATGTTTGAACGCACCGTATCTGAAAAGAGGAAAACGTCTTGAAGTACAAGGGCCATTTGAGTTCTTAAATAATGCGTGTCCAATTCCTTTAAAGAGCACCCATCAATCTTTACATCCCCGCTTTCATAGGGGTAGAAACCCATTAAAACACTAATAATAGTGCTCTTTCCTGCTCCCGTGGCACCAACGATCGCCACGGTCTCTCCCTTGGCAGCCTCGAACGAAACCCCCTTCAAAATAGGTTCATTAGGAATGTATTGGAACGCAACATTTTCCAAAGAGATAGTCCCTTCTAAGTCAATCTGGCGCTGGCCCTTGGGCTCTAATTCATGGTCGCTGTCGAGCAGCTTTAACACCCGTTCCGAAGCTACCATACCCATTTGCAAGGTGTTGAAACGGTCGGCCAATTGCCTTAGCGGTCGGAACAACATTCCAATGAAGATGATGATGGCCGTGAGCTCACCGACGGTCACGTCGCCGCCTTGCGCAGCATTCATACCGCCATACCATACACCGAGACCTATAGAAATAGCACTAAGGACTTCAATGATGGGGAAGAAAAGGGCATAATAGAAGATGCTCTTAATGTTGGCGTCGCGGTGTCGGGCATTGATGGTTTCAAACTTGCCCATTTCTTGAGCTTCACGTCCAAAGGCTTGTACGATGGCCATCCCTCCAAGGTGTTCTTGCACGAAAGTATTGAGGTTACTCACTTCATTACGCACGGCTTGGAAGGCTCCCTTGATACCGCGTTGGAACCAACGGGTTGCGATAAATAGCACAGGGATCACGCTGAGGCTGATGAGCACGAGCATTGGGTTGAAGAAGAAGAACATGGCAAAAAGCATCACCGCGATGCGGAACAGGTCGCCAAAGATGACGAGAATTCCTTCGGAGAATACTTGTGCTATGGTTTCGATGTCGGAGACGACGCGAGTGACTAATTGGCCCACTGGACTTCTATCATAAAATCCTAGACGGAAATTTTGCAGCTTATTGTAGAGTTCGATACGAATGTCTTTAATGATGCTCTGTCCGAGCCAATTGGCCGCATACATAAATGCAAAGGATCCAATGCTTTCAATGAGCAACAGACCGATAAGCCATAGCATGAGGTTTACGAGGAGCTCAGGATCGTTTCTAAGGATGGCGTCGTCAATGACCTGGCGCGTTAAAATAGGGCGGGCTGTTCCAATGGCCCCTAAGGAGATTGTCAGTACGACCGAGGATATAAAGAGTACTCGGTAAGGCTTTGCATAGCCTAATACCTTGAGGAACAACTTAAAATCGAATGCGTTACCGCTTACGTTTGACATCTAGAAATGGGGATACATTACTTGTGATAGATATAACCCGTGGGCAGGTGCACTGGTTCCCATGGCACCACGATTTTTTGCTTGAAGACGAGTCAAGAACTCTTCTTGCGTCCATTTTCCGCGACCTACTTCGACCAAACTGCCGACGATGGCGCGTACCATGTTGCGGAGGAATCTATCCGCGGTAATGTGAAACACCCAATGGTCGCCTTTTTCTTCCCAACGGGCCTCGCGTACATCACAGAAAGTAGTTTTATTGTCCGAGCCGTTTTTACAAAACGAGGCGAAATCCGACTCTTCCAAGAGTAACGCGGCACAAGCGTTCATTGCTTCAAAGTGCAATTTTTCATTAATGTTCCAAGCCCAATCGCGCAAAAAAGGATTACCGCCCTCCACGAGTTTGTACTCATAACTGCGGCTCGTCGCTAAAAACCTCGCATGCCAGTCCTCACTGACTTCCTTAGCCTCGTGAATACGTATGGCCGGATCTAAAAAGCGATTCAATCTGTGTACCAAGTGTGCATGATCCATCCCAGCAGCAGCAGCTACAGATGGATCCCAATCAAAGTGCGCAAACATCTCTGTCGCATGGACTCCAGTATCCGTGCGTCCTGCCCCAACAGTATTGATTTCTTGTCCTAAAAGTTTGGAAAGCGCGTCATTGAGATCGCCTTGAACAGTTCTATCCTCGGACTGGACTTGCCAACCGCAAAAAGGCGTGCCGTCAAAGGCAAGTTTCAAGACTGTGCGCATTACTTTTGAGTTCATTGAACGCCTCAAAGGTACAACTTGATGCCCGCAAAAAAGACGAAAATCCTGCTCCTGTCCGACACACACAACTACATGGACGAGCGCATCTTGGAATTTGCCAAGCAGGCAGATATCGTCATGCATGCCGGAGATATGGGCAGCCACGAATCCATGGATGACCTTGAAGCGGCCAGTACCCAACTGGTGGGCGTCTATGGCAATATCGACGACCATATCATGCGGCTTCGCTATCCCTTGCATCAGAAGTTCACCTTAAATGGCATAAAGTTCTGGATGACCCACATCGGCGGCTATCCCCCGCGTTATAATCCAAGAATAAGAGAGGAAATTCAAAGAGACCCGCCCGATGTGTTTATTTGCGGCCATAGCCATATTCTAAAAGTAGTCAATGATAAAAAGCTCCAATGTCTTCACATGAATCCTGGTGCCGCAGGTCAACATGGCTTTCACAAGGTGCGTACCATGTTGAGATTTGAAGTCGTTCAAGTGGAACCCTCTTCAAAGGGACGTATTGAAAACCTTGAGGTCATTGAATTAGGAAATCGCGGCAGACTCCGTTAATTTTGCGCTTTAACGGATTCACTAATGTCTACAGCTTTACATGCCATCACTCCTGTTGATGGTCGTTATGCTTCAAAAACAGAAGCCCTCTCTCAGTATTTTTCGGAATATGCGCTGATTAAGTATCGCGTGCGTGTAGAAATCGAATACTTCATCGCCTTGTGCGAGAGTGATTTGCCACAGCTTAAGGGGGTAAGCGGGGACCAATTCCCTGCGCTCCGCGCTATTTATCAAAACTTCAGCACGGAGGATGCACAAAAGATTAAAGACATCGAGAAAGTCACCAATCACGATGTAAAAGCGGTCGAATACTTCATCAAAGAAGCTTTCGAAAACATGGGTCTTTCTAGCTACCAAGAGTTTATTCACTTTGGTCTGACCTCACAGGACATCAACAATACCTCAGTCCCCCTTTCTATTAAAGAGGCATTGGAGGACATCTTGTACCCACAACTAGAGGAACTAATCGAAGCCATAGATGGCCATGCTACTGCTTGGGACCACATTTCATTGCTAGCACGCACACACGGGCAGCCAGCCTCTCCTACTACTCTAGGCAAGGAATTCAAGGTGTTCACTGCTCGTTTACGCGGCCAACTGGCCCAATTAAAAGCAGTACCTCACAGCGCAAAATTTGGTGGTGCCACAGGAAACTTCAATGCTCATACGGTTGCTTATCCAGGTCAAGATTGGCATAACTGGGGGGATCAGTTCGTAGCCAAGCACCTTGGACTTACACGAAGCTACCCCACCACTCAGATTGAACATTACGATAACCTAGCCGCACAGTTTGATGCGCTGAAACGAATCGACAACATCTTTATCGATTTCTGTCGCGACGTATGGACCTATGTGAGCATGGACTACTTCAAGCAGAAAATCAAAGCAGGAGAAGTTGGTTCCTCCGCAATGCCACACAAGGTCAACCCTATTGATTTCGAAAATGCGGAAGGAAACCTCGGAATTGCGAATGCTTTGTTTGAGCATTTAGCTGGGAAACTGCCTATTTCTCGTTTGCAACGTGATTTGACGGATTCTACTGTACTTAGAAATGTAGGCGTTCCATTCGGTCACTTGTTGATTGCCATTGCAAGCATGAACAAAGGCCTTGGCAAACTCTTGGTTAACGAAGCGAAGATTGCCTCAGATTTGGAAGCAAATTGGGCCGTAGTAGCGGAAGCTATTCAGAACATTTTGCGCCGCGAAGGCTATCCAAAACCTTATGAGGCATTGAAGGCATTGACCCGTACAAATAATGCGATCACTGCGCAGAGTATCGCCGAATTTATTGATACCTTAGAGGTAGATGACCAAACTAAGGCTGAGCTGAAAAACATTACCCCAAGTAATTACATCGGTCAAGCCAAGCGTTAAACCAAATGAAAAAGAAAATATACCTCGTGGCAACGGTCGTCCTTGTGGCGGCCGTTTCTTTTGGACTGTACCAGTATTTCCGAACTCCGGCTGCCGCAATGGACCTCCATCCTGTCTTTACCGGTAATGCGGAATCTATGGCCAGTGAAGCAGCTGCATTCGAAATCGGCGATGTGGTGCTATTACAGGATACCATTCGAAGCGCCGAAAGCAAGAGTATTTCTTTACCGAATGGCGTAATTGTAGTCAGAGATTCTTCTGACACGCAAACTTGGCCGACGAGCGGCTACGTTTCCGTGAAGGGATTCTATCAAGGAATTGAGATTGACGATTTTTTCGGAGATACGTTAATCCGCGTCGGCGGTGCCTTTCTTCTCGAACCGACGGACTCTGAAAATCTGAAATAATCCGAGCGCAAAAAACACCGTTAAGGCGAGGGCAGAATTCCGGAGGTCTCCTGTAAGGGCCTCGAGAAGACCTATGCTGAACATTCCAAAGGTCGTTGCCAGTTTCTCCATTACATCGTAAAAACTGAAGTAGGTCGTGTGGTCTTCTGTGGGTGGCAGCATCTTACTGTAGGTGGAGCGAGACAAGCTCTGCACCGCTCCCATCACAAACCCAAGACAACCACCCACGATGTAAAATTGGTTCGCAGTTTGCACAAAGTAGGCTGCGAAACAAATGAGCATCCATACGGCTACCCCTATTTTAATGGCGTAGAGGTTGGTCGTACGCTCGCTTAATCGGGCAAAAACAAAAGATCCCGCGATCGCCACAAACTGTATGATCAGGATGGTCATGATGAGCTGGGCAGATTCTAGGCCCAAGACTTTGGAACCGAACACTGCAGCAAGTAGTATTATGGTCTGCATTCCAACGCTATACCAAAAGAAGCCTCCAAGGAAAACACGAAGAGTCTTTATTTTTCTAAACTCATGAAATACCATGATGAGCTCTTCCCAACTCTTCCAAAACAGCTTCCCCTCGAAAAAATCTTTGACCTCGTCTTTAGGTAATTTTTGAATGGCCGGCAGTCCGAACCCCAGCCACCAAATCCCTGTCAAGACAAAGGAGGCTCTAGACGCAATTCCCACATCTGCAAATCCAAAGGTTTCCGGCTTCTGAACCAAGGCCAGACATAGAATCAGTAATAAAGCGCTTCCAAAATACCCCAGTGAAAATCCTCGTGCGGACAAACGGTCCTGTAATTCCTTCGGCGCTATGACAGGTAAAAAACTATTGTAGAACACAATGCTTCCGGTGAAACCAACACTTGCCAAGAAGGCCAAATACAATCCCAACCAAGGATTAAGTGCGGTAAAAAACCCCATACAGGCCGTACTTATGGCCCCTATAATCATAAATGTACGCATGAACACCTTTCTGCGTCCGGTCCTATCCGCCATGGCGGCAAAATAGGGAGAGAGAATAGAGATAGTTAAAAAGGAGGCCGCTATGACGTAGCTATAGATGACCGTATTTTCCCACTCTCTTCCCAAGAAGAAGACACTGTTCGTCTCATTTGTGGTCACAGCTTCATAGTAAATGGGGAATAATACAGTGCTAATGACCAAGGAATAGACAGAATTTGCCCAATCGTACATGGCCCAGCCGCGTTGTGTTTTTGTGAAATTCATGGTGATTCCAATTTACAACTCGAATCGGCATTATATTTGATTCATTAAGGCAAATTATCACTCCATGAAAAAAATCGCCCTACTGATGCTTTTTGCTTTCGCAGGCCTTGAAGCTTTTGCGCAAGACATGATCATCTACAAAGACAAAACCATTGATGAGGTGACCATCGTAGAGGTCACCCCAGATTATGTAAAGTACCGCGAGTACGGTGCCCCTATTAATTCCGTTACTTTCTCCATCGAAAGAGATTACCTAAGCAAACTCATTTTTGAAAGCGGCCGAGTAATGGACCTTGGTCAATCTATGATGAATGACGAGCGTGTATATGCAGGGCAGCGCGACAAGACCATCAAAATTGATGTTGCAGGTATTAGCAGTAACTACACCTTCATTTCCTATGAACAGGCTGTAGACCCAAGCACCAGCTGGGAGGCAGGTATGATATTTATCGGCGCTGGTTTCGAAAGCGACAATGGATGGAACGACCCCGAGAACGCCATGGGACTTGGTATGAATATTGGATATAAATTCAAACGCAGTCCAAACTTCTACATGGAACGCATGCGTTACGGACACATCTTACGCGGCGCTTATGTAAAACCAAATCTTTGGCTGAACGTATTCAACTACGACCGGATTGATTACGATCACCCTCCAGATCCGGTTACGTTCCAGTACCCTACGACGCGTGAATCAGCGACTGCAGGTACTTTGATGATTGATTTCGGTAATCAATTAGTCTTCTCTGACCAATTCCTTATCGACTATGCAGCAGGCTTAGGATATGGCTTTACAAGTAAGGACACTTGGAACTACAGCAACTATGGATTCACCGGTGGACTTGGACCACAAAGTGGCACTCCACTGACAGTATCCTTTACGTTGAAAGTAGGTTACCTCCTTCCGAATAAATAAGCATCACCCTTATTCATAAAAAAAGCCCGGGCATTCGCCCGGGCTTTTTTGTTTCGCATTCCTCTTCGTCTTAAGCGTTTTGTGCTTTGATCAAGTTCAATGCAGAACCAGCCTTAAACCACTCAATCTGCTGAGCGTTATAGGTATGGTTCAACTTGATTGTATCTGAAGATCCATCGGTGTGAACTACTTCTAGAGTGAGCTGCTTGCCTGGAGCAAAGTCTACCAAATCAACAAAGTTGAAGGTGTCATTTACTTGGATCAAATCATAATCTGCTTCATTCGCGAAGGTCAGACCCAACATACCCTGCTTCTTCAAGTTTGTTTCGTGGATACGAGCGAATGACTTCACGATCACTGCGCGAACGCCTAGGTGACGTGGCTCCATTGCCGCGTGCTCGCGAGAAGAACCTTCACCATAGTTGTGATCACCCACAACGATAGAAGGAACACCAGCTGCTTTGTATGCACGAGCTACGTTTGGTACCTCATCCACTGAACCGTCCAATTGGTTCGTTACAGCATTAGTCTCTTGCGTGTAAGCGTTCACCGCACCAATCAAACAGTTGTTCGAAATGTTGTCTAGGTGACCGCGGTAACGCAACCATGGACCTGCCATAGAAATGTGATCCGTAGTACACTTACCAAAGGCCTTGATCAAAAGCTTTGCGCCTTCGATGTTAGCACCGTCCCAAGGAGCAAATGGGCTCAATAGTTGTAAACGCTGTGAATCTGGGCTCACCACTACTTCTACACCTGAACCGTCGGCTGCAGGAGCTTGGTAACCGTTGTCCTCCACGGCGAAACCGGCCGATGGCAATTCGTGACCTGTTGGCTCTGCCAACTTCACTTCTTCACCATTTGCATTGGTCAAGGTATCCGTAACCGGGTTGAAATCTAGTTTACCAGAGATTGCGATGGCTGCAACCATTTCTGGTGAAGTAACAAAGGCGTGTGTGTTTGGGTTACCGTCAGCACGCTTCGCGAAGTTTCTGTTGAACGAGTGAACGATAGAGTTTTTCTCTTGCTTCTCAGCACCTTCTCGCGCCCACTGTCCGATACATGGACCACAAGCGTTGGTAAAGATTCTCGTTCCCTTTAGTTTGTTGAATGTGTCGATCAAACCGTCACGCTCCGCAGTATAACGTACTTGCTCAGAACCTGGGTTGATTCCCAAGATTGCCTTAGGAGCAATACCTTTCTCTACTGCATCAGCCACGATAGAAGCCGCACGCGTCAAATCTTCGTAGGAAGAGTTCGTACAAGAACCAATCAATGCCCACTCGATATCTGTTGGCCAATCGTTTGCTGCAGCTTTCTCCTTCATCTCCGCAACTGGCGTTGCTAGGTCCGGAGTAAACGGCCCGTTCAAATGCGGCGTCAATTCATCCAAGTTGATTTCAATCACTTGGTCGAAGTACTGCTCTGGGTTTGCGTACACCTCAGCATCACCTGTCAAGTGTTCAGCAACTGCATCGGCAGCATCTACTACATCTTGACGACCAGTAGCCGCTAGATAGCGACGCATGCTGTCGTCGTAACCAAAGGTTGAAGTGGTCGCACCGATCTCAGCACCCATGTTACAGATGGTACCTTTACCGGTTGCGCTCAAGCTTTCCGCTCCCTCACCGAAGTACTCAACGATACAACCTGTACCGCCTTTCACAGTAAGAATACCTGCCACCTTCAAGATGACATCCTTAGGTGCTGTCCAACCGTTCAAGCGACCGGTTAGCTTCACACCGATAAGTTTCGGGAATTTCAATTCCCAGGCCATACCAGCCATTACGTCTACTGCATCAGCACCACCGACACCGATAGCTACCATACCAAGACCCCCAGCGTTTACAGTATGAGAATCTGTACCGATCATCATACCACCTGGGAAGGCATAGTTCTCAAGAACTACCTGGTGGATAATACCTGCACCTGGCTTCCAGAAACCAATGCCGTATTTATTACATACTGAAGAAAGGAAGTTGAATACCTCGTTATTCTTGTTGATTCCGTCTTGCAAATCTTTATCTGCACCGATTCTCGCTTGGATCAAGTGATCCGCGTGAGCCGTTGAAGGAACCGCTACTTTGCTTTTACCAGCTTGCATGAATTGCAACAACGCCATCTGGGCAGTTGCATCTTGCATTGCCACACGATCAGGTGCGAAGTCTACATAGCTGGCACCACGCTCAAATGCTTGGTCAGCTGCTCCGTCCCATAGGTGGGCGTATAAAATTTTCTCAGAAAGTGTCAATGGCTTACCCACTGCTTTGCGAGCAGCAGCAATACGCTCTGGGTAGCGCTCATACACTTTGCAAATCATGTCGATATCGAACGTCATAGAATCAGAGTTAACTTATTTAGCGAGCACGAAAATACCACATAATTGGCCACTCACCTAACAGGATTTCGTTAAGAATCAATAGATTGAACCAATGATTTCTACATTCACTTTTTCAAGGAATAGAAATCTAAAGATTCGCAAAAAAGAGAGGGTAATTTTAAGGATTATTGAATCCAGACCTTCAAATTGTGGAACCAATTGTCACCTTCCACACGCACTACATACATACCTGTGCTCCAAAGCCCGGTATCGTAACGGTGCAGCATTCGAGGATCCATGGTTCCCATCTGCTGTCCGGCCGCATTGTAAATAGTCGTAGCATAGGCTCCGCTCATTGAAATTTCAAGCAATCCATCGCTCTGACGTACATTCAAATCCTCAAGCACGGTTTGCATGATGTCCAACAACTCAAAGGCTGCCGTGTGAGACGAATCCTTCGCAGGGTTAAAGCTCCAGTCCTTGATGGTAAAACTCTTGGCACTATCCTCTACATCAATGCGCGCCCAACCGTAACAGGCGGTATCGTCTTTCATGATGCGAAGGCCTAAATACCCGTCCGTCAATGGTCCTGCCCAGTTTGAGTTTGGGTAGGCTTGGCCGTCCACGCGGAACGCCATATATCCTATTCCAGTTGAAGCATTGATACCCTGAAACTGAGCGTTCATATCAATAGTGGTTCCTGGTACCACGCGCTCCACATAAGCAAACCCATTGCTCACACTTCCCATCGCCAAATTCCCTTCGATACTATCCCCAGGGTGCAGGAGAATGGCGTTCACATTGCCCAACTGTCCACCGCCTAAGATGTGCTCAATGGTAAAGTCAACAATGGTATCGCCGTCCAGGTCCAACTCGTAAATTCCATCGACGATGGTCGTATCATCAATGTCGGTGTACATATACTGCGCCTGCGCTGCGGTAGTCCCTAGCAGGGCGGCTGCCGAGGCCATGTATTTCGCCAATGGGGTCGAGTTGTTTTTTTCCATGGGGGCAAATATAGGTTTAAAACCTTCGCAAGTCCTTATTCACGACGGCTTTAAGCAGGGAAATATCCACGGATTTAACACAATATTTGGAGAGGGTTTTTAATGCTGTGGCCAATTCTCCCAAGACCTCGCCACGTTCCGCTGCATCCAAGAGCTCCTCATAGACCAGCTCCACCACTTCAGCCTGCGGTTCCATGCCCCACCAGCGTTCATGTTTCACATACTCCTGTTCCCAGCGATTGTTCTCTTCCCAATGCAAGGGTGCACCTTCCGCGCTGGCCATGCGGCGCTGACTCTGCAAAACAGATTGTACTCCGCGGCGCATCACTACGATGAGTTTTGGACCTGCCGGCAACGGTGCTTGGCGCAACAATGGGAACACCACCTTCATGGCCTTTCCGCGCTGCTCCTCGATCCAACGGGCATCCCACTGCCATTCCTTAATCGACTCGTGCTCAAAATATCCAGCGGCATTGTGCTCATCGGCCGTCCGTTTTTCGTCTGTGACCAATTCTATTCCACCCGCTCGCAATAACTGCATGGCTAGCGATGTACCACTCCTCGGCGGCCCCGTAACAATGATGTGCGGCGCCACGGCCTCACCCGTCATGTTTTGATAAACCCCACGAGCAAAATTGGCCTCACGAGACATTCCCAACTTCCCAAAAACAAAGGCCAAGGCCCCGTGCACTTTCGGCTGATGAAACACCTGCTCCGTACTGGCCAAAGCCACCTCCATCGCACCTTGCCAATCCTCTTTTTCAACGGCGAGCATGAGGCGTAGATTCAGAATATCCACCGCCCTGGAATCGGTTTTTTCAAGCAATGAGTCCAATTCCTCCCAGCGTCCTGCCTTCACCAATAATCGGCCCCAGAGCACCACCAACTCTTTCGGCAGCACCCCACCATCCATCGGCTCCAACAACCCTTCGGGCAGCACCAAAGCCTCCCCACGGGACACCTTCACCAACCTCAAGTAATACTCCTTCACCCCCGCCAAAGCATCATCCTGAATCCAATCCACAAATTCCGCCAAAGCCTCGAACTGCTTCGATTCTGCCAACAAAGCCGCCCCCAGCAGCAAATACCGGCTCGGGCTCTCCTGCCCCAACTCTAAGGATTGCAGTACTTGCCAAGCTTCCCGCGGGCGCTGTTGCGCCCGTAGGCTCCGGGCGAGGTAATACCCGTTTTCCACCAAACGCGCTCCGCCCTGCGCCCTATCCTGCGCATCTAAGTAGCCAAGTTTGACTAGGGTATCCAGCAATTCCTCTTCCATCTGCGGCGACCGCCCTTGTTCGATGACTTGCGGCTTGGAACTCACCGACACTTCTTCGGTCGGTGCGGGCCAATAGGCAGGCAAGTGACCCGCCATATCTGGTAAGGCCTTGAGGTTGTGCGAAGCCAACACCATTGGGGCTATATCGAGCAGCGTGAGTCCGCTGAGCTGTTCGAGCGAAGGGATCTGTGGCCCTTTGGCGATGAACATGCCATAGAATTGATGCTCCAGAGCTGGTGCCCCGGCATGATTTGGCAAAGCGGTCCAACGCTCTTCCCCAGACCTAAATCCATGGTCGCTGATCAAAAAGGTATTGGCCTCTGGTTGAGCTTCGATATAGGTTCCTAAGAACAGATCATGGAGCCTGTAGGCGGCTTCCACAATAAAATGATACTTCGCAAAATCTTCATCCGTGACCGCAGATAATTGGGGCGGATGGTATTTCATGGCCAGGTGCTTGAAATGATCGAGCGCGTCGAAATAGATACTCAGGTGCCCACCAGGAGCCGCCGCCATCGCTATACTCGCGGCAAGGTGCACATTCAAGGCGTGTACGAGAATCTTCAACACGCTGCGCACCACATCGTCCGTACTGTCAATTTCCTGACCTGGGAAAAACGACGCCAACGCTTCGGCGGGCACCTCCTCCGGACGAATCCTCAATGCTTCAAACAACGGCTGCAAGGCACTAGGCAACACACCCTCCTCGAGCCAATTAGATTCTTCTGCAATAGCGAGATTAGAAATACGAACGGCGCCATGCACCGAAGGTTTTGCAGGATGCGAGGGCCACCAAGCCACGGCAGAGGCCGGGATTCCACCGCTTTCCAATACTTCCCAAAAGGTGGGTGCCTTTATAGAGGTGCCACGCACTGCACGCATATGATCTTCGTGCCATTCTGTGAATCCGTGAATGCCATGGTCAATGGGCCATCTCGAGGTGGCTATGCTGGTCCACAACATCGGAGAAATAGGCGGATCCATCGAAGCAAGCGGGGCATGCAGTCCGCCTTGCATTAGCATAGCAAGATTTGGCAACGCGCCTTTTTCAAGCAATGGCATGGCCACCGCCCAGTCCGCCGCATCCCACCCTATAAGTAAAGAGTGGAATCTTCTAGGAGCCAACATTTCTTGGTACGGGGCTAGCGATATACCCTTTAGCTGGGCAATGTTTTGGTAGCCACCGGCTAGAAATCCCAAGGTATGTTTGAAATCTTGCTGCACAGCGTAAAAGTAATTGCTAATTTTGGCTTGGCCCCAAGATCTTGATGATGAAGCACCGCAAATACTTAGAAACCGCCTTTCTTTCTTGGAGAGCCATTACTGCGGCACCGCTCAGAACCATCCTCACCTCCCTTATTATCTCCTTTGGCATCATGGCCCTAGTGGGCATTTTGAGTGCTACCGATGCACTTAAACAGAGCTTAGAATCAAATTTTACTAGTCTAGGAGCCAATACCTTAACCGTTCGCAGCTCACAGGGCGGTTTTTTTGTCGGAGGGGCCGATTATCGCGAAAACCCCAAGATTACCTACCGCCAGGCGGAGGCCTTTAAAAAGCGAATGGATTTTCCGGGATCCATCACCTCGCTCAGCTATGTGGCGAGCGGTACGGCGAAATTGGCCTATGAGAATATTACGACGAATCCGAACAACATGGTAACGGCGACCGACGAGAATTACCTCATCACGGGGGGATTCGAATTAGCCGAAGGTCGAAACTTCACCGCGGACGATGTTTATGCTGGACGCAACTACACCATCTTAGGCAATGAGACGCGTCGTGACCTTTTCGGCGAAGGACCAGCGGTGGGGAAAGTCATCAAGATTCAAGGGCAACCGTATTTGGTCGTAGGTGTATTGGCGGAGAAAGGAAATTCGGGCTTGTTTTCCGGTGACCGCGGAGCTTGGGTGACCCTCACTTATGCACGCTCCCACTTTAGCGGCGGCGTTCCGAATTATACCATAAGTACCATGAGCCCGAGCGCACCACTGCTCACTGCCGTTGAAGGAAGAGCGATGGCCATCATGCGAAGCGTGCGCAAACTCTCGCCCAGAGAGCGCGACAACTTCAGTATCATGCGCAGCGACAGCATCGCCAAAAGCTTAATTGAAAACCTCAGCATGGTCACCGTCGTGGCCTTTATCATTGGCATCATCACCTTATTAGGAGCATCAATTGCCTTAATGAACATTATGTTGGTGAGTGTCACCGAGCGCACTAAGGAAATTGGCACACGTAAGGCCATAGGAGCAACGCGTCAGAGCATTACCCAGCAATTCTTAACCGAAGCCCTAATCATCACACAACTGGGAGGATGGACAGGAATCCTGTTTGGCATTGCCATCGGGAATGTGGTCGCGCAACAGATCGGCGGCCATTTCTTTATCCCATGGGGATGGATTGCCGTCGCCTTCCTCATGTCAGTGGGGGTTGGATTGATTTCGGGATGGTATCCTGCCAAGAAAGCTGCAGAACTCGATCCAGTAGAAGCATTGCGCTACGAGTAGATTACTCCAAGCCGTCCTTGCGCTTTTCCATCTTCACATAACCTACACCGGCTCCTATGGCCACGCCAATGGCAATCCATAATCCGAGGTTATCGTTCAGCACGCCAAAGACTACACCTGCCATGAGACCGTAACTGGTGAACTGGGCAATAATCTTATCTTCTTTTTTCTCCATGTGGATAAGGTAAAATAAAAAAGCCACCCCGAAGGATGGCTTTCTCGTATTCTTGAAGTGCTCGAAGCTTAGGCTTCAGCAACAACATCAAATTCAAAGTTCACTACTACCTCGCGGTGCAAACGTATTGTTGCGTTGTAGTGACCCAAAGCTTTAATAGTACCACCGGTGATAGAAATGAATTTCTTATCAATTGCAACACCTGCAGTAGCCAATTCATCAGCAACATTAGCGTTGTTGATAGAACCGAAGAGTTTGTTACCCTGACCCAATTTAGCGGCCATTTTCAAATCAACACCTGCCAATTTCTCAGCAGTAGCTTTTGCATCAGCAATGGCTTGAGCATCTTTGTGCGCACGTTGACGCAAGTTCTCAGCCAATACTTTCTTAGCGCTCTCTGTAGCCAACACACCATATCCCTGCGGGATAAGGAAGTTGCGTCCGTAACCATCTTTTACAGTGACCACGTCATCCGCAAAACCTAGGTTCTCTACGTCTTTCTTTAGAATGATTTCCATGGTACTCTATTATTTTAGGTTATCTGCTACGTAAGGCATCAATGCAATGTGGCGTGAACGCTTGATTGCAGTAGCCAATTTTCTTTGGTATTTCAATGAAGTACCGGTCAAACGACGAGGTAAGATTTTACCTTGTGGGTTTACAAAACGCAACAAGTAATCTGGATCCTTGTAATCGATGTATTTAATACCGGCTTTCTTAAAACGACAGTACTTCTTCTGGTTGCCGCTGTCTACGTTGATGGGCTGCAAGTAACGCACATCACCTTTTCCTTTAGTTGCCATAGTCTAGTCTTTTATGCGTTTACTTTAGCACGACGCTTTGCAGCGTACTCGATGCCGTATTTGTCCATCTTAACAGTCAAAAAGCGCATGATGCGCTCGTCGCGTTTGAATTCCACTTCTAGAGGAGCGATCGCATCGCCACCTACAGTGTATTCAATAAAGTGGTAAAAGCCACTTTTCTTCTTTTGGATTGGGTAAGCCATCTTTTTAAGGCCCCAATTCTCTTTGTTGATAATGTTCGCACCCTTCTCTTTCAAGAAGCCTACGTACTTATCTACCGCTTCCTTTACCTGATCTTCAGATAAAACGGGATTCAAAATGAAAACGGTTTCGTACTGATTCATAATTATTTGAACTAAAAATTTAGGAGTGCAAATGTACACGACTTTTTAATACGGACCAAGCCTGTTAGCAACGTGTTTACAGCTCTTTTTTGTAGAGGACAAAAATAGCCCAATCATCCGCTTATATTTGTGGTATGGAGCAATTCGTAGTATCAGCAAGAAAGTACCGTCCCCAGGCCTTCGAAGGCGTAGTGGGTCAGTCGCACATTACCGATACCCTGCTCAAAAGTGTAGAGAACGATCACCTGACGCAGGCACTACTTTTCTGTGGGCCGCGCGGGGTAGGAAAAACCACTTGTGCGCGCATTCTAGCAAAAGTCATCAATGCAGGAGCCAACCTTAGCGACGATGAATTAGCCTTGAACATCTTCGAACTCGATGCCGCCTCTAATAATTCGGTAGACGATATTCGACGTTTGATTGACCAAGTCCGCTTCGCACCGCAAACCGGAAAGTTCAAGGTATACATCATTGACGAGGTCCACATGCTCTCTCAACAAGCCTTCAACGCCTTCCTAAAAACATTGGAGGAGCCGCCGGCCCATGTCATCTTCATCTTGGCCACCACAGAGAAGCACAAGATCATTCCGACCATCCTCTCACGCTGTCAAATTTTCGACTTCAAGCGGATCACCGTTGAGGATATTGCCAACCACCTCGCCTACGTTGCGAAGCAAGAAGGCATCAATGCCGAACCAGAGGCCTTGCACATGATTGCAGAAAAGGCAGATGGTGCATTGCGCGATGCATTGAGTTTGTTCGACCGTATGGTCAGTTTCAGCGGCAACACCTTGACCTACACCCAGGTCGTTGAAGTGCTCGACATCCTCGATTACAACTACTATTTCAAAGGTGTAGAGCTGGCACAAAGTGTGAACTACCCTGACCTTTTGCTTCTATACAATGAAGTGTTGGACAAAGGCTTCAACGGCCACGAGTTTGTCGTCGGCATGGCCAAGCACTTTAGAGACCTACTGGTGGCACGTGAGGCTAAAACGGTCGAACTACTAGAGGTAGGGCCCGCCATCAAAGAACGCTATTTGCAACAGAGCGCCGCCTCTTCCACCCGTTTCTTGCTTCACGGACTCAAGGTCTTCAACGAGCTTGATGGTCAGTACAAGAATTCGAGCCAGCCAAGAATCTTGGTAGAATTGGGTCTTTTGAAACTAGTCGAGTTCATCTCGCAAGAAAAAAAAAAGCAGCAGCCCCAGGTAAATAGCGCCACTGCGGACTCCACAGACGACTATTTGCCCGATGAACTTCCCAAACGCGATCAAAGTGCACCTGCAGCGCCCGCTGCTTCCGCCCCCAAACGAGCCACACAAGAGCCCCCTGCTCAAGTCGATGCCGCACCTGCCGAACCTTCTGAGCCCGCAGCTACTGCGCCTGTCCCCACCATAGATCCTTTAGAAGGACCGGAAACATTGCCGGATGAGCCCGTTTCAGCTCCTCCTGTGGTCGATCCTGCTGCAGCCTTCGAAGCAGATTCTGAATCTACCCCGGCTCCGGCCACCACTCCGCGACGCACCACGGGCAGGCGGGTGGTCCAACGGGATGTACGACTTACTACAGGTGGGTTGTCGGTCATGGATACGCTCAATAACATTGAAAAACAAGAAGGTGTTGTTCCGGAGAAAACAGACGTTCCAGACGGAGCGACACCAGATATTCCAGTAGTGGCAGATGGACCTGCGGAAGTATATTCTAAGAAAGAGCTAGAAATGGCGATCACGGAATATGCAAAAAGACGCGATGTGAAAACAGCTGTAAGAAGTTTGCTCATGGGTCAGATGCCGAAGATTCTCGATAAAAACACCCTAGAGATGGAGGTGGACAACAACATCGAGATGGGGTATTTCAATGAGGAGCAGCAGAAATTGGTCCCTTATCTGCGCACCAAACTTAAGAACGCAAACATTCGCTTCGTGGTTAAAATGGTAGAACGCGAGCAAACGCGAAAGCTGTATTTGCCGGAGGAGAAATTCAAATACATGGCAGAAAAGAACCCGAATTTGGTGTATCTGCGCCAAAAAATTCAAACGGATCTCGAGTAATGCGCCGAATCTTACTCATAGCACTGGTGCTGTTATCATTCAGCGCACAGGCCCAACTTGATTGGTGGAATCAAATACATAATTGGGACGGAGCGACGCCCTGGACGCAATACATGAAATATTCTCATGCGTATTTGGGGCCAAATGCCATTCCTATTCCTACACTGCAACGCCCTATTACTGGTCGACGCCCGGCCATGAGCTATTTCAAAAGCAGTTCACAGATGAGCCTTATCGAGGACGACAGTTTCTTGAGCCTGCACAACGAGTTACATTGGGACAGAGGCCATACGCAGATTCACATCACACATCAGAGTATAGAGTATTACCGCACTTCCACCGAGCTGCGCGACCATCGCATCTCACGAGATGAAGACAGCGAAGGAGTGATTGCTGGAGATGTATTGATTGATATCAGTACAAGGCTGTTTGAAAGAAATCTTGACGCCATTTGGTTTACGTTCCACACTAAAACAGCGGCTGGGCCTTTATCTCAAGCAAGATTCACCGATGCGCCAGGTTATGCTTTTTTCTTTTCGCATCAAAAAAGCTTTTCATCAATAGGAAATTGGGTTCCCACATTGACGACGGACGCCGGGTTCCAAGTTTACCAAACACACTGGGTCGATTATCCGCAAAACGACGGATTTCTAGGAAACATAGGACTTCAGATACAAAAAGACGAGACTATTTTTAGTGCTCGAGTCCGCACTTTCACTGGATACTTTCGAGATGGGGATTGGCCGCGACTGCTGGAGTTGCAGTGGAACCATAATTTATCGTTTGGGCAAACGCAATTGGGCTGGACCCGAGGGCTCAACGATTATCCGTTCTCCTTTTTGACCGTTGGGCTGGCTTGTTGGTTAGATTAAAAACCGCAAACGCCACTTCAGCCTAGCCGGCACCTCAACCGCCACAGCTTTTCGTAACGCTTCTTCCTTCCAACGCTTTTGCATGGCCTGATCGCCGCGCTTCTTGAACGTGCGGGCCAGCTCATACGCCTTGCGTACCTCATAAAGTGCAAATTGCGCATCGTTAATGTGGCCCAACTCACGAGCCTTTTCCACCGCGCGCATCACCTTATCCACATGCCCTTCGGCATCTGCTGTCATCCCGAAATCCAATCTGTATTTGGTCGTACAATGTGGAATCTTCATTGGCATTACTCCAGTTGAAAACAATTCCAAATAAGCCCCGGCATCTTCTTGCAGTGCGCGATCTTCCTCCCATCTGAACGCCACAGTCGAGCGCATGACCACCGTGCTCGGTACGATAGGATTAAAGGCCAAGAAATCTTCCACGGTTCGAATCTTAGGGCAAGCACGCTCGCGCATCCTCGCCCCAGCATCCCCGGGACTCCATTCAAAAATGGGCGTGTAAAACCATTGTACAGCTGGGAATTTTTCCAAATAGCGCACCGCAATGCCCAATTTGTTCGCGCCCCACACATCGTCCGCATCCAAAAACGCCCAAGCCTCCCCGGTCGCTTTGTACATCCCCGCATTGCGCGCCGCGCCCAGACCTGCATTAGCCTGATGCACTAATACCAGGGGCAGTACTTCCTGGTAGGTACGTGCAATGTCCGCCGTATCATCGGTAGAACCGTCGTCCACCACGATCACCTCGTGCGGGGTGTGGTTCTGGGCTTTCACAGAATCCAACGCTTCGCGAAGCGTTGCCCCCGCATTATAGGCCGGTATGATCACAGAGATTTTCATCTAGTACGGGAAGAAGGTTTTAGGGAACAATTTAGCCGCTAATTGCTTGACCGGTTTCTTGAGACCGAGGGCTTTGATGAAGCCGCCGGTGCTTTTGATCAGGGCACTCTTGAATAGGTACAATGAAAGGCCCGCGCGGTGGCGACGGAAGGTGCGGTACAGGCGCAGGTTGTTGCGGAGGATGTTGAAGGTCCAGCGCATGGAAAATACGTTGCCGGCCCACCACATGGCGACTTGACCGCGGGCGGAGGCGAGGATTTCCGGGGTGGTCCATTGTCGGTCTTCGAAGATTTGGTACATGGCCAAAATCTCGTCGAAGGCTTCGTAGCTGGCGATGGCACGGCTGCGTTGGGTTTGGGTGTGGAAGCGGAAGAAATTTCGAGGGGTAGCGAAGAAGATGAGGTCGCCGAGTTGGAGTAATTGGGCATAGAAAAGCCAGTCTCCATTTAATCGCCAAGTCGTTGCGGGCGCTCCAACCTGGTCGAACGCACTTTTGCGAATCAACACCCCACTTGCATTGGGGATGGTGTTCGAAAAGACCATGGTGCGGGCCACCTCTTCCTTGCCGGAGCAGGTGAAGTCGCGGGACCATTTGGAAGCATCGCCAAAAATGAACCCATAATCTTCCTTGAAATCGCGGAGGAATTTACCCTGCTCGTCCACCATGTGGCTGTGGCTGTAGGCAAGGACGGCGCGGTCGTTGGATTCTAGTGCGTGTACGTGCAGGGCGAGCATATCTTCCGCGGCAGAGTCATCGCTTTCGGCAATCCACAGGTATTTGCCTTGGGCCCAATTCGCTCCTTTTTCCCACTGTGCGAACGGGCTGCCGGAATTGGCCTCATTGAACAATATCGTGATACGCTCGTCTTTATCCGCCCATCGCTGCAGCACCTCGCGGCTGTTGTCTGGCGAGCGGTCGTCCATCAAGAGCACCTCAATGTTGGTATAGGTTTGGTTTAAAATGGATCCAATTCTCTGATCTAAAAATGCCGCGTGATTGTAGTTCGGGACGATTACACTCACCAAGGGCCCGTCAGTGGGCAGGGCCGTCGTAGAGGCGGTTTCCGCCTCTGGAGAGTGGGACGTGTGGCGAGCCTTGAAACCAAGGAGTTGGCCGGGTTTTACAGAAGCGAATTGGTACAAACTAAACCAGCTTTTACGCTGAATTGCCTCATCTGAGGAAACCAAATTTTCGTAGTGCACCGCGCGGTAATCCACACCCATCGCCTTCAAAGTCGCAGAGGCCTGTGCATTGTAGGTACGGTGAAGTTCCAGTGCTTCAACTGCATCGAGCCCGCTTTGAGCTTCATCGTTCTTCTCTTGACGACGCAACAAGCTACTTACCACCGCCTGTTCGTCCCGAAGCACCCAAATAACTTTTGCTTCTGGGAACCGCTTGAGCCACCACGGCAAGGTGAGACAAAGGCGCGGGTCTTTAATAAGCCATGGTCCGTTGTAGTGCAATTTTTGACGCCAAGTTTTGCCACTTTTTACCTTGAGATGTGCTCCATATATATGCGTGGAATCAAGTTCTGGTTGAAAATTAGCCAAGGCTTGTTCAAGGGAGTCGCTCGTGGGCGGCTGCCACCAATTCCCTCCTGCGACCTCCAACATTCTTTCGTTCAAGTCGACCGCATATAATGCTTCTCTATTGTGGTCGCAGATCGCCCCAGCATATACCCCTGCACTATTCAGCGCCTCAGCGACCATAGTCGTACCGCTGCGGTGCATGCCTAGAATTAAAACCGGGGGTTGTACTTTGCTTTTTAACACGTAATTTCGGGCCAATGTCGAATTCAAAGAAACTCGTTTTTATCCACATCCCAAAGACCGCAGGGACTTCCTTGCGATTATTGTTGGAGTCAAATTACCGCGAAGACGAGCGAATAGGCATCTATTCCCATGAAAATCTGGACCAAAGGTTGGCCGAAGCCTTGGCTGATCCAAAGATCAAATGTATCTATGGTCACTTTCCTCTGCGCCCCGTGGTGGTCGAATCCGGCGCCATGGTGATGACCTTACTCCGCGAACCCATCGCTCGCAGTATGAGTCATTACAACCACTACAGCAAGCGCATGAACGAAAAGCACGAGAAGCTCATGGAGGGCATTCATACGCCTGAGGACTTCACTAGGTTGGTGCAGAGCAACAACCGTCAAACGGCGTTTTTGAGTGGGTATTTGAATCAGCAAGAGTTCTTGAAAGATCACACGGTGTTGGAAAAGGCGTTAAAGAACTTTGACCGATTAGATGCCGTAGGCTTTACCGAACATTATGCCGCGTCCATCGCCTACTTTGGCGAGCTGCTCGATTGGAAAAACACCCTGGCCGAGCACCACAATAAAGGTGGAAAGAAAACAGTGGAGCCGGGAGCGGTTTGGGCGGAGATTAATACGTACGATTTGCCCTTATATGCCGCCGCGTTAGAGCGATTTTTACCTACGCTAAAAGTTTACGAAGGACGCGCCCCTCGCATTCCAAAACCACCACTAAAAACTAGGATTGCAGACTATTTGCGCGCTCTAAGCTCAAAATTCTGACCGAGGTACACCTTACGCACTTGTTTATCTGCGGCCAATTCCTCCGCAGTACCACTCTTCAAGATCTTCCCTTCAAACATCAAATACGTGCGATCGGTAATGGCCAGGGTTTCCTGAACGTTGTGATCTGTAATGAGGATTCCAATATTCTTTTCCTTAAGACTTGCAACAATGCTCTGAATATCCTCGACGGCAATGGGGTCTACTCCCGCAAAAGGCTCGTCCAGTAAAATGAACTTTGGTTTTGTCGCCAATGCACGAGCAATCTCCGTCCTGCGGCGCTCTCCCCCACTGAGTAAGTCGCCTCGCGTCTCGCGAATGTGCTGCAAACCAAACTCATTGAGGAGTTCTTCCAAGCGCTCTGACTGTTCCTCCTTGCTCAATAAAGTCATTTCAAGCACGCCCTTGATATTATCTTCCACACTAAGCTTACGGAACACGGAGGCCTCTTGAGCCAAGTACCCAATACCCATCTGAGCACGCTTGTACATCGGAAGTTTCTCTATAGGCGTACCATTGAGTAGCACGTTACCGCTGTAGGGACGAATAAGTCCTACCACTGTATAGAAGCTAGTGGTTTTACCGGCGCCGTTCGGACCCAGCAGGCCAACGATCTCGCCCTGGTTTACCTCGAAACTCACATCGTTTACTACGGTGCGAGAGCGGTACTTCTTGACAATATTTCTTGCTTCTAACTTCAAACTTTGGCAGCCTTTTTTCTTTTCAAAACTCTACGGCTCACCAATATGCTCACTTGGTATAAGACCAAAACTGGCAATGTGACCAAAACTTGTGAGGCAATGTCTGGAGGCGTAATAATGGCACTGAGCAAGAGAATACCTACAATGGCATGTCGGCGGTAATTCTTTAACAGTGTTGGGGTAACAACGCCCACTTTGGATAGAAAGTATACTGCAATGGGTAATTGGAACAAGATGCCTGTCGCCAACGTCACCGAACTTACCATACTGATATAGGAAGTAAGGTCGATTCTGTTCACCACCTCCGCACTCACTGCGTAGGTCCCCAAGAATTGGACACTCAAAGGAACAATCACATAGTACCCGAAGAGTACGCCGGCTGCAAACAAAAGCGTGGTGAAGAAGATGACTCCGCGGCTGCTTTTCTGCTCATCCTGATGGAGACCCGGCTTGATGAATCGCCAAATTTCCCAGAACACATAAGGGAAACCGATGATCAGCCCTGCCACCAAACTAACCCAGAGGTGCATTTGGAATTGGCCACTCATGCGCATATTCAATAGCTCGAACGGGACCTCATCAAAGCAAAAGACATCGCCACCGATATAACTAGATAACCAACAAAAGAATGTATAGGTAGGAAAATCAGGCTGTTTCGGACCAAAGATAATTTGATCAAAAATGATTGCCTTGCCCAAGAACGCAACGACAGAGAAAATCACGACCACAATCGAGGATCGCATCAAATGCCAACGGAGCTCACCGAGGTGCTCCATAAAGCTCATACTGTTCTTGTCTTTGTGCTTGTTCATAGAATTTTCGAGGTCAAAAATCCGAAAAACAATCTTTAGTACCTTCGAAAACCTCTTAAAAATCCCGTATATTAAAGAACCAAAGTACAAGCAGCATGTCTACCAATTGGGAGCGTCAACTCAAACACCATTTTGGCTTTTCGGATTTTAAAGGCAACCAGCGCGCAATTATTGAAAGTATTAGCGGTGGGAAAGACACTTTTGTCATCATGCCAACCGGAGGGGGAAAGAGCCTCTGTTACCAACTGCCCGCACTAGCCGCGGAAGGCACTGCCATCGTAGTAAGCCCACTCATTGCCTTGATGAAAAATCAGGTGGATGCCATTCGTGGATATTCCGAAACGGACAGTGTGGCCCACGTGTTGAACAGTTCTTTGACCAAAAAAGAATTGGACCAAGTGCACGAAGACCTAAGAGCAGGAAAGACTAAACTGCTCTATGTCGCACCAGAATCGCTCAACAAAAACAGCAATATAGTGCTGCTCAAGCAGATCACCATCAGTTTTTTTGCCATTGATGAAGCGCATTGTATTTCTGAATGGGGACACGATTTCCGCCCAGATTACCGAACCATCAAAGAAAGCATCAAAGCCCTAGGGCGCAAGCCCATCATCGCACTCACGGCGACTGCAACGCCCAAAGTCCAGGCAGATATTATCAAGACCATGGCCATGGATGAGCCGGATATTTACCTCAGCAGTTTTAACAGGCCTAACCTTTATTATGAAGTACGCCCAAAACGCGATATTGACCACGATATCATCAAGATTTTAAGCCAAAACAAGGGCAAGAGCGCCATCGTCTATTGTCTATCGCGTCAGAAAGTGGAAGATTTAGCCGAACAGTTAGTCGTGAATGGCATCAATGCGCTTCCTTACCATGCAGGACTAGAGGCCGCCAAACGCGTGAAGCACCAAGATGCCTTCCTCAATGAGGATTGTGATGTCATAGTGGCTACCATCGCCTTTGGAATGGGAATTGACAAGCCCGATGTGCGATTCATTTTGCACTACGACATGCCTAAAAGCTTGGAAAGCTATTACCAAGAAACTGGACGTGCCGGGCGCGACGGTGGCGAAGGCAGCTGTATCACCTACTTTGACATCAAAGACATAGAACGCCTGGCGAAATTCTTGAGTAAAAAGCCCGTCAGCGAACAAGAAATAGGCCGTCAACTTCTCGAAGAGGCTACCGGTTATGCCGAGGCCGCCATTTGTAGGCGACGCGTACTTCTGCACTACTTCGGAGAATCCTTCCATGAAGGTGATTGTGAGAAGATGTGTGACAACTGTCGTCACGAAAGAGAGAAAGTAGATGCCAGCCGTGAGCTTTTAGACGTAATTTCATGTATCAACGAGACGCACGGCAAATTCAAAACCTCGGAAGTCGTCAATATTTTGCGTGGTTCCATGACAGCCATCCTGTCGCAGAACAATGCGGACCAGTTAGAAAATTGGGGTAAGCATAAAGACAAATCCGAAACCCACTTGCGCGCTGTCATCCGACAAGGAATCATCCGTCACTACCTCGAGAAAAACATCGAGTCGTATGGAACGGTGCAAGTGACCGAGAAAGGGAATACCGGCAAGTTGCCGAAAGCGTTCCGGGTAAGAAAAGAATTAGATTACACCACCTTGAACAGTGGCGCCAATGAGACCAAAAAGGTCGTGGCCATGGACGAGGCGTTGCTCAGTATTCTTAAAGACCTACGAAAGAAGATTGCGAACAGTAAAGGCGTTCCTCCGTATGCCGTTTTTGCAGAGAACTCACTGAGCGAGATGGCCACCATTTATCCATGTACACTGGATGAATTGAAAAACATTCAAGGGGTCGGGGAAGGCAAAGCCAAGAAATTTGGACAATCCATGGTCGACGCCATTGCTGCTTATGTGGAGGAAAACGACATCGATCGTCCACAAGATATGGTCTTTAAGAGCGTGGCCAATAAGAGTGCGTTAAAGGTGTACATCATTCAAAGCACGGACCGCAAACTGCCGCTCGATGATATCGCCAGTGCCAAAGGTTTGAAGATGACCGAACTCATTGAAGAAATGGAAAGTATCGTATTGAGCGGAACCAAGATTAACTTTGATTATTACCTCGAAGACATCATGGACGAGGACAGTATAGAAGAGGTATTCGACTTTTTAACAGAAGAGTGCGAAGAAGGCTCCATGAATGAACTCCTAGAAGAATTTGGGGACGATTATGACGAGCAAGAACTCCAGCTCCTCCGTTTGAAATTCTTCTCAGATGTAGCGAATTAGAAAAAAAGCCCGCGGATGCGGGCTTTTTTAGTTTTTGAAGTAGAATTCTAAATCTTTCGGGCTGCTCGGTAATGGGAGATTTGCCGTGACTTTACTGAATTCTAGAATGCTTTGGATGGTTTTTTCAGACGCTCCCACGTCCAAGTTTTCGTAGGGTAAGGTTTTCGCCATAGTGTATCTGTTAGTGATACATCAATAACGGCACTTATTCCTGCTTCGTATATCCTACTCAGATTTTTATTGTTCGAGGCTGATATTGTGCTGTGCCATCAGCTTTTGAATGTTGCTAATGGCGTAACGCATACGGCCTAAAGCAGTGTTGATACTCACCCCTGTTTCTTCAGCGATGTCCTTGAAACTATATTCACAGAACATGCGTAGATGTAGCACCTTGCGTTGCTCTTCTGGCAAATATTCAATCAACTTGCGCAAGTCATCATTGATTTGTGCTTCAATCAAATTCGCCTCTAATGGTTTATCAGATTCACCATAGGTATCGAAGACCGTATACTCTCCGGTGGAGCGAACTTCCTTTTTACGCGTTTCTCGACGGAAAAAATCGAGGGTAGTATTGTTGGCAATGCGCAAAGCCCAAGGCAGGAATTTTCCTTTCTCCTCGTAATTCGATTTACGCAAGGATTTGATAATCTTGATGAAGGTTTCTTGAAACAAATCATCCGCAACGTCCTGATCTTGGACCTTGGAATAAATCTGTAAAAAAATGCGCTTTTGATATCTTCGGATTAACACCTCTAAAGCACGCTCGTTTCCGCTACGGTAGAGTTCCACAAGAACGTGGTCCTCACTCTGATTTAACATCATAAAATCAAATTTTAGCGTAGCAGTTTTTCTATAAGCAGTACTTCTTTTTAGTGTTTCCAGGGTCTAATATAGGTTAAACTTCCAAATACCGTTCCAAATATTCAGAGCTTTAACGGTTTTTCACAAACAAGTAAAGGGTTACTTTTGTTGTTTATCCTTGTTTGCCCATGACCCCAACCATCGACATTAAACGCGCTGAAGTCCACAATCTGAAAGAAGTTTCAGTCAGTATTCCGCGTAACCAATTGGTGGTGATTACTGGAGTCAGTGGCTCAGGCAAATCGTCTCTTGCATTCGATACCCTTTTTGCAGAAGGACAAAGACGATATGTCGAAAGCTTAAGTGCATATGCGCGCCAGTTCCTAGGAAAATTGGACAAACCAAAAGTGGAATCCATCAAAGGCATCCCCCCAGCTGTCGCCATTCAGCAAAAAGTGAGCAGCAGAAATCCGAGATCGACCGTCGGAACGACTACTGAGATTTATGATTACTTGAAGCTGCTCTTTGCCCGAATAGGCCGTACCTACTCTCCTATTTCTGGAGAAGAAGTCAAAAGACACCAAGTTCAAGACGTAATCGCCCATTTGAACACGCTTGAAGAAGGAACGCGATTCATGATCATCGCGCCAGTAATATTTAGTGAGAGAACAGCTGAACAGCACCTGAACATCCTTGCGCAACAAGGTTTTTCTCGCATCCTCCAGAACGGGAGTGTAGAACGCATTGAAGATGTTATTCAACAGGGAACTTATAACGAGAATATTATTCACTTGGTGATAGATCGCGCGGTCGTTCGACCAGGCGATGAAGAAAATGAGCACCGCCTTCAGGATTCTATCCAAACGGCATTCTTCGAAGGCCGTGGAGAATGCTGGATTGATTTCGCCAATGGTGAAGCACCGTTGATCTTTAATAATCTCTTCGAATTAGACGGAATGAGCTTTTCGGAGCCCTCAACAGACCTGTTCAGCTTCAACAACCCGGTAGGAGCCTGTCCATCTTGTGAAGGTTTTGGGAGCATCATAGGCATTGACGAGGATCTAGTAATCCCCAATCCACATCTCAGCGTCTATGAAGGAGTTGTGGCACCTTGGCACGGAGAAACGATGAAGCGCTGGAAAGAAAAATTCATTCTCGGAGCTGCGGCACACAACTTCCCTATTCACAGACCCTACATTGATCTGAGCGACACTGAGCGGCAACTTTTATGGGAAGGTGCTAAAGGCATTAAGGGTATTGATGATTTCTTTAAACATTTAGAAAGCAAGAGTTATAAAATTCAGTTTCGCGTGATGCTAAGCCGTTACCGCGGAAGAACTAAGTGTCCTACTTGTAAAGGCAAAAGATTACGCCCGGAATCGAGCTATGTAAAAATCAATAATACCGCCATTGAAGCTTTGGTAGAGATGCCATTGAATAAGCTTCAGCAATGGTTCGAAGATTTGGTCTTGAGTGAACAAGATTCGGCCATTGCTAAACGCCTATTAGTGGAAATTGAAAGCAGATTGGGATTCCTGGTAGACGTAGGCCTCCCGTATCTTACCTTAAATCGAGTGAGCAGCACATTGAGCGGCGGCGAGAGCCAGCGCATACAATTGGCCACCTCCCTAGGCTCTTCCCTCGTAGGTTCACTTTACATCATGGACGAGCCAAGCATAGGTCTCCACGCGAAGGATGCCGAGCAACTCATCAAGGTAATCAATGCCCTACGTGACAAGGGGAATACGGTCGTTGTGGTCGAACACGAGGAGGCCTTTATGCATGCGGCCGATTATTTGATTGATATCGGTCCAGCCGCGGGCAATTTGGGCGGAACCATAGTTGCAGAAGGCACTTCAAGCGAGGTACTGGCTAATCCTAATTCCCTCACCTCACAATACTTGAACGGCAGCAAAAGCATTACCAGTCCGGTGGGCCTGAGAACGGCAAAAAAATGGATTGAAATCAAAGGTGCACGACACCATAATCTCAAAGGCTTTGACGTTCAATTTCCTTTGGAAGTATTTAGCGTGGTAGCAGGAGTAAGCGGGTCGGGTAAAAGCACATTGATCAAGAAAATTCTTTACCCTGCCTTGAAGAAACACTTCCATGAGGTAAGTGAGCGACCGGGTATTCACAAGGAGCTTTGCGGGGATTTGGGAAGTATTGATCAAGTAGAATTGGTCGATCAAAATCCCATTGGAAAATCAAGTCGATCGAACCCAGTGACCTATTTGAAGGCGTACGACGATATTCGAAATCTTTACGCCTCCACTGAACTGGCAAAAATTAGAGGATATAAGGCGAAGCACTTCAGCTTTAATACCGATGGTGGACGCTGTGATGCTTGTCAAGGTGAAGGTGAGGTAACCATAGAAATGCAATTTATGGCTGATGTCCACTTGCCTTGTGAGACGTGTGCCGGGAAGCGATTCAAAGCTGAAATCCTTGAGATTACGTACAAGGACAAGAACATTGCAGATATCCTAGAAAGCACCATTGATGAAGCCATTGACTTCTTCAAAACTCATAAGCAAAATAAAATTGTCAAGAAGCTACAGCCGCTTCAGGATGTAGGACTAGGCTATGCACAAGTGGGGCAAAGTAGCTCGACATTGAGCGGCGGGGAAGCGCAACGCGTCAAACTAGCGTTCTTCCTATCCAAAGGTGAAAAAGCAGGACACACACTATTCCTTTTCGACGAGCCGACCACTGGGCTTCATTTTGACGATGTTAACAAGCTTTTGAAGGCGTTCGATGCATTGGTAGAAATGGGACACACCGTGCTAGTCATTGAACACGATCTTGATGTAATGGCTAGAGCCGATTATCTTATTGAAATTGGCCCGGAGGGTGGAGAGCTTGGTGGACATTTACTGTACTCAGGTACACCGGAAGAGATTATTCATGTTAAAAAGAGCCCAACAGGTGCCGCTCTCATCAAGCATCAAAAAGTATCAATTGAGACAAATTAGATTGGGAAAATATAGTATCTAATACTTAATATACGATTCTCTCACTTTTATAGTCTCAATCGAGGCATTTGTATCAAATTCCTGTTTATCTTTAGCACCTACCTTTATGGGTAGCTTAGGTTTATTGGTTTGGTGTACGGCTCGCTTTGCGGGCCGTACTTCTTTACACCAACTTCGATTTCCAGTGGTACATTAACACCGCTGCCGCCACGCTTACATTCAGACTATCTACAACCTCTCCTTCCATAGGGATTATTGTATTAGTATAACCTTGGTGCAACCAATGTGAACTCAATCCACCGCTTTCCTCACCGAGAACAATGGCCGATTTCCCTGGCCAATCCAGTTGAAACATAGATACCGAATCCGTATGCATGTGGGTAATGTATACATGAAAGTCATACTCATCAAGTAGCATCTGAACTTGTTGGCTAGTGCCCAAAACTGTCGGCACTTCGAAAATTGCACCGGTTGCGTTCCTCATGACATTTGGGCCATATAGATCTAAGGCCGCATCCGCAAAAAACACTGCAGCTACCCCAGCAGCTTGTGCCGTTCGAAGAATGGCACCAGCATTCCCTGGCTTCTCAATCCCCTCTACTACCAATACCCCACGTGCTTCGCTTAACAATGCACCTAACTCATCTAGTTTCCACTGGCGCTGCTTAAAAAGTGCAACATGCGCCTCAGTACCACTGCGGTAAGCGATTTTTTCAAACACCTTAGCGCCGGCTATATACTGTCGTTCAAAAAGTTGCATCCATTGCGCTTGTGCGGCATCCTCCTTCGACCAGAGCTCCATACCTTCCCAACCCGCAGCCAAAGCACGCTGAATCTCACGTGCACCTTCAATAACACAGAGCCCACTCTGTTTGCGAGCGCGGGCCTTTGTCAATAATTGGACAATCTCCTTTACTTTTGGATTCGAAGTGCTTGTGATTAAATCATTCATAGATGGGTAAAAAGGACAAACCAAAGAAAATCAATTTAGAGGACTTAGGAGGCTTTGTTTTCAGTACAAATCCGGATTTCGAACCATCAGTGGATGATACCGATGTGTTTTTGGACCCTTCCGAGCAACTGCTGCTTTGTCAATTTGAGAAAAAAGGCCGCGGCGGTAAGCAAGTAGTAATCATTAAAGGATTCGAAGGGTCGGAAGATCAACTAAAGGAATTGGGCAAAGAACTCAAACAACATTGTGGGGTCGGTGGATCAGCCAAAAACGGCGAAATCCTGCTTCAAGGCAATGTTAGAGATAAAGCCATGGAAAAACTAAAATCTCTTGGGTACGGCACTAAAAGAATCGGAGGATAAGTAAGTGCTTATACTTAATATGACTCGATTGAGTGCTTAGCGTAGACAAAACGTTTGTGTCTCTTATGAGACTGTATGTCGTTCTGCAAGCGCCCGCTCATAAGCTGCCTCGTATCGCGGAACAATAGATTCAATCCCGAAAGCTTTCGCGCGTTCAAAAGCATTCATTTTGAACTCCATCAGTAGCTGATCATCTTGAAGGAGTGATAAACCGTTTGCAACCATGGTCGTTACATCTCCCACGGGAGAAAGATACCCAGTCAGACCGTGCACATTTACCTCAGGAATACCGCCTGCGTTCGTGGACAATACTGGAACTTTAGCCGCCATAGCCTCTAACGCCACCAAACCAAAACTCTCGGATTCAGAAGTCAAAAGGAATAAATCACTCATGCAAAGTAATCGACGAACTTCATTAGTCTTACCAAAGAACTTCACGCAATCTGTAAGCCCTAGTTCGCGTACCTGCTGCTCCGCCTTTTCACGTTCAGGACCATCGCCAATCATAAGAAGCACTGCATTTTCTTGGGCACGAATACCAGCAAAAACATTGATAATATCCGGAATTCGCTTCACCTTTCTCATGTTTGAAATATGTGTGATGATTTTCTCACCGTTCGGGGCAATCTGAGCACGACGGCAATTCTTATCCCCTCGGTACAGGTCTAGATCAATAAAGTTCGGAATAACCTCAATGTCTTTTTTAATATCAAAAGAATCCAAAGTATCTAGACGCAGACTCTCACTCACAGAGGTGACCACATCGCTCTTATTAATGGAGAAGTTAACCGCTGGTTTATAGGAAGGATTCTTCCCAACTAGCGTAATATCTGTCCCGTGTAACGTAGTGACCACAGGTACATATTTACCATGCTGCTCTAAGAGGATCTTTTTAGCCATATAGGCGGCATATGCATGCGGAATAGCGTAATGCACGTGGAGTATATCCAATCCTTCATTAATGACCGTGTCCACCATTTTAGAACTCAACGCGAGCTCATAGGGCTGGTATTCGAACAACGGGTAATCGTGCACATTTACCTCATGGTAGTAGATGTTCTCATCAAGAACATCCAATCGTACCGGCTGGCTGTAGGTAATGAAATGGACTTCATGGCCTTTTTTAGCCATTTGAATGCCCAATTCTGTGGCCACCACACCGGATCCACCATAGGTAGGGTAACAAACTACACCGATCTTCATTTGCGCTAGGGATTAATTCAAGGCGTCATAAAGATACCCCTGAATATTTGTTCGGACGTCTAAGGTACTGAGTTTCCCATTCTCTGCATCCGGGTAGGTACGATTACTCAAGAATATGTATAACAAATCCTCTTTAGGGTCCATCCAAACTATGGTTCCTGTAAAACCCGTGTGCCCAAAACTCAAATCCGAAGCACAGATGCAACTTGGACCCGGACCATCGTCTAATTGTTTTTTATCAAAACCCAATCCGCGGCGGTTATCCATCTCACAGAAGGCACAACTGCTAAACCTTTCAATGGTAGATTCTTGAAAATAACGCACCCCACCATAATAGCCTCCATTGAGGTACATCTGCATCATCTTGGCCAAATCATTAGTATTAGCGAACAAGCCAGCGTGTCCTGCTACACCACCAAGCATGGCCGCTCCCATATCATGTACGCGACCATGTACTTTTGTCTTGCGCCAGTATCCATCTTCTTCTGTAGGTACGAGCTCATCAAGGGAAAAACCTCTTTCTAAGGGATTGTAGGTGAGTCGCTGAGCACCAATGGGCCCATAAAAAGTATTTGCCGCCCATTGATCCAGAGGCTCGTTAAAACGCTCCTCTAGCATCTCTTGGAACAGGTAATAGCCCAAATCTGAATAGAGGTATTCCGGCGCCTTCATCTCACTCTTCGCGATCATTTGGAACATCGTATCCCTAATTTCTTGACGAACATACATGTCCTCATGTATTTGAGTAAAGCCTAATTGAGGCGACGAACTGTACCAATAAGCTCTCGTACTATCAGATTTTATGGTGTACACATAATACGGTATCCAAGCATCTAATCCGCTTTGATGAGCCAGCACATCTTCAAACACCAAGTATTCCTTGCCAGAACCGTCCAACCGGCTCGTATAGTTGCCTAAGGTCGTTTTCAATAATAAGGGCTGCTTCTCGTGCCATTTCATGATTCCTGGCAGTGTCGCGGTAATCTTAGTCACCGAGGCAATATCATATAGGTCCGTCCACTCCACCGGGGTAGACTTCGTATAGGTATGTGATCCAAAGGATTTGGTATACACGACAGTTCCATGACGCGCCACTAATACCTGTGCACCAGGCGTAGCTCCTGCCGCAATGGCGTGCTCTACGGTAGAGTCGATACGATTTAAAGGCTCTGCATCAAGGCCTACCTCAAAAGGAATACCGTACTTTAATCGAAGTAATTCTTCTGTCTTCTCCCCACTGCCAACTTTTCCCCATTGATTCAAATCCACAGGCAACGAACCGTTGGTTTCACGTGCACCAAACAAGAACTGAGGCGCCAAAAGCTGCGCAAATTCGTCGTTCTCATACATGATCAAAACTCGAACATTTTGTCCCAGATTGGGGTAGGTCAACACCCCATAGGGATTGGCAAAATGTACAATGTAAGTGGGTTTACCAGTGGCTGCCAATCGCTCAAGCAGCCCTTTCTCATAAGCTTCGAGTTTATAGCGGCGCCACGGATTCTTCGTGTTCTGATGAAAGGTTACCACAAAGGCATCTTGAGATGCCATTTCACGGTCATCCACATCGACACCTAGATGGTGAGACATGGCTACATACCTGTCTAAGTATTCTTTCACAGTTGTGGCAGATTCGAAATCACCCAAAGCGATGTGAAGGAAGTTTTGCTCTACATTTTTTATCGGGAATGCAGCTGTACCACGTTCCAATAAAGTCGCAGCATTTCGAATGAGGTTGAACGACACTCTTTGGTTCAAATCTTCTCTTTCAAACAGAGAGTGATCTGAGGTAAGCAAAGTAGAATGGGCCGACTTTTGAGCCTCGAGCCAATCCGCATACGCCCTGCAATTTGATTTTGCCACCAAGATTCTTTTCACACGTTCGTCTAAGGACTGGATGGAAATCTTATCTGTGGCCAAGGCATTTTGGAAGGCTTTGGTAGCCTTTGGCACGTCCATGGGAAAGAGTAAAATATCATTACCCGCGACAAACGCCGCCAACTCCAACTCTCCTGGAGGCGCAAAGGCTGCAGCGCCTTTCATGTTCAGAGCATCGGTAATAATCAAGCCTTCATAACCCCATTGATCTCTCAAAATCTCTTGAATTACCTTGCGTGAAAGACTGGTGGGTTTTCCGGAGGGCTCAAGGGAAGGGATATTCAAATGGGCTATCATAATAGCCCCAACACCAGCATCAATAGCACCCTTGAACGGCACCCACTCTACCTCCATGAGTTCACTGAGGGTACGGTCGACTTTCGGTAAGGTTTTATGGCTGTCCTGGTGGGTATCGCCGTGGCCTGGAAAATGCTTTCCACAAGCCAGCACACCATTCTCTTGAATCCCTTTAATCACAGATACGCCCAATGTATTTACGAGATCCGGATCAGAACCAAAGGACCTCGCTCCAATAATGGGGTTGTTTGGATTCGTATTGACATCGAGTACAGGGGAGAAACTCATGTGTACACCGACGGCAGTACATTCATCCGCCAAGACATGCCCTAAATCATAGGCATCCATCGTTTCGCCTGCCGCCCCAATGGTAAGTGAGGTTGGGAACTTATAGGTGCTATCCAAACGCATGGCTTGTCCCCATTCCGCATCTTGCCCTACGAGCAAGGGAAAGGCCGCTGCATTTTGAAGGCGATGCAGTAGTTTCTTTTGGGGTTCAGGTCCACCTTGCATTGTAATAACCCCTCCAATGTGGTAATCGCGTACGAGTTTTTCTAATTCCGCTTGATGACTCTCGTCTTTGTTGCTGTAGGCAGCGACCATGAATAATTGGCCGATTTTCTCATCTAACGTCATCGCGCTCAAGGCGGAGTCTACATTAAACGATTGAGCATAAAGCCCTTTATTCAGCAAAATAGTGAGTAAGGAGGCCGTAAAAATGGCTTTTAGAAAGCGTGTATGCATAGGTCGATAAAGTGCCAAGGGGTTCTTACCTTTGAGATGAGAATATAGAAAGATATGGGATTCTTTGAACGACGCCAACCGCGCGGTTTTCAACACCAGCCAAGATTTCACGACGAGCGCCAGGAGCGCCTCCGCATCTTGGAACGCAATGAAAGCGTCGACGAAATTCCGTTTCAAAATAAAGAGAAATACCGAGATCGATTACGAGAGAATTGGGACCTTCGTAGAAAGCGTAGCGCTGGTGCCAGTGAAGGATTTGTAAAACGCATCCTGATCAGCTTTGTCGCCCTCGCAGTACTTGCGGCCGTAGCCATTTATTATATAGGATGAGTTCAATAATAGCTGTTTTATCAGACCATGTAGCCAATCAAATTGCTGCAGGGGAAGTGGTGCAACGCCCAGCCTCTGTAGTCAAGGAATTGTTGGAGAACAGCATAGATGCTGGGGCTACAAAGATCACCTTACAACTCGAGGGATCTGGACGTACACTCATCTCAGTCACTGATAACGGAAGTGGCATGGGTAAGGAAGATGCTGAGCGCTGTTTTTTGCGCCACGCCACAAGCAAGATTAAAAACGCTGAAGATCTCTTTAACCTTCACACTAGAGGGTTTCGTGGGGAAGCCATGGCCTCCATCGCTGCTGTATCTCACACGTTAATGCGCACCAATACCGCAGATGAGGGTTTAGGACTTGAGATCAAGTTGGAAGGTGGTAGCATAGTGGCAAAGAATCCTTACCCCTGTGCCCAAGGAACATATGTAGAGGTCAAGAACTTGTTTTACAATGTACCCGCACGTCGCAAGTTCCTTAAAAATGATCGCGTAGAATTGCGCCATTGTGTCGACGAATTTCACCGTGTTGCATTAGTTCACACCTCCATCGAATGGATTATGAAAAGCGATGGCAACACTTTATTCCATCTCAAACCTGAGCCGCTACGTCGCCGTATTAATGGCATATTTGGACGAAAATTCGATGAGCGCCTCGTTCCGATAGAGGAAGAGACAGAGGTTGTTAAAGTCAGCGGTTTCATTTTAAAGCCCGAGTTTGCCAAGAAGAAACGCGGCGAGCAATTCTTCTTTGTCAACGATAGGTTCATCAAATCACCTTACCTACATAACGCACTACGCGAAGCTTTTGAGGAGGTCTTGACCGCAGAACACCATCCGGGCTATTTCTTGCACCTGCAAGTAGATCCTCAGAGTTTGGATGTAAATATCCACCCTACCAAAACAGAGGTGAAGTTTGAGGACGAGCGCACCATTTATGCAGTTCTCCGCAGTGCAGCCCGCCACGCCATTGGGCAGTTTAATGTCGCTCCCGCCATAGACTTTGATGCAGAACAGAGCTTTAAAGTTCCGCCCTTACCTGAAGGACACCTTCCGAAGCCGCCTCAGATCCAAGTCAATCCAAACTTCAACCCCTTCGAGTCGACGAAATCAAATCCGCCGCGCATCAGGTCCAACGACGAGCGGTACGAGCGCATTAAAAACGAAAAATACCTCAATACCCAACAAGCTTTTGATGCCCCGAAAGAGTGGAATATCGAAGATGCCCTACCTGTAGATCCGGTCAGTGGAAAAATCATCCGATGGGGCAAATTCGCCATTACTACTTTGGGCGCAAAAGCACTAGTCATTGACATCAAAGGGGCTCGCTTCAGAATCTTATATGACCAAATCTGGTCGAAACTCCAAGATGCGACCGTGCCTTCACAACAGGTGTTGTTCCCAAAGAGTATTTCCTTGTCCATGACTGAAAGAGCACTGTACCAAGCACACGAACAAGATTTTACCATCGCAGGATTTGACTTAGCTCCTGGAACCACAGAGGGTGAATATGACATCAAAGGCATTCCAATGATGCTCAATATCGAACAGGCCATACCCACACTGGAAGCACTGTTCGAACAATACCACGAGCAAGAGGAAGCAGGCGAGAACAAACTTCTCAAAAGCATCGCCTTGGCCATCGCGCAATACGGCGCGGCCACACAAGATCCAAGAACCGCGGAGGAACTCTACGTGTTAAGAGAACAACTCCTGAGCAGTTCCAACCCACAATACACTCCTAAGGGCAAGAAAATCATCGTCGAATGGAGCCTTGAAGAGATTGAAAAAGCATTATGATCGTACAACGCAGATTTAGTTTAATGCCCACCGTTGTGAAGAACCTGTTGATCATCAACGGGCTGTTCTTCCTAGGAATGTACAGTATTCGCAACACCTTTGGTATTGATATTACGGATTGGCTAGGACTGTATTTTCCCTTGTCGGACAGCTTCCTCCCTGTCCAATTAGTTTCTCACATGTTCATGCACGGCAACATGGGCCACATCTTCTCCAACATGATCATGCTGTGGTTTTTGGGCAGCGCAATGGAGAACTATTGGGGACCGAAGAGATTCTTGATCTACTACCTATTGACAGGATTAGGCGCCAGCGCCCTGCAAATCGGAGTCAACGCCTTGGAATATTCCCAATTAAGCGCTCAACTAGACAGCGCCGCAATGGACACCATTCTGAGCAAGGGTGCTGATATCATTAATCAAGGCATGAACTACACTGATCCGGTGAGGGGTGCGATGAACAGATTACTTCACGTACCGATGGTAGGTGCCTCGGGCGCTGTTTTCGGTGTACTGCTCGCGTTCGGGATGACCTTTCCAAACCAGGTTATCTACCTTAACTTTTTCTTCCCTATCAAAGCCAAATATTTCGTCATAGGCTACGGCCTTTTAGAACTGTACAACGGCTTTGCAGTGAGCAATAGCGGCATCGCACACTTTGCCCACCTCGGCGGGATGCTATTCGGCTACCTGCTCATCAGAAAATGGCGCAGAGAAATGTATCTTTAAGATTCCAGACCCCAGTACATGAGTGATTTCATCAATAGAATCAAACACGACGCATTCAAGGGCGATTATTTGACCCGATTGCTGTACCTCAACATTGGGGTGTTTCTATTGTACAGCATCTCAAACGCATTTATCACGCTATTGACCGGCCAGATTGGGCTAATACCTCGCCTAGCCGACGATCTTTTAGCCCTACCCTCCACCCCGTGGAAACTGGCCACCCGACCGTGGACCTTGTTGACCTACATGTTCACACATTTCAGCTTCCGCCACATACTCTTCAACATGCTCATCCTATACTTCTCGGGTAAGATGCTCATGGAATATTTGGGCGAAAAGCGCATGCTCGCGTTGTACATCTATGGAGGTATAGGTGGTGGAATGCTCTACATCATTCTCTACAACATCAGCCCTATTTTGGGCGCAGGTACCATGGTTGGCGCAAGCGCAGGTACCATTGCGGTATTAGTTGCCGGGGCCATGTATTTACCAAATATGCCGGTCCGATTATGGGGAATCTTCGAAGTAAAATATTGGATGCTCGCGGCAGGTATTGTCTTACTCGATATTCTTAGCCTGACCGGTTCTAACGCCGGTGGCCACATCGCACACCTTGGAGGTGCCATAGTCGCGTATTTCTTCATTCGCAGCATGCGCAACGGACATGAATGGAATGTGTACCTATTCCAAGTCATTGATGCGGTACGCAACACCCTCTACCGAAATTCACGCAAGCGCAGAGGCTTCAAATTTGGCGAGCGCAACTACACAAAATATGAGGAGGTAAAGACAAAAAAATCGGACCCCCCGAAAAGTGATACTACCAAAATGGACGCCATCCTAGATAAGATCAAGGAGAAAGGATACGACAGCTTGAGCAAAGAGGAGAAGGCCTATTTGTTTAAAATCTCGAAGGACCAGTGAAAAAGCGCCTCTGGATACTGCGAACGTTCAACGTAGGACTCTTTTACGCCACACTACTTATCGGTTTTGGATCAATACTACCTGGCAATTGGATTCCAGGCTCTGGAGTACTGAGCATCCTGTTTCCATTCTTGCTGTTCCCCCATTTGATCATGATTCTAATCTGGGCTAGATTCCGCCCTAAGCACATGCTCAAAAACCTGATATGCCTTGCTATACTGTTCTTCCCAGTGATGGCCCTATCTCCGATGAGCGGATTTCCCGCTCCCGAACAAACTGTCTGGAAGGTGGCCAGCTACAACGTACGGGCGTTCTACCAGCAGCGCGGCATCACCAATGACATCGCACAATGGACACAAACGGAAGGCATCGACATACTATGCACTCAAGAAATGCGTCGCAGCGTCGCCAATCCTGTAGCCGACCACTTCCCTTACCGAGTATATGCGCCAAACAACAAGAGCATTGGGACCGCGATATATTCAAAATTCCCCATCATTAACCACGGCTCATTGGTATTCGATGCCATTGAAGAGAACTCGTACGCCAAGCGTAGCGCCGGTTATGCAGATATCGCTCTGCCCGACGACACCATACGCATCATCAACATCCACTTGAGCTCCACCGGCATCAAGGATATGGACATGGAGATTGAGCCCACACGGGAGGAATGGATTGAAAAAGGCCAATTCATGGCGAAGAAAATCGCCCGCTCGGACAGAGACCGTGGCAAACAAGGCCGAAGCATCGTGCAATGGGTCGGTGAAAGCCCGTATCCCGTAGTACTTACTGGAGACTTCAACTCTGTACCAGGCGGGAACTTGTATGCGCGCTTACTATGGAAATTAGACGATCCATACCTCTTCAAAGGATCTGGCGCATGGGGCTCCTACCTTCCATTATTGCAAAAAGGTCTTCCCTTGCGTATAGACTGGACTCTGGTGGACGGACAATTGCCCTATTCCGGCCAATACCTCAGCGATGTGGCTTTTAGTGACCACCGCCCACTGATTACCACCTTTAGCGCTCCAACCGAGCCTCTAGAAGATTAAGGGCATTTAGGGCATTCGATGCCACCCCACTCACATAATCTGGATAGACGCGTAGGACCTCGTCGTAAAACAAAGGCACCAACACCTGTTCTTGCATCAGGTATTGATCAGCCCTGCGCATAAGCGCACTGCGATCCTCACCCGGAGGCAAGGCGCGTATCTGTTCATACATCTCATCGTAATGAACATCCTCATACAAACTATAATTCGGTCCATTCGGCGCCTTGTATCCACTGTAGAATAGCATCAAGTAATTTTCAGCATCCGGGTAATCCGCAATCCAACTGGCCCTGAAAAAGCCCAAGGTTCCTGAACTCTTTTCACTCCTCAATGTCGCAGAAGGAACCACATTGACGGCTATGGACCAACCTAAGCCGGCCATCTCACCCTGCACGTACTCGCACAGATCTCGGTAATTCGCTACGGTAACCAGAGTAAGCTCCGGCAACTCTATAGAGGCCAAAAGTGCAGTTACCGAATCCGGCGCATACGTAGCCCCTATACTATCCTGGTATTCGGGTAAGCCAAAGGGCACTATTCCCCCACGTGCAGGAATTCCCACTCCATTGCGAAGGGACTGTATCATTTCTTCCCTATTGATTCCCGCATTCAGGGCCCAACGAAGTTCCTTTGGCAACCCTTTTTCCGCATTGAAAATCAAATACTCCGTATTTAAAAACGGTGTGCGCTCCAACCGGTGACCTGCTTGGTATCGCGATTGCAGTTCACCAGATTTGGTCAACAAGTCGTCTTTGAAACTTGGATCGAGGTTAGGTAAAAAATCAAAGTTCCCACTGAGATACTCCAAGAAAGCGCTTTGCTGATCCGGTAAAAAAGATATACTGATGCCATCGAGATAGGGTAAAGACTGCCCTTCGGCATCTTGTTTCCAGTACTGCTCATGTTTATGAAGGACCAATTTTTCCCCATGATGCCAGCGGTGCATCTTGAAAGGGCCCGTGCCCACTGGCGAAGTAGCAACCTCTATTGCCCCTGCGGGCATCACCCCGCAATACGGCATGGCCAAAAGGGACAAGAACGAGGCATTTGGAGCATGTAGCTCAATAATCACCGTACCCGCCACACTCTCTTGAATGTCCAAGACCTCCTCCAATACCCAGCTGCCCGGAGAGGCTATGGCGAGATCTTGCAAACGCTTTAGACTATAGACAACATCTGCAGGACTGAGCTTATTTCCGTTGTGGAAGTAGGCATCACGCAAAGAAAACTCATACACTCGGCCATTCTCGGAAACCGACCACTGAACAGCTAAAGCAGGCACTATTTCATTCTCTGAATCCAAGGCCACCAAGGATTCAAAGAGTTGCTGTACTGCCCAAATAGTGCTTTTATCCTTAGCAAATGCAGGATCCAAAGTAGGAATGCCTGCTGGCTCATTATACCTGAAGACCATTTTATCGACCTCCATTTGAGAATTACACCCCAAAAGTGTGGAAAGTACAAGGCATACAAAAAAGCCCCCTAGAAAGGAGGCTTTTCGTATCGTTATGCCTGTATTAAGCATCAATGTTTGCGTATTTAGCGTTGCGCTCGATGAAATCACGACGTGGCGGTACATCATCGCCCATCAACATGGAGAAGACACGATCCGCTTCCGCGCTATCGTCAATGGTCACTTGTTTCAAGATGCGCTCCTCAGGATTCATGGTAGTATCCCAAAGTTGTTCTGCGTTCATCTCCCCGAGACCCTTGTAGCGCTGGATACCGACACCGGAACCGGCATCACCACTAAACTCTTGAGCAATCTGATCGCGTTGCTTGTCGTCCCAAGCATAAGCTTGTTTTGCGCCTTTTTTTACCAAATACAATGGTGGAGTAGCGATATACACGTAGCCCAATTCTACCAACTCACGCATGTAGCGGAAGAAGAAGGTCAAGATCAACGTTGAAATATGGCTACCGTCCACATCGGCATCCGTCATGATGACAATCTTGTGGTAACGTAGCCTATCAAGATTCAAAGCTTTGCTATCCTCCTCTGTACCCACACTTACACCCAGAGCTGTGTACATGTTCTTGATCTCTTCGTTTTCAAACACCTTGTGAGAAATTGCTTTCTCGACGTTCAAGATCTTACCACGAAGCGGAAGAATGGCTTGGAAATTACGGTCACGGCCTTGTTTCGCCGTTCCACCAGCAGAATCACCCTCCACAAGGAAGATTTCACATACATGCGGATCTGTTTCAGAACAATCGCTCAGCTTTCCAGGCAAGCCCATGGAAGACATGGTTCCTTTGCGCTGCACCATTTCGCGAGCTTTCTTCGCAGCTACACGAGCCTTAGCAGCAAGCAATACCTTTTGAACGATGACTTTCGCTTCGTTCGGGTGTTCCTCTAAGAAATTCGTCAACATCTCGCCAACGAGCTTATCAACTGCACCGCTGACTTCTTTATTTCCAAGTTTGGTTTTAGTCTGACCCTCAAACTGAGGTTCCATAACCTTTACAGAAATAACCGCTGTCAATCCTTCTCGGAAATCATCCCCGGCGATTTCAACTTTTTCTTTGGCTAACAATCCACTTTCGTCCGCATATTTCTTCAACGTACGGGTCAAAGCACGACGGAATCCCGCCAAGTGAGTACCTCCCTCGTGCGTGTTGATGTTGTTGACATACGAGTGAATGTTCTCGTTATAGGTAGTGTTGTAATGCATGGCTACTTCCACTGGAATGCCATCGCGCTCACCTTCCATACACATTACCTCGGGCATGATTACCTCGCGGTTACTGTCGATGTACTTCACAAAACCAGCCAATCCATCTTCACTGATGAAGCGCTCTCCAAGAGGTTCGCCTTTTTCATCTAGTTCACGAAGGTCCTTCAGTGTAATGGCGATGCCTTTATTTAGGAAGGCCAATTCACGCATGCGCTTTGCTAGGATTTCGTAATGGTATTCGGTTTCCTCGAAGATTTCGTGGTCCGGCTTAAAGGTGACGATAGTTCCACGGTAATCTGTAGTGCCGATCTCACGTGTAGGGTATTGTGCCACCCCGCGAGAAAACTCAACCTCGTGTTTCTTTCCATTGCGGTGCACCTCAGCATGGAGCATTACAGATAGTGCGTTCACACAACTTACACCTACCCCGTGCAAGCCACCGGAAACCTTGTAGGAATCTTTATCAAATTTACCCCCTGCGTGAAGAACCGTCATAACCACCTCTAAGGTAGAGCGACCATCTTTGGGGTGCATATCCGTGGGAATCCCACGACCATCATCCTTTACAGTGATGCTATTATCTTCATTAATGGTCACGTAGATGTCTTTCGCGTGACCGGCCAATGCTTCATCAATAGAGTTATCAACCACCTCATAAACAAGATGGTGCAATCCTTTGAGACCAATGTCTCCGATGTACATGGCGGGGCGTTTTCGAACGGCCTCTAGTCCTTCCAGAATCTGAATGGAACCACCGTCGTAATTCTTCTCTTGTTCACTCATAAAGATCAGTGCGTAAGTTCGCTTAATGCTATCTTAACAAAGATAACTTTTAGGGGCTCAAAAAGCGACAAAAGGGGCCTAAGCCCCTCTTGCAGTTACCAACAAGGTTATCAACATTTTCGGTATTTCCCGAGGATTTGGACCGTTAAAATTGGTAGTTCAACACAAAGAGTCCACGCGTTCCTCGAATCTCGTAGCCGCTCCATAATTGATAGCGTTGATTCAAGAGGTTATATGCCCTTAAACTCACCCCTAAATTTTCGTTAATGGTATACCCTAAATCTAGGCTTACATCCATATAATCGCCGAAATCATAGATGCCCTTTTCAGAATTACCCGCATAACGCCCTCCGACATACTTGAAGTTTGAGGTCAAGTGTATATCGCCCTGATCCACTCGCAACAAAGCACCTAAAACGCGGCCTTCGGCGCCTATAAACTGATCGGTGCCTGCGTAAGCATTGAGTTCGGTAAATACACTTGCCGTGAAGGCATCCATTGGAAGATTTAATTCTGCACGAAGACGAGAACGAGTATAGTTGGCATAGCCCACTCGAATTGCCGCCATATCGTTGATAGTCGAGGTGGTACTATCTCGTTCGAATTGCACATCATTCATCACAAAAGCCAACGAACCCTCAACGCGGTACTGAAGCTTTCCTGCCAACGCGCCTTGCATCCCAACATAGCCTCTGTTCTCACCGGTTAGAGCCAAGGCTTGATCACCGGAAATCACCGGAACATTGGCCACTAAGGCACTCAACGTTTGCTGTTGGGTACGTCCATCCCAACCACCATATACTGCCAACGTGCGCTTCAGTACTTCAGCTTGTAGGTTGATGTTTGGGAAGATGTAATAGGTCCCCTGTTGACTGGCTCCTTCATTATTGATGGTGCCGGCGAAGGTCAAACCAAACTGGTAGTTTAACATTCCATTTTTACCTTGAGTTTGAGGGCTCATGTAGAAATGATGGTACTGATTTATACGCGTCTCATATACCATTTCGGTAAGGGAATATTGACCAAATTGGTACCCTAAATCCACATCAATCTGTGCCTCATCGGCATATACCTCGATGCGATGCATGGTTTTAGCCAAATGCTCATGTGCTCCAATACCCGCGTTTGTGAACTGATAAGCCACGCCACCACTGCGGTAGGCTGCCGGTACTTTGGAAGTAGGATTCGAAGTTCGCAACCATTGTTGGCTGAACCCAGCACTCAAGTTCCACTCGTGCGGCGTAGGCGATAAAGCCGTTGCCCCAGTGGTGTCCATCATCCCATAGAAACTCGCATAATCTGCGTCTAGAAGGAGTTGGGTTTTTAGGTTCCAATTCTTAGTCGCTCGCTGGAAATCCGTTAATATGGAATTCTCGTACGCAGGCTGCAGTTCGTAGGCGGTATTGAGCACACCCGATCTAGCGCCTTCATGATGTGCCTTGATGCCCCAAACGTTTTTTCTCGAACGCGGTGAAGAGAAAACTACGTCCGCAAAGGAACTGCTATACATTCCACCCCCAGCACTCACACGTTGTGTAGGCAGTTTAGGCAGTTTCACACGGCCCAGTTTGATTGCAGGAATGGGATCCGGCTGAAAATCAATGGTCATCCCCTTGGGTTGAATACGCACCACCACAGGCAATTTCTCCGAGGTCGTATCCGTGAAGGAGGGCTGCTCAGAAATTTTATGCGCCGCACGCACTTGGGCCTGGTAATCTTCCACCACCCTAATTTCTACACTCTTTACTTCATCTCCAGTCTCTTCTTGTGCCCACAAGCTCAGTGGAGCCAAGAATAATGCGGTATATAGAATCTTTTTCATTGCTTCACGTTGGGTTTATTCTTGGTCCAATTCTTCTAATTCCTCGATCTCCGTCGGCGCAACCTCGAGCGTATCCGAGATTTGGGCCTGTACCTCTTCAGCTGCTCTTCGTCTCGCGAGGTCAGATTTAAACTGCTGCGCCTCATCGACAATAGCACCTTCCGCATTATCTATGATGTAATCCAAGGTATAGTTCGCTTGGAAATCATCTTGCAGGCCGGCGTAGTTCTTTGCCATCAACAGCAAGGACTTCCAGCGCCACTGCGGGTAAGTCGGCAGATTATCAATCATCCAGAAGATGCGCTCATTAGAAACCTCATATTTGGACTGCACATTTTCGAACTGGGCCAAATAATAATTCGACTCGGCCTGCGCCTCACCTTTAATTTCAGCTGCCACTTGGGTGTAATACAATTTTGCATTTGCGCTATCGTTCAAGGCCAAGGAACTACGCGCAGCATTTAGCAACGCTTCTGAGCGCCACTCTACCGGCAAACCTTCGTCTTGCAACAAGCTTTCGGCATATTGCATGATGACCGGTACATCCTCTAGTGCTTTCGCACAGCGCATCAAGCCTAATCTTGCACGGCGACCTTCATCCGCATTGCCCACCAAGCTGACCACTTGCTGAAAATAGGTGAAGGCGTTTTCATAATCCGCGCTAGCATAGTACAGGCTGGCCAAACGCTCTACCGTTCGCTTGCGGAAGCTTAGTTCTCCCGAGCTTTCCACAAATTCATACCCGGCCAGTGCGACTACATCATCTCCTTCGGCGAAAGCACATTCTGCAGCATAGTAATTCGCTGGCACTCGGAAGATGCCATCTGGGAATTTCGCGATGTACTCGAGCATACCTTTTTTTGCACCCTCACAATCGCCAAAACTATATCGGTCGAACGCTGCGTTGTATAAGGTAGAATCCAGTGCTCCTTGTCCGATGTTGGTCCCGGTGAGGGTTTGAATCCAGTCTACATAATCCGACAAGCGATCCAACTCTGAATATTGAATCTTAGCCAAGCCCAATGCTTCTTTGCTTTCTGGCGTATTTGGGTATTCCTCCACTACAGAAGTAAAAGCACCTAAGGCCTTCTCCCCTTTATTCTGGGTTCTGTAGATCAAGCCTAAGGCAATCTTAGCATTCTTGATGAAACGAGATTTCGGGTAATCTTTAATGAAATCTGTGAAGATGTTTTCCGCCTTCGCTGTATTATCGAGTTTCATGTAGGTTTCCCCTAATTCGAAATACGCATCCGTCGCATATACAGATTTCGGGAAGTTGCTCACGAGCGCTTCCAATGCGGTGGCCTTTTTGGCCGGCTCTTCTACCAATCCAAAACATAAGGCGCGCTGGAAATAGGCGTAGTCCGCATCTGCCGGCACATGACTTAGGTAAAAGTTATAGTACTTAATAGCGTTGTCGTACTGCCCTGTCATGAAATAAGAATCTGCCAAGCGAAGCTCTGCATCGACAGATAATCGGCTCCCTTGACGTGAACGCTCCAAGAACAATCTAAAGTTTGTCGCGGCGCTGCCATAATCTTCTTTGCTAAAATAGGTGTACCCCTTGTTGTATAAACTGCGCTTGTACTCGCTCAGCATGGCCGAGCCAGGCGTTGCTTCAAAAGCATTTAGCTCCTTCAGCGCAAGGTTATAATCCTTGTGACGGTAGTGAATTTCAGCCAACCAGTAGTGCGCTAAGGCCGTGTACACATTGTTCAGAGGATATTCCAAAGACTTCTCAAAATGACTTTGTGCCGCTGGGTATTGGATGGCATTGAAGTGCTGTACTCCGCGGAAATACGCCACTTTTTGGTAAGCGCCCTGCATGGTGGGCTGTTCCAAACCTGCGGCAGAGATGGCCTTGAGGGCACGCTCGTAATCCTTCGAATTTAAATACAGACTGGCCAAGTATTCGTTGGCTTCCGTGCGGTATTTACTCGTCGGATAGCGCTTCAAGAAAGTTTGGAAGATGTCCAGAGGTTGCTCGAAAGGCGTGCTACTGTCGTAGGCCAGCTTGGCGTAATTAAAATAGGCGTCTTCGCGAATGGCATCATTGCTTCCGCTCTCGCTCGCCGTCAAAAAGGCGGTTTGCGCTTCAGTCTTTTTGCCCATTTTTAGATAACAATCGGCCAAGTGGTAGTAGGCGCTCTGCGCCATATCATCACCGCGGCTGTGGATTTTATTGAAGCTTTGGATAGCTTCCTCATAGCGACCGGTCTTGTATAATACAAAGCCGAGCTTGTAGTGATCATCGTCGCTAAGCTTGCCGCCGAGGCTTTGGTGCTTCTCTAGGTATTTGGCGCTTTGTACCCAATCCTTCTTTTGGTAATACCCCTCGCCAATGAGCTTGGCTATTTCCGCAGCCCGGCTCTCCACCGCTTGGGCCAACAACATCTCGCCTACGCGCAGCAACTCATCTACATCTCCTGTTTTGTAGTAGATCTGGCTTAAGTAGTAAGGCACTACCCCACCAAATTTCTCATCGCCAATGAGTGCGTCAAATTGAGCAATGGCAGTGGAATATTGTTCCGCCTCGTAGGCAATATGGCCGTAGTAGTATTTGTGGTGGGTTTGGTATTCCCCTGAATACGAGGTTCCCTGGGAGAACAAGTTTCTAGCCTTCTCAATATCATCCTCCATCAAGTAGCTGTAGGCAAGCTTGAAGTAGTATTCGCTCTTGAAAGAATTTGGCACGTCCGCCGCATCTATGGCACTCAACCATTGCACCACCTTGCGGTAACGGCGGTTATTGAAGTAGTAGTTCGCCGCACTGACGTGAGCCTCCTGCCATCTCGGACTGAGCGGGTAGGTATTGGCGAAATACGTCAGAAAGTATTCACTGTGCTCGTTCATCAAGTACAATGCACACATCGCGCGGTAGTAGCTGCTTTCTTCCTTGAGAAAGCTTTGGAGCGGCAAATCTGTAGACAGGATGTCGTCGAAGCCTACGCGGGCTGCTGCATATAATCCTTCATCAAACAGGGCAACACTTTCGTTGAACGTCGCTTCATGTCCGTGCTCCAGCGCTGTTTCTTGCGCCATCGCAGCCCCCGAAAACACTAGCGAAAGGAATAAGAAGAGGGTTGTTCTCATCTACTTTGGGTTTATCCTTAAAAATAAGCGTCCTCCAACGGGGAATCCTTGTGGTTAGGGACCAATTCATTGGAGTTATTCACATCTTCAAAAACGCTTCTGTTCGCCGTTTTGGTATTTATCCTACATTTGAAAATCACCCTTCAACATTGAATTTGAACGCATCCTATGGCGCTAGTATCCCTCGATAAAGCAAGCATTTTCCAAGGCAAACACTTGGTCCTTAGCAACGTAAGTTTTAACGTGCAACCCGGCGAGTTTATCTACCTCATCGGTCAAACGGGGTCCGGCAAGAGCTCCTTGTTGAAAACACTTTACGGCGACCTACCTCTCCAGGTGGGCAGTGGCCAAGTGGGAACCCACGACCTTCAAGGATTAAAGGACAAAGACATTCCTAGTTTGAGAAGAGAATTGGGCATTGTATTCCAAGATTTCCAACTCCTCACCGATCGCACGGTAGAGGCCAACCTAGACTTTGTGCTCCGAGCCACCGGATGGAAGGACAAGGAAGAACGCGCCAAGCGGATTGTGGAGGTCTTGTCTTGGGTAGGCATGCAGAATAAAAAGCACAAGAGCCCGTTCGAAATTTCAGGCGGGGAGCAACAACGCGTGGCCATCGCCCGAGCGTTGTTGAACGATCCTAAAATCATTTTGGCAGACGAACCTACAGGAAACTTGGACCCACGTACTTCAGAGGAAATAATGGCGCTGCTCCTTCGTTTAACTGAGGAGAACAAGAGCGTGATTATGGCCACTCATGATTATCAGATGATCCATAAGTACCACCAACGCACGCTCAAAGTTGCCGAAGGAACGGTCACAGATAACAAGGGACAAAGCGTTTAATTCATGGAGCACCAAAGCATCGACCTCAGCATTTGCATTGCCAGCTACGGCAATGATGTCGGGGCGTTGATTGAAGCGCTACTCGGCGAAATAGAATCCACCCCTTCCTTTTTCAACACGGAAATTCTCGTCTCGGACCAATTTTCCGAAGCTCACCCTCTGCAAAAGAATTGGACCCAACACCCACGCGTGCGCTACCATCACTACACGGAAGTACGAGGACGCGCTGCCAATAGAAATCACCTCATAGCTTTGAGCCAGGGCGCTCAATTGCTGTTTTTGGACGCGGATGCCCTCCCGGTTCAACAGAATTTCATCGCTCAATACCTCGAGCATGCGGCCCCGCAGACCGTCCTTGTGGGGGGTACTGCCTATCGCAGTGATCACAAGCAATGGTTGCGCTATAAGGTGGGGATTCAAAAGGAAAGTATTCCGGCCAAGCGCCGAAGCCAAACGCCCTACAGTAGTTTTTCAGCGTTTAATGTTTGCATGGACCGAGCGGTTGCTGAGACCATTGCCTTCGACGCAAATTTGCTCGAATATGGTCATGAGGACACGCTTTTTGGCTTGGAATTAAGACACCGCTGCGTGCCCGTGAAGCACTTAGACAATCCGGCCTACCATTTGGGTATTGATTCGGATGAGGTGTTCATGGAAAAAACCAAAACCGCCGTATTGGGATTGGCTGCGCTGATCAACGCAGGTAAAATAGACGAAGATGTGCGCTTGTACGCGACCTACAAAAAGCTGCAATCATGGGGAGGCGCGGTGCTGTTGCGCTTAATTCACCCTGTTCTATCCCCAGGGATGTTTAGACGACTCAGTACAGGTCGAGGATCGGTGGCGATGTTTGATTTGTACAAGCTGGTGGTGCTCTGTGCGGCACAACCTACAGTTGGTCGTAAAATTTCCTAAGCGCTTCGCTTTCTTGGGGCCAATTCAATTCTCGCCGCGCCCGCTCAATTCCTTTGATGAAGTGTTGGCGCTGCTCCACGACTTGGACCATTGTATTTCTTAAGGCCTCTATATCCGTCGGCTCCACAGTTGCTCCCACTCCATAGCCCTCCACAATACGTGCCACCTCTACCAAAGGTGAGGTAACGACAGGAATGCCGCAATGCAAATAATCGAAGAGCTTGTTGGGCAAACTGAAGCGGTAATTGATGTTGGTATCCTTATCCAAACTTAAGCCTACATCGGCTGCTGCGGTATATTGTAATAATTGGGCATAGGGCACACGACCCACAAATACCACCTTGGATTCCAGCCCTCGCGCGCGAACACTTTGCTTCAAGGCGGGAATGGCATCTCCAGACCCCACCAACAAAAGCATCCACTCCTCCGACATTCCGGCGATGGCCTCTACAGCTTCTTCCAATCCTCGGTCCACGTTCATTCCCGAACCTTGATTGATCGCGATAATTTTATCCTCCGGCAAGCCCAATTCCCCTCTCGACACCCGAGCAAATCCTTCCGGCATGGGGCTGATGTTTCTAAAGACTTTGGGGCGCTTGCCATAATCGGCCTCGTATAAATCTGCTATGCTCTCGTTGACCGTCCAAATATGGTCCACACGCGGAAATAAACTGCGCTCCAATCGTTGCCAAACCTTCTTCGCCCATCGGCCCTCTAACTCAGGCACACCGCAGAAATATTCATGCGTGTCGTAGATGAGGGTGCTGTGAAATAATCGGGACACCAAATAATTCGGCAACAGCGTATCCAAATCGTTGGACAACAAATATGTGCTTCGATGCGTAAGCAAGAAAAAGAACAAGCGCACTTGCAGTTCCGCATAAAACAATGCTCCTTTCTTAAACACTAGGGATAAGCGACGCACCTCATAGGGTCTATCGATCGCCGCACTAGTGGGCAACATCCGCCCTACCCAAAGCACCTCGTACCCGAGCGATTGAAGCAACATAGCAACCTTGTGCACCCGGTTATCGATGCTGATGTCGTTCGAGGTGGAAATGACAATTCGTTTAGGCATTGTTGACACGAAATAAGACGTGTAAAGGTAGGGAACGCTAAATTTGCATCCGCAGTACCGGGCATTATGCAAAAATCAGATTTCGAATACGACTTACCAAACTCACGCATTGCCGTGCATCCCCTGACGGAGCGCGATCAAAGCAAGTTGCTCGTATTTAAAGAGGGCATGATCCGGGACCAATTATTTACTGACCTCCCCGCCCAGCTGCCGCCACAGAGCCAACTGATCTTCAACAACACGCGCGTGGTGCGTGCACGCCTGCATTTTGTGAAAACCGAAGGTGCTAAACCTATTGAAATCTTCTGCCTTGGGCCGCATGCGCAGAGTGTCGAGGAAGCGATGAATAGTGTGCATAATGTCAAATTTGAATGCTTGGTCGGCAACCTCAAGCGATGGAAGGATCACCCACTGGAATTGGTCCTGAATAACGGCACCACCCTTCGAGCCGAAAAAATCTCCCGAAACGGAGCCTATTGGGTCATTTCTTTTAGCTGGGACAGCGACTTCACTTTTGTGCAAGTTCTCGAGTGGGCAGGTAAAATCCCACTGCCGCCCTACATGAACCGCGACGCCAGCTCGGACGATATAGAGCGTTACCAAACTGTATATGCGCATACGAACGGCTCCGTTGCCGCCCCCACCGCTGGCCTTCATTTTACGAAGCGTGTTTTTCAATCCCTCGAAAGAGCGGGCCATAGTAAAGTCGAGCTCACCCTGCACGTTGGCGCAGGCACCTTTAAGCCTTTGGGAGAAGGGGAGATTGAGGCGCACCAGATGCACGACGAAGAAATTATCCTATCTCAATTATGGCTCGAGCAGTATCTGGGGCACAAGGGTCCAAAAATCGCAGTCGGTACTACAAGTTTGAGAAGCTTGGAAAGCTTTCACTGGATTGGGGCTAAATTGATAGAAACCGGAGAATTGAGCCCCTTAAGTCAATTCGAAGCCTACACCCTCAACCCCTCCTTGACCGTCACACAAACTTATTCGGCCCTACTCGACGCTCTGAAAAAGCGCGGCATCATGGAATTAGCCCTGCACACCCAACTCATGATCACACCGGGCTATACCTTCAAAACCGTCAAAGGCATCGTAACGAATTTTCACCAGCCTGGCTCCACTTTACTGCTTTTAGTAAGTGCAGGAGTGGGCGTACAATGGCGCGAAATCTACACACATGCCTTAGATCATGATTACCGCTTTCTGAGCTACGGAGATTCCTCTTTGTTATTATTTCAAGGAAGCTAACAACACGACAGCCGCCAGGAGAAACGTTGATTTTACATGTTGAAGTCAATACTTTTCTTATTTCTCCCCCACCTCGTTATCAGCCAATCGGTACTCTTCTACAACGTCGAAAACCTGTTCGATACCATCAATGATTACGGATATGCCGATGAGGACTTCTTACCAGATGGCCAACGCCAAAACAACAGCATGACATATTGGCTCAAAATCCGCCAAACTGCACGTGCCTTGCGATTGGCACACATTCAATCACCTAAATCCCCATTAGTAATAGGTCTAGCAGAGGTGGAAACCTATGGCACCTTGTTGGCTTTGAGCCGACATGCTGCGCTACGTTCATTGGGCCCATGGCAACCTGTACTTTTCGACAGTCGGGATTCAAGAGGTATTGATGTAGCCGCCCTAGTGCATGAAGAAGTCGTAATTCTTCAATCCCATACCCTTCGAATGCCCGAAGCATGGCACACTAGGGATCCCTTATTCTTACGATTACAATGGCCAGATTCCTCTCTTGTCCAACTCGTATTCATCCACCTTCCCTCCAAACGTGGCGGCGCTCAACAATCGGATCACAAAAGAATGAGGGTGCTCGAAAAAATAATTGGCAGCCTGGATACGTGTCAAACGCCTACCCTGCTCGCCGGTGATTTCAACACAGAACCTACCCGCAACATTATAGCTTTAGCAGAGGAACACGGGTGGAAACCTGCGAATAACTTCGGCGAACAACAAGGCTCCTACAAGTACCGCGGACGCTGGAATAAGCTAGATTGGGCTTTGGTGAAAAACGGATGGGCATCCCAAGAAATATTAGCGCCAGACGGACTTCTTGAAACCGATACTAAATGGGGAGGAATGAAGCCAAAACGCTCCTGGATAGGCCACAGATTTTCTTTCGGATACTCGGACCACCTACCCGTTTACTATTTAATGTGTGGGAATTAGGGTTTTTTCGATATTTTCGTGACTCAAATAACCTAGAAATGAAAAAATTAGTAGCATTTGGCGCTATCGTAGGCGCTCTATTTATGACCTCCTGTGAGCCAAACGGCCCAGAAGTTGAGCCTGCCACCTACCCAGGTGACTCATTGACCGTGAGCAATGCTGCCCGTCCATTGGTAATTGAAACTACCGGTGCATGGTGTCAGTACTGTCCAAACGGCGCTGAAATCATGACCATCCTTGACGGTGTATTGGGAGATAGCGTAGTATTGATCGCAAATCACGTAGGTGATTGGTTCTCTACAGACAATGCTGCCTCTGCTAAGTTCGACGATAACTTCCCTACTTCAGGTGTACCTAACTTCTACGTGAATAACACAGACGTAGGTCAGAGCCCTACTGCCGCTGCTGCCGCTGCTACACTAGCAGAAGTTGCCTTCGGTTTGGAAGCTGATGTTGAAAATACTGGTACAAAGTTCATCGTTTACCCTCGCGTAAAAGCATTGGAAACAAACCTTGATAACGTATACATGATCCAATCGTACTTGTTACTCAACGGTGTTGAAGCCAAAGATTACGGCAACGGTGTTGATTTGAACCAAGTAAGTTCTTTGCCTAAGGTAAGTACTGGTTCAGGTGCGACTCCAACTACTTGGACACAAGATGCTGCTTTCGTAAACGGAACACCATTGATCAAGTCTGGAACAATCTACACACACGATGAGGTATTGTACCGTCACGCCACAGCCGCAGTTATTGGTTGGGTTGAAAGCGACGATGCAAATACTGCTGATACTTCAATGGTTTCATTGGGACCATGGGGGATGAACTTGGGAGATTTGAACCCACTAGGCAATGCATTCGCAGCTGGTGATGTATACGGAACTCGTTACACGCCAATGCAATTCCACATTGAAATCCCAACTCTTCCTTTCAACGCTGATTACAGCGTTGCGACAATCGTTTGGGAATTACGCCAAGACGGCTCGGGAGATTACGATTACGTGAACGGTGTAGTGACTCACGTTCACTAAGCCAACTACTCAATAAGGTTAAGAAAGCCTCGCAGGAAACTGCGGGGCTTTTTTTTATCTTTCAACCATGTCATTACTGCTCTCCATATTTCTAATGTTTAGTTGTTGTTTGGAACCTCCACAAAGCGAGGTTCCTGAGAACGGTACCTATATATACGAGGTAGCCTTTGCAGAATGGGACGTAAAGACCATGGGCGATGAGATCATGGTTGTTTTGAAAGACGGTCACATTACCCTCAAAGTATCTGAGAACAGTAATAGCCTTTGGATGGGAGCAATTCCCGGCGATTTAATTGAAGAAGGCATATTAGGCAAACATCATAGCGGTCAATGGATCATCAGCAATGATGAGAAGAACATTTATCTCGAAGAGATCGGTGGATGCACAGGAGGACCGACGATCATAAACTTCGAGAATAAGACCATCGAACTGTGCTAACAAAAAAGCCCCGCCTAGAGCGGGGCTTTTTTACAGGAAGAAATCCCAATTATTTTCTGCGTTGAGAGCGATTCAAATTCTGCTGGCGTTGCATCTCTTCCAAGCGTGCTTGGAATTTACTTTGCTTTTTAGGCTGTGCCTTTTTAGCCTCAATCTTTGCCAAGATTGCCTCATCGTTCACACTTTTGCGGATGGCCCATTGCATACCGAAGGTTACGATGTTTGATAAGAAGTAGTAGTACGTCAAACCTGCAGGATAGCTGTTCAACACAAACATGAAGATTAAAGGCATCAAGTACATAATCACCTGCATCTGCTTCATCTGTTCTGCACTTCCCGTTGACGCGGTCATGCTTTGGTTCATACGTGTGTACAAAATGGTCGAGCCTGTCATCAACAAGGTAAAGATGGAAATATGGTTTCCATACAGGGTACTCAAGATTGGAATGTGTGATTCCCAAGAAATCAAAGCATCATAGGTACTCAAATCCGTTGCCCAAAGGAAGCTCTGCCCTCTCAACTCGATGGATGCCGGGAAGAATCGGAACATGGCAAAAAGAATAGGCATCTGCACCAATACCGGAATACAACCGCCCAACGGATTCACCCCTGCTTCGCGGTACAAGGCCATTTGTGCTTGTTGCTTGCCCATGGCATCCTTATCCCCAAACTTCTCGTTAATCGCTTCAAGCTGCGGCTTCAATACACGCATCTTCGCCATTGAACGGTAAGAGGCAAAGGTCAACGGCGAGAGCGCTCCCTTGATGATGAGTACCATGATCAATATGATGATTCCGTAGTTCCAACCGTAGCCGTCCAACCAGTTAAATACTGGCACTACAACGCCACGACCGATCCAACCGAAAATCCCCCAACCGAAGTTGATGACCTTCTCATAATCGCGGTCATGCTTCTTTAAAGTCTGGTAGTGATTAGGCCCCAAATATATCGAGAACGGCAAGCTGTATGCACCGTTAACACTCTGGTTTAAGGTTGCATTTGAACTGAATACCTTCACGATGCTCTCATCAGCATCTGTACCATTTACCGTGGATACATTAGCAGAAGCAAATCCCTCCTGAGGTTGTACGATGTAGGAGAAGAAATGTTGTTTTTGCGCGAGCCAATTCACTGCGCCCACATCCTCCGAATCATCGCCTCCACGGCCGCTCAAATTCTCGACGTCGCCATCTTCTTGAACCTTGTATGAATAGGTCGAATAGATACGTTCGTTGCTAATGCCTTTCTCTGTGCGGTAAGCAGTACGCTCCCAAAAAAGCTCTGGCTTCCCTGCAGCACTAGCAGTACCATTCACTGTGTAGCTAGCCATAAAGCCAGTTTCTCCTAAATTTACCTTTACTTCTGTCTCACCATCGCTAAGAATCAAAGAAGTA
>DFQY01000036.1 GCA_002378005.1 Flavobacteriales bacterium UBA3477
GTCCCTAAATGCGCTTTCCAGCGCTTTTGCACCGGATGAAATCTATTGCCACTATATCGTGAAGAGATTCGCGTAAAGTTCAAAGGTGCACGCAAGAAAGTCTTGCGCAAACTTCTTCCTTCCTCATCGTAATAATCATTAAAGCCCAATTCGTTTTCGTACGGGAAAGCATAAAAGTCATTACCCATGTGGGTCAAGTTTGCCCCAACAATACGCTTCAACCCAACGTAGGTCGTATCGTCCACATACTCCTCTTCATAAATCACCGAAAAGGCATCTCCCTTCTGTAAACGGAAGAAATCAATGGTCCAAGCATATACCTCTACCAACGACATGGCCAAGGCATTTGTCCCCCCAGCGTTATTGACCGAAAGGTATAAGGCATCCTCAATGGTTCCAGAAATTTTCCGACGGCGAACCGAACGCTCTTTTTCTACCTTTTTGGCGTAGATGGAATCAGACTGCAAGGAAACAATGTAGTACTCATGGGTACTTTCTGGATATATGAAATACGATGGAAACAAGGAACTATCTCCCGTAGCGAACTTCACAGTGACTCCAGCTCGAATTTTTCGAACATTGAATACCGACTCTACGGCGGTAGCAATCTGATAGATCTGTGCAGTAGAAATACCTCGCTTGCCCAATAAAGCGCCAAAACTCTCTCCGGATGCAATGGTATGATCCTCAAAGCGCAAAGTATCTGCAGGCAAGGTCAGGTAGAACTTAGGCTCCGCTTCCACTACAGGGTCCTCGTTATCCAGGATTTCAACGGTGCCTTTTCCGGGCAGCAGGGCGCCAATAATGATGATTATAAAGATGGCGGCCAATACAATCCACCCGTGTTTTTTTAATTTCATGAGCCTTGCTCAATTTCTTTTAGTACATCCTCTACCCAGCTCTTTCCCCATTCTGCACGCTGGTTTTCCGTCCATAATTCAGGATAGAAAATACGACGTTGAAAGCGCGGCGGTAAATATTTCTGCCAATTCGTCCCGCCAGTTGCGGGAATATCGGTTGGCTTCTTGCTCAAGTAGCGGACCGCAGTTTTATAATGTTGTAATGGCCAATTCACATTGACGTTCAAATCCAATAATCGCAAAGCATCTTCAAGCTGCGCAACCTCAGCATCAGCCATCCCGGCCTGCTTCAGTTCCATGAAGCGTTCCCAAATATTACAATGCTCATAGGACTCGGCCGCATAGACCAAATCATCCCAGTATTTCTCCATGAATTGAACCGCCGTGTAGGCAGGCTTACCTGTATCCTCCACCTTTGCACCATCATTCCAATAAATGGAATCCATCTGCTCTTCAATAGCCGCATCAGCCAAGGCTTCGCGCTTTGATTCTGCTACAATGTTGATCAATGGAGCACAGCCCAATTCTATGATGCGGTACTGCACGCTCTGGAAACCTGAGGCCGGCGCCAATGCATCGCGAAAAGCTAAAAACTCGTCCTTCTTCATACCCTTTTCCATCACCCCAAAGCTGCCTCGCAAGGCCCCAAAGTATCGGTTAATGCGGTGAATCCGTTCAGTAAAATCCGCTACAGACAAATCTCCCGCGGCAATAGCATCAATTTCGATACGTGCCAGCTTGAAATAAAGCTCCGTGATTTGATGGTAAATAATGAAAATCGGCTCATCAGCAACGTCGGTAACAGGGCGCTGAAGGCTGAGGAGCGTGTCCAATTGGACATAATCCCAATAATTATGGAAAGAGGCACGTTGCCAACCGTTCACATAGGTTTCAAAATCTTGTCCGGTCGCCTCAATTTTGTTGCGCAAATCGGCCAGTTTTTCCATTAATTCTGGGCTCCACTCCATGGTACAATAGGTTTAAATCAAAGTTAGCCAATACCAAGGCCAACTTGCTCCTTTACTGATAAGTTTTAAACGAATTATAACGCCCTTAGATCCGCTTCAGTGTGAAGGTAAATTCGGTTCCCACGCCCTCCGTAGATTCCACTTTAATAGTCTCACCGTGGCGCTCAATGATATGCTTGACAATAGACAAACCTAAGCCCGTTCCACCTGCATCTCTTGAACGAGCCTTTTCTACTCTGTAGAATCGCTCAAAGATGTGTGGGAGATCTTCTTCTGAAATTCCGAAACCGTGATCTTTAATCTTGAATTCGACTTTATCTTTTAGACTAGATACGGTGATAATTACTAAAGAACCTTCGGCACTGTACTTTATGGAGTTCACCAATAAATTATCAAGAACTTGCTCTAACCGTGCTGCATCGCAAAGGACTTGAACACTTTCTTCGATAAAAAAATTGACCTTTATTTTAGACTGACGTTTGCTGGCGAGGTTCTCTATTTCCTCCAATGCATCATCCAAAAGGTTTCGAACATTTACAGGACGCAATTGAACATCGTACTCCCCACTCTCCACCTTGGTTAATACATCCATATCTTTCACCAATTGGGTCATACGTTCTACGGATTTCGCCGCGCGCTTCAAGAACTTTTTGGCAACTTTTTCGTCCTTTAAGGCACCGTCAAGTAAGGTGTAAATATATCCTTGGATATTGAAAATAGGCGTCTTGAGTTCGTGACTGACATTACCAATGTACTCCCGACGAAATTGTTCCCTACCCTTCATTTCTTCAACGAGTGCATTTTGTTTCTCACTCCACTCTTCGAGTCTTTCTTCTAATTCCGCTAGATTTCCAACACTTCCCTTGTTTAACGGAGATTCAGTAAGACCTTGCTTTTGAATTTTTTGTTGAATACCTCTGATGCGACCGATGAGTATAAAATAGGTGGCGTAATAAAAAGAGGTTATGGTAATGATAAAGAACAGTAGCCACCACAACCACTCAGGGATATTTAAATGCACCGAGTAATGAAGTAACCATTCAAAAACAATGGCTAATCCGGTGACCATCGCTCCCATTATTAGAGAGAGTAAAAGCATGCGATTTCCTCGCATTAATCCTGAATTTCGAATTTATACCCCACACCTTTGACCGTCTTGATGCGATCATCCCCAATTTTTTCTCGGAGCTTGCGGATATGCACATCTATAGTTCTTCCTCCTACGATAACTACTGTACCCCATATTCTGTCCATGATTTCTTCACGAGTAAAGACTTTTCCGGGTTTTGATGCCAAGAGGCTGAGCAATTCAAATTCCTTCCTCGGTAGTTCGATGACGTTCCCTGATATCTCTACATGATAGCGCTCAGGATCGATGATTAAATCGGAGAATTCCATTTTACCCGGAAATTCTTGCTCGGGAACAGGTCTTCTCCGAAGCAATGCTTTGAGTCGAGAAGTCAAAACTTTCGGTTTCACAGGTTTGGTTATATAATCATCCGCACCGGCTTCAAAACCTGCCACTTGACTGTAATCCTCACCTCGAGCCGTTAAAAACGCAATCACCGTATTTTCCAAGCCTGGTAATTTTCGAATCTGATCGCACGCTTCAATGCCATCCATTTCAGGCATCATTACATCCAATAAAATTAAATCCGGCTTAAATTCCTTCGCTTTTGCTACACCTGCTTTTCCGCTCGCTGCCGTACTGACTTTGTAACCTTCTGCTTTGAGATTGTAACTAACGAAGTCCAGAATATCTGGCTCATCATCTACTAAAAGGATTTTGATGTTCGATTTATCCATATGACACAATTTACGGCAAAGATGTAAAACTATTCAAACCATAGAACATCAATAAAAAACTTAACCTTAAGTCAATACAACTCTAACAAACACTTAAAGCATTTTAGGCCTCAGTGAAATTAAAGTTGACACGGAGTTAAGATTCAGTTTACAAGAGTCCACTTCATTTGCATTGTCTAGAACAAACAAAACGACGCATAAAATGAAATTAAACAAATTATTTGCTTTTGCTGCAGCTGCAACCATTCTTGCTTCATGTGGCGGAACTGATCCTAATCCAAATCCGGTAGACCCTTCAATCGAAGTGCCAAAGGCCGGTGTTATCGCGACAAGCGAAACTTGGTCTGCCGATTCAATCTACATCTTGAACGGCCGCGTAGTAGTAGGTGATGGTGCAACTTTGACCATCGAAGCTGGTACAATTATTAAAGGTAAAGAAGGTGATGGAGCGAATGCTTCATGTTTGATTGTTGGTAAAGGAGGTATGTTGAATGCACAAGGTACCGCAGAAAGCCCAATCGTAATGACATCTGTACTAGACAATATTAACGTTGGACAACGCAACGGTTCTAACCTTGACGAGACTGATAAAGGTCTTTGGGGAGGTTTAATCGTTTTAGGTAATGCTCCTATTTCTGCAGATGCTACCGAAGCGTTGATTGAAGGTCTTCCTGCTAACGAGCCTTGGGCCGTATACGGGGGTACTGATGCTAATGATAACTCAGGAACCCTATCATATGTAAGTGTTCGTCACGGTGGTACTCTTATCGGAGACGGTAACGAGATCAACGGTATCACTTTCGGTGGTGTAGGATCAGGGACAACAGTAAACAATATCGAAGTATTTGCCACATTGGATGATGGGGTTGAATTCTTTGGTGGTACTGTAAATGCAACAAACGTAAGTGTTACTGCACAAGGTGATGATGCTTACGATATCGACCAAGCATACTCTGGTACAATCGACAACTTTTTATACGTCGCAGGTGACGACTCTGACCACGGTCTAGAGATAGATGGTCCAGAAGGAACAGCTACTGGAATGTTCACTTTGAAAAACGGAACCTTACTAGGTGGTAATGGCGAATACGCTGACTTCCGCGACGGTGCAATGGGTAACGTTGAGAACGTATTCTTCTTTGGATTCTCTGAATCTTCTGATTTCGAATTGGACGATTCTACGACTTCTTACAACTACTCTAACGGTATGTTGAACTTTGTTAATGTTGAGATCAATACTGCGCACTTGAACGCCGGTAATATGTCTGCTATCTCAATTTACCTTGACAAATCAGGTCAAGGAGCATTTGCTAATGGTCTACCAGGATCAGTTGTTGTTGAACCGACAGTTGGGGCTAACGCTTCTGACTTTGCTTGGACGCTTACAGCAAAAAATGGTAACCACGATGATTTTGCTGGTCCTTTCGATGCGCCATCAACTATCGTTAAGTCAGGTGCTATTAATGGAAAAGAAACTTGGTCTTCAGCTCGTATCTACGAATTGCAAGGTCGTGTAGTTGTTGACGCTGGCGATACTTTGATGATCGAACCAGGTACCATCATTAAAGCAAACTCTGGTCAAGGTGCATATGCATCTGCACTGATTGTAGCTCAAGGTGGATACATTGAAGCAAAAGGTACTTCTTTCGCTCCTATCATTATGACTTCAGTATTTGATAATATCGAAATGGGTCAAAATATGGGAACTAACCTAGACGAAACTGATGCAGGTCTATGGGGTGGTCTGATTGTACTTGGTAACGCGAGCATCTCTGCTGATGCTGTACCATCGCGTATCGAAGGTATTCCAGCTAACGAAACTTACGGTTTCTACGGAGGTTCAGACGATATGGACAACTCAGGTGTCTTAGAATACATCTCTATCCGTCACGGTGGTACTCTTCTAGGTGAGGGTAACGAAATTAATGGTTTGACTCTTGGTGGAGTTGGTTCAGGAACAACTGTCAACCACATCGAAGTTGTAGGTAACGTAGATGATGGTATCGAGTTCTTCGGTGGCTCTGTAGATGCAACCAACTTGGTTGTATGGGCACAAGGTGATGATGCTTACGATATCGACCAAGCATATTCTGGAACCATTGATAACTTCGTTTACATTGCTGGTGCAGATTCTGACCACGGTATGGAAGTAGATGGTCCTGAAGGTTCAACTGGTGCTGGCTTTACAGCCAAGAATGGTTCACTTTACGGCATGTCAGCTGAGATTGCAGATTTCCGTGATTCAGCAATGGGTACAGTAGAGTACTTGTGGATTGAAGGATTTACCGATGGTGGTGATTGGGAAATTGACGAGACTGGTGGCGCTTACAATTACACAAACAGCCTGTTGAACTTTGCTTCAATTCAGATTGATCTGAGCGGATATTCTGCAGGTACCACAGTTGACGATGTATTCCTAGACAAGAGTGGTTCAGGAATGACATGGAATCCATCAACATTCGCTACGGCCAAAACTTCAGCGACAGTTGGTGCAGATGAGTCAGTGTTCAATTGGACCTACGCATCGCAAAAAGGTGCTCTATAAGCTTTAATGGCTTAACATAAAATTAACCTAAGATTAATTGGCCCGAGACAAATGTCTCGGGCCTTTTTGTTCTTTTTGCACGATGAACAACGGCAGGCTAATGAAGCAACTATTTTTATTTCTCTCCCTAGCTTTTTCAATTACCTCTTTTGCACAGACAGGAATCATTCGTGGTACAGTCTACGAAGACGAAACCAGTGAGCCCCTATTTTACGCAAACGCACAAATCCCTTCGCAAGGTGCCATCTCCTTCACTGATTTTGACGGAAATTTTGAACTGCAAATTGCGCCAGGCATATACAGCTTAGAGATTAGTTTTCTCGGCCTCGCAACTTTAGTAATTCCTGACGTTACTGTTGAAGCAGGTAAGGTAGTTGCTTTTGAAAATTTACGATTGCAACCTTCCACCAATGAGTTGATGACTGTAACTGTAACAGCATCGGCCATGCGCAATACGGAAAGCGCATTGTTGGACGTAAAAAAGAAATCGGCCACAGTAATGGACGGTATCTCTGCCCAAAACTTTAAACGTATAGGAGATGGAAACGCAGCCGCAGCGGTTACACGCGTTCCCGGGGTAAGTATTCAAGGAGGGAAATATGTTTTTGTACGCGGCCTGGGTGATCGTTACACCAAGACGCAGTTGATGAGTATGGATATTCCAGGACTTGATCCCGATCGCAATTCATTGCAAATGGACATCTTCCCAACGAACATTCTTCAAAACATAGTAGTCCTAAAAACCCTGACTGCAGATTTACCCGCAGACTTTTCGGGGGGCTTGGTAAATATTGAATTAGTTGACTTCCCAACCGAAAAGACTTTAAATATAAGCTCATCTTTAGGCTACACACCTAGCATGCATCTAGTTGAAGGACTTGGATACCAAGGCTCGGCCACAGATATCTTAGGTTTTGATGCAGGATACAGAAATAATCCATTACCCAGTAATTACATCTATGAAGGGATTCCAAATCCAGCCTTAGATGACCCGATTACCACAGAGCTCACAGAAAGTTTCAAGCCGGTACTTTCTGCTCAAGCTAAAACAATGCCTTTGAATGGCTCTTTTGGAATTAGCGGAGGGAATCAAATTAAAAAGGAAAATGGTAAGACTGTGGGTCACAACGGTTCATTTTCTTACAAAGCAAATACCGACTACTACGGAGCTGTTAATGGCGATACGTCTAGACTTTACGAGCAGAACTTCTACCGCAAGGGCAATCAGCCAGATGAATACAATCTGCTTGCTGATCGAACGCAAAAAGGATCTTTGGCTGTAAGCAATATTTTAATGAGTGGCCTTTACGGGTATTCCATTAAAGATGCGGACGATAAATTCAGATTCAATGTGATGCACCTTCAAAACGGTGAAAGTCGCGCAGGTAAATTCATCGAAACCTCTTCAATTGAGAATTCCTTTATTGGCGCGCGTGATAACCTCGAGTACTCGGAGCGCTCAATCACCTCAATGCTGTTCAATGGTCAACGTTCAAGACAAGACAATACATTGAAGATCGATTGGAGAATAGCGCCAACATACAGCCGCATCGCAGATAAGGACATTCGTTCAACTTCATACAGAACAGAGGATAACACCTTTGCCATTGCACCAGGTGAAACAGGATTCCCAAATAGAATTTGGCGTAATCTAAATGAATTCAACCTTTCCAATAGAATTGATTTTACGAAATCCCACGAGATTCGTGGTCGTGATGCGAAACGTAAATATGGAGCAAGCTATACCATCAAATACCGTGATTACGAGATCTTACGATACCAATTACGTGCAAAGTCTCTTGGAAATCTAGATCCATTAACCGGTAATGCCGATGAGCTACTTTCAGAGTACTATACATGGGATGTCATCTCTGATGCTGGCATGTATTACAGCGGTAACTATGAAGCAAACAACGCGTACCAAGGGATTCAAAGTAATTTCAGCGCCTATCTAAATGAAGAGTTCAGCTGGAATGCGTTGACGAAAATGGTTGTAGGTCTTCGTATGGAGCGTTATGACCAATTCTACACCGGAGTTGACCAGCAAGAAGCAGCTGCCCCGGGAACTGGCATTAACTACCGCTGGGAGCCTGTATTGAACAACTTCAACTTGTTCCCTACTGCTTCACTTATTTACAGCGTAAATGAAAATAGCAACCTTCGCCTAGGAGCTTTCCGTACAGTGGCAAGACCGTCATTTAAGGAGAAAAGCGCTGCCCAGATTGAAGATGTGCTTACAGGAATCACTTTCATCGGTAATCTTAATTTGGTAAATACTACCATCAACAACCTTGACTTACGTTATGAGCGATTCTTCGACGGTGGCCAGACGGTAGCCCTTTCAGGTTTTTATAAAAGCTTCCAAAACCCAATCGAATTGGTAGCCTATTCTGCCGCTGCTCCTTCGAACTTCCAACCCCGAAATGTAGGGAATGCAACCGTTGCCGGCGTTGAGTTTGAGGTACGCAAAAACCTCGGTTTTATAGGCATGAAGAACCTAGAAATCAACTCTAACTTCACTGGAATTTATTCGTCAGTAACGAGAGATTCTTCAGAGTTCGCAGCTCGCGTGGCATCTGCCCGTGACGGCGAAGTGATTAGTAAAACGCGACAAATGCAAGGACAAAGCCCTTACATGATTAATGCAGGCTTGAGCTATAATAATCCAAACAATGGATGGCAAGGTGGTTTGTTCTATAACGTTCAAGGAGAGAAACTCTACATCGTAGGTGTAGCCGACAACCCTGATGTTTTCGAAGTTCCGTTCCACAGCTTGAATTTCAACTTGATGAAGAATTTCGGAGAAGAGCGTCAATATCAAGTTGGCTTTTCGGTAAACAACATCATGGACGACACGCGTGATCGTATTTTTGTAAGCTACAATAGTTTCTCGCCTTATTTCAGCACATGGGCGCCGGGAAGAACCTTTAAATTGAGCTTCCGCTATTCGTTGTAAGCTACAAGACAATACCTAATTTTGAACCGTACCCTGAGGGGTGCGGTTTTTTTATGTCCAATTTCATTCACATCACACCCGCAAATTTCGAAGCCGAAGCGCTCAAGCTTTTCCATTGGCAACGAAAGCACAATGCGTTGTACGGTAAATTTTGCCAATTATTGGGAAGAAATTCAGGCGACATTCAACGCATCGACCATATTCCATTTCTGCCGGTAGAGCTGTTTAAGAAGCATAGTGTGGTATGTGGGAATTGGACCCCAGAAATCACCTTCTCTTCGAGCACAACGACTGGCGGCACGCCTTCTCTACATCATGTCCAGTCTATAGCGCACTATGAAAGTGTTTATGTTCAGAGCTTTGAGAGGCTCTACGGCGCCATTGAAGGTTGGACAGTACTTGCCTTACTGCCCTCTTATTTGGAGCGGAGTGGGTCGTCCTTGGTGATGATGGCGGAGGGTATGATTGAACGCTCGCGGGATGCGCGAAGTGGCTTCTACCTCTACAATAATGCGGAGTTGTTGGAGCGCTTGAGGGAATTGGGCGCTGAGAAAAAGCCTACCCTTTTATTGGGTGTAACTTTTGCATTGCTTGATTTCGCCGATTTTCTTGGCGATCAACCCCTCGATTTTCCAGAGTTGCGCGTGATGGAAACGGGCGGAATGAAGGGGCGCAAGAAGGAAATGATTCGCGCAGAGGTGCATGCTTATTTACGCAGTGCTTTTCCCGCATCAGCCATCGATAGTGAATATGGAATGACCGAGCTCATGAGCCAAGCCTATATGAGAGATTCCGGGGTATTTGTTGCGCCGGATTGGATGCGCGTGTACACCCGTGATATTGCGGATCCACTATCCACACCTCATCAGAACGGCTCGCGGGGCGCCTTGAACGTTATTGATTTAGCAAATGTCGATAGCTGCGCATTTTTAGCATTGGCTGATCAAGGCCAAGTCTTAGAAAACGGTACATTTGAGGTCTATGGAAGATTAGACCACAGCGAAATACGCGGATGTAATTTGATGATTAGTCTATGAAATTGAAACTGATTTTAGCCCTTTTAGGGTGTACAATGCTGGCACACGGCCAAATCATTCGTCGCTCCGCCGACTTAGCGAAAGACGCGGGACACCTTACCCTTCGCGATAGCGTCCGTATTGCAGCATACGATAACGGAACCAGCACTTACGAAATACACCTGCATTGTTGGGTACACGAAGATTTTGTCAATGTTATTGACAAGCGTGTTATGGCAGAGGCGGCATTGTTTTCCGAAAAACTGGACACCTTGGGCAAGGTTCGCGATAGCTATCCTTTGGATTCATTGTGGGAGAGTTCAGCAAGACGCAAGTCCAATTATTATGAAGTGGTGCTTTCAGGCACATTGAACAGCCGCCATATAGAGCGCCGGAGCTTCCCTACCTATATGCTAGAACAATTCTTCTCTGAAAAGCGCGTGGGATCGATGAAGGAGAATTTGGAAAATGAATTGAAGAAAAGCGGCTGGGAAAACAAGTCATTCGGCGAATACGATGCTTGGGCCTTTCTTGACCACCAACGAAATCCGGGCAAACCTGAACTCCAAGCCCTATTCATCTTCCGTGCAAGTATGCCTTATGTCCTAATCAATAAAGGAGAGCTTTTCGAATATCCAAAGCTCAAGCTCACCGAAGACAGAGATTATGGGACGTTCTACTTCTTCCAAAGACCGAATGACAGATTCCTCTCCGAAATAGACGATATCGTCATGGACTATGTACCGTTATAAAAAAAGGCGCCCGCTGGGCGCCTTTTTTATGTGGTAAAAATTTTTGCTTAGTCCACGATAGAGATCAGGAAGTAGTTCTTCTTCCCTTTCTGGGCGATAATCAATCCACCTGCAACTACATCCTCTTCAGCAAGGGTTTTCGTTAAATCCACTTTGCTTTTGTTAATAGCCACACCATTGCCTTGAACCATCTTACGAGCCTCGCCTTTCGAAGGGAAGATTGCCGTGTGCTCGGCCAAGGCCTCTACGATGTCCAAACCACCAGCAAGGGCAGCGCGTGACAATTCAAACTGAGGTACACCGTCGAACACACTTTCCAAAGTGGCACGGTCAAGCTTACGAAGCTGCTCTTCTGTTGCCTTACCAAAGAGGATTTCAGAGGCCGCCTGCGCATTCTCGAGATCTTCTTTACTGTGCACGCGCTCGGTCACCTCTTCTGCCAAGGCTTTCTGAAGCTTGCGTTGATGTGGGGCCTCATTGTGTTCTGCAATCAACGCCTCGATTTCCTCTCGAGATTTGATGCTAAAGATTTTAATGTAGTTCTCGGCATCGGAATCCGCCGCGTTCAACCAAAACTGGTAGAAGGCGTAGGGCGAGGTGCGGTTCGGATCCAACCAAACGTTTCCGCCTTCGGACTTCCCAAATTTGGTTCCATCTGCCTTTTTAATCAACGGTGTGGTCAATGCATGCGCGGAACCACGGCCCAATCGACGAATGAGTTCCGTACCTGTGGTGATATTGCCCCATTGGTCTGAGCCGCCCATTTGTAGCTTCACACCATTGTTTTTCCAAAGGTGGTAGAAATCATAGCCTTGAATGAGCTGGTAAGAGAACTCCGTAAAGCTCATCCCCGTCTCCAATCTGTTCTTAACGCTGTCTTTGGCCATCATGTAATTTACACTGATGTGCTTACCAACGTCACGGATAAAACCGAGGAAATCAAACTCCTTGAACCAATCGTAGTTGTTGACGATTTCGGCACTGTTGTCCCCACAATCAAAGTTGAGGAACTTCTCGAGTTGCGCTTTCTGACAATTCAAGTTATGCTGTAGGGCTTCTAGGTCCAGGAGGTTACGCTCTGAAATCTTGCCAGAAGGATCTCCCACCATACCGGTGGCACCCCCAACCAAGGCGATGGGCTTGTGTCCAGCTCGCTGAAAGTGTACGAGGGTCATGATTTGAACCATGTTCCCTACCCCCAATGAATCTGCTGTTGGATCAAAGCCGATATAACCGCTAACCATTTCCTTGGTCAACAATTCTTCAGTTTCAGGCATGATGTCATGCAACATGCCTCTCCAACGCAGTTCTTCAACAAAATTTGTATTCATGGGTCGTCCCTTTCAGTTATCGCTTGAATGTGCCGCTAAAATAGCCATCATTCGTCATCTACGCCTAACTCAACCATTAAATCTGGGTTTTGAAAGAGGTAGGCACGGAAGCGAAGGTCTTTGGGCTGAAAAAGCTGCAGTCCATCAACCTCAAGGGGGATTTCAAGACTGGGCTGGTCAAGGTCGACGATGCAAAATTCTCGGCGTGTAGAAGACCAAAGGAAAGTTCCCATACGATCGCGGTGGTCTTCGAGGCAATATTCAACGATGTCCCACTCGTAGAGCATGCGCTTATCTAAGTCAAAAAGGCCCACACTTTCGTCTACTTTGTTATGCTCGATTTTGATGCCTGACCACCAAAACTGATCCCTAGAATAGAAATGTGAACGACTGCCTATTTTACGAGCGTAGCCCACCACTTCGTCTTCGTGGCGCAATCGATATCTGGTTTCTAGGGTAGTGTCCATCACCCATAAAAACAACGCCCGGAGCAGAAGGTTCTGTCCGGGCATGATATTTATAAAGCAAGGCTCATTTCTGGAAGGCAGAAATACCTCTATCCATCCATTCGATATAGGCTTCGATATCGAGATCTGCTCCTCTTGTTTCAATCAACGGCTTAAGGTCTTCATGCCCAAGAAAAACGTACAATGGTTGGCTTACCGCGCCGAAGTTTACTTCTTCAAACTCGCTCCACTTATTGCCCAGATTCTTGATTTTACGGCCCGTTACTTCGCTAATGTATTGCTCGTCTTTAGAAAACGGCGTACGCTCATCAACGTATAGGGAAATTAGGACTACTTCGTCTCTCAATCTCTTGTGTACGCGCTCGTCTACCCAAACGTTTTCTTCCATCTTACGACAGTTCTGACATCCCCATCCGGTAAAATCTATCATGATGGGCTTCCCTACCTCCTTGGCATAGGCCAAGCCTGCATCAAAATCATTGAAACAAGGCAAGCCGTTTGGACAATGATCGCCATGCTCCACCTCTACAGCCGCGGACTCACCCGTGCCGACCATGTTGATCACAGGTTGCGCGTAGGCACCGCTTTTACTTTCTGCATAATGCTCTGGCGGCGGGAATCCTGAGATGAGTTTCACTGGGGCACCGAAGATTCCTGGTAACATGTAGAAGCCCAAAATCATAAAGACCATGGCGAAACTGAGTCGAGGTACTGAAATAGTGGTTACCGGACTATCTAATGGCATACGGAATGCACCTAAGAGATAGAAGGCTGTGATGAAGGCGATGGCCACCCAAATGGCGAGGAATAGTTCACGCTCTAACCAATGCGCTTGCCATACCAAATCTGCTGTGGACAAGAACTTAAGAGCAAACGCTAATTCCAAGAACCCGAGAGTCACTTTTACGGTGTTCAACCAACCGCCTGATGAAGGCAGAGAGTTCAGCCATCCTGGGAAAGCAGCAAAAAGGGTAAATGGAATGGCTAGGGCCAATGAGAATCCAAACATCCCTGCGGCTGGCCCCAGTAATGAACCTTTTGATCCGGCTTCGACGAGCAGTGTTCCAATAATTGGACCCGTACAAGAAAAACTTACCAAACTCAAGGTAAATGCCATGAAGAAGATGCCAAGCATACCGCCTTTGTTCGACGCATCATCCGCTTTATTTACCCAGCTCGAAGGCAAGGTGATTTCAAACGCACCAAAGAAGCTGGCCGCGAAAATGACAAAGAGAGCAAAAAATGCCAGGTTGAACCACGGGTTCGTAGACATTTGATTCAAGGCATCAGATCCAAAAACGACGCTCACTGCAAGACCAAGGGCCACGTAAATCACGATGATGCTCAGTCCGTATACTGAAGCTTTAAAAATTCCTTCGGCCTTCGTTTTAGATTGCTTGGTAAAGAAGCTTACCGTCAGCGGAATCATTGGGAAAATACAAGGCATGATCAGCGCAGCAAAACCACCCAAGAATCCGAGCCAGAATGTTGTCCCTAAACCTTTCCAGATGGACGGTACAGGCGCATTGGTCACACGAACCGAGAAATCTTCGTAGGTCGGTGGTAAACACATTTCGTCATTACACACCATGAATTCGAGCTCGCCTTTGACTGTAAATTCTTTCTCAGTCGGCAAGAGCTTGATGGTGAAATCCGCGGCATCGCTGAAGTAGGCCAAATCCATATCGAAATTTGGATCAAACTCTACATGAGGCTCTCCTTCCGCCCAACCCCCAACAGCGGTGAAGGACGAATCCTCTTCGAGAACAAATGAGGTCGGGATAGGTCCGCCTTCTTCTAGGTTTTGGCTGTATAAGTGCCAGCCTTCCGCAATTTCTGCATGAATGGTGATGATCGTGTGCTCATCAGTGTTCTCGTAAGAAGTCGACCAAGTAACGGCTTGGGGCTGTGCCCACGCCACGGTGGTCATTAGGAAAATAAAGGCGGTAAAAAATCGCTTCATGTGATTAGAATTTGCAGGTTGCAAGATAGGCCATGTCATCGCCTTCGGCAACTTTTACGTGCGCCGCGATTCGGTAGCCGAGGACCCAAAATATTTCATCGCCATTCAAAGCTACGTAAATGTGCTTTTTGCGGTGGCGCGGAAGGCGAAGGTCGTTGAGAAAATCGGCCACTTTTTTTGATCCTTTCATCCCTAAGGGCAAAAAAGCATCTCCTGGTTTCCATACTCGAATAGTCCATGGAAAAGGGGCCGCTGTAGGGCTAATCCATTCGTGATCATCATCAAATACAATCTGTGCTCGTGGGGTAGGCTGCAAGGTCAGAGTAAAGGGCAATTTGATGAAATCTTCAGGCCCATCGATGGTATAGGTATTGGGGTCCAATTCCTTTTTCGGCGCCAAAATAAAGGAGGTACGGTCTTTGACTAAAATTTTCTGGCGGCCAGGCGTTAATTGGCCCGAATCCCCCTTCAAAACATGGCCACATTCCTCATAGGAAAAACCTAAATCCCGGCGCAGGCAGTACCTGTACAACAAAGTTTGGGCATAGGGCTGCTCGATCCAAGTCCCGAAATCAATATGGACTTCATCTTCGAGTTCACGCACATGATGTTGCTCAAACTCGTCCAACATTCCCTCCAACAGTTCGCGATCGCGGACCAAATTATCAATGGTCTTGGCCAAACCGCCTTGCCAGCGAGGCTCCACTTCATCGAGGACCTCTGGCAACAAATTGCGCACCTTGTTTCGCGTGTATTTCAACGTTTGATTCGAGGCATCCTCGCGCCAAGTGAGCTCATTTTCCTCTGCAAACGCGAGAATATCCGCCTTGCTCATCTGCGCTAAAGGACGAAGAATGAGGGGATGAGACATGCCAGTGAGGCCGGTCAACCCCGCGCCGCGAAGGGCGTTCATCAAAAAAGTTTCCTTTCTATCGTCAAGGTGATGGGCCGTGAAAATATATTCCGCCCCAAGGACCTGTGCACGTTCCGCAAACCAATTGTATCGAAGCTTCCGCGCCCAATTCTGAATGTTTTCTCCTTTGCGACACTTAGGATCTGCATGAAGCACTTCCATTTCAAATCGATACTCCTGAGCAAACCAGCGGCACCAGCGCTCGTCTTCGTCCGCATCTGCACGCAAACCATAATTCACATGGAGCAAATACGGACGGATGTTATACCGCTGCAACAACCAATGACTCAACACAACGGAATCTACGCCGCCGCTGAAGCCAAGAATTGCTTTTGATCCTGGAACAATTGTCATAAAGGGAGGATTATAGTGTCAAAACTACAACCAATTTATCGAGCGCTATCAAACATACTCTCCGCCTTCAACAAACACTCTTCATACTCCTGTTGTGGATCGCTCAAAATGGTGATGGCTCCGCCCACATGCGTCGTCGCCACACCAGTACTGCGATTGATTGCCACACTGCGGATGACTACATTAAAATCCGCATCGCCTTCTGGAGTGGTATACCCCACCGTACCTGAATAGATCTCACGGGCAGTTTTTTCATACCGCTCGGCCAATTGCATGGCACTCACTTTAGGGGCACCTGTCATTGATCCCATGGGAAAAGTCGCGCCAAAGAGTTCCCAAAATCCGATATTGGGTTTAATATCAGCCTCGACTGTGCTGATCAATTGGTTTACATTTTTGAAGGCATAGGTACCGTATAACTCACTCACTTGAACGCTCCCTTTAGTCGCTACGCGACTTAGGTCATTACGGACTATATCTACGATCATCACATTCTCCGCGCGTTCCTTTTCACTCTCCTTCAACGAGGCCATGGCTACATCGTTATCGGCTAAACGGCGATTGGTGCCTTTAATAGGTTGACTGATGAGGGTCGATCCCTCTTTTTTAATGTACCGCTCAGGCGAGGTACACAATAATTCGTGCTGGCCCAACTTAAGGTAGGCTGAGAACGGCGCATCGGTACGTTCCGCCATTTTTTGGAAAAGCGCGGCTGTATCTAAGTTTTCAAAATCCGCCTTGAATGCCGTACAGTAATTCACCTCATAGATATCGCCACGTTGGATGTGGTCTTTGAGGCTTTGGACGGCTTGAAGGTATTGTTCCTGTGTCTCGACAGGCTTAAAATCTAAGCTGGTAGTACCCGGGGAAGGCTGCGCCAACTGCAAGAGCTCCACCATCGTATTCTCCGCATTGGTGCTGATAAAATCGGTCACCTCAAGCGTTCCATCCCAACTCAAAGTACCCACTACTTCGGGCTCGAAGAATAGCGCTTCTGGCCAATTCCCCAAAGCAGGATTCCCTCGGTCCAAAGATTCAAAGCGATGGCGCATTTCATAGCCGGCAAAGCCAAATCGCCAGCCTCCTTCGAGGGCACCTGAGGCCAATTCATCAGCGCCAAAAACGCGCTGCGCGCCCCAAGCAAATAACAAAGCGTGTTCTGTGTATGCACTTTTATATCCACGAGAGGTATATAGTGCAAAAAAAGATCGGCCATTGGAATACTCCAACAGCCGATGCTCTAGTTGTATCGGATCGACATTATGTGCCGACGCAATAGTCATTAATTGTGCAATGCTCTATTGTCCGTCGCTGCTAATGCCGCTTCTTTAATGGCTTCAGTGTACGTCGGGTGACCGTGACAAATGCGGGCAATATCTTCAGCCGATGCGCGGAATTCCATCGCCGTAACCGCTTCCATGATCATATCTGCCGCGCGTGCAGCAACCATGTGTACACCCAAGACTTCATCTGTGGTCGCATCCGCCAATACCTTCACTACCCCGTCGATATCACCGCTGGCACGCGAACGGCCTAGGGCACGCATTGGAAAGCTACCTGCTTTGTAGGCAATACCCGCAGCTTTCAATTCTTCCTCCGTTTTACCCACTGCAGCTACTTCCGGCCAAGTGTATACGATACCAGGGATCAAATCGTGGTTAATATGTGGTTTCTGACCGGCCAACATTTCTGCTACAAACACACCTTCTTCTTCAGCCTTGTGAGCCAACATAGCTCCTTTCACCACATCACCAATGGCGTAAATGTTCGCCTGTGACGTTTGTAAATGAGCATTAGTCTCGATACGACCACGATCGTCAGTGGCAATACCTACATTTTCCAACCCAAGGTTATCCGTGTAGGCACGGCGACCTACCGCCACCAAACAGTAATCCCCTTCGAAGGTGATTTCGTTGCCTTTCTTATCTGTTCCTTTGACCTTTACGGTATCACCGTCGCGGCTTACTTCGCTCACTTTCGTGCTCAAGCTGAACTTCATGCCCAACTTTTTCAGGCTGCGCTGCAATTCTTTACCCAAGGCACCGTCCATGGTAGGGATGATGCTTGGTGCATATTCCACTACGGTTACCTCAGCGCCAAGACGCTTGTATACAGAACCTAGTTCCAATCCAATAACACCACCACCGATCACGATCATGTGTTTTGGAATTTCCTTAAGGCTCAATGCTTCCGTCGAGCTGATGATGCGCTCCTTATCAAACTTGGCAAACGGCAACTCAATAGGTTTTGAACCCGTGGCGAGGATGATGTTTTTCGCACTAACCTCAGTGGTGCTTTCGCCAGCCACCTTTACAGTGTTGGCATCCACAAGTGAACCGAAACCGCGAAGTACATCGATGTTGTTCTTTTTCATCAAGTAATCGATACCGTCGCAAGTAGTGCTCACTACTCCTGCTTTGCGCTCCATCATCTTGTCAAAATCAATGGTGGGTGGATTAACCACAATACCATGATCTTCGAAAGAGTGTGCCGCCATGTGGTAGTGCTCCGAGGAGTCCAACAAGGCTTTTGATGGAATACATCCAACGTTTAGACAGGTACCACCAAGTGTAGCATATTTCTCTACCAAGGCTGTTTTCATTCCCAGTTGCGCGCAACGAATAGCGCTCACATAACCACCAGGACCTGAACCAATGACAACGACGTCGTAAGAACTCATAAAATGATGTTTAATTCTAAGCAAAGGTACACACGAGGCGTTGCTTACCTCGGCTTTAAACGGAAAAATCTACTAAATAGAAGTACACAAAGATTAAGGGCAAAAAGTAAGACCATTAATTGGCCGATCCAGTCCCCCGTCTTGCTGTACAGTGTTTGGCCTTCAAGCAGGGGGACCTCCATAACGATCACTCCTTCCTCTTCCCAACCCAAGGGCTCGTGTACGCCGCCCTTTTGGTCGATTACACAGCTAATGCCCGTATTGGCGCTACGTACAATCCACTTGCCGTTTTCTATGGCACGTAGACCGGAGAATCGCATGTGCTGAACATGGCCTTGGGTATCGCCCCACCAGCCGTCATTGGTGATGACTGCGAGCAGGTTTGCGCCCTGTTTAGTATAGTCCGTGGTATAATCTGAGAATTCGTTTTCCCAACAAATAATTGGGCCCAATTTCAACCCTTTGCCATTGTCAAAAACGGTGCGTTCCTGTGAAATCCCTAGCGTCCCAGAAGTACCCCCAAGCTCAATGGCCCAGTCGCCCAAATACGGCTTCAATAGCTGTACAAAAGGCATGGTCTCCCCGCCTACCACGAGTTTTCCTTTGTGGTATAGAGCGGCATTAGGCATTCCGATAGTGCGGAATAGCGCCGTATTATACAACGTGTAGTATCGATTGCCCATCGGCCTATTGTATGCATTTGGTGCTTCTTGAAAATCATAGGTCGTCGCGCCAAAAATGGCAGCATCACCGTAAGTGTCCAATACCTTATGCAACTTGCGGTCCATCTGCGAATACCCGTAGGTCGACTCCTGACGTGCCTTCGGTAAGAACGTTTCTGGGAGGACGATGAGGTCAACTTGGCTGTCGCCGAGGTGGGTTTCTAGTAATCGGCGGACTTTTTCGATTTGCTCGCCTTCAGGCAGTTCCCATTTCTCAGTGTAGGCGTTGATATTGGGCTGCAATACAGCCACTTTAATCCACGCGCTTGGCTTGGATGAATGCGGCAAGGACCACATGGTTAAACTGGTCAAAACAGGTACTAAGAGCAACAATAGAGGACGGTCCTTTCTCCACCGCCCTAACAACCACTCGTAAGTAGCTATGGCCATAAGAAGTACCCAAAGCGTTCCGCCGGTGGCACCCAGCCACTGATACCATTGCACCAATATAGGCAGGGCGTTAAACGTATTGCCAAGATTTAGCCATGGAAAGGCCAATCCCCAGTGATCGTGTAGCTTTTCAAAGGCAATCCAGCTCGAAATGACCGGCAAATAAGCTAATAAACTGAACTTTTCTATTTGTGGAAACTTCCGCCAAAGGATAGAAGAACGTACCCCCAGCCACAAGGCCGTCGCCATTAATGCACCATTTATAAATATTGTAGCAATGACTCCAAGTGGATGGGCATTAGCGATCCAGTAGGTAGTCGCGGCATTCCACAATGCCATGACCACATAAAGCTTTAAAAACTTTCGACCCGGACGGTGGGCCAATTCCAACAACACCACAAAAGCGGGTATGACCAACACCCCTAACATAGGGACATTCCAGGCAGCGACTAATAAAACTGTCGCGGCCAACATCATTTTCCAATCCGACCAAGGGTGTAGTTGAGACATAGTGCCAAAATAATGCATCTTTGCAGGGCATGAAACACATTCCAAATCTTTTAACACTCGCGAACGCAATTTGCGGGATGATGGCCATCTACTTCATCGTCAACGCGAGCAATACAGGTCTTGCCATAGCCCTAATTGCAGCTGCATTATTTGATATGCTTGACGGCTGGGCGGCTCGAAAAGTGGGCGCCTCTTCTGAACTAGGCAAACAACTAGATTCCTTGGCCGACGCCATTTCCTTTGGAGCGACCTCTGGATTTTTATGGTCAAGTATTTTGGCAGATTACGCCAGAGTACCTCAACCCTGGGCCATGCTCGTAGGTGCCGGCGTTACGTCAGCCAGCGTCTATCGCTTAGCCGTATTTAACCTTCGCGAGGACGCAGGAAAAGATTTTATCGGAATGCCGACCCCTGCTAATGCTTTATTCGCACTCGGTCTGTGGTCCTGGATGGGGCGATGGGACAATTGGGAATGGATCATGGCTTTGGAGGGCTCACAATTGTTATTATGGCACATTGCTCTGGTCTCTATTGCCTTCTACACCATCTACTGGCAAAACGCTTCATTCCAAGTACTTAGCCTCAAAGGAGGTGGCGATACAAGTCGTAAAATAGGTCAATACACCCTTGTTGGAATTTTAGCAGTAATGATTCCTTTTTTTGGTGCACTGAGCATCTCAATTGTCGTATTTTTGCTACCAATTATTAGCGCCTTCGCTCTGAAAAGCAAGGCATAAGACCCATAAAAACTCAACGATGAAATTCACTGCTGAAATCAACGTGATGCCGCTAAAGGCACTTTTAGATCCTCAAGGAAAAACCGTAGGTGCAAACCTTAAAAACATCGGATTGGAAGCATTGACCAATGTGAGAATTGGCAAGCACATTACCCTAGAGGTAGAGGCAGATTCGAAGGAAGCTGCAGAGGCAATGGTGAAAGAAGCGAGCGAAAAGCTCCTCATCAACCCTGTGATGGAGTCCTTTGACTTCGTCGTGACTGAGGCGTAAACACTACGCTTTGAACTTCTTAGCGCATTTACATTTAAGCCCGAACCTCTCCGAGGTTCGGGTTTTTAATTTCACCGCAGATGGCTTCAAGGGCCAAGGTTGGCGAGAAGGTTCCTCCCCGGCCCAAAGGCTCGGCATCGACCTCCACCGCTTCATTGACCAGTTCGCGGATGCGCACCCAATGAGTCTAGATACCAAGAAATTACTTTATCCTAAAGTGGGGAAATACGCCCCGGTGGCGCTTGATCTGTTGGGAGACTTTTTCTTGCATCGCCATTGGAATTGGACCCAACACTGCCCCGCGCCTACCGCGACGGAATTCATTCAAATTTGCTTGGAAGATATCGCCGCACACCAACATATATTGGTCGGACGAGCCGCCCACATGGCGCCGCACCTGCTCAAGGAAAATTGGCTCCTATCCTACCAGAGCGTTGAAGGTCTGGCGCGCGCTGCTTCGGGTATTGCGCACAAACACCGCGGTGGGGACGCTTTTTCACACTACTTCAACACCACGCTTGAACGTGAAATAGACCTGTTCGAGCACTGGTTTTTGGAGATGTATGACGATTTACAACGGGCCGCCAAAAGCTTCTACGAACAACACTCAGATTGGGGGCAACTTCAAGGCGGGAATGCCCTATGAGAACTTCACCCATCGTATCTTTGCCTAAACTTTTACCAGCATGATTTACATCAAGCGTAAAGAACACTTCTGTGCAGCGCACAAATTGTGGAATGATAAATGGGACGCCGCGAAGAATAAAAAGGTCTTCGGCAAATGTTCAAACGAGAACTACCACGGCCACAACTTCGAGTTAGAAGTTACCGTGCGCGGGGAAATCGACCCTGAAACTGGATTCGTGATGAACCTCTTCGATCTCAAACAAATCATTCGCGAGCAAATCATCGATGTGGTCGACCACAAAAACTTGAATTTAGATATCGACTTCATGGCGGGCAAGCAGCCCACTGCGGAGATCATAGCCTATGAATTTTGGAAGATTCTAGCTCCGAAAGTTTCAGAACACGGTGCGGAATTGCACAAAATCCAATTAGCCGAAACACATAATAACATCATAGAATACTACGGAGAATGAGCAAAGCCTATGTATTTCCGGGCCAAGGCGCCCAGTACCCAGGAATGGGAAAAGACTTGTACGACAACCACAAAGAAGCACGCGAGTTATTCGACACCGCCGACCGAGTGCTCGGTTTTGAATTGAGCAAAATCATGTTCGAAGGAACTGAGGAAGAGCTCAAGCAAACCAAAGTAACCCAACCGGCCATCTTCACCATGAGCGTGATTATGGCAAAGCTATTGGGCAACGATTTCCAGCCAAATATGGTGGCAGGTCACAGCTTGGGCGAATTTTCAGCCCTCTGTGCGGCCGGTGCATTGAGCTTCACAGACGCCTTAACCTTAGTAAGCAAGCGCGCCATGGCGATGCAAAAAGCCTGTGAGCAGAATCCTTCAACCATGGCCGCAATTTTAGGCCTCGACGATGAAGTAGTGGAAAACATTTGCGCCGATATCGACGGAGTCGTAGTTGCTGCGAACTATAACTGTCCTGGGCAGTTAGTTATTTCAGGAACGATCAGTGCAGTGGAAGCAGCTTGTACAAAAGCTTCGGAAGCGGGCGCACGTCGTGCCTTGGTACTTCCAGTGGGTGGAGCATTCCACAGTCCATTGATGGAGCCTGCCAGAGCAGAATTAGCCGCTGCTATTGAAGCGACGGATATCGAAACTCCGGTATGCCCTGTGTACCAGAACAGCGTTGCGAAAGCAGTGCAAAACCCAACTGAGATTAAAAAGAATTTGATCGACCAATTAACTGCTCCAGTAAAATGGACCCAAAGTGTTCAAGAGATGATGGCCGACGGCGCTACTCATTTCGTGGAATGCGGTCCAGGAAAAACCTTGCAGGGGTTGATTAAGAAAATTGACCGCACCAATGAAGTCAGCGACGTGAGCTTCGAATAATGAAAGAAGTTACCTGGAAAAGTCCTTCGAATATTGCGCTAGTCAAGTACTGGGGCAAATACCCGGTCCAAATACCGGCCAATCCTTCTATTAGCTTTACCCTGAGTGCCGCGGCGACAACCACGACGTTGAAGTACGCGCCGGGAACTGGCCAAATAGAAGTATATCTCGAAGGCGTTTCCACCCCGAGTTTCCTACCAAAAATCAAGACGTTCCTCGAACGTACTGCCGAGCAATTTCCCTTTGCCAGCACCCTTGATTTGGAAATTCGCACCTCCAACAGCTTTCCGCACAGCTCGGGTATCGCCTCCTCTGCCTCTGGCATGAGTGCATTAGCCTTGTGTTTAATGAGCGTGAAACAAGAATTGGGTCTACACGTTTCAGACTTTTTCCAAGAAGCCAGCGAAGCCGCAAGATTAGGCTCAGGCTCCGGTTCACGAAGTGTCTATGGGCCATTAGCAGCTTGGGGAACACACCAGGATATCAAAGGCAGTTCAGATCGTTGGGCCGTTGCCTACGATGATGTAGATGAGGTCTTTAAAACTTTTCAAGATACCATTCTTCTAGTAGATAAAGGAGAGAAAGTGGTGAGCTCCACTGTGGGTCACGGACTTATGGAGGGACATTCCTATGCCGAAGCTCGATTTGCTCAAGCCCACACCAACCAAGCAGAGCTACTGAATTGCATGCGCAATGGTGATGTGGCTGGTTTTGGAGCCATCGTAGAAAGTGAAGCACTAACACTGCACGCCATGATGATGAGCTCTCGTCCTTATTTCATTCTCATGAAACCCAATACCCTAAAGGTCATTGAGGCTATTTGGGCATTCCGCGAAAGCACGGGCAACCCATTGTATTTCACATTAGATGCTGGTGCAAATGTGCATTTATTGTACCCGAAATCACATAAAGACGTAATTTTGCAGTTCATAGACAGTGACTTACGAACTTTTTGCAAAGACGGGAGTTACCTATGTGACGAAGTTAGTCAAGGACCTAAACAGCTATAAATGGAAAAGAATCCGCTCTTTTACGGTAAAGTGCTTCTCTTTGGAGAGTATGGAATCATCAAGGACAGTATGGGCCTATCGATTCCGCACACCTATTATAAAGGCGCATTCCAGTTCGCTCCAGAACAAGATGTTGTGCAGGAGAAAAGCAATGCCAACCTTCGCAAATACGTCGAATACCTTAAATCTGAGGATGCACCATGCAACTTTGATTTTAATGCATTCGATGCGGACCTAAATAGAGGACTATTCTTCGATTCTTCTATTCCACAAGGATTTGGCGTGGGATCTTCTGGTGCTTTGGTGGCGGCTATTTACGACCGTTATTGTACCAATAAAATCTCTGCCAATCCTGAAAAAGCGAAGGACATCAAAGCCCTCAAGCAGATTTTCAGCTGGATGGAAAGCTATTTCCACGGCAAGAGTAGCGGTATAGATCCAACCATTTGTTACCTCGGCCTTCCGCTGTTGATCAAGAGCAAAGACAACCTCGGCACCATTGAACTTCCTACCTCTGTGGCAGAGGGTTCAGGCGCTGTATTCTTGCTGAACAGCGGTGCACCTGGTGAGACCCAGCCGATGGTGGAAATCTTCATGGAAAAACTGAAAGAAGAGGGCTTCCGCAACATGCTGAAGAACCAATTCATTAAATACAACGATGCTTGTATTAAAGCATTCGTCAAAGGCGATCGCACCCCACTATTCAACAACTTGAAAAAGCTGAGTGCGCTAGTCCTTGATAACTTTGATCCGATGATTCCACATGGGTTCCACGACCTTTGGCGTCAAGGATTAGAGAGCGAGGATTATTACCTCAAACTCTGTGGTTCAGGTGGTGGTGGTTTCGTCATGGGCTTCACCCGTGATTACGATAAGATCAAGTCAAAATTTGAAGGGTTCTCCCCTGAAGTCGTTTACAGGTTTTGACAGCACTGAACCGCCGCCGATATTCCCTCCTAAAATTCCTTGCCTTACTTAGCCAAATCCGTTGGTACAACGTGCTATTGCTCCTAATGGGTCAATACCTCGCGGCGCTTTTCGTCTTTGAACCCAGTAATTCTTGGCAAATTTCACTCGCAGACAAAGGGACGCATCTGACCATTTGGTCCTCCGCCTTCCTACTCGTCTTTGGCTTTCTGATCAATAGCTTTTACGATGTGGAGACCGATACCATCAATCGACCAAAGCAAACAGCCTTTGAACGATTGGTCAGTCAGAGTACCTCATTACGCATCGCAATACTTGCGCTGATTATAGGACTACTCATGGCGTATATCGTGAGCTGGCGCGGATTGCTCTTCTATGGATTCTACGCCTTTTTACTGTGGTTCTACAGCCACAAAGTCCGTAACATTCCATGGGTCGGTCATTTTAGTGCCGCCATTATTGGACTCCTGCCCTTTTTCGGGATCAGCGTCTACCACCAGTACCTCAGCCTGCACACCCTCGCCTTCGGTGGACTTATCGGCCTTGCCCTATTCTCACGTGAGCTGCTCAAAGACCTCTTGATGGTCAAGGGCGATACGGTCATGGGGAAAAGTACCGCAGCTAGTGAGTTTGGTGGCGATCAGGTTCGTTTGGCTCTGATTATCAGCAGCGGCATTGCGTGGATACCCGCCTTCTTCACGCAGCAATGGTTTGGATTTTATGCCCAATTAGGCATGCTACTCATGCTCGTACTCCTCAGCATAGCAAACACATTGACCCTAGGCGCCAAAAGCCTACGCGGATTGCGCTGGGCCCACTTATGTTATAAAGTGATCCTGGTGATTGGAATCTTGACTATTCCGTTCCTCTAAACTTATTTGAGAATGGTGAGGATGCCTTCTTTCATGGCAATCTCATCGAACGGCAATCGAACGAGCAGCTTCCATGAATAAGCACCCGTAGGTAAGGCTCCTCCATTAAAAGTCCCGTCCCAACAATCGTTTTCGTCGGTGGAAGCATAGACCACATTGCCCCAGCGGTCGTATACTTGGAAATCGATGGCTTCAAATCCGACTCCTTTGATCTCGTAGCAATCATTGACACCATCATTATTTGGGGAGAAGGCCGTAGGTATGTACAAATAGAAATCTGTTTCCACAGCGACGATCAGCGTAATGCTATCGATACAACCGAAATCACTGATCACTACCTGGGTTACCTCGTAATCTCCAGGACGTGAGAAGTCGAACTCAAAACTTTCGCCCGTAATCACCGTAGAATCCAAATACCACGTCCAGCTCACCTCGTTTTGAGCCTTCTCATCAAAGGATACGCGCAGCGGCACATAAGGATCATTCATGTAGTTGAATCCAGCCGTAGGCTTTGGCATATTGATCGCCAAAGCGCTATCGATCAGCAACACTTGACAGCCGTCCGACACACTAAAAGGCACATAGGTGGTGTCCGTCCAAGGCAAAATGGAACGAGGGTTGTTCTGGGTCAAGTTGTCGAGCCAGTAGAAGGTCAATGGATCTTGACCGCCATAATACACAGGACTCAACCATGCAGAATCTCCAGGACACACACGAATAGTATCCTGCTCATACACCATCGGCTCGTAGGGCTTCAGGTACATGTTCTGCTCAAAAATCATCGTATCCCCGCACTCGTCGAACATGATGTAGGTAAAGGTGGTATCGCCATCTACTTGGACCCATCTCGAAGGCACGAAGGCGCTGTCGTTCAACCAAAAACCATCATAGCTTCCTTCGTAGGTAATGTTTGTCATGATCAGTTCCACACTATCCCCGGGACAGTTGACGGTATCCTTAGGCGCATTCAACGTGAGCGTCCCGTTGAGGGTATCCTTATCACGCAGATAATATTCAAAGCGGTGCACCGGGTAGTTGTAGCAATCCGTGTACACGTAATCCTGCACTATTACTAAAGCCTCATTCGCTTCTGCGACATTATCATCGTACACCCAAAACTCTAGCGTATCCGCCGTTTCATAAGGATCGAGCGTAATGGTATCCGGTAACATGGAGAAATCAACGCCTTCCACTGCGGTACTTAAGACCGTATCTACGTAGATCGGAATCTTCATTTCTATACCCAAGTTCGCTGAGCGCGAAAAGATGATTTCATTTTTATTACAACCCTCAACCAATAAAGAGTCTGTAAATGAATTTCCAACGTTTGTGTTTTGCGTGAAGGCAATCTCCGGTCCTTTGAGTGATTTCTCTTCTAAGAAGACGGCGGATGTATAAGCTGCATCCATGACATTGGCCAATTTCAATCGGATAGTGTACCAGCCACCGCACTGAACCTCCGCCTTAGCTGTGAACTTATCCGTATAACCAGGTAAAGTTGTTATGCTGCCGTTAGAAGTGTTAAAATATACACTATTGGCAACATAATTTGGATTTGCTGTTGAACAGTAAGAGGCAGTACCGTATGAACCAGGCGAACCAGCATTGATAGTATTTACGGCTATAGGAATGCTGCTTCCCGGAATAGTAGCTATGTTCTTAACAATTGAACCATTTACAGGTGCCGTAACTCCGTCTATAAAAGGGCCTTCAAGAAAAAATCCAAAAACATCATTATATAAAGAACAGGTATAACCCGGATATTCAAAACTTCCGAAGCAATAGTTAAAAGCTATTGAGTCACTTTGAGCGATAAAACTAAATTGGATAGTCACCATATCGTAGAGAGATCCACTAGTCCCTATAGCACTAATAACCGAACTCAATTCGCTATCAGTAACTGTATTTCCATTTCCATTTGGCCCTGGAGGACCAGGTTGAAGAACAGCATTTGCATTTTGCGCAGCAACCATCACAATGCCCGATTGGATTGGAAAAGCCGTATCGTTGGCTTGGAAGTATCCTATTTGTGTGGTGTTCGGTTGGGTAAGGTTGAACCCGTTTTGTCCCATATTAAATACCGAAAGATTGGAGTCCACCAACACGTTGGATGCCATCCAATATGGATTTTTGTGAGTCCCGTTAGTGCTCACTGTCATGCTAGGCTGGGCGGTCAAAAGGCCGGCTGTACACAATACTATGGCTAGTAGGAATTTGCGCATGTCCGAATATAGGAATTTAAATGTAGGTCTTACCTTTGAGGAGAACCCCAAGTTTTATCCACTATGAACCCCAAATCATTTATCTATTCGCACAAAGAAAGAATGCTCAATGAACTCTTTGAACTTCTGCGCATCCCTTCCATTTCAGCGGACCCCGCCTACAATGATCAAGTGGCCCTATGTGCCGAGCACATCGCCGCACACATGAAGGATTTAGGCATTCAAAACGTCAATATCTACCCCACCAAAGGCCACCCTATTGTTTATGGGGATTTCTTAGTCGATCCAGCCTTGCCGACCGTATTAGTCTATGGCCATTATGACGTCCAGCCGGCCGATCCTATCGATCTATGGGACAATGACCCGTTCGACCCCATCATCAAGGCCACTGAAATTCATCCGGAAGGGGCTATTTTCGCTCGTGGTGCCTGTGACGATAAAGGACAGATGTTCATGCACCTCAAAGCATTTGAGATCCTTCAAGCCGAAGGTGGCGTGCCTTGTAATGTGAAATTCATGATCGAGGGTGAGGAAGAAGTGGGATCCTCAAACCTTGGACCGTTCCTCTCAGAGTACAAAAACATGCTCGCTTGTGATACCATCCTCATTTCCGATACAGGCATGATCGCCAATGATACCCCGTCTATTACCACAGGTCTTAGAGGCCTGAGTTATGTCGAGGTTGAGGTGACCGGTCCGAACCGTGACTTGCATTCTGGATTGTACGGAGGAGCTGTGGCGAACCCTATCAATATTTTGACGCAAATGGTGGCCAGCCTACACAACGAAAAAGGCGAAATCACCGTGGATGGGTTCTATGACGGTGTGGAGATTGTTTCGGACAAGGAGCGAGCATTTATGGCTCAAGCTCCTTTTAGCCAAGAAGCTTTCAAAAAATCTATCGGTATTTCGGACGTGTGGGGTGAAGAAGGGTATTCGACGCCAGAGCGCACGAGCATTCGTCCAACATTGGACGTGAATGGAATTTGGGGCGGTTACATTGGAGAAGGTGCCAAGACTGTCATTCCTTCCAAGGCCTACGCTAAAATTTCAATGCGTTTGGTACCGGGTCAGGATCCAAATGCCATCACCGAGAAGTTTACTCAGCATTTTATCAATATCGCACCTGCCAGTGTGCACGTGAAAGTAACACCACACCACGGCGGATTGCCTTACGTGACACAATCTACGGATCCTGCGTACCAAAGCGCTTCAGCAGCTTATGAAACCACTTTTGGCAAGCCAGCATTGCCAGTGAGAAGTGGTGGTTCGATCCCAATAGTTGCCTTATTCGAACAAATTCTAGGTGCAAAAAGTATCTTAATGGGCTTCGGATTAGATAGCGATGCCATCCACAGCCCGAACGAGCATTACGGCGTATTCAACTACTTCAAAGGAATAGAAACCATCCCTTACTTCTACCACAACTACGTGAACCAAATGAAGTAACCAGATGTCCAACGAGCTTCACCTCAGCAAGAGTCTGTACTTGCAACAACACGCGGAAAATCCTGTGCATTGGAAACAGTGGTCGCAGGGTGTGTTGGACAAGGCGAAAGTGAAGGACCAATTAGTATTGATCTCCATAGGTTACTCCAGTTGCCATTGGTGCCATGTGATGGAGCACGAAAGCTTTGAAGATGACCAGGTGGCGGCGTTGATGAATGCCCATTACACGAGCATCAAGATTGACCGAGAGGAGCGCCCAGATTTGGACGCGCGCTACATGTCGGCCGTACAACTGATGACTGGTCAGGGCGGCTGGCCACTGAATGTCATTGCCCTCCCCGATGGCACTCCGGTCTGGGGAGGCACTTATTTTTCTAAAGCGGATTGGAGTGGGGCATTGGCGCAGATTGCCCAAATGTGGCAAGAAGATCGTGAAACGGTGATTTCCTATGGAACTAAGATGCAAGAGGGATTAAAAGAATTGGTCGCAGTGCATAAAAATGCAGTGACCAACACATTTACCCCTTCAGACCTCGAGGATGTTCTTGTGCCTTGGATGCGTAGTTGGGATCCGGACTGGGGTGGAAATAATAGGGCTCCGAAATTTCCGATGCCCACGAACTATCAATACCTGCTGCAATACGGCATTGTAACTGGTCAGTCCGCGGTGTTGGACTATGTGCACCATACCCTGGAGCGAATGTCATTTGGTGGGTTGTACGATTGCGTACACGGTGGATTTACGAGGTATGCTACGGACCGATTTTGGAAGGTCCCCCACTTCGAGAAAATGCTGTATGACAACGGCCAATTGCTCCAGCTTTTTGCCTTGGCACAGCGCCATCGCACGAGCGAACATTATGCCCACATCTTACGCCAAACTTGGTCCTTCCTTCAACTACACATGGCCCTGCCATGTGGATTGTTCGGAGCATCGTTGGACGCAGATTCCCCCACCCCGGAATCCTCGAGAGAAGAAGGTGGGTTTTATACTTGGAGTAAAGAGGAATTGTTCACTGAAAAACTTTGGGAGCAAGAGCTCTTCAGAGAGTATTTCGACCTAGGTCCACATTCGGCATGGGAAGGAAAATATATCCTACACCGCCCCCTGTCCGATCAGGAGTTTTGTGCCAAATTCGAGCTTAGCACCGCAGACCTCAATGCGATGAAAACACAATGGTTTGACACACTTCAAAGGGCCACCGGAGCGCGCGAACAGAGCCATCCAAAGCCCGCGCTTGACCCGAAGGCCATTGTAAGCTGGAATGCCCTACTCGTGAGCGGATTAGCGCAGTCACACTGGGCATTGCCTAGTGAAGGATTTGACCAGGCCGCGGCCCAATTATTAGAGCAATTGTGGACCCTCACCTACACCGATCAAGGGCTGCACCATCAATACATTGATCAGGCGAGTGGCGAAGGATATTTGGACGACTACAGCACCTTGGGTCTGGCTTTGTTGGACCTTTTTAGCATTCAATCTGGTGCAAAATATTTGGAACGTGCCCTCACCCTGGCACAAGATATTCTAGAGCTTTTTCCCGCTGCGGAGGGCATGGCATTTAGACCGTACAGCCGAGGGGTAAAAGAAGCTTGGCAGCAACATATTGAGGTGGAAGATAATGTCATCCCTAGTGCAAATGCCCTTTGCGCTCACTTCTTTGCAAGGCTAGGAACCATTACAGGTACATCGAAATATTCACAATGGGCTAGTGATGCGCTGCATGGCATACACGAAAAGGTATTTCGCTTTGGGCCCAATTATTCCCACTGGCTCTCCCTTGCCTTGCACGAAGCCTTTGGCTACCGCGAAATGGTCATCTGTGGCCCAGAAGCAAAAGCATCCGCCGAAGCCTTAGCCGTAGCGTATTATCCTCCTTTAGCACAACTGTTCTGGAGCGATCACGCTCGCAACGAATCTATTTTCAAGGGGCGCTTCCAACTAGAGAAAACCCTATTCTATTGGTGCCAAAATAATGCCTGTGGCCTGCCCATCACCTCCTCCTCACAAGCCTTAACGCAATGGAAAAGTTAGAAGAAAAGTGCGGTTGGTGCCTTGGCAGCGAACGCTACGAACGCTACCATGATGAGGAATGGGGCAAGCCACTGAGGGACGAGCAACGAATGTTCGAATTCCTACTTTTAGAGACCTTTCAGGCCGGCTTGAGTTGGATCACGGTGTTGCGCAAGCGTGAATCTTTCCGAAAGGTGTTTCATGGTTTTGATGTGGACCAAGTCGCCACCATGAGCGAAGAAGAGATTCAAGCAGCGCTGAAAAACCCGGGGATCATCCGGAATCAAGCCAAGATTAGGGCAGCGGTGCACAATGCGCAATGTGTACAGCGGATGCACCAGAATGGCACCACCTTGGTGGAATTCTTTTGGAATTACGTAGGTGGAGAGCCCATTCGCAACGAGAGGCGAAGCTTGAAAGAATTACCCGCGAGTACACCACTGGCAGAACAAATTTCGAAGGATTTGAAAAAGCTCGGATTCAAGTTTGTGGGCCCCAAGGTAGTATATGCTCACATGCAAGCGACGGGGATGGTGAACGACCACCTAATCCACTGCCCAGCTCGGTAATTACAAGTATTTCTTTTTCGATTTTTCAGCGACAAAGTCCTTCAGGTAGAAAGGCTCAAAATAGGCTGTATCGACGGGCGCAAGGCTTGGCCCCAGGTAGGTATGCATGGTACTTGCTGATGGATATGCCGTAGGTGCAATGGTCCAATTCGCTGGCAAAGAAGAAGAAAGGAGATCCGTCATTTTATCCGCGCAATCACCAATGACAGTAACACTTTCCCCTCGCAAGTGATCCCAAGACTGATCATCGACAATGACCGCTTCAATATCACCGCTAGCTTCAAAACCTCCTGAGGTGTTTTTCCATACTTGGGCAAAGACTTCATCTCGGCGGGCATCTAGGACAGAGATACAATAATTGGACTCAAAAGAGCTGAAATCAAAACACCCAAGGGTAGGAACGGCGTACATGGGAATATTCAACGCAAAGGCCAATCCTTTGGCGGTACTCGTCCCTATTCTCAATCCTGTATAGGAGCCCGGGCCTTCGCCGACGATAATGCCCGATAAGTCTTTTGGAATGGCGCCGTGTTTATGCAGCAGATCCTGAATCATCACATGCAGACGTTCGCCGTGCACGAATCTATCACCTCGCTCGTCGTAGGCCCCTAGCTGCACGCCGTCTTTGAACAGAGCAATGCTACAATTTTTAGTCGATGTCTCAATGCCGAGGAGCATGCGTTTATTTTTTCTCTTTGATGCTGGCGCCCTTGAGTAGGTTCTTGCTCACGGCACTATATGGACCGGTGACGATTTTTGTCGAATCCTTCAAGCCGCTTACCATAATATACTCGTCGTCTTGAATACCGCTTTTTACCACCTTCAATCCAGCTTTTGTGCCTTTTGGTAAGAATACCACTTCGAATTTCTCGTTGGCATCCGTCATTGCCTCATCGATCATTCGGGCCTTTTCCGTGGTGTCCTTGCGCACGCCTACGGCTTGGATAGGCACGACCAAAGCATCTTTGACTTTGTTGGTGATAATATCTACAGTTGCCGTCATTCCCGGGCGGAAAGGATGTGAACCATACTGGGCTTTCAATCCTTCATAAGATTCATTGAGCACGCGAATTTTCACTTCAAAGTTAGTGACTTGGTCTACTGAAGCACCGAGGGCTAGTTTGGCACTATTGGCAATCTCGCTGACTACCCCTAGGAATGTTTCGCCCAAAAAGGCGTCGATCTCAATATTGGTGGTATCGCCCATGGCAACTTTCACGATGTCGTTTTCATTGACCTCGACCAACACCTCCATCGCACTGAGGTTGGCAATGCGCAGCATTTCTGTACCAGTCATAGTCGCTGTACCTACGACGCGCTCGCCCAGTTCAACATCTAATTGGCTTATCGTTCCCGTAATGGGCGCAACAATCGTCGTACGTTTTAAATTCTTGTAGGCTTCGTCCAAATTTGCCTCAGCACTCTGCAACTGGTATCTCGATGCTTCTTCTTGTAACTCACTGACCGAAATGGCGCGTTGTGCCGCATCAAATTCCTGTTCTGAAATGGCGCCTTTTTCGAATAGAATCTGGTTGCGCTTCCACAACTTCTCAGCTTCCACGAGTGCGGCGCGGCTCTGCGCCAAGGCAGATTTCGCGCTATTGACGGCAGCACGTGCCCGGGTAATGGCGCTTTCATAGATATCAGGATTGATGCGTACGAGCACATCCCCTTCTTCTACTTGTTGGCCTTCCACCACATTTACCTCGATGATTTCACCGCTGACCTCAGGACTCATTTTCACCTCAACTTCCGGCTGAATCTTTCCACTGGCCGTCACCGTTTCTACGACCATACGTTTGTGTGCGTACCCTACTTCAACCTCAATAGCATTACTATTTCCACCTACCCCACCTTTTTTCTTGGCCAGGATTAATCCTCCGATCAACACGACCGCTAAAGGAACCCAAATTTTATAGTTGATTTTCATGCGCTGGAATTATAAGGTGATTTGATTGAACAAGTAGAATTCAAGGACTTTAACCTTGAACAAGTAATCGAACTTTGATTGAATCTCGCGGCTCTTTGCAGCAAGGAATTGGTTTTTACTCAAACTAAAATCAAAGGCGCTGATGGTACCTGTCTCGAAGTTCACCTCAGCGTTCTCCAAGGCTTCCGCGGAGGCTTCCGCAGAAATCTTCGAAGCTTCATATATGGCTAGCGCTCCTTTGGCATCTAGGTATGCGCGCTCAATAGTTTGACGAACGTTTAGCTCCGCTTGAGTTTGATCAATAAGGGCATTGTCCAATTGTATTTTGGCGCGCTGCACCGCACTGTGCGTTTGTCCACCATTAAACAATGGAATCTGTACCCCGACCCCAAGGAATTGGTTACGGTTATCTAAGAGCTGATTCGCCACTGTATAGGCCGTTTGACTGTTTGGGTTCGGAACATTGATTTCTTGTGGCACCTGATCGATGGACCCTGTCAATGGATTCTCGACCAAAGTATAGGTTGTCAAAGTGTAGTATTCCGTGAAATATGGCAATCCTTGTACGTAGTTGGAATTCAGCTGCGCCGAAAACGCTACCGAAGGAACACGTGCGCTTTGGGCGAGTTTCACCCCGTAGTTCGCACTGCTTACATTGGATGTTGCCGTTTGAACCGAGGGCTGTTTCTCCACTGCGCTTTCCAACAGCTCCTCGCGCTGGTATCCGGACATCGCCGCAGCGGTGAGATCCACTTCAGGAACGAGGATATTGAATTCTTCAAAAGGTGTGTCCAATTGTAACATCTGGTACAACATCAACTTGCTCAATAACAAGGCATTCTCCGCACTGATTTTATTGCCTTCATCTGTCCTTACCTGAGCAAGACTCTGTAAATAATTATCCTTTGAAATAGCTCCATTTTCGAAAAGGATTTCAGTTCGCTTCAGACTTTGAGCCGATGCTTTGAGTTGACCATCCGCCACCTCCAACAGCTGCTGGTTCACCAGAATCTGCAGGTAAGATGAGGCAATGTTCAGGTACACATTATTGGCCAATTCCATTTGCTGGTACATCGCCGCCATGGCATTCATCCGTGCTTGCTGGAGTTGGTACAAATTCCTTCCTCCGTTAAATAGGGTCCAATTACTCGATGCGGTTGAACCCAACGTCTGACGAGAACCTGGCTGACGCGTGTTAGTAATAGGATCGATGGTCAAACCAAAATTCCAATAGTACCCTCCGTTCAGATTTAGCGTGGGGAAGAAGGCCAACTTGCTTTGATCTTCATTAATCTCAGCGAGCAGGATGCTGTTCTTTCCTCTTTGAATATCCAAATTATTGGCCTCCGCATGCTTAATACAAGCACTCAGTGACCAAACTTGTTGCGCATTCATTTGCATGGCGCAAACCAGTAAGAAGAAAGACAGGATTTTTTTCATCATCTAAGGGTTGGCGGTCTACTCGAAGATACAACCTATTTAGCGGCTTTTTTAGCGCGGTATAAGCGGTACGCAATGCCGCTAATGATCAAATATGGAAACAACATTAAATACATGATTCCATAGTTCAATCCAGCCCAAAAACCACCATCATTCGCAGATTCAGCCACGGCTTTACACATGCTGCATTGTGCACCCGCAACAAACGGGATGGCGAGAAAAAAAAGTAGGATTAGGGAAAATTTACGCATCAATAATAGGGTTGCATGAATAGATAGACCATGACACCCGTCGAGGCGACGTACAACCAGACAGGATAAGCGAATTTCACCACCTTCTTGTGGCGCTCAATGTTATTCGTCCAACCACGGTAGATACTCAGCAATGCCAATGGTATTACAGGCACACTCAAGATGATGTGCGAAATCAAGATGAAGAAATACACCATGCGAATGGTACCTTCACCGCCAAAACGAGCACTTTCATGAGTCATGTGGTAGATGACATATGAAATCAAAAAGACGCTACTCAAGACGAATGCTGATAACATAAACGTTCGGTGAATACTGATCATTTTGTTTTTAATTGCGATACCCGCAAAAATCAATAACACAAAGGTGCTTCCGTTCAATACGGCATGAAACAATGGCAAGCTGCTGAGCTGGCTGTTTTCTTCAATGCCTATGGCAGCCTTCCAAGAAGCCGGCATGATCATCAATAATGCAATAGCCACAGGAATAAGAACACTCACAATAGTGATGGTTCTCATGATTGTTTTTTCCGAGTTCGTATTACTCATCTTTTGCGTTGTGTTTGTCGCGTTCGTATTCCGCGATTAATACTTTAATATCATCTTCTAGATCATTGAGTTGGGTTACCTCCAAAACATCATAAGAACCCACAATGTTCCCGAGGTCATCCTTACGGCTTCTTATATGCCCGTCCCAATCTACCAATATAGCACTAGTACTATGCAAAAATCCACCCTCTGCCGTTTGATCCTCAAAGGCATTCAAATAGACTCCTTTGGCCAAATCGTAGATGGCCCCTTGATGACCTGTTAAGAACGTCCATTTAGACGTGCTGTAATTACGCTCTTGTTGGTACTGCTTGAGCTTCACAGGTGTATCTTTTGTCGGATCTACGGTGATGCTGACCAATTTGAATTGGTCATACCCCCTAAACCTTTTCTCAATTTCGTTTAAATGGAAATTCATCGCAGGACAGATGGTCGGGCAGGTCGCAAAGAAGAAACTCAACACATAGATGTTAGAATCCAACGATGCCCGATTCACGAGACTACTATCCACATCAAACAGCTCAAAATTTGGAATGCGGTAGGCAACAGTATCAAACTCGCCATCTAACTCCACTACTTCTTCCGGACCTACATAATCAAGCGTTTGGAAAAACACCTCACTTTGGCCGTAGACAAAAAAGAGATAAAGCAACGCGGGCAGCACTAATACACTGATTAGTACTGCCCGGTTGAATAAGGATTTATTCGCCATTACTGAAACAAGTATGAGCCTTCAGTCAGTAAGATAAATGTCAAATACGGAATAAGAATAAGCGTTGGCAAGTACAATACATACTTCATCGCTTTGTTCTCAAACTTAACGTGCATGAATACCTGAACAATGTACGCCGCCTTAACAATGGTCAAGATGATGAACACGTAGTTCAAGATAGCAGTACCGAACAATTGAGTCAACATAATTTCAGGTTTGATAATACCTAAAACAACCTCAACTGTTGTGATAATCAATAGGATCCAGAAAATCTTCCAAATCCACCAAGTTCCTTTATGATCTGCCATGACGGTATGCTTTTAGACTAGATAGAAGAATGTAAATACGAATACCCAAACAAGGTCAACGAAGTGCCAATACAAACCGACCTTCTCTACCATGCGGTAGTGACCTCTACGTTCATAGGTTCCCAACAAAATGTTGTAGAAAATCACAAAATTGATCACAACTCCAGAGAATACGTGGAAACCGTGGAAACCAGTGATAAAGAAGAAGAAGTTCGCAAACTGCTTGCGACCGTACTCATTGTGGGTCATGTTGGCACCTTGTACGATATCGCCCTGCTCTAAGAAATTCACTGAAGCAACATGGTCAAATTTCTCACCTGCCTTTCCTGGTTCTTGAAGATAGTAGGCTTCATTCGCTTTCAAAGCAGCCAACACCTCGGCTTTAGTAAAAGTCTCACCGTGGTTACTAGCGTGGCCATTTTCCATTCCGTGTACCAGTTGGCTGAAACTCAAACGCTCACCTTCTTCGTTGTATACGTGTAGAATTTCTGCGTGATCTGTTTCGACGGCACCGCTATCACCTGATATGAAGTGGTACCACTCCCATGCTTGAGAACCAACGAAAATCAAACCTCCAATGATGGTCCACAGCATCCAGTTTGTCACTGCGCCACGGTTCATTTTTTCACCTGCATTTACAGCCAAAACCATCGTCACAGAAGACATGATCAAAATGAATGTCATCAATGCGACGTAAAGCAATGGTTGATCGCCTTCGATACCCGGAAAGTGTGTAAACACGTTCTCAGCGATAGGCCAAGTTTTTTCATACTTGAAACGCATCAAACCATAAGCAGTCAAAAATCCTGAGAAGGTTAATGCATCAGAAAGCAGGAAAAACCACATCATTAGTTTACCATAGCGAGCACCTAGAGGTCTAGAGGCACCGCCCCAGTGGTTTTCATCCTTCATTTCAGCGGTTGAAGCCATAATGGATAGTTTTCAAAGTTTGAGCAAATTTAACGCATAACGCTTAAAAAGACATACAAATACACCCACAATAGGTCTACGAAATGCCAATAAATAGCAGTGAGGTCCACACCATGGTAATCCTCAATAGTATAACGTCCTCTTAATGAGCGAATAAGTGTTCTAATCAACGCAATAATTCCACCTAGAACGTGCGCTGCGTGGAAGATGAAAATGGCATAAACCCAAGAGCCGGATGGGTGCGATTGCGCACCAGCGAAAATGATGTTCTCCGCCATTAATTGGCTCCAAGCCTGTGCTTGTAACCACATAAATAGTAGCCCTAATATCAATACTGTCGCTAATGAAGGGGTTAAGATTTTTGCATTTCCCTTGCTGAAGGCACGCTTGCCCCACCAAAAAATGGCTGAGGATAAGAGCATCACAATTGTGCTGTACATGAAAGCTGGCGGCAACGCGAATGTGATCCATTGCTCATTCGCGACCAAGGTAGTACGGCTCACGACGTATCCTGAGGTCATACCCGCAAAGGCCATAATAATGCTCCCAATGCCTATCCACAATAGCGGCTTTGAAGCTCTTTTTCTTTGTTGTTGAAGCGTTTCCATTAAATAAATCGGTCAATGATATAAATGATCTGCATTCCAGTGAGATAACCAATGCTACTGAACATTAGTTTTCGGGCCACCTTATCTTCTCCGTCGTTCAGCAGGACAAAAGCTTGACGCAACACCCACAGTCCAAGCGCTCCAACCAGTGCGGCGCCCACAGGCGACAAGGTCAATTCACCAGTAATGCCGAAGGCCGGCAATACCCCAACGGCAATCATCCAAAGGGTATAGACTATGATGAACAGTTGCGAACTGCGGTCCTTATGTCTCGATGGGAGGAGGTAATATCCTGCTTTGGCGTAATCATCATAGGAGAACCAAGCGATGGCCCAGAAATGAGGGAATTGCCAGAAAAACTGCTGTGCGAAAAGCGTACCCGTTTCAATATCAAAATCATTTCGAGCCGCAACCCAACCGAGCATATATGGAATAGCTCCTGGGAAGGCCCCCACGAACACCGCCATGGGCGTTCTAGCTTTTAACGGCGTATAAACCACAGCGTAGAGGACTACACTCAATGCACCAAAATACGCCGTCATTGGATTGATGTAATACAAAGCAATGAGGCCGACCAACAATAACACCAATGAAACCATCCAAGCCTGACGCATACTCAAAGTACCCAGTGGCAAAGGACGATTCCTCGTGCGATTCATCAATGCATCACGGTCCTTCTCATACATTTGGTTCAACGCATTCGAGGCCGCTACAACAGTAATTCCACCAATGATTAGGAGAATGAAGTGGGTCCAATTAAATGTGGTAAAACCTAGAATATACCCCGCTACCGAAGAAAACACTACTGAGGTGCTCAAGCGAAGTTTGCCAAGGCGAATGACCTCCTTGATAAAGGAAGCCTGTACAGATGTGGTGAGTGTATTAGGGGACATCATGAGGTGCAAAGATACTACCTGAAAAGGGAATCAGTAAGCACTATAGCACGATAAAATGAGGGTTCAATAAGTTCTCTTTATTGTATTGTAGAGGGGTGCGCTCATCCCTTGTGACCATCTGGAAACCAGCCGCTTCCACCACTGCCTGCCCTGCTGCGGTATCCCACTCCATAGTGGGTGCAAAACGTGGATATACATCCGCCAATCCTTCCGCGACCATGCACATTTTCAAGCTCGAGCCCTTACTAATTATTTCAACCGTTCCGTGCTTTTTACGGTATTGCTCTAAGAAATCTGAGGTCTCCTCGTTCATGTGTGATCTGGAACCCACGGCTGTAAAAGGTCGATCCATAGCCACTGGTAACGCAATTCCTCCATCGAGGTCGCTTTGGGTCAATGTAGCACCCGCATCGAAGTGGTATTTCTTCGCTCCTTGGCCCACCACTCCTAAATATAATTCGCCGGTTACAGGAACATATACCGCTCCTAACACAGGGGAGCCATCCTCTACTAAAGCAACATTCACCGTGAACTCGCCATTGCGCTTGATGAATTCTTTGGTCCCGTCTAGGGGATCGACAATCCACATGGTACTAATGTCCTTACGGTCTGCGTATTCCATGTGCTTCCCTTCTTCACTCAACACCCAATAACTCGTCTTATTCAAGTGCTCCATGATGGCTGCATTGCTTTTCAAATCCGCTTGGGTCAAGGGGCTGTCGTCGCCCTTGATTTCTACTTGAGTTTCTTCGTTGTTATATACATCAAGAATGGAGGCGCCGCCGTCCAGCGCTGCTTGAGCAGCAATAAGCTTGTTTGTTTGGAGGTCTATAGACATGATGGACTATGTTCTAAAAACAAAACCCGGGCAACGCCCGGGCTCTGAAGTAATTCTCTTGATTATTGCAATCTCGCGTTGATCGGCACGGTGTACTGCATACGTACAGGCTTACCACGCTGTTTTGCCGGAGTAAACTTAGGCAGCAACTTGATCACACGGATGGCCTCATCATCGATAAGCTTGTCCACACCACGTGCGATAGTTACATTGCTCACTTTACCGTTTTTCTCAATAACGAAGTTCACATACACCTTCCCTTGGATACCCATTTGACGGGCCAATTCTGGAAAGTCAAACTCTTTACCGATGTGCTTCATGATGTTTTGGTTGAAACACATAAACCTCTCATCTTCAGTGGCCATTTTTTCACAACCTGGATAGATAGGCTTGTTCTCAACAACCGCGAAGTTGAAGATCTCATCTTCTTCTTCTACGACCTCGACAATTTCAATGATATCTCTTTCATCTGTTTCCGTAGATTCAAATTCGACCTCTTCAATCTCCAAATCATCTTCCACAATCTGAATTACCTCAGGTGGTGCAGGAGGTGGAGGTGGAGGTGGCGGAGGTGGCGTACGGTTAGTAATGATGGCGATTTCATCTTCATCATCGTATGACATTTTACCCAAATCACCAGGGCCGCTTTCGTATGACTTAAGCTCTAAAAAGAACAAAGTCATAGCAAGCGAAGCAGTCAAACCGATCAATAAGAAGAGACTCTTCTTATTTTCCGCATCTGCTTTTGTTGTCTTTCTTGTTTTCATGAACTCGGACTATTGAGGCGCTAAAATAACTAAAAGTATCGGTCGCGCAATATCAAATTAGGGTCAATTACGGGTAAACATGACCGGTACAATCATGCTCACCGGAGCAGCCTCTCCAGCTACTGTCCCAGGACGTATTGGATCGGGAAGTGTACGCATCGCACGCAATGCTTCCTCTTTGGCCAAATCATCGTAGGAACGCAGGCTATTGACCTCAGCCAAATGACCGGTAGCGTCGAATTTTAGCTCGACAAATACCTTTCCATTTTCCTTCAACCCTTCCGGCCATTGCAGCTCATTCATCAAATGATTCATGACAAATCTGTTGAAGCAAACCTGTTGATCGTTTTGATTACCTTGAATGTGTGCACAAGTTTCGAACACTGGCAAGGTCTGTACAACAGAAATATGATCGGTAGACTGTGCCATAATGGGCAAAGACAATGATAAAAAAGCTGATGCTATAAGGGAACGGATCAACATGCGTTTAGAACTTTACATTAATGGGCAAAATGTAAGACATACGTACGGGCTTTCCATTCATTTTAGCAGGAGTGAATCGAGGCAGGGATTTTACCACACGTAATGCTTCTTCGCCAATGAGCTCGTCTTCGCCACGAACAATAGTAGCATTGCGTACTTGGCCATTCTTTTCGATGATAAATTCGACAAAAAGCTTTTCGCCACGGCTGAACTGAATCATGCGTTCGGTGACCTCGAAATTCGAAGATACGTAGGCCATTAATTGGCTATTCATACATGCATATCGCTCGTCGTTGGTCAACGCCTCTTCGCAACCTGCAAAGACGGGCATACTCTCTACTTGCGTAAAAGTAAAAACCTCTATCGGATCCGGATCGACGATCAATTCCAAACCTTGATCTACGGTAGTCGCAGTCCACTCCGTTACTAGATTTGGTAAGGTTGCATTGTTATCAATCACTGTAAACTCATCTGGATTGAACTTCGGCGTAGTCTTCGGCTTCGAAGGAGCCTCAGGTGCACGCATGACTGTCACAGGTACAGTCCAATCAATTTCTTCCGTAAATCCACCATCATCACTGAAATCCGGCATCTCAGCTTGGGCAAAATTCATTTCGAAAGCAGTGTATACCGTCAACAAAGACAAGGACAGTCCGACCAAGAAAAACAATGGTCTTTTTGCTTCGAGCGTTGAGGGGTTAGGGTTGGCATTTCTCGTTTTCATAACCAAGTGATTTAAAGGGTTCACTTAGTCTACTCAAAAAACTATGCCAAGAATTTGTGAAGGAATCGGCTCCCTACAATTGCAATGATTGCACCGCCGATGTTGGCCAGCGCATCTAGGGCATCTGCGCTGCGGCCGTAAGACATCCAACCTTGCGCGAGTTCGATGCCGCCTCCAATAAGCACGGCAGTCACCCAATAAAAAGCCATCTTACGATGGCTCACCGGTTTTTGATAGCCTCTAGAAGTGCCGAAGTACAAGAGCACCACCCAAGTGAAATAGAGCACACCGTGTACCAATTTATCCGAGACATTCAATTCCCATCCGGGATCGAGGTCTTGAACCGGCGCGAGGCTCAGATAGATAATTAAAAAGCCCCATGCAAGTGCTGGGGCTCTATATATCCAAGGATTGCGCATGGCTTATCCAAGCATTGCTTCGTAGGCAGCGGCATCCATTAGGCCGTCTAATTCTGAAGCATCTGCAATTTTAATTTTCACCATCCATCCGTCGCCATATGGGTCGTCATTGACAGATTCAGGAGCATCTTCCAACGCCTCATTGAATTCCAAGACTTCACCACTTACTGGTAAATACAGGTCTGATACAGTTTTCACTGCCTCTACAGAACCGAACACTTCGTCTTTATCCAGAGACTCGCCTTCTGTATCAACATCAACGAAAACGATATCACCAAGCTCGCCCGCAGCGAACGCTGTGATACCAACATAGGCTTCATCGCCTTCAACGCGGACCCACTCGTGGTCCTTTGAATACTTTAAGTTATCTGGAAACTGCATATGCATTTGTTTTGGGTTCCAAATTTAAGTCCAATTTTATTCTCTTCTCCCCTATTGCGAAAGATTAAATCTAAAGGCAACACCGGCGTTGGTATTTAACGTCGGGAAGGCGTTAGAAGTTTTGAATTTACTGACAGTTTGGTCGTAATACAATCGGGCCGTCAACTTAGGAGATAACATGTAATCTGCGCTGGCTTTGAGCGACCAAATGCGCTGACCCGCGGTAATCTGGTCCACACCTTCCTGGATACGGCGAATTACCGTTGCATTATCTCTTAAGCTGAAGTCCAACTTCATATCGAGGTTCGAAGTGATTTTTTGAGGACGTCCGTCGCTCACCACAGTGAAGCTAACGTCTTTAATAATGTATCCTGTGCCAAGGACGAATTCGTATCCTTTGGTATCAGTCATTTGATTGTTGACCAAGCTCAAATTTAATTGGCGGTTTCGCTTGATGTCTAGGCGTAAACTCGCTTGGTTTTTCATGCGCATGTTCAATCCTACGAACGGCCCAAAGGTTTCAGAAATACTAATCTGATTGATTTGCATCGGCCCGAGAAAATCACCGTTGGTATTGCGAATGTTGTTCGCAGGCTCGCCGTTTTGAATGCGCTGTTGAAGCAACATGTTACTCTGGAAGCTATTCATGGTGTACAAGCTCTTGTAGCTGTGGGTCAAAGTAAAGCTCTGGAAGTTTTTCTTGAACCAAGGGATGTTCATAAGCCCGTTAAAGTTGAGGTCCCAATTCGGCATTGGCATCGTCGGCCTGCCGTTGAGTTCTATAGAATTTGGGTCGCGTCCAGAATAGGCGGCTAGGAAGGCCGGAATAAGTACATCAGGATTGTTGTAACTGTAGCCATTATATCCTTCGCGCGTACCTGTGGTGTCTTGGGAGGCTGAGATGAAATTGGCTACATACATCGGATCATCAATAGCACGTTGCGTTGCCAATCGCTCAGAAATAAAGTAACGATGGGCCAAGAACGTTTCGTAAACCTGAGAATAGGAATTCGAATCCAAAGGTTCAAAAGCGCTTCCTATGGACAAGAAAGAAATGCTATAGTTCCCCATATCCATAGGATTGAAGTGGTAATAACCTTCGGTTAAACCGAGGGTAGTATCCTGCAATGGATCGTGGAATCTGAAGATCGAAGTGTTGTTCAATCCGGTCACACGTGAGGCATTAACCTGAAGTCGGATGTCTTTCCAAGGCTCGACTACCGCACGGAAATTGAGGTTTTCAGTGAAGGTCTTTTGGAATTGGTTCGGTTGCTTAGGGTTCTTGGTCAACCAACCCAAATCCCCTGCTTTGACAGTAATGTCCTCCTGCGAACCGAAGACAAATCCTAGGCCCGGCGCCATCACACTACCAGGATCCATTCCGAAGTACACGGGATTTGTGATTACCCCAGGCAATAGGGTACCGTTGGTTTGAGAATAGGTCAAAGAAGCACTACGTACCATCATGGCCATGCGAGCAGCGCCCAAAAGAATCTTAGGATCTTTTTTCTCCTCTTCCTTTTCTTCTTCTTTACCCTGGGCTGCACCACGTTTAGGAGGAGCGCCACGGCGGCGAGCCTGCGGTGTGGGTCGAGCACCCTGATTGGCTTTGCGCAAGAACGGCACTTGGTTGTAGAAGTTGACGAAATTGGCGTTACCGTTGAATTGGATCGAGTTTGAGTTTTGGGCCCTACTTCCGAAGTAAATATCCGGATTGCTCTGTGGGTTTAATGCTGAAGTGGAATTCGTTGTCCAATCGTAATTCGCAGAATAACGCAAGCTCGTAGAAGTAAAGTCCATGAACGGAAGCTTGTTGAATGGAATCTGCCAGTTCACGTTGAGCGTTTGGTGGAACTCTGTCGGACGACCGAGGGTAGATAATCCCGCTCTGATGGTATCGCGGTTCGCCTGGGTTTTTGGATTCCCCGGCAATTCGTCGATGCGGCTCATGGCTTGGGCGTTGTAATCCACTTTGAGGCTGCGGCTGAGATCGTACGCGATATCGTACATGCGCTTGGTAGTCAAGGCCTTATTGTAGGTCACCGGCAGCTGAATGGAAGGATCGAAGGTGTTGCGCATCTGCATGGTCGCCATTTGACGTTTCACTTCTGTACGCAGCGTCACTTTGGACGGGAGGTAGTAGAAATTAAAATCTCTAATAAGGGCCAATTGTTTGTTCGAGATCTTCGACTTGAAAGGCTCTACAATCTTTGGACGGGTCTGGTAATTGTAGTTCAAGGAAGCCGTATGCATGTAGCGGTGGTCGCGTACAATGTTTATGTTGCGTTTCTCGCTCTCAGTGTAGGCATATGAGGTATTGAAATTTGTGATGTTGAGCGGAGAATTGGCCCAGAAATCACCTTTGGATTTACCGCCGCCTTCCTCGCCGCCTGCCATGCCTTTAGGTCCCATGGGCGCCGGTCTTCCCACACCGCCCACTGCACCGCCTTTTTCCTTGCGAATGTTGGTAAAGTTGATGCTCTTTCGCATCTCGTATTCTTGTCCCGCAAAGCGCAAACTATCGCGTTCCTCCTGAGTGCTGGTTTCGGCTAAGGCACGTTTGAAGTCGATATCCGGATCAAGCGGATTGAACTGCGGCGATTTGAAATTTTCGCTAAAGCTATAGAACATCGGCACCTTCATTCCTAGCTCTGACGGCAGTACTTTATCCAAGTTTATATTGCTTTGTACTCCGTACGAACGCTCGGCAAACTTGTTTCTTTCGTTGACCGTTTGGTCGATGGAACCAAAACCGATGGTACTCATCATTCCCGTTACGTTGACATTTGCAAAGTCGGCAAGTTTCGCACTAGCTGTGGCCGTTGCAGCCCACCCGCCGCGATTGTCAAAATCACTCAAGCGCAATTCGTTCACCCAGATCTCGGCACACTTGTCGAGGCCATCATCCCCATCGGTAGCGGTACGTTTTTTAGGATTTCGCACACCAATAATAAGCGTTCTCACATTGCTTAGGTTTGGTGCACCCACTATACTCAAGGTCGTGCCCTCTAGGGTGGTCACTGAATATTTATTCGTCAAACTCAAGGTAGGATCCGTCTCCATCGCTGCATTTCGGGCGAGTTTTAAGGTTTTTAAATCCTCAAATGCCAAGTCAATATTGTTGTCCGCCGGCCAGATATCTTCCGGCAGCACTGCGCCCCATTCGGTAACGCGCATCGGTACCTCGTACTCGTAGTAGTTGCCGTTGTAATCAGACCCTAGGCGAACAAAAATGCTCAAATCACGGTCTTGAAGATCATCGAAATCGCCGCCGCTTTCTACGTGGACAAACATCTTTAGTCGCTTGTACATACGCATATCAAAGTTGAAGTTGCGGAACACTGCACGGGCATCGCCGTCTTTCAATCCGCACACTTCGAGTGACATACTCTGCTCATTCTGCTGAATGATTTGGGTACCCCCATAGACTTGCTGGCGCTCGATATCCGGCGGCAATACGTATGGAATAGGCACGCGACCGCCATTTTCTTCGAGGTTCACAGCATTCACGTTGAAACTCGTGCCATCGTTTTCGTCTACGGGCACATTTTCACGAATGTCGTCGAGCACGAAGGGGAATCGACGCCATTCACCACGAACGAGTTCAAGCTTAGCGAATCGAAGGACGATTGGATCGTCGAATTCCGTAAGGAACATACGCATGAATCGGATCGAGCGGAAATCTGTGATGCCCCCCACTTTTTTCTGTGGTTGGAAGACGGGGATTTTGAATTGGATCCAACGGGTCGGGCGGGTCATACCGTTCGGCAGCGCATGGCTGTTCGTTTCATAGATGTCCGCCACGAAGTTTTTACCCACCACTATATCTTCCGGACGCATGGATACGCGGTATTGGAAATAGCTTTCAGTCTTGCTCAAAGTCTGGTCACGGTTCGCATCCTCTTTATCCGGTACATTGGTGGCCGAGGCAGGTGCACCGTTGATGGTCTCCGTGCCACTGTTCCCTTCTACTCCGTTGAAATTGTAGTAACGACGAAGGATATCGGCAGAGGCGTTATCGAGTGAATCGCCGCGGTAGTACACGAAATTATCCGCATTTGGATCTCTAAAGGCCTGTTGGTATGCCGCATTATTCGTTCCATAGGCTGTGTTAATGCGCTGCAGATAGGAACTCCCGCCAGTTGGCGACCAAATACGCTCTTCAGGATCCGTCAATGCATCAAAACCCACATCTTGAGCCTCGCGGGCTCCAGCGGTGTTATCAAAGAACTCAGTGATCGGTTGAATTTCGCTCAATAAGCCCCACTGGGTAGAATCCATCCCGGATTTATCGCCGTCCGCAGGAATACCATTTTCGAAGCTTTGACGCCCATCCTTGAGAACATCTTCCGAAACACTTCCGAGGTTGAAATACAGGTCTCCACCATCCGGAGCATTGTCGTTATCGTAGAATGGATCCATTACCCAGAATTGGATAAACTCAATATTTTGCTCCTCGAAGTTGTTGATTTGAAGCGGACGCATAATTCCTGCCCAACGCGACGAAGGATCGACCAATTTTCCATCGGAATCAATTCCTTGACTAATACCTGCCAAGCCCTCAACATCAAAGTTATAAGGACCGCGCTCCGCTGGATAGTAAGCCAAATCAAACATCGCCAGGTTGCGCGCCTCGTTCGTACTTAGGCTGTAATTTGGGAAGACCTCTTTTACCAAGACCTCACGCATACGCTGGTCCGAGGTGATTTCGGGGTCATTGCGAATGTTATCCGGCACACTTGCCCCTCCCGTATAGAGGGATGGATCAATAATATACCAGGCCAATTTCGCCCTATTGTATCCATAAGCCAGGTCGTTGTTGAGCGAACTTTCTGGGAACAGACCATCCTGCTTGGCAGGGGTCGAGGCCAAGTTCCAAGCGGTAAAACTGCGTAAGTCAATGGTGGTCTGCGAACTTTCGAAATCATCGAGGTAGGTGGTTTCCGCACCTGTAATTCGAATACCGCGTGGAGATCCTGGAATGAGGTGAGCGAATTCACCTTTGAATTGAAGCTGTGATTTTTCTTTCGTTTCAATGAAAGGCAAGGCATCCACAAAGCGCGTGAGGTAGGGCGCCTCGTCGCTGTAGTTGGTATTCATCCCCCAGATGGTGTTGTAGATGGGTTCGTCGCCAATATTTACTTTCTGAGTCAGCGGTCTTTCGGTCAAGTGTAACCAAGTCCCACCAACATTCAAATGCTCATTGACCTTATGGTCGATGTTGGTCCCGTAGAACGTCTTGGTTTGAACGTTGAAGAGGGTGTTGTTTTCAAAGCTCACCTTGATGGGCGACCCCGAATTCAGTACTCCCTCATTGATAATGCGGACACGACCCAATGAATAATCTACCGTGTAATCTTGATTTTCCGTAAGTGTTCGCCCGCCCGCAGTCACCGTCACTGATCCTTGCGGAATGTTGAAGGCTCCAAGGCTAATTTCCGACCCGCTTGCGCTCTTGTATTGCCCGCGAAGGATGAATTTGTTGAGTTGGGTTTGCTCCTGAGCACGGAACCTAGTACTGTCGTACAAGGCCTGGTAGACATAGCGATCACGCGCTTTTTCTGTGTCCAATTTCTCATACAGATTCGATCCAAATGGCTCCACCACCGGGAAGATGATACGGCCGCGCTGCTGGTCAATAGTCGTCCCAGGCACAAAGTCGAAAATCCCATCCGGGAAGGGGTCGTTGTTCGTATTTAATCGGTCCAATTCCATTACCCCAATGAGCAGCGTATCGCTGAGATTCCCATCTGGCAAGAATGGGATAGGCACCCCGGTTTCGTCGTTCATGTACAGGATGTCCATATAGAAATCCTCGCGGTCCAATTGATATGCATTCAAGGCATAGATGTTCTTCATCATCAAGTCCCAAGTGGGCATACGCACATCCAACACCGTACTCTTGAGGAGCTTCAGGATCAACGTTTTCGGCGGGGTCACCCCATCGTTCGAAAATTCCCCGACCTGATAGGTGCGGCCCGCGGCGGTGTACTGGAAGGCAACGGCCAAGACCTCATCTTGATTCAAGGCTTGGTTAAGGGTGATGTAGCCCAATTGCGGATGCACATTGTATTGATTCGGTTCCAATTTGCGCGCATTGGCCAATTCTACATATTCCCGTGCCTCCAAAAATCCCGAACTGCTCAAATCTTGGTTCGCCGTCGCTATATCTCTTACCCCAGGAATATCAGATTCCAATACGAGAGGATCCAACCTGTTGTTTGCATTGTTCGGGAATCCCTCCAAATTCACATTCCCACCTGGGAAGATGCTCACCCCTGGCAAGCCCGCCGTATCATTTCTATAGGCATGGCGCTCGTCCGCTCCCAAATCCATAAAAGCCACAATATTGCGCAGGTTCTGCGTCGCACTGCGCTCGTTCGTCACCCAAACCTCAACTTTGGTCATCTGCACTGGAGAGGTGATCAGTGGTAGGTTTTCCAGGTATTCTTCATAATGTTCGCGGAAGAACTGGCTCAAGAAGTAGTGCCGGTTCGCCTCATACTCATCGCCTTGGATGTAGAATTCGGTCGTGGTTCCCCCACTCTGTACATTGATGCTCTGGCTTTGCGAACGCTGCTCCGAGAACACGGTGGTAACCATGGTATTCCCAAACTGGAATTGGCCCTTCAAACCAAACAAGCTCTGCGCTCCCGTTATCAAACTACTGTTCAGCGGCATGTTGATGTTCCCCATCTCCAGGCGCTTGATAATATCGTCTTCCTCCCCTTCGAAGTCCAATTTAAATTTGTTATCAAAGGCGAACGTAGCTTCCGTATCCCAGTTGATGACCAACTCCAACCGGTCCCCAATTTTTCCCGTGACATTCATCTGAATGCGCTGGCCAAAATCGAAGGCGAAGGTCTTTTGATTACGGACCGGGATCCCCGGATTTTGAACGTATTGGTACTTCCCGCCAAAGCGAATTTCCGCCATCCCTTGTGGACGAATTTCAACAATATCGCTACCAAAAACTTGGCCTAAGGCCTCATTACCTGTCTGAATCTGCGGTACCAGTCCAACATCGTCACGCGGACTGTCGCCACTGGCGTTGTACAAGGCACTCTTGTTGCCAAAATAATCTTGCTCGCTTTGGCTGTACATGTACTGACGGTATTGATCCGTCGTCCATACCTCAGGGGTCATGAACAACACATCGCCGTATCGTCGGTAAACTAAATAATTCCCTGTAATAGGGTCGTAGATGATTTCGCGCTGGTAATTGGCCGGATCCGGTAAAGACAGGTTACCCGTACTCCCCGTAGAAGTCGTATCGTTAGTGTCTTGAGCAAACGTAGGCACCGCCCACAACAATGCTGCGGCGAACCATAAAAAATGTAATCGTTTACCCAAGTTGCGTTTCATTACAGCAATTGGAGTGCTTGACGGACCAATTCTTCCGTCGTCGCATTTGGATTCGACTTGAGCAATTTGTTCAAAATGTTCTCGGTCTGCTTGGCGGTAATGCCCAAGGTCGTCAAGGCCGCATGAGCCTCGGCACGTGAACCACCCGAAGATGCCACCGCACCTTCACCAGCCACTGCTGTCTTCGCTACCTTATCACGCAAATCAATCACTATACGCTGAGCCGTTTTAGCCCCAATACCTTTAACGCCTTGAAGTGTATGCGCATCCTCACTCATGATGGCTTGTTCCACCTCTTGTGGGGCCAAAGAACTCAAAATCACGCGAGCCGTATTGGCCCCCACTCCACTAACACTGATGAGCAATTCGAACAATGCTTTCTCACGCTGAGTACTAAACCCAAACAACTGCTGGGCATCTTCGCGTACTAAATGGTAGGTATAAAGCAAACCATTGGACAATGGCTCAATATCTGCATAAGTATTCAACGAAATCTGCACATCATAGCCCACGCCGGCACAATCCACGACCACCTGAGTGGCGCTTTTCAGTACAAATTCTCCTTTGACGTAATAGATCATAATTACTGCTGGTCTTAATCTATTTCAAACGAATTTCTATGGCTTTTGGTATATCCCTAAACGAAAAAAAGCCGCGCACGGCGCGGCCTTCCTTCATTCAAAAATCTTAATGTCTAATAATGAGTTTTTTAAACGACGAACCGTCCACACTGTAGAGGTACACTCCGTTGCTCAACTCCGCCACCGAGATCGCATTCTTTCCTGGATTCAATGCTTTGGTTTTGACCAAGGCGCCGATGGTATTATAAATGACCAATTGGCCACTCTTAGATGTTTCTACCGTGATATAGTTACGCGCCGGATTCGGATACAACTTATCCGCAGCAATTTGCACATCAACAGTACCCATTATTGGTCCCGCAGAGATTTGCACCCAAACGCTCAAGCTATCACTTGGATCTTTACCATTGTAAAACACGTAACGAGTACTGTCCATACAAGTAGCGTTTGTCGTCGGCGAATACACGTGACCGCTGAAGTCATTATTCTCATCTCCAGCCAAAATATTTACGTATCCAATGCTGTTATCTACATCAGAACCGTAGCAGAAATCCCAACAGAAGTAGGCACTGTCATACGCACAAGTCGGGCTGTTAAAGGCGCGACGAACGTACACCTCTAAATCTTCTGAGCTGGTATTCTTGACTTTAATATGGAATCCGTAATCCGCAACCGCTGTAGAATTCACTTCCACCACTGTGTCTTGTTCAACAACAGAGAGAGATTGTGCATCGGCATTCATGACGAAAGCAGCGAAAAGAAAGAGGTATAGGGCTTTTTTCATGGGTCACTATTTAATGCTCAAATATAACGAACCCTTTTTACAACTCAACTATGCAGAATTCCACTCCTTTTCATTAAATTTCCACTCTGAAAAACCGAAATGCATGAAAAAACTTTTATTATCCTTAGCCGCCTTGTTCGCTGCAACAACTGCATCTGCTCAAGGCCAAAGCACGATTTATTCGTGGGACTTTAACAATGGTATGCCTACAGGTTGGTCTCAAGTGACCAACGCCACTGACGGCGGTTTTATCGCTGGCTCAGCATCTACGTTGAGCTCTCAGTATTTCACCATTAACAATCCAGGCTCAAACATCTTAGCCACCAATGATGATGGCTGTAATTGCGATAAAGCTGACGAATATCTCATTACTAATTCGCTCGATTTGAGCAACTATTCAGTATTGCACGTAACATTCAAGAGCTTCTTCTACGGCGCAACTTACCAGGGTGCTACTGAAGCTGCTGAATTCTTGTACTCTACCAACGGAGGTTCTTCATGGAATCCTTTGGCAGATATCGTACCTGGAGCAGATTGGACTTCTCAGTGGATTGATGTAAGTGCTGCTTGTGGTAACAGCAACGTACAGTTTGCCTTCAATTACCATGATGGTGGTGGTTGGTTGTACGGTTTGGGTATTGATGACTTTGCCATCTTCGCTCCTTACAACTTCGACATGGCTGTTGAATCTTTGGACATGTTCAGCACAGTTGGTCTGAACAACGCTCCTTTTACTCTTGAAGGAACCATTAAGAACTACGGTGGTACAACGATCTCTTCATTGGCGTTGAACTACTCGATCAATGGTGGTACTGCAGTAACCGATAACCTTACTGGTTTGTCGATCGCTCCTTACGGAACGTACAGCTTCTCACACAGCACGAACTGGAACCCAGGTTCTATTGGTAACTATAGTGTTGATATTTGGACATCAGCTTTGAATGGAGGTAATGACCAAAATAACAGCAACGACACTCTTAGCAATTCGATTGAAGTGGTAACTGCTACTGCAAATCGTGTAGTACTCGCAGAGGAGTTCACTTCTTCTACCTGTGCTCCTTGTGCGAGCTTCAACCCTGGTTATAAGCAGTTATTAGATGATAACAATGCCAATACCTCTGGAACTCGACTCGTGAGTGTCAAGTACCAAATGAACTGGCCTTCACCAGGCAATGATCCTGCGTATAACTCTGAAGGTGCTGCACGTCGCGGATTGTACAATATCAGCGGTGTACCAGATGTAGTATACTCTGGTGCAAATATCCCAACAAGTCAAGATGCAATTGATGCAGTTACGGATATTCCTGCATTAGCAGAGTTGAGCGCTGAGTGGAGTGCGACTGGCACTTACATTCAATGTGATGTAACCGCAGAGGCTTTGGCGGATCTTGGCGGTAATGTTTCATTGCACATGGCAATGATTGAAAAAGTAATCTCACATAACGTTCAAACAAATGGTGAGACTACATTCTACCATGTTTTCCGCAAATTCATGGATGGATCTAACGGTCATGCTATGGGTTCTATGACCGCAGGTAATACCTACACACACTACGCGAACTCTACGATCACCGTGAACAGCAACCCAGCTCAAGGATCATTCGATTTCTGGGTAGGTGCAAACAACATGGACATCATTGTATGGTTGCAAGACATGAGCAATGGCGAAGTATTGCAAGCAGCATATGCTGATTACACAACTTCAAGCGTTGATGAAATGGACAACCTAGCAAAATACATCTCTATCTACCCTAACCCGGCCAACGAAATCGCTGGCATTGAGATTGAGTTGATGGATCGTTCAGAAGTAACTGTAAACATGGTGAACGCGATGGGTCAAACAGTACTTGTAGAAGCTGCTACATTGGATGCAGGCGTTCAGAAATTGAACTTGAACACTGCTGAACTAAGTGCAGGTTTGTACTTCGTGAATGTAAACGTAAACGGTGTAAGCAAGACCTTGCGCGTGAACGTTGCTCACTAAGCACAGAAAATGTTATTTTTACGGGGGACTTCGGTCCCCCGTTTTTTTTGAATGCACATTACATGAAAAACCTACTCACTGCCCTAAGCCTAGTCTTTGCAACTACCGCTCTAGTTGCGCAAGAACTACCAAGCACTACATTGAAGACCCTTGAAGGGAAACAAGTAGATATCCTAACCCAAATCAACCATGAAGGACCAACGGTTATCAGTTTCTGGGCGACATGGTGTAAGCCATGTATTAAAGAACTCAACGCCTTTATGGATTACGCCATCGATTTAGAAGATGAGGTAAACATGAAAGTATTGGCTGTGAGTATCGACGATACCCGCAATTCTTCACGTGTTGCGCCTCTAGTACAAGGGCAAGGATGGGAGTACACCGTACTTCTAGACGAGAACCAAGACTTAAAACGCAACCTAGGTATCGTAAACGTACCTTTTACCCTCGTACTCAATAGTGCCGGCGAAGTGGTTTGGAAGCACAGCGGTTATTCACCTGGCGACGAAGAGCACTTGGCAGAAGTTGTGGAAGAAGTTGCCGCAGGTAGAACACCAAGCCATTAATGATGGGTAACAAATTTCTCGTAGGCGCAATTGTATTAGGCTCACTCTCTTTAAGTGCGCAGGACCAAATCGGCGGTCAACTCCACGGGAACTTCCAACTCGACGGCCAATGGTACCTCCGCGATGAGAACATTGACCCCACTGGAGAATTCTATCCAGACGAGCGTTTCTTAGGTCAGGGCTATGCAAATTTCGTCTATACCGATGGCGATTTTTCTGCCGGGCTTCGCTACGAGAATTACCAAAATGTTATGCTGGGTTTCCCAGAAGGGTACCGCGGTGAGGGAATAACCTACAGATTTTTAAGATTCAAACAAGATAACCTCGACATCACCGTTGGAAGCTTTTACGAGCAATTCGGGTCGGGGATGGTCTTCCGTTCCTACGAAGAACGTGGCCTTGGGTATGATAACGCCATGGACGGAGTCCGGATTAAAGCAAATCCAGCCAAAGGGGTATACCTAAAAGGAGTCTTGGGTCGCCAGCGCTTCTACTTTGAAAAAAGCCCCGGAGTCGTTCGCGGTTTCGATACCGAAATCAATTTGACCGAGCGCTCACAAAAATTGGCCGATAAAAATATTACCTGGACCCTAGGCGGATCTTTCATGAGCAAATACCAGCGTGGCAATGACCCATTCTTGGTACTGCCCGAAAATGTAGCTACCGGTGGTTTCCGCACCCAACTCATCAAAGGGGCGTGGGCATTTGATGCAGAGTGGGCATACAAAGCCAATGACCCCAGTGCAGATAATGGTTATATCTACAAGGACGGCAATGGGTGCATCACCCATTTGAGCTACAGCAAAAATGGACTAGGCCTCATCCTAGGTGCCAAGCGCATCGACAACATGAGCTTCCGCAGCGACCGCAACGGAACCACCATAGATATGCTAATCAACTACTTGAGCCCTACGGCCCAAGTTCATACCTACGCTCTACCCGCCCTCTACCAGTATGCCACCCAAATCAACGGAGAAGAAGGCATACAATTAGAAGCCAATTACCGCTTCAAGCGCGGCTCCAAAATAGGCGGTAAATACGGTACCTTGCTCAGCGTAAATTACAGCCTCGCACAAAGCATCAACAAAGATTACATCGACCCCACCCAGGATACCCTTCGCACCCTACAAGGCTACTATAGCGATCCTGCAATACGCGGTGAAATTCCCTATTTCCATGACTTCAACGTGAAAGTCAGCAAGAAAGTCAATAAGGATTTTAAATACACTGCTACCTACCTCAACCTCTTCTACAACCGCAGTGTCCTTGAAGACGGATTGGGCGATGAGGCCATCCTTTCAAATTTCGACAACCAGAAACTTCTGGACGCCAATATTTTTATTTTCGAAGGCCTCTACAAGATCAGGTCTCGCCACTACCTCCGCAATGAATTGCAATGGCTCAATACTCAAGACGATCGTGGAAGTATGGCCATGGCTTTGTTAGAATATAGCATCGCGCCGCACTGGTTCTTTAGCGTTCAAGACATCTACAATTATGGGAACCCAGATCCGGAGCAACGCCTTCACTACCCACTAGCCTCTGTGGTCTACACAGAAGGCACGAGCAGGTTCCAACTCTCATACGGACGTCAGCAGCGTGGTATCTTCTGTGTAGGAGGTGTGTGTCGCGTGGTTCCGCCATCGAACGGTATTAGTTTCTCCCTCACTACAAGCTTCTAGTCATGAGAAAACTCTTCGCATTTTCTGCCTTACTCTCTCTGCTGTTCCTCACACCGCAATGTGATGTTGTGGACCAACCATTCAAAGGCGGCACTATTGATACTACAAGCTCAGAGCAGCGCCGCAATGTGCTTATCGAGGACTTTACGGGACATCGCTGTAAGAACTGCCCCAAGGCTTCGAAGGAAATCGCCAATCTTGTGGACGCCTTTGGAGACGATCGCATCATTGGGTTAGCCATTCACGCAGGTCCAGGAAACTTTACCGGCACCAATACCGACTATCCTACAGATTTCACTACCCAGGAAGGTAAGGCAGTCCAAAATTTCTTTGGAACCAATTTTCTACCGGTGGGAATGGTAAACAGAGAGAATTGGACCGCATCAGGAAATGGCCACTGGTCGAACTACGCGAACTGGCCCACCTTAAGTGCCGAAGCCATGGACAGCACCTTGCGCATCGCCCTTGATGCCTCTGCCTCCATTACCTCAGGCCAACTCAACGTAAACGCCCAAGGATTTCCGCAAACGAGCATTCTCCATGATTTAAAAATTGTGGTAATGGCAAAGGAAAGTAACATCGTTAGTCCCCAGCTTATGCCGGACGATACTCGCGATCCAGATTACGTGCACATGAATGTGCTACGCGATTATGTGACCGATACTTGGGGCACCCTCTTCGGCACTAGTCCTATGGTTCCTGGAGATACCCTAAGCGGCTCTTATTCCTTAGCTTGGAATTCGGATTGGGTCCAAAGCAATGCTGCGGTTGTGGTCTATGTTTTCAACCCGGACAATTACCGCATCCTTCAGGTTATCGAAGTCCCAGTGGACTAATCCTTTTTAGAAAAACTTAGATTTCTCTTGAAGCCTTCGTAGCCAGTTCTACATATGGCCGAACCCTGCATAATTTCCTCCCAGAGCTCGTGGGTAATTTCTTCCCACTCCTGCCAACCGTGTTTGCCTATTGGCTCACGCATGTTGAAATCCGGCTCCTGGTGTGGCGAGGAGAATCGGTTCCACGGACAAACGTCTTGGCAGATATCACAGCCGTACACCCACTGCTCCATCTTATCCTGAAACTCTGTAGGCAAGGCTTTTTTATACTCAATGGTCAGATAGCTGATGCACTTGTTACTATCGACTACAGTCGGCGATACAATTGCATCCGTTGGACATGCATCCATACATGCGGTGCAACTGCCACAGTGGTCTGTACTAGGTCCATCTGGGTCCAATTCTAAATCGACAATCAGCTCCCCAATAAAATAGAAACTCCCAGCCTTCTTACTCAACAACAAACTATGCTTGCCTATCCAGCCCAAGCCACTCCTTCTGGCCCACGCCCGATCCATAACGGGAGCACTGTCCACAAAACCCCGCCCATGCACTTGGCCTATTTCTTCGTGAATACCGGCCAGCATTCGCTTCAGCTTCCCGCGAATCACCTTGTGGTAATCACGTCCGTACGCATATTTAGAAATCTTTGGAGCGTCCTCCACTTGGCCTTCCTCCGGGAAATAATTCAAGAGTACACTGATCACAGATTTCGCTCCCGGTACCAATTTCCTCGGGTCCAATCGCTCATCAAAGTGATTCTCCATCCAAGTCATCTCGCCATGGTATCCATGCTTAAGCCATTGCTCCAGCCCGGTAGCTTCTTCCTCTAAAAATCCTGCTTCAGAAATACCGCAAGCCATGAAGCCCTGCTCCTTTGCAAGTCGCTTGACAATAGCTGTGGCTCGCGAACGATCCATCGTTTAGAACAAGGATCCCGTTGACCCCTTGCCTTTGCTGTTCTTTCCAAGGTGATGGTAGGCCTTCTCTGTGACCATACGTCCACGTGGGGTGCGCATGATGAAACCTTCCTTGATCAGGTACGGCTCATAGACTTCCTCAATAGTCTCGGCCTGTTCACCGATGGCCGTGCTAAGGGTATTCAAACCCACCGGACCGCCGGCAAAGTTGTCGATCAATACATGAAGAATTTTGTTGTCCATTTCGTCCAAACCGCTACTGTCCACATTCAAGGCATTGAGGCCAAACTCCGCAATCTCCATATCAATGGTACCATTTCCCTTGACCATTGCAAAGTCACGCACGCGACGCAACAGAGCATTGGCAATACGCGGAGTACCGCGTGAACGACCGGCGATTCTGATACAAGCTTCATAATCCGCAGGGACATCCAAAATCTCCGCTGAGCGATCTACAATAGTGCTCAACAGCTCCACATCGTAATACTCCAATCTCGCATTGATTCCAAATCGCGCGCGCAGCGGAGCGGTAAGCAACCCCGAGCGCGTGGTAGCACCGATCAGAGTAAACGGATTCAGGCCTATTTGTACGCTGCGCGCACTCGGTCCCGAATCAATCATGATATCAATTTTGAAATCCTCCATCGCACTATAGAGGTACTCCTCTATGACTGGCGACAATCTGTGGATCTCATCAATGAACAAAACATCATTAGGCTGCAGGCCGGTTAATAGCCCCGCTAGGTCGCTAGGTTTGTCCAATACAGGTCCTGACGTCACCTTGATGCCTACGCCCAACTCATTTGCGAGGATATGAGATAAAGTGGTTTTCCCCAATCCGGGAGGGCCGTGAAGCAACACATGGTCCATGGCTTCATCGCGCATCTTAGCTGCCTCGACAAAAATCTTGAGGTTCTCCAATACCGCAGCCTGCCCCGTGAAGTCGTCAAAACTTAAGGGACGCAGTTTGCGCTCTATTTCGCGCTCGGTGTTTGAAAGATGTGATCCTGTCGGATCGAGATGCTCGTTCATAGTACTACAAAATAGCATAAAAAATCCCCTTGCCGAGCGACAAGGGGACTTGAGTTTTACAAAGCTTTTCCTTAGTGGCCACTTTCCTCGCCTTCTGCGAGCGGCACGTTTTGAGGAATGAAATCTTCTTCTGCACCCGGCTTAGAGTAGTCGTATGCCCAACGGTATACCACCGGGATTTCTCCTGGCCAGTTTCCGTGCAAGTGCTCTACTGGAGTAGTCCACTCCAATGAGTTTGCCTTCCATGGATTCTGAGGTGCCTTAGGACCTCTCCAAATGCTGTAGAAGAAGTTGAAGATGAAGATCAACTGAGCAATACCACCGATGATCGCGAAGTATGTGATCAATACGTTGATATCTGCTAGGTTATCAAACATCGGGAATGCAGTGTTGCTGTAGTAACGACGTGGGAGACCTGCCATACCCAAGAAGTGCATCGGGAAAAATACACCATAAGCGGTAATGAACGTCAACCAGAAGTGTGCATAACCCATCGACTTGTTCATCATACGGCCATACATCTTAGGGAACCAGTGGTAAACCCCTGCGAACATACCGAAGATCGCACTAAGACCCATTACGATGTGGAAGTGAGCCACAACGAAGTAGGTATCGTGAACGTTGATATCAAGAGCGCTATCCCCTAGGATTACCCCAGTCAGACCACCAGTAATGAACGTACTTACCAAACCAATAGAGAACATCATCGCTGGCGTGTACTGGATATTACCTTTCCAAAGGGTGGTAATGTAGTTAAAGGCCTTTACCGCTGAAGGAATGGCAATCAACAAAGTGGTGAAGGTAAATACAGATCCTAGGAACGGGTTCATGCCCGTTATGAACATGTGATGACCCCAAACGATGAAGCTCAAGAAAGCAATAGCCAAGATGGAACCTACCATCGCACGGTAACCGAAGATCGGTTTACGAGAATTGGTTGCAATAACTTCTGATGAAATACCCAATGCAGGTAAAAGAATAATATATACCTCAGGGTGACCAAGGAACCAGAACAAGTGCTGGTACAATACCGGTGAACCACCACTGTAGCTCAATACCTCACCGCCCATGAAGATATCACTCAAGTAGAATGAGGTACCCAACAATCGGTCGAACATCAATAGCAAAGCTGCGCTCAACAATACTGGGAACGAAAGCACACCAAGTACTGCTGTTACAAAGAATGCCCAAATAGTCAAAGGAAGACGAGTCATACTCATTCCTTTGGTACGCATATTCAATACGGTTACGATGTAGTTCAAAGAACCCAATAGTGAACCTACGATGAACAAAGTCATAGAAATCAGCCATAGCGTCATACCTGCACCAGAACCTGGCATAGCCTGTGGCAATGCAGATAGAGGTGGGTAAACCGTCCAACCTGCTGAAGCAGGACCTGATTCCACGAATAATGAGACAACCATTACTACGGAACTCATTGCGAAGAACCAATAAGACAAGGCATTCAAAAAGCCAGAAGCCATATCTCGTGCACCAATCTGCAATGGAATCAATAAGTTCGAGAAGGTACCTGAAAGACCTGCGGTCAATACAAAGAAGACCATGATCGTACCGTGGATAGTCACTAGGGCAAGGTACATATCTGGGCTCATGACACCGTCAGGTGCCCATTTACCCAAGAATAATTCGAGGATTGGGAAGCTTTGCTCTGGATATGCCAATTCCAAACGGAAGAGCATAGACATCATCACACCGATGATTCCCATGAACATACCGGTTACCAAGAATTGCTTACCAATCATTTTGTGATCCATCGTAAAGATGTACTTCGTGAAGAAGTTCTCTTCGTGATGGTGCTCCATCAAGTGATCTTGAAAGTGAGGGTTTTCTGTCGATTTCGTTGACATAGTACTCATTGTTAGGTCTTAATTACAAAGTCTCAGCGACGGTTTTCTGTTCGTTCAACCAAGCATTGTATTCATCCTCGGTCTCTACGATAATATCCATTTGCATGTTGTAGTGTGCTGCTCCACAAATCTTGTTACAAAGCAGAACGTAGTTGAATTCCCAAATATCCTCTCCCTGAGCGGTACGGATGGTATTTACTTCTTCAACATGTCTCTTTACATCTTTGTTCTGACGAATTTCAGCGGTTGTGATCGTCGGGGTGAACTGGAAGTTAGTGGTGGCTCCGGGTACACAGTTCATCTGCGCACGGAAGTGCGGGAAGTAAGCCGAATGGATGACATCCTGTGAACGGAACTGGAACAACACGGGCTTACCTACAGGCAAGTGCAATTCCTTAGTTACGATATCATCTGCCGATGCCGCATCTTGAGTATCCACACCCACGATGTTAGCACCTTCGATATCGTATACAGATGCAAAACCCAAAGCGTTATCACTACCACTGTATCGAGCAGTCCAGTTGAACTGTTGTGCATATAGCTCGATTACGATAGGCTCTTCTTCGTTTTCAGGCATCATCAATGTACTCCAAACATTCAAACCCCATATAATTAATACGGCTAGCGCTAATGCAGGAACTACGGTCCAGAACAATTCAAGTTTGTTGTTGTGGGCGAAGTGAACTGCCTTGGTTCCTTTCTTTCCTCTGTATTTGTACGCGAAGTAGAACAAAATAGGTTGTACGATGAAGAACACGATGTTGATGATCAACATACTTAGATTCCACAATCCATCAATTTCCGAACCGTGAGCTGACGATGGTTCTGGGAGACTCAGTCGACCCCAAACAATGTACATTACCACGACACTGATGACGAAGCCCATACCTACAAGGAACATCAATCGACCTTGGGTATCATTGTCCTTTTCGCTCACCTCATTGTCCTTACCACCTTGGATTTCTGACGAAACCTCAGAGATGCGCATTACCTGCACCAAGGTGAGGATGGCTAGAACTACTAAAACGATAATTGAAACTGTATTCATTCTTTAGTCTCTTTTCTAGATTATTGTTGGAAGTGCTTTGATTCAACCATCATTGGGTGATTCTTGTGCAACAACGGTGCTTTTGCAAGGTTGCTCAACATCACGTAGATGAATAGACCCGCGAAGAATAGAATTGGACCCAATTCTACCAATCCGAATCCGTACTGATCACCAACCGTTCCCGGCATAATCATTACATAGTGGTCCATGTAGTGACCTACCAACACAAAAACCGCTGCCATCACAAGGGTTCCTGGAACACGCTTCGCAGGACGGCTCAAGATGGCCAATACTGGGAAGATGAAGTTCAAAGACAACATAGTGAAGAACGGCACTTTGTACTGATCCCAACGCTGCATGTAGTACGTTACTTCCTCAGGAATGTTCGCGTACCAAATCAACACGAACTGAGAGAACCATAGGTAGGTCCAGAATACAGAGAACGCGAACATGAACTTACCTAAGTCATGAATGTGGTTATAGTTCACCCATTCCAACAAGCCTTTAGACTTGAGGTATAGCGTCACTAGGATGGTTGCAGCAAAAGAGCTCACGAACATACCTGCAAAGGTGTACCATCCAAATAGTGTAGAGAACCAGTGCGTATCAATGCTCATGATCAAATCCCAAGCAGAAGTAGATGATGTCACCGCGTAGAATACTGTGAAAATGGCACCTACTTTGCGGTTCTTCTTCCACATTTCTACGCCGTCTCCAGTATCAGATAGTAACGAGTTTTTACGCAACATGCGCGCCGCCCAAACCCATCCACCGATGTATACCAATACACGAATGATGAAGAATGTCGGATTCAAGAATCCACGCTTACCGGCGATAATTTCGTCATAGTTCTTGTGGCCTTCGATGTTAATGCCTTCAACCATCCAATGGAACATGTGGTGAACATGACCCAAACCTAGGAACGTAATCAAAGCAATCACGATCAAAGGAATGATAATAGTAAAGGCTTGTGCCTCCATGACACGCAACAAACCAGCAGACCAACCCGCTTGGGCAATGTACTGGATGGCCAAGAAGAACAATTGTCCTAGACCTAGACCCAAGAAGAAGATGGCCGCTACGTATAGGGCACTCCATGGACGGTTTTGTTGTTGGTGATGAACGTGTTCTGCGCGTGCATCTGCCGCTATTGAAGATTCTATCATGGAAGCATGAGCCTCGCCAGGGTAGTCATTTTCGTGCTCAGCATGTGCATCATGCGCTTCTTCAGCATGTGCATCATGACCAGCTTCAGCGTGTGCATCTGCCGCTATTGAAGATTCTATCATGGAAGCATGAGCCTCGCCAGGGTAGTCATTTTCGTGCTCAGCATGCATTTCAGTCGCATGTGCATCGTGTCCGTGATCCGCTTCGTGAGAAGATGATCCATTCATGGCGAATCCAACGACCCATAGGATAGCTCCTACTGCGGTTAGGCCGATTGCCAGTTGTTTTGCTTTAGTACTAAACTCAAACATTTCTCTTCAGCGGTTTTATTCTTGATCTTCTCTAAGTTTCACAACGAAACGTACAATCTTCCAGCGCTCGTCGTAGGTCAATTGAGACGCATGAGAGCCCATAATACCTTTTCCGTGCATAATCACGTGGTACATTGAACCTGGAGTGATGTCGCGGTCTTTATAAGCCGGTACACCAAGGATTTTTTCTTGTTGTACCAAGTTTCCATTTCCATCACCTTTTTCACCGTGGCAATTCACACAAAACGTCGTATACAATTCTTTTCCTTCGGTCAAAACGTCCTCTGAAGCATAGGCTTCTGGCATGAACAAGGAAGCCTTTGCAGCATCGTACCCTTCGTTCGTATTTGCATACTCATAGGGGTGGTAGCCACGTGCTACTGTTCCTTCTACAGGAAGCTGTGCGCTCAGACCGTTTGCAAACTGATATGCAGGGGCATAGGTCTCAAGTGAAGGGCTAGTGTACATATCATCCATGTACGTGTAGCCAGGCGTAGTTTTATCAATGTTACAGCTTGCCAACGCAGCACCTGCAACCAATAGTAAGAGTGTAGATAAACGCTTCATGCTTAGGCTTCGATTTTAGAAATTTCTAATGCACCCAAATCTTTCAGCTTCTTGTTCAAAGCATCCTCATCGCCTTCGAGTTCCACTTCCATCAAGAAGTGGTCATCCGTAGTACGTGGATCTGGGTTTTGTGCTTTTGCGCCAGGGTACAAACCATTTACAGCGAAATAAGACCAACACATTAAGTGAGCTGCAAAGAATACAGTCAACTCAAACATTACTGGTACGAAAGACGGCATGTTCAAGAACCACATAGAGTTTGGCTTACCGCCGATGTTCTGTGGCCAATCCATGATCATCGTATAATACGTCAACCAAGAGGCAAAGAACAAACCTGTAAGACCGTAGCAGAATGCCGCAGTACTAAGACGCGTTCTCTTCAAGCCCATAGCTTCGTCCAATCCGTGAATCGGGAATGGTGAATACACTTCACTAACGTGGAATCCGTTAGCACGTAAGTCTTTTACTGCGCTCAATACGATATCATCGTCATTGAAAAGCGCGCGAACGATTGCATTGTGTTTAGTGTGCCCCATGTTCGTCGTGGTGTTTTTTGAAGTTTTCGCCTGAAGACTTCAAGATGGTTTTCAATTCTGCTTGAGCAATCACAGGGAATGTTCTAGCATATAGAAGGAACAATACAAAGAAGAAACCGATGGTTCCTATGTAGATACCGATATCGACAAAGGTTGGAGAGAACATAGACCATGAAGATGGCAAGTAATCTCTGTGGATAGAGGTTACGATAATAACGAAACGCTCAAACCACATACCGATATTTACGACAATTGAAATCACGAAAGTGAAAACTAAATTGGTGCGTAGCTTCTTTGACCACATAAGCTGTGGAGAGAACACGTTACAAGTCATCATCGACCAGTAGGCCCACCAGTAAGGACCCGTCGCCCTGTTCAAGAAGGCATATTGTTCGTATTCAACACCGGAGTACCAAGCGACAAAAAGCTCGGTGATGTAGGCAACACCTACGATAGAACCCGTAACCATAATTACAATGTTCATCATCTCGATGTGCTCGATGTTGATGTAATCCTCCATTTTGAAGATCTTACGAACGATCAAAAGAAGTGTTTGTACCATTGCGAATCCAGAGAAGATCGCACCCGCAACGAAGTACGGCGGGAAGATGGTGGTATGCCATCCTGGAATAACCGAAGTCGCAAAGTCAAAGGATACAATTGTGTGTACAGAAAGTACAAGTGGTGTCGCAAGACCAGCAAGTACCAAAGAAACTTCTTCAAAACGCTGCCAGTGCTTGGCCTTACCTCCCCATCCGAAAGAAAGAAGCTTGTAGATGTGCTTCTGAACTGGGTTGATCGCGCGGTCGCGGATCATTGCGAAATCTGGAATCAGACCTACATACCAGAAGACGGTACTAACGGTTAGATAGGTAGAGATCGCGAATACGTCCCAAAGAAGAGGAGAATTAAAGTTTACCCAAAGTGAACCGAACTGGTTTGGAATAGGCATTACCCAGTAAGCCATCCAAATACGACCCATGTGGATCAACGGGAAAAGACCCGCTTGGATTACGGAGAAGATGGTCATGGCCTCTGCGGAACGGTTGATGGCCATTCTCCACTTCTGACGGAAGAGAAGAAGTACGGCTGAAATCAATGTTCCCGCGTGGCCTATACCTACCCACCAAACAAAGTTGGTAATATCCCAGGCCCAATCAACGGTCTTGTTCAAACCCCAAACACCGATACCAGTTCCGATAGTGTATAGGATGTTTCCTACACCCCACAAGAACATCACAAAGGCGATGGAGAAGGCAATCCACCAAGCGCGGGGTGCCTTAGATTCTACAGGTTTCGCAATATCGTTGGTGATGTCGGAGTACGACTTGTCTCCAAGGATAAGCGGATTTCTAACAGGCGATTCGTAATGCATGTCGCTTTCTTATTTATTAGGCTCTGTTTCTAACTTTAGTTTGGTAGAAGATGCTAGGCTGTGTACCTACTTCTTCCAACAGGTGATAAGCACGAGCTTCCTGTTTGAGGTGGCTTACTTCACTTGAAGGATTGTTTACATCACCGAAGACAATGGCATCAGAACCACAGGCCTGAGCACAAGCTGTAGTGAATTCACCATCAGTCAACATTCTACCGTCTTTCTTCGCTTCTAGTTTACCCAATTGGATACGCTGGATACACAAAGAACATTTCTCGATCACACCTCGTGCACGAACAGTCACATCAGGGTTCAAGACCATACGGCCGTAATCATCCTGTGCTGGGTTCACATCGGTGAACTTCTCGTTTGCTTGGTAGTTGAACCAGTTGAATCGACGCACTTTGTACGGACAGTTGTTTGCACAGTAACGAGTACCGATACATCTGTTGTAAGCCATGTGATTCAAACCTTCTCTCGAGTGAACTGTAGCACCTACTGGACACACAGTTTCACAAGGAGCATGGTTACAGTGCTGACACATTACCGGCTGGAAGACTACCGATGGGCTCTCTGAAGGAACTTCCATCTTCGCATATTTCTCAATAGCACCAATACCTTCTTCTTCCGCAACTGCTTCGCTCATATCTGAAGAGTAGTAACGGTCGATACGCAACCAGTGCATATCACGGTGACGACGCACCTCAACTTTACCAACTACAGGCACGTTATTTTCTAACGAACAAGCAACCACACAAGCGCCGCAACCCGTACATGAGTTTAAGTCGATAGACATGTTCCACATGTGTGAAGTCTCATGATCGTGATCGTCCCAAAGATTTGTTTCGAAAGCACTTAGAGGACCTTTGTGAGTTTCAAAGGTTGGAGTCTCGTTCCACTTTGCGGGATTGCCGTGCAAGAACATTGGAAGATTGATTTCGTTTACAATCTTACGGCCCATCATTGTGTGGGCAAGCTGTACTGAAGCGAAACCGTGCTCTACTTCTGTTGCAACAATCTCAGCCGAAGCATAGGTTGCAGAAGTAGCAAGAAGCGTATTTGCATTCACACCTACTCCGTTACCAACCTTTCCAACAGATTCACGTCCAAAACCAACAGCTAGACCTACAGAACCTTGCGTTTGTCCTGGCTGAATCCATACTGGCACGTTTTCCAAAGTCTCGCCATTAACGGTAATGTTAACGGTATTACCGTTCATGGCACCATTTGATTGTGCATAGTTCTCTACGCCGAGTGCCACTGCATCAGCAGCCGACATCACTAAGTAGTTGTCCCATGACAAACGTGAGATTGGATCTGGAAGCTCATAAACCCAAGGGTTATTTGCATTCGAACCAGCCCCCATCCCCGCCTTGGTGTAAGTGTAAAATTCGATGCCTTCGATTGCTGCACCTACTTTAATACCGTTTAGATCTATGGATGGAGCTACATTATGTTTAATAACCACTACTGGCATGCTAGCAAAACCGTCGTGCAACAATGCATTCCAAGCTTTGGCATTTCCAATAGTTGAAGCGCTTGCTTTGATCAAATCAATAGCGCTTTCAGAGCCTCCGGCCAAACCATTTACGATTTCAACGGCACTCTTGCTGTCGAAAAGTGGACTAATGGTCGGTTGACCTACTGCATAAACGCCATCTACAGGTACAGCATCTGTCCAAGCTTCAAGGTAATGGCTCAATGGTAGCGCAACTTTCGCCTTAGAAGTAGTTTCGTCCGCACGATCTGCGATGCTTATAATATTTACTTTATCCGCAACTGTAGCAATCTCCGCAGAGAAGTACAATACGTTACTATCAAGAGTAATGATAGTATCTACTGTACCTGCTTTAATATCTGCCAATAGCGTATTGAAGTCGCTATCAGAACCTGTTGAAGTGTACTCTAGCGTAGTGGTATTGAACGATGCTGATGCAAGCAGTTCATTTGTTTTCGCAGTCAATTTTTCTGCAGTTGCAGAATTCAATCCGTTCAACAACAAAGCACCTGATCCCGCTTGGATCAATTCCATTGCAGCATTATCGACAGAACTTGCGATTTCTTCGCGTACCGACGGTGCAGCAACTTTATCTGCTCCTGTTGCAGCTGCAACCTTATTATATATGTGTGCAAGCACTGTTTCGTACTCACTTACTTTCGCTTTGATACGAGCATCTGCATTCGAACCAGAAAGTGATAAACCTGCTTCCACCTGAATGTGACGTAGCATTCCTTCACCTGGTTTGCGAGCTGCAGCATAAGCACCCATGAGGTTTTCGCCGCCCCAATCTCCCAAGAAATCAGCACCTACAGCAACAACTGTGGAAGCTTTGTCTAAAGAAACGGTAGGTAGACCACGACGACCTGTTAGGCTCTCGTATACATCCGCACGAGCACTCTGGCTTACTGCATCTACGCTTACATGACGCAATCCAAGTTTTGATATGGCTGTTTTCAACGCTGGGCTGATTACAGAACCACTTACCAAAACACTGTTTTCGGTCATAAGCGCACGAGCGGCTCCCATTGCATCTCCCCATGAAGCGGCAACACCGTCCACCATAGGGCTCTGCATGCGCGCTCCATCATACAAGCTCAATACTGAAGCTTGAACGCGGGCGTTTGTTGCACCATTAAAAGGAGCATCATTATTCGGTTCAATCTTGATAGGACGACCTTCGCGTGTTTTAACTAACACTGAAGCGAAATCAAATCCATCGTATGAAACAGATGCATAGTAATTAGGCACACCTGGGGTGAGGCTATCTGGCTTCACCACGTAAGGGATGCTTTCTACGATAGGAGCCTCACAAGCTGCAAGCGTTGCTGCTGCAGTAGAGAATCCCATGAATTTCAAGAAATCTCTTCTCGAAGTTTCTCCTTCAGCCAACTCGTCTTTTCCGAGGAAATCTGCTTGGCTGATCTCATTTGAGAATTCGTTTTGAGCGAGCTTTTCTGCGAGTTCTGGATTAGATTGATCCTCAATCCCTCTCCAATATTTATTGTTCTCAGTCATTGCTGCTTCTTATTAGTAGTGACACTTACCGCATTCCAAACCACCGATTTTCTCAGCAGTTATTTTCTCGCCGTGGTATTTCTCAGTTAATTCTTCGTGGAAGTCTTGGTAGTATTCGTTCTTATTGAACTGAACTTCTGTTTCACGGTGACAGTTAATACACCATCCCATAGTCAATTCTGAATACTGGTATACTTCTTCCATTGTCTCTACTGGACCGTGACATTCTTGACACTCCAATTTACCGGCATTCACGTGCTGGCTGTGGTTGAAGTATGCCAAATCCGGAAGGTTGTGAATACGTACCCACTTGATTGGCTGTTCTTCGTATCCTTCAATGTATTCGCGGTTATCAGAATCCCAGCCGATCGCTGCGTAGATCTTCGCAATCTCAGGCGAACCTTCACCGTCGTACTTCAAGTTACCAGCGGCGTCAGTGATTTCAGAACCGTCCACGTACATGTGACAGTTCATACAAACGTTTGCTGACGGAATACCTGAATGCTTCGAGTGACGTGCAGAACTGTGGCAGTAGTTACAGTCGATCTGGTTCTCTCCAGCGTGCAATGCATGCGAGAACGCGATAGGCTGCTCTGGTTGGTAGTTTTGCTCCATACCGATGCCCATCATCCAGCCATATAATTGGCTCAAGAAGGCAATGATTACGACTACTGTACTTACGGTTACGAAACCTTTGTTATTGATTAATAGGCCCCAGAACCAACCTGCTTCATCCAAGATGCTCACTGGATCTTTGCCTTGCACAAGACGAAGGGTGTTCTTCATGCGAGCGAGAAGCATAACCATGAGGAAAAGCAGGACGCCCAATCCAATGGTGATCTCACTATCGTAGTTTTTGCCCTCGACAACTACGGTCGTACCGCCCGCCAAATCCCCACCTGGAGGAACTGGTTTCTTGTCGCCTTCAATAGTGTACTGAAGGATGTCGAAAATGTCTTGATCGCTCAGCGCTGGGAACGCGCTCATCACAGAACCGTTGTATTCCTCGAAGATGGCGATAGCATCCGCATCACCTGAGGCGCGTAGTTCCGCGTTGTTTCTAATCCAAGCAAGCAACCACTCCTCAGAGTACTTGTCTGTCACGCCTGTGAGGGCTGGACCTACGAGTTTCTTGTCGAGTTTGTGACAGCTAGCACAATTGGATTTGAAGAGCTTTTTACCGTTTGAAGCGTCCCCTTCGAAAGCGGACACGGTTGTAACAGAAAACAAGAAGATAAATGCCGCTAGAACGGAGCCTAAACTTCTTCGGTTTGAACTTGTGTGCATATGAGGCCTAATAATAGCTATTAAGTGTGGCGCAAAAATAAGGTTCAGCGCCCGAAAAAGAGTCCTATATTTTGTAAAAACCTAATTTGGAATGGTTCTAAATTAACACATGTTGTAACACCCATTTTCGGCACGAGTTTTGGTACCTTTACCTTTGACTAATTATCATCTCAACCGATGCATTACAAAACACTTCTAATATCCCTAATAATAAGTGTCAAAGGCTTTTCAACCGGGCACATCGACACCCTTGATGTGGCCCAGAATGTCGACTCTGTTTACGCCCATTATGTTCAGTCTCAGGAGAGTGAAGTTTTTGAAGGTTTTACGATCCAATTGTTCAGTGGCGACCGCGACAACGCGAACAAAGTCAGAGCCAAAGTGGTTGGGGCGGGCCTGGGTGAAGCCAGAGTGATTTACAAGGCCCCAAATTTCAAGGTTCATGTAGGTGCTTTTCCTACCACCTTATTGGCCGAGCAAGAGCGCCAACGCTGGCTACAAGAATTTCCTGATGCCTTCGTCGTGCAAACATTAGTGCCGCTCTACCCTATTGAATTCCCTAGCGCTGCTGCTCAAGATTCTCTAGTCGCGCCTGAAGATTCTCCCGAATAGAGAGATAGTAGAGATTGATATCACCACGGTGGTAATCCTTCGTTCGAATAAGCCAGCTGCCCTTGAATTTTGGGCGATCGGCGATGATGATTCCATCTTGAATTTGGGCCCCTATTAATCCAGGCAATACTTCTCCACTTTCAAAAACTATCGCACCGGGATTATCCTCTGCAGGGACTTCGGTGGTTGAAGTATTCCAACTTAACGGATTCACAACCCCAACCATCCTAGCATCATTGCTGGATGTTTTGACCGATTTATGGAACGTTCTCCATGAGACAAAACAACCGGTCTGCATGGGATCTTCGCAGAGCGGGATGGGCAAATCGGCTAAGACGGGCATTCCAACGAGGTAGGCAATGACAAGTCGGTCCTGCAACTCCTTATCAAATTCATTGCGTATTAGACGTTCCAAATGATCGGTGCCCTGACTATGCGAAGCCAAAACAAAAGGGACATCTGGACCGATCTCTAAAAGAAATTGCTCGAACGCAATGCGCACATCATTGTACGCCAAATCATAGGCATTGGCAGTAGTCGTATTGGGTGCTACGTTATAAACTTGGTAGGCCGCCTGACGGTAGTAAGGAGCATATACAGGACCGGCGACGTTGAAGGCGCTGCTCTGCATTTTCACCCCAAAATATGTCTTATCGCGCACCTCCTCCGAATATGAATCGGCATTCCACCTGCCGCCCTTTTTAGGAAAATGAACCGTGGGGTATACATAGAAGACGGGGACTCCGAATGTTCTTGGCGTAGGGACAAAGACAGAATCTGTGATGTCCAATTTCTCTGCGTGTCCCGCCCAATTATCGAGATGAGTAAAATCCGGTGCTGGCGGCACCTCAAAGACCAAATCTTGCGACAGCGCACAGCCCACCATCATAGCGGAAATTAGGGCAATTACAATGGTCCTTGAAATTGTGAGCATTTAGGCTTCGATCTGCGCTTTTTCGCGTATGATTTGAGCAAGCTGGTAGGCAGGGACCACACCACTCTGGCGCCATATCATTTCTCCATTTTGGAACAACGTCAACGTCGGCACACCTTGAATGCGCAGTGCTTCGGCTAGTTGTGGATTCTTATCGACATCCACCTTGATGATATTGACGGCCTCTCCCATATCTGCAGCCAATTCCTGTAGAATAGGCGACATCATTTTACAAGGTCCACACCACTCTGCGAAAAAGTCGATGAGGGTAGGTTTCGGGCTATCAATGATTTCTTTAAAGCTTGCCATAATTAGGGGGTTTAGGGATTATTTGGCAACGGGTTGTTTTCGGGCCCAGGCACCCATACCACCTTGTAGGTTGTATACGGTTGAAAAGCCCATTTGTTTCATCATTTGCGCAGCCTGACCTGAGCGATTACCACTTCTACAATACACATAAACGGGAACGTCTGGGTCCAATTTTGCCAGCTCCTCCTGAAAGTCACTGCGGTAGAAATCGATCTGGTTTGCGCCTTTGATATGGCCCATGGAGAACTCTCGGTCCGTTCGCACGTCCAAGAGCACTCCCTCGGGTCCATTATTGATTAAATCTGCAAACTCCTCGACCCCAACATTCCTATTAATCACACCCTCGCTTTGGGTAGTTTCCACCGCCGGAGTTTTAGATTGACAGCTCACTGCGCCACCCCACAAAAGAGCTGCGACGAGAAGTTGAGGCAAAAGTTTTACTGATTTCATGGTCTTACATTTTATGGATAAGAACATCGGAAGCACCGCCTCCGTTCACTCCATCTTCAATTCCTTTAGATGCCAAGAACATCAACGCTTGTCCTGAGCGGTTTCCCGAACGGCAAAACACGACTAATGGACGTGACATTGATTTAAATTCCTCCCAACGCGCAGGAACTTCATCCAATGGAATGTTGATGGCGCCAGGTACAGATTCAAAGGCAACTTCGCCAGGTGTACGTACGTCTACCAAGGTGGCCTCTGGGTGGTTGATTGCTTCGTTGATTGTCATAATTGCTTGATTTTGGCTCAAAATTAGCGGCACCGTTTAAAACGAGGTGCAACTAAAATCACAGTTACCAAATAATGATTTGATCTTCTGGTGCTTTTGCGACCCCATTTTCACAAACGCCGCCAAAGGCCTCTACAAACTCAGTCATATTGCTCATCGGTCCATTGACACGGAATTTACCAGGGCTGTGTGGATCCGTGACTACTTGGTTCTTCAAGTATTCGTCGCGACCGTGCATCTGCCAAACCTGCGCCAGCAATGGCAATGCATAGATCACTCTTTTCATATAATTGAATTATTGGGAAGGCTATTTGCCTTTTCGTTTCCAAGTCTCGAAGGTAAAAGAATATTCGTGGTTCTCGTCCACAGGGTGGTATTCCGAGGTGGCCAATTCATAATTCCTCTTATCCCAATCTGGAAAAAATGCATCTCCTTCGAGCGACGCATCGACTACTGTAATTTCTAATTGGTCCAAATACGGCAAGGACAATTCATAGATCTGCGCCCCGCCCACGATGAAAACCTCCGCCTCATCCTGCACCAACGCCAATGCCGCCTCAAAGCTTTGGACAGATTCACATCCTTGTGCACTAAAGTGCGGGTTTCTTGAGATTACGAAATGACGGCGATTTGGAAGCGGGCGTCCGCCCAAACTATCCCAAGTCTTACGACCCATGATAATGGTCTTACCGGCGGTGTGTTTTTTGAAGTGCTTCAGATCATCCGGCAAGTGCCAAATCAAATCATTGTCCTTGCCAATGACCCTGTTGGTCCCATAGGCGACGATGGCTTTTAATATCATCAGACAGCAACTTTGCCCGCAATGTGCGGATGAGGATCGTACCCGACGATTTCAAAATCATCATAGCTAAAGCCGAAGATGTCTTTTACTTCCGGGTTGAGTTTCAACTGTGGTAACGCACGGAAGTCTCGCGACAACTGCAGCTCCAACTGCTCAATGTGGTTATTGTAGATATGGGCATCGCCGAGGGTGTGTACGAAATCACCTACTTCGAGCTTACAAACTTGGGCCACCATGTGCACCAAGAATGCGTAAGAAGCGATGTTAAAAGGTACGCCTAAGAAAATGTCCGCACTGCGCTGGTACAATTGGCAGCTGAGCTTACCATCGGCCACATAAAACTGGAAGAATGCGTGACATGGCGGCAGCGCCATTTGATCGACAAAACCGACGTTCCAAGCGTTGACGATGATGCGTCGGCTGTAGGGATTATTTTTGATTTGATCTATGATCTGAGCGATTTGGTCGACGTGACCACCGTTCGGTGCGGGCCATGAGCGCCACTGGTACCCATAGACCGGGCCGAGCTCTCCCCACTGTGCAGCAAAGGCCTTATCCGTGGCCACACGCTCGGCAAAAGCGCGGATGTCCTCGCCTTGAAAATCCTCGGATTTCGAATAGGCCGCATAGGGCCAATCGTCCCAAATACGCACCTTGTTCTGGGCGAGGTATTCGATGTTAGTTGACCCCTGCAAGAACCATAAAAGCTCATGCAATATGCTTTTGATATGCACCTTCTTAGTGGTCAATAATGGAAAACCTTCTTGTAGGTTGAAGCGCATCTGGTGGCCGAAAACACTAATGGTTCCGGTACCCGTGCGGTCGCCTTTCTGTGTGCCCTCTGCCAGGACGCGTTTTACGAGATCGTGGTATTGCTGCATGTAACAAAGATGGTCGAAGCGGGCCGGAATTACTACAGGCAATGCGGTGGGTTTTCCACGGAGAAATGAACAAAAAAGCCCGCCTCAGTGAGGCGGGCTTTTAAGTGCCCCGGGCCGGGATCGAACCGGCACGGACATTGCTGTCCACAGGATTTTAAGTCCGGCGTGTCTACCAATTCCACCACCGGGGCTCCAACAAAAAACCCTCCGGTGTTGGAGGGTCGTTGAGCGAAAGACGGGATTCGAACCCGCGACCCCAACCTTGGCAAGGTTGTGCTCTACCAACTGAGCTACTTTCGCGATTGGGACGTCAAAGATACAGCCGAAATTAGTTTTCGCAATAGTCCACCTTATTTTTTCGAAACTTTTTCTTTGAGGGTGTTCAACAACATCAAAGCCTCTATAGGCTTGAGTTCATCAAGGTTCAGACCCTCAAGCTCTTCCGCTATATCTTCCAATTCCGGACGGTCCATCGAAAAGAAATTCAATTGCGCGCCGGCCGCTGCTCCTGAGGGCGTTTCACCGCGTTCGCGCTGTGCTTCGAGATCGCCCAGGACTTGGCCCGCGCGGTGGAGCACGTAACCTGGAATACCAGCGAGTTTCGCCACATGAAGACCGAAGGAATGGGCGGTGCCGCCCGGTTTTAATTGGCGGGTGAAGATGATCGTTCCCTTGTGCTCTTCCGTGCTAATGTGGTAGTTGCGGACTTTGCCAAAGGTCTTCTCCATCTCATTCAGCTCGTGGTAATGTGTCGCAAACAGCACCAACGGTGTGCTTGGGTGCTGGTGCAAGTATTCGGCAATGCCCCAAGCGATACTCACCCCATCAAAGGTGCTGGTACCGCGGCCTATTTCGTCCAAAATGACCAAGCTGCGGTCGCTGATGTTGTTCAAAATCGTCGCCGTCTCGTTCATCTCCACCATGAAGGTACTCTCTCCCTTGCTCAGGTTATCTGAGGCCCCTACCCGCACGAACAACCTATCCATTATGGGCAGGTCGGCCGAAGCCGCTGGTACGTACGCGCCCGCTTGGGCGAGGATTTGAATGAGGGCGGTTTGGCGCAATAAGGCACTCTTACCACTCATGTTGGGACCGGTAATCATCGCAATGGATGCCGTGGCACCGTCCATATCCAAGGAATTTGCAATGTAGGGCGTGCCTTCAGGCAGTACTTGCTCGATGACGGCGTGACGGCCGCGGTCGATAGCCAAATGGCGATCGGACCTGAAGGTCGGCCGCACATAGTCGTGGGCCTCGGCGGTCGTGGCGAAGCTACGAAGGACATCGATGGTCGCCACCCATTGGGCATTGGATAGGATTTGAGGTGCGGCCACCGCGGCCTGTCCCACTAATTCCCCAAACAATCGCAGCTCGATGGTTTTGATTTTCTCTTCGGCCCCGAGGACTTCAGATTCAAATTTTTTGAGTTCGTCGGTGATGTAGCGTTCCGCGTTGACCAAGGTCTGCTTGCGGTGCCAATGCTCGGGCACCTTTTCCTTGTGGGAATTGCGAACCTCGAGGTAGTATCCGAAGACATTGTTAAAGGCGAGCTTGAGGGACGGGATCTCCGTGGTGGCGGCTTCGCGGTCACGGATGGCGTCCAGGGTGCCTTGTGCGTCGGACAGTAAGCCGCGCAGGCGGGCAAGTTCAGGATCGAATTGGCTCGAGATGGATTCACCCTTGCCGATGATGGTGGCGGGGTCGTCCACGAGGGCCGATCGAAGGGTTTCTCGCAGCTCGGATAAGGGTGCGGGCGGAGTTGCGGGGACGGAGATCCCCCACTCTTCGGTTTTGGCGTAGAGGGCAGCGGTCGAATCTAGGGCGTCGCGCAATCTGGCCATCTCCTTGGGAGAGATTCGCCCTGTGGGGGTGCGACTACAGAGGCGTTCCATATCTGGCATGCCGGAGAGGAGGCCGGAAAGTTCGTCGCGCACATCGGGCTGCTCTAATAATTGGTCCACGGTATCCAATCGCGCTCCTATACGATCTGTATTGAGTAGCGGTAGGCTGATCCAATGGCGAAGTAGGCGGCCGCCCATCGCGCTTTCCGTGCGGTCAATAACATCAATCAGGGACACGCCACCCGAAGCGTTCGGGTAGAATAATTCTAGGTTTTGGGCCGTGAAGCCGTCCAACCACATATAATCTTCAAGAACAATGCGAGAAAGACTGGTGATGTGGCTCAAGGAGCCCATTTCACTGTGCTTGAGGTGGTGTAAGATGGCACCCACCGCGATGGTTGAGGCATCTTTATCGTTCAGACCAAAGCCGCTGAGGCCGTGGGTTTCGAAGTGCGAGGTGATGCAATCACTGGCGTATTTGGGTTCCCAAGCCCACGCGTCGATTCCAAAACAATAATAGTCTTGCTCGAGGGAACGTCGCAGATCGCGGTCCATGTCGCGCGGGTGGACAATCTCTTTGGGGGCGTAGGTGGCTAGCGCATTGCGCAATTCTAGTTCGGACCCCATCGAATGGAAAAAGGCACCGGTAGAAATCTCGACTACCGCCATTCCCCAAGGGCCTTTTTTGGCCGGGTATAGGGCTGCTAGATAGTTGTGCTCCTTGCCTGCGAGGAGGTCGTTGTTCAGGTTGATGCCCGGGGTGATCATGTCGGTCACGCCACGCTTGACCAAGCCCTTGACGGTCTTTGGATCTTCGAGTTGCTCGACGATGGCGACGCGGTGGCCTGCCTTGACCAGCTTGGGCAAATACGTTTGCAAAGCGTGGTGTGGGAATCCGGCGAGCGCGACCTCCGAGGCCGAGCCGTTGGAGCGCTTGGTCAGGATGATGTCGAGTGTTTTCGCAGCTTTTTCCGCGTCGCTGCCAAAGGTTTCGTAGAAATCCCCCACGCGAAACAGAAGCATGGCTTCCGGATGCTTGGTTTTGATTTCATCGTACTGACGCATCATTGGCGTCTTTTTTCCCGAGGCAGATTTCCCCATTTACACTTACTTTGTCATTGAGAAGCGGCAAAATGTCGCAGACTTCAAAAGTAAGCGCTTCAGAGAGATGAGAAAACTTCGAAACAATGAATTGGGCAGATTATCTACCGAAGATTTTAAAAATTCGGAAAAAACACCCCTGATCATTGTCGCCGACAACGTACGTAGCTTCCACAATGTAGGGAGTTTGTTCCGCACGGCGGATTGTTTTCGCGCCGCGCACATTTATTTGTGCGGCTTGACCCCTACGCCGGGTTCCGCAGATATGCAAAAGACTGCGCTCGGTGCGACAGATAGCATGGATTGGACACACGTGGAACATACGCTGGATTGTGTGAAGGCGCTGCAGCAGGAGGGTTATGAGGTAGTTGCGATCGAACAGGCTGAAGGCAGTTTGGATTTGCGTGAGTTTGAGCCGAAAGGCCCTACAGCATTAGTTTTTGGACATGAGGTCATTGGGATCGCCCAAGAAGTGGTGGATGCTTGTGATGCGGTCATTGAGATTGCCCAATTTGGCACTAAACACAGCCTCAACGTCAGTGTAAGTGCCGGCATTGCTATGTTTGAATTACACCGAAAATTAACGGGTAAGCATTAGACTACAATCGAAGGCACCACCTCGTCGGAACATTCGTCCAATAGGGTGGTCAAGGATTTTCCTAAGGTGGGATGGGACCAATTTGGCACTACATCCCGCATCGGCATCAACGTGAACCTGCGCAAATGCAAGCGCGGATGTGGCAATAACAACAACTCGCTCTCCCAAATTTTTCCGTCGTAATCCAGCACGTCCAAATCAATGGTTCGATCAGCGTAGCCCTCCTCCTCGCGAACACGGCCCATAGCCTTTTCCGTTTCGAGCAATCGCAACAACAACTCCTCAGGCCCCAAAGTAGTATCCACCAAAAGCACCTGATTCAAATAGGAATTTGTGCTTTCATATCCCCATGGAGGGCTCTCGTACAACCTGCTTTTTCCTAAGATTGTGCTAAATCGACCAATTGCCTCTTGAGCCGTAGCAAGGTTCTGCTCCTTATCACCTAAATTCGTACCTAATAAAACAATGGCCTGGCCCATGAAAAATTTCTTCACTACTGTTCTCGCTGTTTTCACAGCTTTCGTCGCCTCCATCCTCCTCTTGATCGGCCTATTGGTCATCGCGAGCATTACCGGAGAAGATCCAACCCCAAAGGTAGAAGAGAACACTTTATTGCGCATTCCTTTATCGGGAACTTTGGAAGATCGCACCGTGGAAGATCCCTTTGCCGGGCTAGATGCCGTATTGTTGGGCATGGACGTGCCTAAAGCCTTAGGAATGAACAAGCTCATGGCTGCCTTGGAACATGCCGCGGAAGACGATCGCGTTCAAGGAATTTTGCTTGAGCAGGGCGCTTTCGCCGCGGGATATGGGATGCTGGAAGAATTGGCCGATTATCTTAAAGAATTCAAAGCCACCTCAGGCAAACCCATCTATTCCTATGGCGAATATTATACCCAAAAGGGTGCTGCACTTAGCGCCATTGCCGATTCCACCATACTTCACCCCGGCGGGATTTTTGAGCTTCGCGGGATAGGAACCAGTTCCACCTACTATAAGGACTTTTTTGACAAATTCGGCATCGAGCCCCTGGTCGTTCGCGGCACCGGAAACAAATTTAAAAGCGCGGTAGAACCCTACATCGCCAGCGAAATGAGCGATGAAAACCGCTTGCAATTGACGAATCTCATCACTCAGTTTTGGGATTTTATAGGGGACTCATTCGAAGCTAAAGGCATCGACCGTGCGACCCTGGATCAAGCTGCCACAGATTTTATTGGCATGGATGCCGATGCGTGCATTGAAGCTGGCTTAGTAGACGCACTTGGCTACAAGGAAGATGTCATGAATCACTTCGAGGACCGCTATTCCCTGCTCCATTATACAGATTATGCGGCCCAAATCCCTCCTGTAAAAGCCACCGACCGCATAGCCATCATCTACGCGAATGGAAGCATAGGGAACGGCAAAGGAGATGAAAGTACCATAGGCACTGAGAACATCGTCAAAGCCCTACGTAAAGCGGACAAAAATAAACGAGTAAAAGCCATCGTACTTCGCGTGAACAGCCCGGGCGGCAGTGCCTTAACCTCAGATATCATTCACCACACCATTGCTGATATCGAAAAACCGCTCATCGTAAGTCAAGCGAACTATGCGGCCTCTGGCGGGTATTATATCAGCTGTAATGCCGATGCCATTTTCACCAACTCCACCACCATCACCGGCAGTATCGGAATCTTCATGAGCCTTTTCACCGCTGAGGAATTGATGACACAAACCTTGGGGCTCAATGTGGAAGAAGTTCAAACCCATCCCATGGCAAACTTCCCCAACCTCGCCAGGCATCCTGACGACGCTCAATACGCCATACTTCAGCGCATGATCGACCGCGGATACGCAGATTTCACCGGTAAAGTTGCCGAGGGAAGAAACATGGACATGGACTACCTCCTCCCCTTGTGTGGCGGACGCGTTTGGACGGGTGACGATGCCATAGATAATGGATTGGCCGACCTCGAGGGCAACCTCAGCGATGCCATTGCCTATGCCGCAAAAGAAGCTGGTATCGAATCCTACAAATTGTATGAACTCCCAACAGTGGAAGATGGCTTTGAGAAGTACCTGAAATCTCTGGGTGCGGCGAAAGCAGAAAGCCTTCCTTTCCTAGACCATCCTGCCGTACAGGAACTCGAATTCTTAGCGACGAACCCAGGATTACAAGCACGTTTGAACCCTATATTCCTTGAGCTGTGATCGCTGCTAAACAACAAACAGCCGAGCGCCTCTATTACATTCTCGGCGCCCTATTCATAGCCGCTTTGATTACCTGTAATCTGATCGCAAACAAATTTGTGACGGTCGACCTCGGGTTCAAAGTATTCACCATCAGTGCCGGTGTTCTTCCCTACCCAGTGACCTTCTTGATCACCGATATCTTGAGCGAACTCTATGGACAAAAACGCACCACACAGGTCGTACTCTCTGGCCTCGTCGCAAGCATTTTCGTTCTATTCGTTTTATGGCTCGGGGCCCAATTCCCCGCTATCGAAGGCTCACCCGTGTCCGATGACACCTACAACCAAGTATTTCAAAACGCTTGGCGCGTTATCGCCGCCTCCATGCTCGCGTACATCGTCGCACAACTCGTAGACGTGCGCCTGTTTCACTTCTGGAAAAACCTCACCGGCGGAAAAATGCTGTGGGTGCGCAACAATTTCTCTACGCTGGTCAGCCAACTTGTCGACACCATATTGGTCGTCCTCGTTTTATTCATAGGCACCCTGCCATGGATCACCATGGGGGCATACATATGGGACGGCTGGCTCTTCAAAGCCACTGCGGCCGCATTTGATACTGCGGCTATCTATGCCTTTATGTGGTGGGCCCGCGGTTATTTCGGGCTAGAGATTGGCGAAGAAATCGACGTTTAAAGCAACTCCAAATTCACGATATGTCCTTCGTGGGAACGAACGTTGAACACGCCTGAAGTGGTAATCAAGTATTGGCCTTTTATACCGACCAATTCTCCTTCCCAGCTATCGCCTTCGATTTTAAAACTTATGCTCTTCACCTTCGACGGATGACGTTCTACGGGGTAGTTCATCGACCAAATCTCCGGGTGCGACGTACGGTATTGTTGCAATTCTTCCGGCAACGACGCCTGAGCCAACCCAAAGGCTTCCTCCAAGCTTTCCTCTGTAGTCGCTCCTTTGAGCATGGCCTGCCATGAAGTCTTGTCAGTAAAGTGGTCTTTTAACGCCACCTCGGCCACGCCGGCTAAATAGCGATTAGGAACCTCCAAAATGACCGTCGCCTCATCCGCACCCTGATCCATCCAGCGGTACGGCATCTGGGTTTTTCTAGTCACCCCAACCTTGATTCGGTCAGTTTTTGCCAAATACACCAAATGTGGCTGCAATTGCAACCGCTGCTCAAATTCCAAATCTCGCTCGGCAATGCCTAAATGCGCCTTGCTAAGCTCCGGTTTCATAATGGTGGGCGACGCTTCGGGCTTGGTAAAGAAGCACTCACGACAGAAATTTTGGCGGTAGACTTCTGGGACCAATTGGCCACAGAAACATTTATGCGTCCCGGTAAAAGTCATGCGCAATGGCTTCCCTATCAGCCCATTCATCATCAACAAATCGATGCCCAAGGGCAAAGAGTATCGAATGGTGGTTCCATACTGCGTCATCATTTTCCTTAATGGACCGGTAAACTGCATATTTTCTGCTAACTTTAATAGTGTGAAAGTAGCACATAAACGACCGACCTCCTAAAGCCATGATTTATACTTGGGTAAACAAAGTCATCCGGCAAAATATGCGCCGCCGCGTGGAGGAGATTTATGCCTTCACCGACAGACCTATTGAGTCCCAAGACCGACTTCTCCGCGAGCTTTTGGCCAAAGGCATAGATACCGAATATGGGCAGAAATACCGTTTTGACCTTATCCAACATCCGCGAGAATTTCAAACGCGTGTACCCTTATCAGATTACGGCACCCTCAAACCCTATATCGAGCGTATGCGTCAAGGCCACCGGAATATTCTCTGGCCTGGCAAGGTAGAATGGTATGCCAAGAGCTCCGGTACGACCTCAGGTGTAAGCAAGTTTATTCCCGTCTCCACAGACAGTATCGAAGATTGTCACTTCTCAGGAGGACGATTTGAATTAGCGCTGTATTGCAATGCCGTGCCGGAAACTAAAATTTTTGAAGGGCTCGGCTTGCGCTTGGGCGGTTCCACAGAAATACAGTCAGAAGGCCAAACCCAAAGCGGCGACCTCAGTGCAATCCTAATCCAAAATATTCCGCTTTGGGCAGAACTTCGTAGTGCTCCTAGTCCTACTACAGCATTAATGAGCGATTGGGAAAAGAAAATTGATGCCATCTTAGATGAAGCCCTTGAACAAAACATTACCTCTTTGTGGGGGGTGAGTTCCTGGTTCCTGGTGCTGTTCAAGAAAGTGCTCGAACGTACAGGGAAAAGCAACATACTCGAGGTTTGGCCAAACCTTGAGCTGTTTGCACACGGCGGGGTGAACTTCGCTCCCTACGAAGACCAATTCCGCGCACTCATGCCAGGCAACCAGGTCACCTTTATGGAAAATTACAATGCCTCCGAGGGATTCTTTGCCGTACAGGATGACCCGGAAAAAGACGGCATGCTACTCCTGCTCAACAATGGCATCTATTATGAATTTATCCCAAAGGACTCCTTCAATGGAACTAACAGCCAGACCATTGGCCTTAAAGATGTAGAGTTACACACAGATTATGCTATGGTCATCACGACCAACGGCGGACTATGGCGATACCTACTTGGAGATACCGTGAAGTTTGTATCTCGACATCCTTACCGAATCAAGGTCAGCGGCAGGACGGCACATTTCATCAATGCCTTTGGCGAAGAAGTGATCGTTACCGATGCTGAAAATGCTGTTTTAAAGGCCTGTAACCTTAACGGTTGTGACCTAGTGGAATTCCATGCCGCACCGTGCTATATGAACAGTGAAGAAACCGGAGGTCATCAGTGGATTATTGAATTTAAAACACCTCCTAAAGACCTTGCAGCCTTCACCCAGGATCTGGATAATGCCCTCAAGGAGGAAAACTCGGACTACGCCGCCAAAAGAAAAGGCGACCTCGTCTTACAACTGCCCAATATCGTGGTGGCCCAAAAGGGATTGTTTCACCAATGGTTGAAAAACAAGAACAAGCTAGGCGGACAAAACAAGGTCCCTAGATTAAGCAATAACCGAGACCTTATTACGCAGTTGCAGGCGCTGAATGACGCTGCTCAAATGCCTGCATAACTGTAGTCCACAAGTTGATACGCGCACGCAAGGCTTGCTCCGAGAGCTCGGCTGCACTTTCCCATTTCTGAGCATCCGTACCACATAAAAGTTCGACCATACGCTCAGCCAAATGCCCGTGTAAATCGCCATCTACTTCAATATGACGCTCCAAGTAATACGCGAAGAGTCCTAGCTGCTCAGGGAATTGGGCCTTCAAATTTCCAACGATTTCCATGAACATATCCGGAATCAAATCCTCACGACCAAAAGTGAAAACTGCTGCAATCTCATGTGCTTTACCGCCTTCTACTACAGATAGCGTTTGACGAACGAACGCCTTTGCTCCTTCCGGTGCATCACTCTCTTCCAAAGCCTCTATTGGATTGCCCCCAGCACGTAAGGCCTCAATAAAGGCTATAATAGGGGCCGTATTCGCGCCTGCCTCTTCCATTGCTTTTATATAGAGCTCGAAGTGACTAGTTGCATTACCGTCTTGATCCACATCGCTTTCTTCGCCGTGAACAATCTCATTAATCAGCCTGCGAGTTTCAGGGTCGCCCATAGGAATCCAGTAGGTATCCACACAGGTCAATTGACGTTGTAAAGCCTTCAACAGGACCATGAAATCCCATACAGCCCAAACGTGCGTTTCCATGAAATCGCGCGCTTTGTCAAGCGTGTTGACCCAGCCGAAAGCCGGATGTTGAATTAATTCTTGGCGGGTAGATTTAATTTGTTGAGTTAGGTGGTCAATTTGCATCTTACTTGCAACACTTTTATTACTTTGCGGGTACAAAAATAGTAGTCATGCACATAGCAATCGCAGGAAATATTGGTTCTGGTAAAACAACTTTAACTGAGTTATTAGCAAAGCACTACAATTATCAGCCGCATTTCGAGGATGTGGACGACAATCCATACCTCGATGACTTCTATGAAGAAATGCAGCGCTGGAGCTTCAACCTTCAAATTTATTTCTTGCGTTCCCGCTTTGAACAAGTAACCCAGGTCCGCGAAGAAGGTTTAAATGTCGTCCAAGATCGCACCATTTACGAAGATGCACACATTTTTGCGCCCAACCTCCATGCCATGGGGTTGATGACCGCTCGCGACTTCAATAGCTATCAAGGATTGTTCGAGTTGATGGAAAAACACCTGCAGGCACCCGACTTATTGATTTACTTGCGCGCCTCTGTACCCACGTTGGTCGACCACATCCAAAAGAGAGGACGCGATTACGAAAACAGCATTCGCATTGATTACTTGCGTCGTCTAAACGAGCGTTACGAAGCGTGGATTAATTCATACGACAAGGGCAAAGTCCTTATTGTAAACGTCGATAAGAACAAGTTCCCAGAGAACCCAGAAGATTTGGGTGAGATCATTCAACAGATTGACTCAGAGCTGAACGGCCTCTTCTAAAACTTTTACAATTTTTTCTGCGGCACCGCGCTGCTCAAGCATCCAAGCTTGGGCTTTTTTGCCTTTTGCGGAAAATTCTTCGGTGCCTACCTGATCTAAATACTGTGCCCAGTCCTCGTGCGCTTGAATGGGCTGCAAGAAGCCCTCTTCGACCAATTCTTTATTCTCCGCAATCTTCTGCCAGTTCGGACCACAAGCCGCAACCTTTCCTTGGGCGATGGCCTCCAATACATTATGTGTAGCTTTTTCCCAACCACCGCCAATCACAACACCATCGGCCAATCCATATAAACTCACCAACACCCCAAACTCAGGCACCATCAACACATCCGTCGCTTTCGGCTCGTCTCGAGTACTATCGAGCACTTGAGAAGATTCATACTGTGCTAGCGCCCCTTGAAGCTTTGATGATTCTTTTAGATCATGAGGCACCACCCAAAGTGAATACTCGCGTAAATCTAAGTTGTTCAGAGCCTCGCAATCCGACAAATGGGCACTACCCACCAGCAGCACTGGCTTTTGCTGCGCCCCTTTCCAAGCCTTGAATTTTTCATTCGCCTCTACCCCGACCAAGGCCCCGGCATAATCGTACTTTGGATTCCCTAAAACTTCGGAATGTACACCGGCCATACTCATGCGAGCAGCATCCGCCTCACTCACCACTCCCCAAGTATGCACCCCATCAATGAAATTCTTGCGAATCAACGGCAAAACGCGGCTCAAATACCAGGGAGTTTTCGGAGCACTCATCCCCATCACAACCACTGGAACATTGGCACGTCGTAATCCTGCAATATAGTTTGGCCACAAATCGTAGCGGACCATAAGTGCCAAATCTGGCTGCACATAAGCCAACCATTTTTTTACCAATGAGGGTCGGTCAAAGGGCAAATAATGCACTTTGGCACGCGAGTAATGTTTACGCGGTTCGTAGCCCGAAGGACTAAAAAACGTTATCACTGCTTGCCAATGTTCGTGTCGATCTAAAAACTGTTCCAAAACAGGGCGCCCCGTCTCGAATTCCCCCAAGGAGGCACAATGCATCCAGATCGTTTTCCCTTCTAATGGAAGTTCATGGGTCCAATTCTGCGATCCACCGACCGTCTTCCACCAAGAACCGGTGCGACCGAAGGCGGCGCCCGTCCTAAACACAAACTCAGCCAGAAGTGGATAAATGATCATCAGTCCGTTAAAAAGAAACTCTCTTGTTTTGCATAAATGGGTAGGTACCATGTAAAGTTCACACCTACGCCCATGTCCCACTTAAACGAATTATCCGGCAATCCCGTATCCGTATTAAAACCTCTAATGTTCTGTGTAGTGGCCAAAAACGCGTGAATGCCCACAGCATAGTTGATCCGTTCGTTATTGTCCAAATACAAATAGCGCAACTGGCCTTTTGCCACCGGCCCCATGTGCAACCTATCGTATCCTCGAAGCATGGACCCCTGAAGCTGTGGGAAGTTACCACGCTCATTTCGCAAACTAATCTGGGTTTGCTGGGCACCGATGCCAGCCATCCAAAGCCACCCAGAATTTGGGTTGTACTGTGTTTTAAAAATATGTCCTATGTGGGCAGTAATCTGTCCGCCTGAAAGTCCTGCTTGAAGGATGGCCAATTCTCCATTGACCCCCACAAAGTTTCCTTGATCATCGGCCAAACCACCGAAGATCTCAGAGGCATTTTTTACCGAATTCCCGTAAAACGCATCAAAGGCCGCCCCCACCATCCAACCCTCACGGTTTTTCTTGGTGTATTCTAGGGTAGCACCACCAAAGACGCTGTATCGACTTGCTAGATCACAAAGAGGAATGTGAGTAGCCGGTGCCAGTCCCCACAATTGAACGGTGCGGAGACTATCGGCAGTGGTTAATTGGGCGCGCATAACAGTCGATAAACCGAAAAAAAACAGGCAAAAAAGCTGGCGATGCCATCTATTCATATATTCCGTGGGCTTTAAGTGCAAGGTAAGGGCAATAAGTCGTTCGTAATAATGTAATTTTAGGGCATTGAAATCGTTCTTACAACGACCTAAAGCTTAAGCATGAAGATTACAGTCATTGGAACTGGATACGTAGGCTTGGTGACCGGCGCCTGTTTGGCGGACGTGGGCATCGAGGTAAGCTGCGTGGATATAGATCAAAAGAAAATCGATGGCCTGAAAAATGGTATCCTACCTATTTACGAGCCTGGACTAAAAGATATCGTTCTCCGCAACTTTGAAAAGGGCCGATTACACTTTACCACCGACCTTTCCGAAGGCATCAAGGGTTCAGCCGCAGCCTTCATAGCTGTGGGAACGCCCCCAGGAGAAGACGGCTCTGCAGACCTTCAATACGTGCTCGCCGTAGCAAAATCTATCGGCCAATGCATGGAAGATTACCTTGTCGTCATCACTAAATCTACCGTGCCTGTAGGTACTGCAGAAAAGGTACGTGGTGCCGTAGCATCGACCCTGGACTCTCGTGGCGTTTCATTCGGCTTCGACGTCGCTTCCAACCCTGAATTCTTGAAAGAGGGTGCGGCCATTGAAGATTTTATGAAACCCGACCGCATTGTGGTGGGTGTAGATAGCGAGCAGGCTCAAAAAATATTAGATAAACTATACCGTCCGTTCACCTTGAACGGCCACCCGGTAATCTTAATGGACATCCCTTCTGCGGAGATGACCAAATATGCGGCAAATGCCATGTTGGCCACGAAGATTTCCTTCATGAACGACATTGCCAACCTGTGTGAGAAAATGGGTGCAGATGTGAACTGGGTGCGCAAGGGCATTGGTTCAGATCCTAGAATAGGTAACAAGTTCATCTACCCGGGTATTGGATACGGCGGCTCTTGTTTCCCGAAGGATGTCAAGGCCTTGGCACGCACCGGACGTGAAAACGGCCACACCATGCGCATCTTGGAAGCCGTGGAACAAGTAAACGATGCACAAAAGAGCGTACTCTACAATAAAATAAGTGCCTACTTTGGCGGCAAGCTTGAGGGCAAGACCATTGCATTTTGGGGATTGTCCTTCAAGCCAAACACCGACGACATGCGCGAAGCTCCGTCTGTGGTGATCGCCAACCTTTTGACCAGTGCCGGCGCCCACGTTCGTGCGTACGATCCGGTTGCTATGGAAGAAGCTAAGCACCAGCTCGGGGACAGCATCACCTACTGCGCGAGTGCTGAAGAGGCGTCACAAGGTGCCGATGCCCTTGCACTGATCACTGAATGGACAGAATTCCGCGTGCCGGATTGGGACAAGGTTGCCGAGGCTATGAACGGGAAGGTCTTGTTCGACGGACGCAACCTCTACCGCGGAGAAACCCTAGCGGAAATAGGGTTTGATTATTACGGCATTGGCCAAGGACAGCAGATCTAATGGCAAGAGTACTCATCACAGGCGCAGCAGGATTTTTAGGTTCTCATTTATGTGACCGATTCATTGCTAATGGCGATGAGGTTCTCGCTATGGACAACCTGATTACTGGGAACATGGATAATTTGGAGCACCTTAGTGGCCATCCAAAGTTCACGTTCTACCACCACGATGTAAGCACCTTTGTGCACGTCCCAGGAAAATTGGACTATATCCTCCATTTCGCTTCGCCTGCCTCTCCTATTGATTATTTGAAAATCCCTATTCAGACCTTGAAAGTGAGCTCCCTTGGAACGCACAACCTCTTGGGTCTGGCCCTGAATAAAGGAGCGCGTATCCTAGTAGCTTCGACTTCTGAGGTATACGGAGATCCACTCGTGCACCCTCAAAACGAAGAATATTGGGGCAATGTTAATCCGGTGGGACCACGAGGGGTTTACGATGAGGCCAAGCGCTTCATGGAGGCCATGACCATGGCCTACCACACCTACCACGGATTAGAAACGCGCATTGTCCGCATCTTCAATACCTATGGACCTAGAATGCGCTTGAATGACGGACGTGTATTGCCTGCCTTTATCGGACAAGCCCTTCGCGGTGAAGACCTAACCATCTTTGGCGACGGTTCTCAAACCCGTTCGTTCTGTTATGTGGACGACCTCGTTGAAGGGATTTACCGATTATTGATGAGCGACTATGCCCAGCCAGTCAACATAGGTAACCCACACGAAATTAGCATCAATGATTTTGCCCAGGAGATCATCAAACTCACCGGAACTAAGCAAAAAGTGGTGTTCAAGGAATTGCCGGTGAATGACCCGATGCAGCGCCAGCCGGATATTAGCAAAGCCAAGGAAATCCTAGACTGGGAACCCAAGGTCATGCGCGCTGAAGGCCTCGAACGCACGTACGCTTGGTTTAAGAACCTACCCGAAGACCGATTGTACCGCAAGGAGCATCGCGACTTCGAAGATTACAAAAGAAACTAACCCAACCAACCATGAACCAAATCCTTATCACAGGCGGACTCGGCTACATAGGCTCACATACGGTTGTTGAGCTCATCCAAGCCGGCTATGAGCCTATTGTGATTGACAACCTAAGCGAAAGTCCCATCGAGGTCAAGGATCGCATCGAAAAAATCGTGGGTAGAGAAATTACCTTTCGACAAGTCGAGCTGTGCGACTGCGCTGGTGTGGATGCCGTGTTTGAAGAATTCCCAAGTATTTCCGGCGTTATTCACTTCGCCGCCTTTCTATTGGTTAACGAGAGTGTCGATAAACCACTGAAATACTACCACAACAACTTATTGAGTACAGTCAACCTCCTTCAAAGCATGGAGGCCCACGGCATTCGCAACATTGTTTTCTCTAGTTCTTGCACGGTATATGGCACTCCAGAAAACCCACATGTGGATGAAAATGCGCCCGTACAACCTGCGGAAAGCCCATACGGCAATACCAAGAAGATGGGTGAAGAAATCCTCCGAGATACCGCAGCGACCGGAACTGTGGATGTGTTGAGCTTGCGTTATTTTAACCCAATTGGCGCCCATCCCACAAGTATCATTGGCGAATTCCAAGACGGCGAACCGCACCACTTGGTTCCCTATATCACCGAAACTGCCATTGGCAAGCGTAAGGAATTAAAAGTATTCGGGTCCGATTATGATACCCGCGACGGTTCATGCATTCGCGATTACATCCATGTTATTGATATCGCCAAAGCACATATTTTGGCTGTTCAACATTTGATCGATGGCAAGACTAAAGGCTTTGATGTGATCAATCTGGGATCTGGAAACGGATCGACGGTTTTGGAAATGATTAGTGCTTTTGAACGCGCCACAGGAATTGCCATTCCATACAGCCTGGCGCCGCGTCGCGCTGGAGATGTACCCGCGGTGTACGCAAATATTGCGAAGGCGAAAAGCGAGTTGAATTGGACCCCAGAAAAAAGCTTAGAAGACATGCTTCGCGATGCTTGGAATTTTGAGCAGTCGTTGACCCAAGAAAACTAATATGAAGAACATCATCATCACCGGCGGCGCCGGATTTATTGGCTCTCACGTCGTTCGCTTGTTTGTAAATAAATACAGCGAGTACCGCATCATCAATGTAGACGTGCTGACCTATGCCGGGAATCTGGAGAACTTGAGCGATATCGAGAATGCACCGAACTATGTGTTTGAGCGCGTGGATATCGTTGATGCAGCAGCCGTCGATGCGTTGTTTGACAAATACCAGCCGGAAGGGGTCATTCATTTGGCGGCCGAGAGTCATGTGGACCGTTCGATCAAGGATCCATTGGCCTTTGTGCGCACCAACATCTTGGGTACGGTGAATTTGCTCAACAGCTTTAAGCGTATTCATGAGGATTTCCAGGGCAAGCGCTTCTACCACATCAGTACCGACGAAGTATATGGAACGTTGGG
>DFQY01000001.1 GCA_002378005.1 Flavobacteriales bacterium UBA3477
TTTTTAATGCCTAAAATTTTTGCCTTAGTGCTGAATGATGATCTTCTCCATCCGGTCGCCGACTAACATATAGTAGGTAGCGGCAGGAAGGTGGTCTACCGGAATCCTATTCTCCCCGGCCTGAAGGGTGCCTTCATCAACTAGGTGTTTGCCTAGGGTGAAGATTTGAAAATCGTTGGCCTCAGTTACTGTAACATTCAAAAACGAATCGGCCGGATTAGGTCCAATTTTTACTTGAATTGGCCCGGGCTCCTGAACAGCCATATAAGGGTTCCAAGCAACGTGCGTCGAATCGCCGTAGATGTAATGCACAAGCTCCGGATGATCGATAAACGGATTGCGATTGCCCTGCATGTTGTGGATCACGTTATTGCGGTTCAACTCAAAACTGTCCACAGGATCTACCCAGTGCCAAGCAATCAAAGTGCTCAACACCGCGAAGGTGGTACCGCCAGAGTTTAAGCTCTCGCGCACGACTAAATCTGGTTCGCCACCTGCGCCTTCGTAGCGCAAATCCATGTAGAGAATGATACGGGCCAAATCGCCTTTAACCTTGTCGCGTGGTTCGAAAAGCTTTGCTGAACCATTTACGCGGTTGCCCGTTGCTGAGCCGTTGTAGTTCACTGCCGAACCGCTAGAACCAAGGTCGTCGTATTCATGATTTGAACGCAGTGAGTTCAATCCACCGTCGGCAGGCTTGAGGTTGTGGACGTCTGTGCCGACACCTGCGCTGGTGTTAAATCCACCCAAGCTTTGTGGCCAAACATGCTCACGGTTCCACCCCTGTCCGTTGTTGTATTCTTGCGGTCCATTGACGGATACGCCGGCATAAATTAGGCAGACGTTGTCCGTATTTGTTGTGTCCTTATCACTGACTTTGAGCACGTCCCAAGTATCGGTGTTGCTCGAAGAATATTGCAATCTTGTGTGAACCTTGATGATATCATACAAGGCTTCGCGAAGGTCTTCGCCGTCCTCATTGTAAGCATCTTGATAATACGGCAAGGGTTGGGCTTGTAAGGCGTTGAAGGCCAAAAACAATCCCATGGAACAGAATAGCTTGTTCATATCTCGGGGTTTTCCACAAAGATGCGAAAAATTGGGCCTTAAAAATTCGGCCTTGATTTTAAAGCCTGCTTAACCAATAGGTACAACGCAAGCCATAAAGTGCCTCCTGGCAGCAACCAGATCAGCGATATCGTTAGAAGGAGTTTTGGCGAAGTCTCTATACCACGTTTTGAAAGAATTGCTTTCACTTTCATACAGGAAAAGTACCCTGCGAACATGAAATCTTGGTTAGGGAATCGTTGTCTTTCAACTTCTTACCAACGGTTCGTTGGGAAATTCGTAGGAAATTACGCCCAACGATCGACCGGGAAATTCGGGTCAAGGGCTTGTAATGCGGGGCCTACATGCGCCCAATCTTTTTTGAATCGAGCCAAGATACTTTGATCCGAAGCATCGTCTTGAACTCGGCCACCGCTGTTGATCTTCATGTAGAGCGGCAACAGCGCTTTTTGCAATGCATGCGGAATTAGCGGTTGAAGTTTGAGGCCCAATTGGTGTAAAGCCCCACTCTTGATCGCCACACTTTCGTTGCGGTGTTCGAAATCGAACCCGTCGTAAAAACTTGGATCAACGCCAACGTATTCCGCAATCTCCTTCATCACCGCTTCTTTACGCGACATAAAATCCTCAAAAGCCCAGAAACGCACGTGCCCCTCAGGCATCGCATCCATCCAAGCCTTCAGGTGCTTGGCATAATCTACGTGATCTGTTATTTGTGGTCGCTGAATGTATTCCTCTAAGGGCATGTCTATGCGCTTGGTGCGATAGCGCTCCATCTTGTAATGGCTGTACATCTGCTTCGACGGTTCGCGGAACAAAAAGATCATTTTGGGCGCCTTGGACCATGAGGAAAAGTGATCGCGCGCTGTTTTTTCGTAGAGGTAGTGGGCGGTAGCCTCGAATCGGGCCGTAGCACTTTCACCACCTTTGAAAAAAGCTTCATAGGCATCCAATTCATGCTCGTGCGCATTGGCCGATGCGTTAAATCTGTTCACCTTATCCGCGAAAAAGAACGTCTCCTTCTTGGGACTGCCATAAACTTCGGGATGGGCTGCAAGCCAAAAGTATAGACTGCTGGTCCCGCACTTTGGGGCACCGCCGATAATGACATTTGGAAGGAGTGCTTCGTTCATGCCCGCAAGATAGTAAGATTCGGTGCTAGACTGTGGTCAAGAGCAACTCTTTGATCCACCAAGCAAGGGCGCCACCAACGAGGGGGGCTATAACAGGAATCCAAGCATAGTCCCAACCGGAATCGATTTTGTTTTTAATCGGTAATAATTGGTGCATGATGCGAGGTCCCAAATCACGTGCCGGGTTGATCGCATATCCGGTTGTACCGCCTAATCCTAGGCCTATGACCCAAACCAACAAGGCCACTGGCAACGCCCCAACACTTCCTAATCCTATGGGTGTTTGACTTTCGCCTTCCAAGGTTCCGCCGACAAAATAGAAGACTACAAAAACCAGAACGAAGGCACCGAGCACCTCACCGAAGAAGTTGTTCCAAGTGCTTTTAATAGCAGGCGCAGTACAGAAAGAGCCACGAATGGCCCCGCCGTCTTCCGTAATGTCGTAGTGCGGCTTGTAGAACATGTAATTCATAGTGGTCCCGGCGGCTGCACCTAGAAGCTGGGCCCCGAAATACATCCACATCGTCGCCGTATCCACCGCGCCGTCCATCCACAGCCCAAGGGTTACGGCAGGGTTCAAATGCGCCCCGCTATACGGACCTGCAACGACCACCCCTACGAAGACCGCCAGACCCCATGCGGTGGTGATCATTACCCACGAGCCAGGATCGCCCTGAGCTTTGGTGTTTTTTAATACAACATTGGCGACAACGCCGTTTCCGATAAACAGCAATAAGAAAGTTCCGACGAACTCGGCCCAAAATGGTGACATACGCGTGGTTTTGTTCTGAACTACTAAGATGCAAAAATTGGTAGACTCCGAGAATTTTACTTAATTATCTATTCGTTAAACTCGCAGCATATGAAACCGTATTTGTTGGCCATAGATGCCGGAACAACTTCCTCCAGGGCTATTGTTTTTGATGGGGATACTAAGAAAATTGGTCTGGGCCAATTCGAATTCACCCAACACTTCCCGCAACCTTCATGGGTGGAGCATGATGCCAACGAGATTTGGACCTCCCAATTGCGCGCCATCAAAGAGGCACTGAAGCAGGCCAAGGCCAAGCCGCATGAAATCAGCGCACTCGGAATCACCAACCAGCGCGAGACCACCATCATTTGGGATGCCGCAACGGGCGAGCCCATCCATCACGCGATAGTTTGGCAAGACCGCCGTACTTCCGATTATTGCGAGGGCCTCAAAGCCCAGCACGGTCCCTCCATCACTGCGAAAACTGGACTGATCACTGATGCCTATTTCAGTGGTAGTAAGATTCGTTGGATGCTGAACAAGGTGCCCGGGGCGAGGGAACGTGCCGAGCGTGGAGAACTAAGATTTGGCACCGTAGATTCTTGGATTATTTGGAACTTGACCGAAGGCGCTTCGCACATTACCGATGCCTCGAACGCGAGCCGAACCCTTTTGTATAATATTCATGACGGTCAGTGGGACGCTGACCTTTGTGCCTTGCTCGAGGTTCCCATGTCCTTACTGCCTACAGTAGTGGACAGCAGCGGACAACTCGCCCAAACCTCTGAAAAAATCTTTGGCGCTAGTGTGCCCATTGCGGGCATCGCCGGAGACCAACAAAGTGCACTTTTTGGCCAATTATGTTTCGAACCGGGCGAGGCAAAGAATACCTACGGCACAGGCTGTTTCGCCGTAACCAATACCGGCAAGACCATCGTCAATAGCACGAATCAAATGCTTAGTACCGTCGCCTGGCAATTGGACGGCAAACTGACTTACGCCCTCGAAGGGTCGGTCTACATCGCAGGTGCCTTGGTGCAATGGCTACGTGACGGACTGAAAATCATTGAGAACAGCAGCGATATAGAAGCCCTGGCATTGAAGGAAGGCCACAATGGCGGCATTACCATTGTCCCTGCCTTAAGCGGTTTGGGAGCGCCGCATTGGGATGCCTATGCCCGCGGGGCCATCATGGGCATCACCCGCGGCACCAACGACAGCCACATCGCCTACGCGGCGCTCGAAGCCATCGCCCTAAGCACGGCGGATGTTTTGGAAGCCATGGCCAAGGACCTTGGACAAGAACTTAAAGCCATCAAAGTGGACGGCGGGGCCAGTGCCAACGATACCATGATGCAATTACAGGCCAATATTTTAGGCTGTCCGGTCATTCGCCCGGCGGAAACCGAGAGCACAGCTCTAGGAGCAGCCTTACTCGCAGGACTTGGCATAGGATATTGGTCTTCTTTGGAGGATCTCAAGCCTTTGCTCAATGTCGACGAAAACTTCGATCCAAAACCCATGGACCAAGAATTGTTGCGCGATCAATGGCAACGGGCAGTAGCAGCAAGCAAAGGTTGGATCAAAGCAGGGGCGGATGAATAGAGCCGAGAATCTTGCACTTCTCAAAGAGGAAGCCTTTGATATTCTTATTATTGGCGGCGGCGCCACAGGATTAGGCGCAGTTGTCGATGGCGCAGCGCGTGGCTACAAGGTCGCCTTAGTTGAAGGGTCCGATTTCGCCAAGGGCACCAGCTCTAAAAGCACCAAACTGGTCCACGGCGGGGTTCGATACCTACAAAACGGCGATATTTCTTTGGTCATTGAAGCCTTGCGCGAGCGAGGCCTGTTGTGCCAAAACGCGCCACACTTGGTCAAAAACCTCAGCTTCGTCATTCCTTCGTACGATTGGTGGAACAGTCCGTTCTATGGCGTGGGGTTGAAGATTTATGATTTGATGGCGGGAAAATTGGGCCTTGGTCCTTCCGAAATGATTTCTCTCGAGGAGACCTTGAAACACATTCCCAACGTGAACCAAGAGGGACTGCGCGGCGGTGTGCTCTACCACGATGGACAGTTCGATGATGCGCGATTATCCATTTCCCTTGCCCAAACAGCCTCAAAAAACGACGCCGTGCTTTGCAACTACACTAAAGTTGTTAGTCTTTTGAAAAAAGAAGAAGAAGTGGTCGGTGCCAAAGTTCAAGACAGCCTGAGCGGTGAGGTCTTTGATGTCAATGCCAAAGTGGTGATTAACTGCACAGGGGTTTTTGCCGACGATGTGTTGAAAATGGACAATCCCGAGACCAAAGCAACCATTCGACCGTCGCAAGGGGTCCACATCGTTTTAGACAAGAGTTTTTTACCTGGCGATGAAGCCATCATGGTACCTCAAACAACCGATGGCCGAGTGCTCTTTGCAGTGCCCTGGCACGATGTGGTCATTGTAGGAACTACGGATACACCTTTGAAGGAACGTCTACTGGATCCTATAGCCCAAGAAGATGAAATCAAATTCATCCTAGATAATGCAGGCATGTATATGTCGAAAAAGCCAACCAAAGCGGATATCCTCAGTGTCTTTGCCGGATTGCGACCCTTGGCGGCTAGCGAAAACGGCAGTGAAACTACCAAAGAGGTGAGCCGACACCACAAGGTTTTGGTCAGTCCTTCTGGATTGATTTCAGTGCTGGGTGGTAAATGGACGACGTACAGAAAAATGGGGGAAGATGCCATTGATAATGCCTTGGTAGTCGGTGCCCTACCCCCTCGAAAATGCCAAACCGAGAACATGCCCATTCACGGATATGAGGTTGCTCCGGATTGGACGGACCCTCTTCATGTCTATGGTTCATATCGAAAGAAAATCCGAAAGCGCATTGAAAAGGAAAAAGAGCAGTCCTTGAGCGATAAATTTCCGTTGTATCCCAGTATGATTCGCTGGGCAGTGAAAAAAGAAATGGCTGTGACTTTAGAAGATATGCTAGCTCGGCGGACAAGGGCCATTTTATTTGATGCCAAAGAAGCTAGAAAGATTGCTCCTGAAGTTGCACGAATAATGGCACAATATTTAGGTCGAGATGCGCGTTGGATAACCCAACAGGTGGAAGAATTTCACGCGTTTAGCTCGCCTTATGTAGTG
>DFQY01000007.1 GCA_002378005.1 Flavobacteriales bacterium UBA3477
GCTATCATTTGAGAACGGGAGGTCGAAATGCTCGCCCAAATGTCTTTTGGTGAGCAGCCCCTTGTACATGTACAGTCCCGCTCGAACATTCAAGTCGTAGTGCAAACAATCTTCTACACCACCACTATCCGCCACCTGCTGCAGCAAAGGCCCGACAATATTGCTCATCGCAATTGTCGCGGTATGCCCCACGGCACTGGCCATATTTGGCACCATATAGTGTATAACCCCAAATTTCTCAAAGGTCGGCGCATCGTGCGTTGTCAACTCAGAGGTCTCAAAACACCCGCCGCTATCAATACTTATATCAATAATCACGCTGTTCGGCTCCATCGCCGCAATCATATCCTCAGTCACCACCATTGGCGTACGACCGTCTACCGGCCTAAGCGCACCAATGACAATATCGGCCTTCATCAATCGCTTCGACACCACCAACTCCTGAATGACCTCCGTCCCTACACTACTCCCAAACATTTCCTGGGCATCGCGCAACCTGTTGATATTGCTGTCCATCAGAATCACCTGAGCTCCCATGCCTTGAGCCGCTCGCACGGCCGAGAGGCCGGCGACGCCGGCGCCGAGCACCACCACGCGTGCGGGTATGACACCGGGAATGGGGCCCATAAGTTTTCCTTTTCGCGAGCCGTGGGCGCCGTCCGCGAGTAGGCTTGCGCCTACGCGCGCGGCCATCTGCCCCGCAATCTCACTCATGGCCATTCTCAAGGCACTTTGGTCTTCGGAATTACGCACTTCCTCAAGGGCCAGTGCGGTAATTTTTTTATCGGCAAGCGCCTTGAAATAAGAGCGATCGCGTGTACGTAGTTGGAGCGCGCTGATCAAGGTTTGATTGCCCTTCATGAGTGCAATTTCAGCGGGCGTGGGTGGCGCTACCTTGGCCACAATAGCACATTGGAAGATGGTGCCTGTGTCGGAAATGATGTCCGCCCCGGCATCCGCGTACATGCTATCCGTAAACCCCGCCAATTCCCCCGCGCCTTCTTCCACCATAATAGAATGGCCGATGCGGGTGAGGATTTGTACAGATTCAGGAGTAAGCAGGATGCGGTGCTCATTCATTTCGCGCTCCTTAGGAAGCCCAATATGCAAGTTCATGCTCTTGGTATCTATGGCCAATCGCTCTTCTTGTGTTGCCCAGGCCGTTTCAGACCAGCTGATATAATCACTCATAGTTCCACGCTATTTTTTGTGTGCTGAGGCTGGGGTAAAAACGCACAATACGCTGTCCGGACGGTGTAGCCGCGAGATACACCACTCCAACAGTGTAGGGTAATAAAGATCGTACTTTTTCTCCCCATTCGATCCACATTGGGCAGCCATCTTCGAGATATTCTTCCAAACCGACATCATAGGCCTCCTCTTCCGAGGTCAAGCGATACGCATCAAGGTGGTAGAATTTTCCCTTTGGACCATAGTGCTCTTCGATGAGTGCAAAGGTGGGCGAGGATCCGCGGTCTTCGCTGCCCCACGCCTCAAGCAAGGCATTGCACAAGGTCGTCTTTCCACTGCCCATAGGCGCTTCAAGAAGATTAACATGGTGTTCGGTATGATCGAGAATGTGCGCGGCAAGCGTTGGCAGATCTGCCAAGGTCACGGCCTCATAGCACCAATGATCATTTTGGAACGTGAATCGCATAAGGAATTATCAATTCCTCCAAAGATACCCCACCGTGCTGATATGTGTTGCGGTAGTACTGGGCAAAATGGTTGAACCTGTTGGGGTACACATAGAAATAGTCCGATAGGGCAAAGATGTATTCGTCCGCAATGTGCTGCTTCGGCAAGCCCACAGATTCAGGGTTTTTGATGACCAAGCTGTGTTTAGACGGGTAGCTCATCCCATTCCCATTCTTGTATCGAAGGTTGGTGGTGAGTTCCTTGGTTCCTACCACTTTCGCGGGGCGCTGAACATTGATGGTCCCATGGTCGGTGGTGATGATCACGGTATAGCCCTGCTCCCCGGCCCACTGCAACATTTTCAGCAGCGGCGAACCTTCGAACCAGGTCTTGGTAATACGCCTGTACGCGGCATCATCACTGGCCAATTCCCTGATGACCTCCGTATCCGTCTTCGCATGCGAGAGCGTATCCACAAAATTATACACCAAGGCCACGAGGTCATTGTGCTTTTGCTGGTGGATGTTGTCAAGCAATTTATTGGCACCACGTAGGTTGACCACCTTGTGGTATTCCATTTTTTTTGAACCTAGGCCCAATTGGCTTAATTGGTCCCTCAACAACTCCCCTTCAAACTGATTTTTCGAACCTTCGTCCTGCTCTTCCACCCAATATTGCGGGCTTTGCTTCTTAATCTGCAAGGGCATCTTTCCTGCAAATAACGCATTGCGCGCATACTGCGTGGCCGAGGGCAAAATACTGTTGTAAATGCCTTCCTTCTTGGTCTGGAAATACGGTGCCAACGCAGGCTTGATGGCCAACCACTGGTCCAACCTCAAGTTGTCCATCACCACAAAGAAAACCTTATTACCGTCGCGCAATTGCGGCGCCACCACTCGGTTCACGAGCTCATGGGACAGCATGGGACGGTCCTCATCACTAGAAAACCAATGTTCGTATTCCCCCGAGATGAACCTTCCGAAAAGCTCATTGGCCTCCTTCTTCTGGGTCGCCAACACGCTCTTGAGTCCCTCTTCCGGACTCTCGTCGAGCTTCATCTCCCAGCTCAATAATTTCTTATAAAAATCCGACCACTCCGTCCAGCTGTCAAGCTGTTGCATCTCCATGGTCATCTTGCCAAACTCCTGTTGATACCCTCGAACGTTGGCTTGAGTGACCAATTCTTTCCCGTCCAAGATCTTCTTCAGTGCCAACAAAATCTGCATAGGATTCACCGGCTTGATCAGGTAATCTGCGATTTTCGAGCCTATGGCCATTTCCATAATGCGCTCCTCTTCGCTTTTAGTAACCATCACTACGGGCAATTCCGGTTGCATCGCCTTGATTTTTTCCAAGGTTTCCAACCCGCTCAACCCAGGCATATTTTCGTCCAAAAACACCGCATCAAAGCCGGTCTCTTGCACCATATCTAGGGCATCGCTGCCGTTATTACAGGTCGATACCGCATAGCCCTTGCCTTCCAAAAAAAGCAGGTGCCCTTTGAGCATATCAATTTCGTCGTCGACCCATAAAATATTCGGCATAAACTTTCGTTTTTAACTATGTTAAAAGTAATTAGGATTGGCCCCGCATTCGCCCCCTAGCCTTTGCTATTTTTACCTTTTAGCCAAAACGCAGCATTTTGAGCAGCAAGAACAAAATCATTAACGACCCAATCTACGGGTTTATTACCATTCAAGATCCGCTAATTTACCAGCTGATCGACCACCCCTACTTCCAAAGATTGCGCCGCATAAGCCAGTTGGGACTGACCTACCTCGTCTACCCAGGGGCCTACCATACACGCTTCCACCACGCCATCGGCGCAATGCACCTCATGGGCCGTGCCATCTACACCCTTCGCCAAAAAGGACATGAAATTACCGAGGAAGAAGAGCGCGGCGTGAAAGTCGCTATCCTCCTACACGACATAGGCCATGGGCCATTTTCGCATGCGCTTGAGCACACTTTGATTCCAGGAGTGAGCCACGAAGCCTTGAGTTTGAAGATCATGGAACGCCTGAACGACATTTTCGGGGGCCAATTGACCACTGCCATCGACATCTTCACCAACAACCACCCCAAAGCTTTCCTCCACCAGCTCATCTCCTCACAGCTGGATATGGACCGCTTGGATTACCTACGTCGCGACTCTTTCTATTCCGGCGTGACCGAAGGAAGTGTCAATTCTGAGCGCCTACTGACCATGCTCAATGTGAAGGACGACCAGCTCGTCGTAGATGCTAAAGGCATCTACAGCGTCGAAAAATTCCTGGTCGCCCGCCGACTCATGTATTGGCAAGTCTACATGCACAAGACCGTGCTCAGTGCAGAATTTATGCTGGTAAACATCCTCAAACGTGCCAAACACATCGCAGAAAAAGGGGAACAACTTCCAGGCACCGCCGCATTGCGCCACTTCTTGCATGCAGATTATACTTGGAACGACTTTGAAGAAAGCCCCGCCATCCTCGATAAATTCCTAGAACTTGATGATTTTGATGTGATGAGCGGCATCAAGGATTGGACCACGCACGGCGACATCATTCTAAGCCAGCTCAGCCGACGCATCACCGAACGCAACCTCCTAAAAATCCGAATACAAGCGGATCCGTTCTCACCGAAAACCGTCGAGCGACTGCAATCTGCTATACGCGAGCAATACCAGTTTACGGAAGGCGAAGAGGCATACCTTTTCATCGAAGCCAAGGTGAAAAACCACGCCTATAACAATCAAAAAGGCCACATCAACCTACTCTACAAGGACGGCCACACCAGCGACATCGGCCAAGCTGCAGATCAAATGACCATAAAAGCTTTGAGCGAACCCGTAGAACGGCACTTTATTTGCTTCCCAAGAGAACTCAAACACCTAATATGACACACGAGGCATTGACATTAGGCTCCATTTGCGCCAACCTCCAACTGACCTGTCCGGAAGGACAGGAAGATAGGGCCATCACCGGTGTCGCCACCTTGCAAGAGGCGGGCCCTGAAGATTTGAGCTTCTTGAGCAACCCGAAATACGTCGACCAAGCCAACGCCTCTAAGGCAGGAGCCATCTTCGTTGGCGAGAAAGAGGAGCTCACCAATACCACTTCCTCCATCGTTCGTGCTAAAGATCCTTATCTGAGCTTTGCCCTTCACCTACGCTTCATTGAAGGCAAGTTCTCAGAAGCCAAGGGCCAGCACCCTTCTGCTATCATCGACCCAAAGGCCCAAGTACATTCTACAGCCATTGTAGAAGCCGGAGCGATCATCGAAGCAGGTGCCGTAGTAGGTGCCCATAGCCGCATCGGTATAGGCGTAAAGATTTTACACGACTGTATCGTTGGCGAACACACCAACATCAAGGCGGGCGCAGTCATTGGTTCTGAAGGTTTTGGCTTTGCACCAGACCAGCAAGGCCACTATCATCGCATCCCACAATTGGGCATTGTGCGCATCGAAAACAACGTCAGCATAGGTGCCAATACCACTGTTGACCGCGCCGCCCTCGGCGAAACCGTCATTGAAGAAGGTGCAAAAATTGATAACCTCTGTATGATTGCCCACAATGTTCGCATCGGCGCACATACCGTCATGGCAGCACAGACAGGCATTGCAGGCTCTACGACCGTAGGCAAACACTGTATGATCGGGGGCCAAGTAGGCATCATCGGACACCTCACAATTGGGGACCATGTCAAAATATATGCGCAGACCGGCGTTATGCACGATGTTCCGTCGAATAGGACTATCTTTGGCTCGCCGGCTTTAGAACACAGACACTTCTTGAAATCCTTTGCAGCGTTCAAGAAACAAGGCGAATAAACTTTATGAAGCAACACACACTTTCTTCTTCCATATCATTCGAAGGAACTGCCCTTCACACAGGAGAAACCGTTCACGTAACCCTTAACCCAAGCGACGCCAATATTGGTATTGTGTTCGTTCGTACGGACCTCGACAATGTTGAGATTCCAGCGGATGTGAAATTCGTGAACCGCACTAATCGTCAAACCATCTTGCAAAAAGGCGATGCCTCTGTAGGTACCGTTGAGCATTTGATGGCCAGTTTGTACGCCTTAGGCATCGACAACTGTCGCATTGATTTGGACGGTAGCGAAGTCCCTATTCTCGACGGGAGTGCTGCGCCGCTTGTGGCTTTGATTGAAAAAGCAGGCATTAAGGAGCAAGATGAGGATAAAAACTATTACGTACTCGAGGAAACCTTCACCTACAAAAGCGAAGACGGCAGTGAAATCATGGCCATCCCAAGCGAAGAGTTCGAAGTCACTGCACTGATCGACTACGGCAGCTCTGTACTAGGGCCACAACATGCCCACCTGGACAAGATGGTCAACTTTGGCGAAGAGATTGCCAGCGCACGCACCTTTAGTTTCTTAAGAGAGCTTGAGCCACTGCTCGACCAAGGCCTGATTAAAGGCGGCGACCTCAACAATGCCATTGTTTACGTAGACCAAGAAATCGCTCCTGCGACGCTAGAAAAACTCAAAAAAGCATTTGACCGTGAAGATGTCCAAGTGACTCAAAACGGTACACTCAATAACATTCAGCTGCGCTTCTCGAACGAAGCTGCACGCCATAAATTGCTCGATGTAGTAGGCGACCTTGCCTTGATCGGCCGCCCTTTAAAGGCGCGCATCATAGCTACTAAACCAGGACACGGCATCAACGCAGAATTCACCAAGGCCTTGGCCGCTAAAATCCGCAAGGAGGAAAGCAAGCCTCGCCCACCGAAATACGATCCAAACGCTACTCCTGTGAAAACTGTGGAGCAGATCATGGACCTCATCCCACACCGCTCGCCGTTCTTATTGGTGGATAAGATCATCGAACTCAGCGACTCACACGTGGTAGGGGTAAAGTCCGTCACCATGAACGAGCCGTTCTTCGTAGGACACTTCCCAGGATCTCCCGTAATGCCGGGCGTACTGCAAGTAGAAGCCATGGCACAATGTGGAGGTATACTTGCTTTGAGCACCGTTCCAGATCCTGAGAACTATCTCACCTTCTTCATGAAGATTGATAATGTGAAATTCAAGAAGAAAGTGGTGCCTGGTGATACGCTGATCTTCGACCTGAAACTCATTACGCCTATTCGTCGCGGCATCGTACACATGCAAGGAAGAGCCTTCGTAGGCGACACCTTGGTGAGCGAAGCGGAACTTATGGCGCAGATTACTAAGTAATGATCCACCAACTCTCCTCTGTTCACGCCGACGCGCAGTTGGCCGCCGGTGTTGAAATAGGTCCATTTACGACCATTTCAGAGGACGTGATTATTGGTGAAAATACTTGGATAGGTCCGAATGTGACCATTATGCCCGGTGCAAGAATTGGGGCCAATTGCCGCATCTTCCCCGGCGCCGTCATCTCGGCCATCCCACAAGACCTCAAGTTCGACGGTGAATCCACCACGGTAGAAATAGGTGACCGCACCACCATCCGTGAGTGTGTAACTATTAACCGTGGTACCAAGGCCTATGGTAAAACCACCATCGGAGCAGATTGTCTCATTATGGCCTACGTACATATTGCCCACGATTGTATCATCGGTGATAACGTAATCTTGGTGAATTCTGTAGCCCTTGCAGGACATGTTGAAGTAGGAAATTGGGCCATTATCTCCGGCCTATCCGCTGTTCATCAATTTGTCAAAATAGGCGCCCACGCTATGATCGGTGGAGGAGCCATGGTGCGCAAAGATGTACCTCCGTTCATCACCGCGGCCGGAGAACCCCTCGCCTACGCAGGTGTAAATTCCGTCGGCCTCAAACGTCGTGGCTTCACCACGGAAGAAATCCTAGAGATTCAAGACCTCTACCGTATCATCTACCAAAGTGGACGTAACATCTCCCAAGCTGTCGACCGCATCCGTTCAGGCTTTACGCTGAACGATCGTGTGCAAGCACTTTTGACCTTTATCGAGCGTAGTGACCGAGGATTAATCCGCAAATAATCCCTGCCATGCTTGTCCTGAAAGACCTTCAAAAGAAATTTGGGAAGCAGCACATCCTGCAGCACATCACCCATACCTTCAACACCGGCTCCAAAACCGTGGTCCTCGGGTCCAATGGCTCAGGAAAATCCACCCTCATCAAAATCCTAAGCGGTGCCCTCGAAGCCACCGACGCACCTCCCATCGCTAACATTGCGGACCGTGAGATTCCGGCAAGCGAATTTGGCCAATATTGCACCATTGCGGCACCCTACGTTGCACTCAACCCCATGTTCTCCCTCGCCGAGACCCTAGCGTTCCACCATGACTTCTGCCCGTTCCTTCCCTCATTTGATTCCAAACTTTGGGTGGAAAAAGCAGGACTCACACCTCACCTATACAAACGACTGTCCACCTTCAGCTCGGGCATGCAGCAGCGCGTACGCCTCATGCTCGCCATAGGTTCGGACCGACCCCTACTCCTACTAGACGAGCCCACGAATAATTTGGATAAGGAAGGGGTCCAATTCTACCAAGACCTCATCCACCAATTCGCTTCAGAGAAAACCGTCGTTGTGGCGAGCAACTACATCGACGCCGAATATGCATTCTGCACCGAACAACTCATTTTAGAAAAACACTACTAACGCCCGCAAGACCTATATTTGGGCAAAACAAAAAACACCATGGCAAGTACATCAGATATCAAGAACGGAATGTGCATCAATTTCAATGGTCAACCTTATCAGATCATTGAATTCCTTCACGTAAAACCAGGTAAGGGAGCCGCCTTTGTACGTACGAAAATCAAAAACCTCGAAACTGGTCGCGTCCTTGACAACACCTTCCCTGCAGGAGCTAAAATTGAAACCATTGATGTCGAAAATCGACAGTATCAATTCCTTTATAATGATGGTAGTGAATTTCACTTCATGAATACTGAAAACTACGAGCAATTAACCTTTGCGAAGGACTTAATTAACGCTCCAGACTTTCTCGTTGACGGAATGATGTGTTATGTACTTTTCCATGCGAGCGAAAACAGAGCAATGGCAGTAGAACTCCCACGCACGGTAAACTTGAAAGTTACCTACGCTGAACCAGCCGTAAAAGGAAACACCTCTACTAACGCAATGAAAACCGTAACGGTTGAAGGCGGTGCGCAAGTACAAGTTCCTCTGTTTATAAAGACCGACGAAGAAATCGTGATCAACACGGAGGATGGGTCTTACAAAGAGAGAGCTAAATAAATCTCAAACTCACTCGCGTAAAACGGGGAAAAGTTTTTCGCTCGGTGAGTTGAAGATTTAAACTGCAGTAGGCCTGGTATCTGTCCTTATACTATTCCGACAATCAGATATTGGATCAAGCAAAGCCAGCCTAAATTTACATCACACCTATACGAAAAAACCACCGCTAGCGGTGGTTTTTTTATGCCTCAATGTTGGAAAGCGACTATTTCAAAACAGTTTCCATAACCGTATAAACAACAATAAATAAAAAGAAAATCCACATCGCGAAGGCTACTTTTCCCCAAGGGATGGTTTTACCGCGCTCCAGCGCACCCACAATCTGATCCTCAAGGTCGCCAAGACCTAGGGCTTCGTAATTCTCTTTCGACGCCTGCTCGTACTCTAGAACTTCCGGAGTGAGATAATAGCAGTTCTCGTTTTCATCAAATTCCAACCAGTCCTCTGCTAACTCACACTGGTGATCTTCCTCGAAAACCTTGATTTCTTCTTTCGAAATAGCACGGTCGCCGAAGGTCTTTTGTAAGGTGGGAATGATGCTTTTATTCATGGGGTAAAAATAGGCCACCCCCATACAACCACACTTATTTCCTCTTAATATTTACAACATTTGAAATTTGAGAAATAAAAAAACCCGCGCCAAAGGCGCGGGTTCCTGTATATAAATAATCCAGGTACTGAATTACATATCCCAGAATACTTTAGCAAAAGTATCGTCACCACCGTATTTAGCAGCTGCTGCTTGAACGTTTGTAGTATTCAAAGAATACTCGTCCAATGGGTAGCTGTAACGTGTAGGAGTTACGGTACCAGCCAAAGCAGCTGTTTGCATAGGCAGGTCGTACATACGTACGGCTGCATAAGCTTCAAACGCGTTGCTGTACATAGCGATCCACTTCTGAACACCAATTTGTATTGCAGCAGTAGTTGAGCTAAATGCAACCAATGGGTGCATCATGTAAGCATCAGCGTCAGCAGATGATCCACCCCACTCTTCGATAGAGGCGCGAACACCTGCTTCGTAGTGAGTTGCAGCATCACCAGCACCAGACCAACCTGCAACAGCAGCATGAGCCATCAAGAATTCAACTTCTACGTAGCTGATCGCAGCGTGAGACCATGTTGGATCTTCCAACGCAGATCCTGGCTGTGAGTAGTCGTAGTAGTTTACTTGGTATCCGTGAGGAGCACCAGTTACTGAATCTGAGCCGCCCAAGTTCTTGAAGAAACCTGCACGACGTGGATCAGCCAAACCGTTCAATACATCACCTAGAGTCGCTGAGGCAACGTAGTCAGTACGACCACTTTGAACCAAAGTTTCCCACATAGGGTGAGTATGAGGCGGCGCTGAAGAGTAGTACAAACGCATATCATCAGCAGATGACATGAATACACCACCAGCGATAGCTTTCTCACCCCAAGATTTTGCAGCAGCAGCGTCGTATCCAATCATACGAACAGCCATACGCAACATCAAAGAGTTAGCAGCTTTCTTCCAAGCAGCAGCATCACCACCATAGATGATATCAGATGAGCCGAAAGTGTTTGAACCACTTAGGTCACCTCTAGCAGCATCCAAACGAGCCAATAGGTCCGCGTAGACAGCTGAACCAGCGTCATACTTAGGAACGTTTGTTTCGCTCAATGCCTCAGAATAAGGAACATCACCAAACAAATCCACCAAGTACTGGTATGCCATTACTTCCATTACTTCAATTGCAGCAACAGAAGCAGCTTTTTTAGCAGCACTTTCTGGTCCGTTCATTACAGCAGTACGTGCTTCTTCACAGTCACGGATTACAGTAACGTACATACGTACGAAAGTATTTCCGTTTACATCACGCTCGTTGAGTTGGAAATTCGACTCGTCAACGTATGTAGTCTGCGTCCAGTGCTGAGACCAAAGACGCAAGTTGTTCAAGTTCACATTTTGTACAGCATCAAAATCGTAGTAACCCATTACTGCGTTGGCAAACAATGCACCAGAAGGTACGCTCTCAGGAGCTTTGCCGTTTACGTTTAGGTCGCTTAGATCGCTAGTACAAGAAGTGATTGCGAGTGCTGCAGCTGCAGCGAATAATAACTTTTTCATATCTTAATTACTTCTTAGAATTTAACTCTCAAGTTGAAACCTACTTCACGCAAAGTTGGGTATGCACCACTTTGGTATCCTTGTACGTTACCTGCACTCAAACCAGCTTCTGGATCAGAGTAAGGAGTGTTCTTGTAAAGGATTGCCAAGTTGCGACCGATCAAGCTTACATCTACACCAGCAACCGGAAGATTACCCAACTGGCTAGTTGGTACTTGGTAAGTCAATGCAACCTCACGCAATTTCACAAATGATGCATCGTATACGTGCAACTCGTTTGGAGCCAAGGCCCAACCAAGAGTATTACCGTATCCGTTCATGTACATCATCAAGTTAGCATCTGGTGAGCCTGAACCCATAGGATTTCCGTCGCCATCAACAGTGGCACCGTCCCATAGAATAGGAGTCTCGATATGTGGGTTAGACGCTTGAACATCAGCCCAAGTCATACCACCACCATTTTCTACGTACTCACGGATTTGATTTCCGTTAGCATTAGTTCCTGCTTGGAAGTCGTAAACACCTGTTCCGTAACCGTACCAAGTATCCAATGAGAAGAAGTTACCACCCATTTGTGCATCAATCAAAGCAGAGAACGTGATGTTCTTGTAAGAGAAGCTGTTGTTAATACCACCTCTCCAATCTGCTTGGATGTTTCCTACAGGACCTACAGCACCGCGCAAGTAGCGGTGACCACCTCTCCAGTTAGACCATTCGTAAACGATTGGCGCACCAGTAGCAGCATCTCTCTGGAAAGTAGTTCCTTCTAAAGTACCGTAAGGCTGTCCTACACGAGCAGTAATGTTAATACCACCCTGTACAGAAGCAAGAAGCAATGTCTCTGAATCACCGAACAACTCAAAAACATTGTTGCGGTTGCGTGACCAGTTCACATTTACATCCCACTGGAAGTCGCTAGTTTTTACAGGAGTAAAGTAAGCGCTCAATTCAACCCCTGAGTTATCAATCTGACCAGCGTTCACGTACTTGAAATAAGTACCTGTTGCTGATGATACTTGAGCAGGAAGAATCTGGTTGAATGTAGAAGAGTTGTAAACACTCAAATCTAAACCTGCACGGTTTTTCAAGAACTTCAATTCAACACCAGCTTCAGTACTTACCGTATTTTCTGGAAGAAGACTTCCGTTATTTTGAGTTGAAGGTGCTGAAGCAAGAGTTACACCATTGAAAGGAGTTCCAATACCGTAAGCATCGACCAATGCCTGAGCAGGTGCATCAGAACCTACAGAAGCATAGTTCAAACGAACCTTACCGAAATCAAGACCATCGATATCAACAAGCTCAGAGAAAATCAAAGACAATGTTGCAGATGGGTACAAGTAAGTGTTGTTCTCTACTGGAAGCGTTGAACTAACATCCTGACGAGCAGTCAAATCAACGTACAGGAAGTCCTTGTAGCCGAAAGAAGCCTGTCCGAAGATACCATCAACACCGATCTGGTATTCACTCTCACCTGGGGCAGCTGGAGCAGCTACAGAGTTGCTCAAAGCGTAAACGCCAGGAACAACCAAACCACCGTTAGTTGCAGCACCGATAGAGCTGAATGAAGTACGACGTGAGTTGTAACCCAACATACCTGCAAAAGAAATTTCACCGTCAGTACCAAAGTACTTGTTCCAGTTCAAGAACAAATCGTTGTTACGCTCAGTGAAGTTGCGGTTGTTGCGAGAGTAACCGCTAACATCTACAGAAGATACAGCGATGCGCTCTTCACGCAATTCTGAGTAAGTATCAGCAGACATACGGCCTGTCAATTTCAACCAGTCGTTAATTTGGTATTCTGCCATGATGTTACCAATGATACGGTTACGCGTATCAGTTGAGTAATTCTCAAGAGCAGAGAAGTAGAAGTTATCGAAGTAGTGAGGCTTGTAAGGAGCAGCAGCACCGTAACCGTAAGGGTTCCAAGTGATGTTTGCACCAGAGTTCTCATATTCTTCGCGTTGTGAAGTCATGTTGGTCAATACATTGTACCACTGACGGAAGCTTTGGTTAGGGTTACGTGAATCGTAACCAGTACCGTAGCGACCTTTACCGTCTTGCTTCACGTAGTTTGCTTTAGCGCTTACAGTCAATTTGTCTGAAGCGTTGAAACGTCCGCTAAAGCTAACGTTGCTACGCTTGATTTCAGAACCAGGAACGATACCTGATTGAGTGAAATCTGTAGCAGAAAGGCGGAAAGAAGAGTTTTCACCTCCACCGTCAATCGAAACGTTATTGTTGCGAGTAACACTTTGTTGCCAGAATGACATTGCATCATTTCCAGCACCTGGAGCAGTGTGAGCTCTTGACTGACCGTATTGAGTTGATAGTGGGTGGATAGATTCCCAGTCGTAAATCTGAAGACTTGGATCTACAGCAAGACCCCAAGAAGCATCCTCACCCATAGGTACTGTCAATTCGTAAGTACCATCACCATTTACATCGTAAGGAGTAGCACGTGCATCGATAAATACACTATCGCCATTCGCTAAGTAGTGGTAATTAGGACCATAGAAAGGACCGTAACCAGGACCGTATGACTGTTGGTGACGAACCCAAGTATCTGGATTAACCGAACCTACAGTTACACCTGTGTTTACAGTAACACCCAAAGTTTTCTTCGCACCTGCAGCTTTACCGCTCTTGGTAGTAATCATAACTACCCCGTTCGCAGCACGTGATCCGTAGATCGCAGTTGCAGCCGCACCCTTCAATACAGAGATGTTCTCGATATCTTCTGGGTTGATGTCCATAGCAGCATTACCATAATCGTAACCACCACGACCGCTAGCAACCCTTGAGCTGTTACCTGTTGCGTTCGAGATTGGCACACCATCAACAACGAAAAGAGCCTGGTTGTTACCAGTCAATGACTTGTAACCACGGATCACGACGTTGGCAGAACCACCAAGAGTACCTGAACTCTTGATTTCAACACCAGCGACTTTACCGCTTAAGCTGTTAACGAAGTTTGCATCTTTCACTTTAGTTACTTCCGCACCATCGACTTCTTGTGTGGCGTAACCTAGAGATTTCTTATCACGAGAAATACCCAATGCAGTTACAACCACCTCGTCGAGGTTTTGGCTTGTACTATTAAGTGAAACTTGTAGGAAATCAGAAGTTGCAGCAACTTCTTTAGTTTCCATACCCATAGAAGAGAATACCAACGTAGCACCTTCGCCAACATTAATGGTAAACTTACCATCAAAGTCAGTTAGAGTAGCATTGTTAGAACCCTTCTCTGAAACCGCTACCCCTGGTAGTGGCTCTCCTGAACCAGCGTCGCTAACTACCCCTGAAACTGATTGCGCAATCGCAAAATTTACAGTAAGCATGAAAGCCAACACTGACCACAGTGACAATTTGTTCTTCATTGTACCTGTTTTTCTGTTAAACGTATGTTAAGCAATGCTAAATTTGAGACTATTCCAAATATTATGCAAGAAGTCCCAGCATTATTTGCGTGAAATAGCCAATAATTTTGCTTTTGAGACCTTTTGAGTTAAATAAAAAGCCCCGGCATTGCTGCCGGGGCTTTTAACATACGTTCGAGAAAAACCGGTTAGATTAAGAATCCCACCACAAACGGTAAGTAGACGTTACGCCGAATTTATCGTCCGGTGTTGCCGTAATCGGCATCGGAACATTATCTGCGTTGTACAAGTACTCGCCTTCTGGATAAGGCATGCGGCGAGGAATATCGCTCAAGTTCGCATCAGAAGGTGCTGATATCGAAGGATATCCTGTTCTTCTCCAATCGGTCCAAGATTCAGTAGAAGTAAACATCGCCACATACTTTTCATTCATGATTAATTCCAAATCAGTGGTTGCTGGCAATGCCGCAACATATGTTGCCATATCAGTCGCATCAACCCCCAACCAAGTCATATGTGACTCAATGGCATCTTCCAAAGACTCTCTGGCACCTGTAGCATCGCCACCGGCCATTTGAGCCTCAGCTTTGATGAAATACAATTCAAATGGCGTCACGAGCGGTAAATCAGACGTGGCAGAACCATATGCTGGCATCTCAAGACTGTCTGCACTTCTGTAAAGACTAATTCTAGGATCACTTGACGCTGTCATCATATCATACATAGTCCCATATTGAGAAATGTAGCCTGCACGGTCAATCACGGTAAACTGGTACCACGGATTCTGATTAAGTGCAGATTCGTAACGCATTACTGAGTAAGCACCAGCATCCAAAGCATCGTCACAAGCCGCAATTACAGCTGCTGCATCGTAGCTAGATTTCTTACTTAAATGATTCAGATAACGTGCTTTTAACGCATCGGCTTTTGCTGCCCATGCCGCTAAGTCTCCACCATGAACGAGATCATCAGTACCAGGGACAATTGAACTTGGTTGAGCCAAATCTGCCTTTCCCTCTGCTAGTAAAGTGAAGATTGTGTTGTAGATATCTTCTTGTGAATCATAAACCGGCTTTAGATTGTTTGCACCAGTAAGTGCATCTGTATAAGGAATATCACCGAAATGGTCGGTAAGGATTCCCAAAGCAAAAGCAGTCATAATTTTTGCTATACCGCTGTAAGCAGTAGCTCCAGATTCATCAGCCTTATCAATGATCAATTTCAAATCATACAGACCACCGGCATAGGTATTACCCCATGGGGTGTCGAAATCTCCCTCACCAATTTGAGCATAACGATTATGAGCTAATGATTGGCGATCCGTTCCTGTCATCTGTTGCATGAAAATACTCGTTAAACGAGGGAGAACATCTCCTTGCAACATTCCACATCCGGCCTGTGCAGCAGGAAGCAATACTTGCATGCTTACATCGGACGGTCTATTTTGGTCGAGTTTCTTTTCCTCTAACCAAGCATCTGAACACGCAGTTAGCCCAAATGCGGCAACTGCTAGAAATATTAACGTTTTAAATTTCATAAAGCGATATATTTTAGAGGTTAGCTTTTACATTGAAAATAACACCCATAGTATTCGGCATATTGAAGTAATCTGCTCCTTGGCTATTGGTTGCACCCGAGAGATTCGTTTCAGGATCTACGCCGCGGTATGGTGTGCTCAGGAAGAGATTTCGACCAGTTACACCCACAGAAAGACCTTTCAATTTAGTGCTCTTAATGGCATCTTTATCGAAGCGATAGTTTAGACTTACAGTACGCAATCTAACCCAACTTCCGTCCTCGATGAATGCTCTAGAAGCACCGGTAAAACCACTAAGTGGACCTAGTGCATAAGAATCAATATCATTTAGGATTGGAGTGTTGTTTGGTTGACCACCTATGTCATTTCCATTTGCATCAACTTCACCCGGGGCATAATATCCACTATTTCCCGTAACGTTGTCTGTCCAAACAAAAGTCTCTCCGCGCTCTGTACCATCTGGCATAATATCAGTATCCGCATGAGTACCAAAGTAGTATAGAGCTCCGCGAGTACCATTCCAAATATCACCGCCTTGACGAATATCCCAAAGCATATTGAAACTCCAATTCTTGTAGCTGGCATTTGTTGTAATACCCATCAAATAGTCAGGGTTAGGATCACCAACTACAACTTCTGTTGAAGAGTAAATAGGGTAGCCATCTGCAGTAACAAGAGCATTACCGCTTTCGTCACGCAACCAGTCATCACCGTAAAGCGTTCCATAAGCTTCCCCAGCAACTAGACGCTGGTTAGCACCGAAGAATCCCCATGGCAAACCAATAACATCTACTCCTGGAGCTAATTCAACTACTTTATTTCTGTTACGTGTAAAAGTCATTCCAGCATTCAGAGTAAAGTCATTTGATTCAACTAGGTTAGTGTTGAACTGTATCTCTACTCCAGTATTAGTCATTGTACCGGCATTCATAAAGGATGAAGTAAATCCAGATGAAGCAGCAACCGGAACAGCTACGATAAGATCTTCAGAAGTTTGCTGATAAACAGTAACATCGGCATTAACCTTGTTGTTAAAGAGTCTAAATTCAGCACCCACCTCATTGGTAATTGTGTATTCTGCTCGCAAATCCGGATTACCTAATACGTTGCTTTGAGTAAACCCTGTAATTCCCAAATATGGGAAACTAATACCATTGATCCAACCAGAACCTACACCAGCTTGGTTGAAGTATGTTGCGTTAGAGGCGAAAGGTGGTTCAGAACCAACCTTTGCACTAGATATACGAAGTTTTGCAAAATTTAACACATCACTCTGAATATCCAAAGCTTCGGTCAAGATCAAAGCCAAAGAAGCGGAAGGATACAGAATAGGTGTCGAAACGTCACCAAATGTAGAAGCTTGGTCGCGTCTAGCAGTCAATGTCAAATAAGCCCAATCCGCATAATCTAATTGAGCTTCCGCATAAACTCCCCAAAGACGACGACCAGTAATCGACTCATATGCCTGCTGATTCTGGGCATTACTCATATTGTAGAAGTCTGGTAATACCAAACCCGTACCATAAGTTCCGACATATTTATAATCGCGCTGATTGGCATTAAAACCAGCAAGCAAGTTTGCACCAACTGGACCAAATTTAGTCGTATAATTTGCTGTTAAATCTTGATTGATTTCTTTAACATTCCATGCTTCATCCGTAATTGATCCTCCCGGGAAAGTGCGGGAATTTTTGGCAATAATTTGCTTACGAACATCAGAATATTGGTCTAGACCATATCGGTAACTTACTAGTAATCCATCAACAGGCGACCAATCTAATTTTGTGTAACCAAAAACTCTATTGACGTCATCGGTAAATGGATTTTGATTAATTGTCCAATATGGGTTATCATAACCGCCACCAGCTCTATAATTGCGCTGACTTCCATCGGCATTTAGGTAGGCAGCTGGGTCAGATGGATCATCCACTCCATTGGAATTGTCAAAACTTGGTGGAGTTCTTAATAAGCCTAGCATTAGACCGGATAGATTTGATCCTTGCTGAACTCGGTAACCGCCAGAACTTGAATATGCAATTGACGAAGTCATTTTCAAATTGGTTGAGATCTGTCCTGTTCCCGTCATTCTGACTGTAGTTCTGTCGAATCGGTTTAGAGGTACAATTCCCTCATCCTGGAGGTTGGAGAGCGACAAATAATACGATGTTGTTTTACCCCCACCAGAAAGAGTAACAGAATTATTCAATCTTCTACCGCGCTGGAAGAATGCGAGGTTATCATAAGGTGTAACACCACCTGTTGCAGATTGAGTGATGTTTCCATCTGCATCGTAACCTAACTCAGAAAGAGCAGGACCCCAAGAGAATGGGTTTGATGTTCCGCCACCGTAAGAACCAAAATAACCTTGAGAGTATTTACTTTGAACTGGCGGCAGCTTATTGACTTGCGAAATCTCCATTGATGAATTCACATTCACCTGGAAATCTTGACCGTAAGCACCTTTTTTAGTTGTAATTAAAATTACACCATTCGCACCACGAGTACCATAAAGAGCTGCTGCTGCACCTCCCTTTAGTACCGAAATACTTTCGATATCATCAGGGTTGATATCGATGGCACGATTCGAATAAGCTACACCGGCTCGCAAATCTTCTGTTCTGATTTGACTGTTGTCAATCGGCACACCATCAACCACCATCAATGGTTGGTTGTCATTTGACGTAAACGTCGCATTTCCGCGGATCTTAATGTAAGATGCGGCACCAGCAGCACCAGAAGAGTTAGTCACTTGGACACCACTCACCTTAGCTGAAATACCACTTACGATATTGGTCTCTCCTGATTCTTTGATAGAAGCACCTTTAACTTCTTCAACCGAGAAACCCAATGCCTTTTTCTCACGTGAGATCCCACCTGCAGTTACAACAACCTCTTCGAGTTCCTCGAAAACATCTGCAACTTCAGGCTGTCCCTTATCTGGTTCATTTTGAGCAGTCGCAGTGAATGCGAATGCAAATAAAAATAGCCAGACATTTAAAAACTTGTTTTTCATGTAATACCTGTTTTTCTGTTAAACATATGTTAAGCACGTTAAAATTGAGACTATTCCACATATTATGCAAATGTTAAGAGCAATAAATAAGGGATTTTGTTGATTTTTTTTTCGAAATCAGCCAAAATCAGTGTCTCGAATGAGACTTTTTAAGCCACTACTTGCCTCACCTTGAGCACAATGTAATTGAAATGCATTATTTCTCTCTTACTGCCCTCGATTTAACGGAAATTGAAGCTAATAGTGCAAAGAACCCCCAAAAAGGTGCACTTGCCTTATCCATGTCCAAGAAGTTGTTCAGGAAGCCGTGTAAGAAATAGGTAATGAGGCCTAAGAATGCGACACGAATCATGGATTTTACAAATGGAGAGGATGTTCGCGCATAGGAATTGACCGCTACAGAAATCACAGTGATAATCAGACCTAAAAAAGTGAGTAAACCCAAAACACCAGATTCGGCTAAAGGTCCAAGGTATTCACTATGTGCATTTCCTCTATTACCAGCGTTTGTAGAGATTATCGTTTTCTCTGAAGGCTTTTGATAAGGAGCGTATAAGAACATGTAGGTTCCTGGACCATGGCCGAGGATGGGTCGGTCCTTGAACATACGGATAGCGGAGTTCCATCTATTGATCCGCTCAAGGTTGGAGGCGTCAGTACTTACATTGGTTACTGAGGCGACGTGTTCATTGAGGTCGTCGGAAGAATCGGTTGTATTTCTTTCAAACTTCGAAGAGATCAAAGAAAAATTCAATGCTGCTATCAAGACGGCAATGCCCGCGAGAGACCAAACGGTGGTTTTCGACCAACGAAAGAGGTACACTAAATACACTGCTCCGGCCCCTACTAATGAAATCCAGGCTGCTCGGGTATAGCTTAATACAGTGGCAAGGGTGAGAATCGCAAGCATGACCCCGGCCACTGCGTTGAAACCCCAACTGCTCTTTCTGAAGGTGAGGTAAAGGGCAGCCGGATACATCATGGCCAGGACGGCGCCATAGGAGGTGTGCTCTTTGAAAAGCGGGAACATTACCCAAGTGGAGGTCTTCTTGGTAAAGCCGTATTGACTATGAATGACCAGGGTGTAGATTGCCGCGATGGTGAGGGTGATCAAGAATAGCCACAAGAAAGTGACTTTGTTGCGGTCGCTCTTCAAGAACAGGTGGGCAAGCACGAAGTAATAAGGGACTATAAACCATATGCGTGTGGCCAATTGTTTGAGCGACACTAAAGGTAATTGAGAAGTAATGGCCGTAAAGAGCATCCAAGCCAAATAGAAATAGATAGCGATGGAAATGGGGTGATTGATGATTTTACGGTCAAACTCCCCGAGCAGTGCCATTTTAATCAATGCGATGAAAGTGACCAGCACGAGCATGGGCTCGGTGGGTAGGGAAAGGCCGGCTCCTCCTGTTAAATCCGTGAGATTAATGGAGACAGGGGTGGCAAAGACGGTGAACCACATGGCCCAATCTAATCGGTACAACGTCATCCATACCACCAACAAGGCTGGTGGTATTAGGAAGGCGTACCAAAATTCATAGGCAACGGCCAGCCCCACCAACGGCAAGGTTACCAAAGCTATGATGGCGAGCCAACGATTTGATATTTGGCTTATGCCCAACACGTGTTAGGACTTGCCGCGAAGTTCGTTTAGGGTGCCTTGAACCATCAAGAAGAATGACATCAAGATGAGGGTTGCGAAGCCCACTGCCAAGATTAAGATGCTGCGTTTTGGGTACGTCTTGCGCTCGGCAGGACGTGCGGCATCTACTTTGAAGGTGGCAGGAAGGTTTTGATTGACATCCACTTTCGCTTGGTCAAACTTCGTTTTTAACTTTACCTCTTCCTCTTTGAGCAATTGGAGCTCGTCGCGGATGGCTACATATTTACCTCCGTATTTAGCGAGGGTATCTAGGCGTCGTTCTAATTCCTTGATGCGGCTCTGCGACGCACCTTCCGCAAGGGCAATGGCGTATTGCTCATTAAAAACGGCACTCTGACTTTCGTAATCGTGCACCCCTTTGTAGCGCAATTCGGTAATCTTGTCTTCCATAGTATGGATCTCTCCTTGCAAGCTGCGGTATTCGCTCTTCACGATTTCCAATCCCATCTCGGCACGGCTACGGGCCACACGGCGCTTCACCTTATCGACAAGTTTTGAAATGTAGTTCGCAATATCAGCGGCTACTTGCGGGTCGGTATCTAGAACGTTGATTTCGACAGACATGAATTGAGTACGCTGGAACTCAATTTTATTCTCGTATTCCTTAAACAGTTTGGTGCGAGGGTAATCTGAATCTGGATCAATGTCATAGTGGTTCATCAAATCGAACTTTTGAATCACACTGTCGCGGATTTCTCCAGAGCTCAAGATTTGCAATAGCTGCTCGGCCTGTTGTTCATCCCCATATTCGAAGATATCCTCATCGCCGTATCCGTTGGTTTGGGGCAAGAGGGCTTTCGACACCGAGTTGGTGGTCGATGGGAAAAGGATGACCTGAGATTCGAACAAGGGTTTGATGAATTGGGGACCGCTGAATACGACCGCTACTACCATGGCCAAAAACGGCACGACCATTAGTTTCTTCCAATGGGTGTAGAAAAACGAAATTAAATTGGCACTACTGTATTCCATAGCTTATTTCCAGTGAGTTAGATTCAAATTTAATAGGTTGGCTAGTTCTGCCATCTCTTCATTGTAATGTTGTTTCAACCAGCGGGCGACATCTTCGTCCAAATCCGGCGCCTTGGCCTGCAGCACTTTTTTCATCGCGCTGATCATTTCCTTCGGCAACTTCTCCCGTAGTGGCGCCACCACCCGCATACCAAGGGCATTCATCTTCGGGTATTTTGGAACGGAGCCTTCGTTCGTCGCCTTTGCTTTGGCTGCCACAAAAGTAGGCAAGTCCAAGAACTCTGTAATGCGGTTGAGCACCTTCTGTGGGGTGTTTTTCAAATCTTCATGAAAGATCACCAATAGATGCTTCTCGCCAAATTTCTCCTTCCAGCGTTTCAGTTGTTGTGCGTAATAGCCCAATTCCAAATAACACTCATCCCTACCCCATTGGGCTCGCTCTAACGCCGCCTCACGCTTGAACGCCGCCAAAGGCGCCTCGCTTTCCATACCGTACTTCAGTGCCATCGTGTAATGACTCCAAGCGCGGTCGATGGGATTGCGTAATAGGACAATGATTTTTGCTTTGTTATTGTAATGGGCCAATTCTTTGACGGCGGGAGCACTACACAAATACGCGGTGGACGCATCCAAAATATGCATCGCCTCAGGCTTTCCTTCTTGGGCTTGTTGACACAATCTGTGGTAATGACTGCGCTCTTCCACAAATCCTATATGACGTTCAGCCAATGTAGATTGCCCAAAGTACTCTGCCTCGTCCCATTGAATCAACCGCTTGTAGGCCTTGGAAAAAACCTTTGGACGCAAATCCGTACAGAAGTGTCCCGGCTCCTTGATAGGCATGCCCGCGATATGCGGGTGCTGGGCCAACATATCCGCTAATGCGGTGGTTCCGGCTTTTGCGGCGCCAATGAGGAATACGTTCGCTACGGCACTCATGATCGGCTTCTTTTTGCCAAAAAAGGCACGGTGATAATTCCATGAAAACGATAGACCAGCACACCCGCCCAAATATTCCAACCCACCATGGTCAAAGCGGTGGCAACGGCCGCCCCTCCGGGCCCAAAGGCGGGGATGAGAATGGCGTTGAGGATGATGTTGAGGGTGGCGACGACGAGCATCGTGTTTTGTGCACTTTTCTCGCAGCCGGTCATGTTCAAAATATTGAGTACGGGGCCTGCGAAGGCATTAGCTAATTGGCCACAAGCTAAAATCACCAACCAAGGATAGGCAGCCCATGGATCATTTACGCCGAAGAGGCCGATGAGGAACGGTCCGAGGACGATGATACCGAGGAAAATGGGCCCCGCAGTGACCAAATTCAATGTAGCGATGCGTTGCGCGAGCAGTGACATATTCGAACCGCCATTGTGCAGCCCCGAAATCATTGGGGCGACAACGGTATTAAGGGCGAATTGGGCAAAGGTGATGAGGGTGGCAATCTTAAAGACAATGCGGTACACGCCCACTTCATCCTCTTCGAGGAAATAACTGAGCATGAGTGTATCAGACCAGCTCATCACAAGAAACAGGGCGGAAGAGACTAACATTGGCGTGGCCACTTTCATGAGGTTTCCTGCGAGCGCTGCACCGCGCCACGGCTTGCGCTCGCACAACGAAATCACGTGCACGGTCGAGAGCAAGGCAAAAACGCTGCTGATGCCGAGGAGGAGGAACAAAGCGAATTGGGCACTGCCTTGAGCATCAAAACCCGCGCTCTCCATTGGCACCCACCAGAGCAGGGCAGCGAGGATCAGATAAACGGTCCCGTGCTGATTGATACTGAACAACACCGGCTTGTGCAATCCGCGGTAGGCCTCCGCATTCAACAGCATTAGGGTGAATGGCAGGGCGGTCAGCGATGCGGTGCGCAGGACGCCCACGGGAGTTTGATTGAAAAAGAGTTCGGTCAGCGCTTCGGCGGCAAAGAAGGTCAAAATGGAGAGAGCGGCGGTTATGGCCAGCACGCGCAGAAATATGTGTCCATACAGCCCGCGCGACGGGGCATCCCCAAGCTCGGTTTTGCCCAATTCCTTCACCAACACCGTATCTAATCCCCAGCGCCCCACCGTAGAGGCAATCAAGATTAGGGTAAAGGCGACCTCGTATACACCCACAGCTTTCTCACCTCCCGCTTGGCCCAACGACCACAGCAGTACATAGCCCCCGAGGGCGCCAATGATTTTAAAGATGAGCACGACGCTGCTTCCCTTGGCTAAAGTAGTAGCCGTGGGATCCTTTAAGAATTGAAGGATACGCTGAATCATGGTTGTGTAGCGAGTTGGGTGCGAATATACCGCTTATCTAACGCTACAGCGGCGCACTTTTGTACATTTAAACCATGAAAATTGCGGTGAACGTACGGTGGCTATTGCCAAACAAGCTCGAAGGCACGGGGATTTACACCTTGCGCATGCTCGAGCAGATCCTCCCCGCCGCGATGGAACACGAATTTTTGCTGTTGTGGGACCGCCCTTCTGCGATGAAGGGAATGAGAGACCAATTCTCTTTTCTAAACGCCCCCAACATCACCCACAAGCTCGTCCTCCCTCCTGCCCGCCACCCCTGGTTGTGGTGGTATTGGAACAGCATAGGTGTGCCTGCAGCCTTGAAAAATTGGGGCGCCGCGCGTTATTGGTCACCGGACGGCTTGCCCGCCCGCACCAAAATCAAGCAATGGCTTACCATCCACGACCTGAATTTTGAGCACCACCCGGAATGGGTTCCGCCCCATGTGGGACGCTATTACCGCACATACATCCGACGCGGCGCCCGCATGGCGGAGCAGTTGTTTACGGTGAGTGAGTGGAGCGCGAGGGATTTGGTGGAGACCTATGGGGTCGCTGCCGTGAAGATTGTGGTGACGCCGAATGCTCCTCAGCGACCCATGTCACCCGGAGAATCTCGCTATGAAGGAAAATATTTTTGTGCCGTAGGCGCCTTGACTCCACGTAAGAATTTGATCACCCTTTTGAAGGGTTGGGATAGGTGGATGGAGGATCATCCAGAGCGCCGAGGCTTCCATTTGAATATTGCGGGCAACGCTCATTTTAAAGATCCAATTTTTGAAAGCGCCTTGGGCGAGTTGAAACACTTGGACTCGGTAAAATGGTTGGGAAGGCTGGAAGATGATGAGCTGGAACAGCTGTACCGCGGGGCAGTGGCCTTCTGTATGCCGAGCGCAATGGAAGGATTTGGCATACCTGTGGTAGAAGCGATGCAATGTGGCACGCCTGTGATGGCCTCAAAAAACAGCGCGCTGACCGAGGTGGTTGGAGACGCAGGAATGTTGCTGCCCACTTTCGATGTCGGAGCATGGAGCGATGCGCTGGAGGTGATGGCCAAAGGCGGGGAAAATTGGTCTGAAAAAGGATTAATTCGCGGGGGCCAATTCACTTGGTCCGCAAGCGCCGCCCCTTGGCTCGAAGTCCTAAAATCCACAAAGGAATGAAGCTTCAACACAGTCCCATAGGGGTCGTTGAAGCCGGTACTGACGAGGCGGGACGCGGCTGTTTGGCCGGGCCTGTGACGGCAGCAGCGGTGATCTTGCCGCCAGATTTTAAGAATGATTTGTTGAATGATTCCAAGCAGCTCACTGAGAAGCAGCGCAATCTTTTGCGACCCTTGATCGAGAAGGAAGCCGTAGCTTGGGCCGTGGTGCATGTAGGACCAGAGGAGATTGACGAGATCAATATTTTAAACGCTAGCATCTTGGGCATGCACAGGGCCATTAAGAAATTGGATGTGGTGCCCCAATTCATTGCTGTGGACGGCAATAGGTTCAAACCATTCGGGGATATTCCATACCACTGCCAGGTCAAGGGGGATGCAACCTATCAAAATATCGCGGCCGCGTCGGTCTTGGCAAAAACGTATAGGGATGAACTGATGAGGAAATTGGCCACAGAATACCCACATTACCAATGGGAGCGCAACGCGGGCTACCCTACGAAGGCCCATCGAGACGGTATCCGGGCACATGGTGCATCGCTCCACCACCGCAAAAGTTTTCAGTTGCTTCCGAGCCAATTGAACCTCTTCGATTTGTGAAAAACTGACCCTTACTGACCCACTACTTGGTGCGGTAAAAATGTAGCTTTAATCAAAAATTTAGCTATGCGTCTCGCCTCCCTAAGCGCCCTTCTTTTAGCATCTGCCCTTTTGGTACAATGTGGCCAACCCGCCCCTCCTACCAAGGCGACTTCATTGCTGCCTATGGATGCGCCGTTGTATGTGCGCATCAATGATATGCACCAGTTCGGCGAGACTAGCGACACCCTTTCCATTTCCTACCTCAGTGCTATTCCGGCACACACCTTGGAGCAGTGGAACGCAGGGCGTTGGACGGGAGCGCTTCTCCCCTCGGGCGCCAGCAGTTTGGATTGGGTATGGACCACCGAGCACGACCTCACCCCCTTTGTCGGCGCTCCCACTAACATTGGGAATTACGAGGTCTTCACCTTGGATTCGATGTACGCCTATAACGACGGGCCGAGCTGGGTAATCAGTGCCAATGAAGGATTGCTTCAGGATATCATCAACCAACGCACCGCTGGTTATTCTTTGATGGACGATGGCGGATTTAAAACATTATGGGACAATGCATCAAAATCTGATGATGCGAACGTATTTATTCAGCATAAGGAGGTGGCCCGCTTAGGAACACATTACTTCGAACAAGATTGGAGCTGGCTAGAGCATTTCGCGCAGTGGTCTGCGGTGGATTTGGATTGGAAAAAGAACAAGACCATTGCAACCGCGGTGGCCTTGTGTGCAGATTCCACAAATACTTATTTAAGCACCTTTACCGAGCGACCAACCGGCACTGATTTGAGCCCCATCATTGCGGCCTCATCAAAATACGCCATGGGAATTAATACCGGCGATCCGGTAGAATGGCTGCGCGCCTTTAACCCCTACCGCGGCAAGAAACAAAGGCTCAAGCAAGCACAAAAGACCTTGGAAGATGCCGGTGTATCGCCAATGACCTTCGCAAATAGTTTTGAGGGAAGCTTTGTACGTGTGGGCTATGGAGACGGAGTTGTAGTTGCCGCAAGACTGGACGGTGAGGGAATGACCGTTCAGGATGCCTTGAACGCGTTAAGTTCAAAAAGCTCGGTCTATCAGGGCCATGCCCGTGGAACTCTCAGCGAATCACACCGCCATCTGTTCAGCGCAGCCTTCGGATGGGTTTATTCTGATATGGGCAGCGCTTCTTGGATGCTCTGGGATCAATGGCTTTTGGTAGGAACAAGTGCCCAATTACTGGAAGTATACAGCAGCGAATTGGACATGAATAAAAACTGGCATGCCTTAGAATCACTAGAAGCATTAGGAGATGCCATGGACCGCAATGAGCACTTTACCGCCGCCTTCAACTTCAATAGCTTGGAAGATGGTCCTTTCTTTGAAACCCTGCCGGCATCACTTGACCGTGCATTCCTAGTGGGACATTTGGAGGTGAATAACGGCATTGCCTATGGAAACGCCACTGTGCAACAGCGTGGTGACGAGGTGGCAGTTAGCGCCTACCTATGGTCTCATGCCCTACCACAGCAAGCCCTCAGGGGACCGTTCTTTATCAAGAACCACCGCAGCGGCATGACTAACATCCTCGTACAAGATGAAAGCCATCAGTGTTTCTTGCTCGATGAGAATGGCGAGGAATTGTGGAGTATTGCCTTAGACGGCCCCATCCAAGGAAATGTGCAGCAAATAGATATGTTTAAGAATGCGAAGTTCCAGATGGTGTTCACCAGCAAGGATAAGTTACATTGCTTGGACATTTTGGGGCGTGAAGTAGATGGTTTCCCCGTGAGTTTGCCAGAAACCACCATGTTGGGTGCTACCATTATGGACTACGACAAAAACCGTAACTATCGCATACTCGTACCTGCAGGGTCGAAACTATATAATTACAGCGTGGAAGGCCAACGCATCGACGGATGGAAAACCGACGCAGCGAGCGGCACCATCACTCAAAGCCCGCTATTGTACCAGAGGGGCGGCAAGGATTATGTGATCATCTCAACACTCGAGCGCGCCCACGTGCTCAACAGACGCGGAGAGGAGCGTATCAAAACCTCAGCTCTTACGGCTTCCACGAACCCTTGGGTCGTTACCGGCGGAACTCCACCGAGCATCATGCGCGTGGGCGAAGAAGGTGAGATTCAAGAACAGCGCTTCGATGGTACTACAGCCATTTTAGAGCACAACTTGAATAATCTTCAGGGAATGCAGGCGATGAGCTATGGTAGATTGTATTGGTCTGAAGATAAGATCAGCTTGCGCGGAGAAACCTCTACCCACACGATTTCTTTCCCGCAGAGTATTGCTCGTGTGGAAGCCTATCCGGGTGGCACAGGCATCATTTATGATACCGAAGGGACCATTCATGTGACTCAGTTGAAAGAGGCGGCTGCGCCCATTACCACCTTTGAGGGATCAGAGGCGGAGGCTGGGCGTTTAACCCCAGCTGGAGCACCAGTATTGGTGCTCGTGCAGGGCAACGCGGTAATCTGTTACCAGTTGTAATTACTTCTTACGGAAGAAAATTTCGATCGGGGCGCCGTGGAAATCAAATGCTTTACGCATCTGGTTCTCTAAGAATCGTTTGTACGGCTCCTTGATGTATTGTGGCATGTTTGCAAAGAAGGCAAATTGTGGCGTGCGTGTAGGCAACTGAGTACAAAACTTAATCTTCACGTATTTACCTTTCACCGCTGGCGGTGGGTAACCTTTTATGATATCCAGCATAGTGTCGTTGAGCCTGCTCGTAGAAATGCGCTGCTTGCGACGCTCGTAAACTTTTACACCCTCCTCAAACGCTTTCAAAACGCGTTGCTTTGTCAAGGCACTTGTGAAGATGATAGGGAAATCTGTGAAGGGTTCCAATTTCTTTCTGATAAACGCTTCAGCATCGCGAACGGTATTGGTTTCTTTCTCAACCAAATCCCATTTGTTCACCACGACTACCAAGCCCTTTTTGTTCTTCTCCACTAGAGAAACGATGGACAAATCCTGAGCTTCAAAACCACGCGTGGCATCCACCACCATCATACATACATCCGCATGCTCAATAGCGCGAATGGAACGCATGTTTGAATAAAACTCAAGGTTCTCCATAGTCTTGCCCTTCTTGCGAAGACCTGCCGTATCGAGCAACATGAAATCAAAACCAAACTTGTTGAAACGGGTGTTTACGGTATCTCTAGTCGTACCCGCTACCTCAGTAACGATGTTGCGCTCCTCGTCAAACAAGGCATTGACAATGGAGCTCTTCCCAGCATTAGGGCGACCCACAATGGCCATCTTCGGAAGATCTTCATAGTCGTCCACTGGATTTTCATCCATGTTCTCCACGAGCTCATCCAGCAGATCGCCTGTTCCCCCACCATTTACGGCAGAGATGGTGTGGTATTTTTCGATGCCCAATCCATAGAATTCAGCGGCATCTAATTCCTGCATGCTGTTGTCCACCTTGTTCACTGCGTATACCACAGGTTTCTCTGTTTTGCGGAGCATGCCGGCAATGATCTTATCAAATTCCGTCAACCCTGCTTGAAGGTCCAAAACGAATAGAATTACGGTGGCTTCTTCAAGGGCCAATTCTACTTGGCGGCGGATCTCTGCTTCAAAAACATCTTCCGAGCCTTCGATATACCCACCGGTATCGATGACTGAAAACTCCTTTCCATTCCAATCACTCTTTCCATAATGACGGTCACGCGTCACCCCGGCAACGCTATCTACTATAGCATCACGACGCTGGATCAGACGATTAAATAGTGTGCTTTTACCCACATTTGGGCGGCCCACGATGGCAACAATGTTACTCATATTTTAGTTTTTATACCCGAATCTTTTCAGGTGCAGGTCGCTATCTCGCCAATTCTTTTTGACTTTGACAAAGGTCTCTAAATGTATTTTCTTGGCGAAGAAGGATTCGAGTTGCTTTCTAGCGCCTATACCCACTTGCTTGAGTTTCGAGCCTTTGTGCCCAATGATGATTCCCTTCTGGGTATCGCGCGCCACGTAAATGACGGTGCGTATGCGGATAATATCATCGTCTTCTTTGAATTCTTCCACGTCCACCTCAACACTGTAGGGTATTTCCTTTTTGTAATTGAGCAAAATCTGCTCACGAACGATTTCACTTACAAAGAAGCGTTCGGTTTTGTCCGTCAAGGCATCTTTATCAAAGTACGGCGGGGACAGGGGGGTGAGCGCAATTAATCGGTCCAACAAATACTGTGTATTGACCTGTTCCAGCGCCGAAATAGGAATGATTTCAGCGTTAGGCAAATGCTCGGCCCAATAGGCCACTTCCTCCTCCAACTCCTCCTGATTCGTCGTATCAATCTTGTTGATGATCAACAGAACCGGAACCTTGGTATTGAGCAACTTTTTGAAAAACCCCTCGTCTTTGAGCGCACGGTCACCCGGCTCCACCAAATACAAGAATACATCCGCGTCCTCGAAGGCATCCGACACAAATTTCATCATGTGCTCCTGCATCTTATAGGCCGGTTGGATGACCCCAGGGGTATCGGAGAACACAATTTGGTATTCCGGTTCGTTAAGAATGCCGAAAATACGGTGACGAGTGGTCTGCGCTTTGGGAGTAATAATGCTCAAGCGCTCCCCTACTAAAGCGTTCATCAAGGTGCTTTTCCCTACGTTGGGATTCCCGATGATATTGACAAAACCACTTTTGTGTTCCATGGGGCAAAGATGCGATAATTGCGCCCGGGTTTTTCAATGTCGGGTAATTGTCTTTTAAGAAATTGGCGATTCTCGTTTCTTATAACGATTTTTATTGCCTAAACAACGAATTGCCATGCGTTCCATTTTTACACTTATATTTCTCATTAGTTGCACCTCCTTAAATGCCCAAGTTTACGATACTCTCGTTTGGGCAGATGAATTTAACATAGACGGCAGTCTAGACACCACGAAATGGTGGCAGCAAACCGTGCTCCCGAATGGAACAAGTTGGTGGAATGGAGAAATTCAACATTATACAGACCGCGACACAAATGCGAATGTTAGCGCAGGAAACCTACACCTAACAGCCCTTCGCGAAAGCTATTCTAATCAGGGTGTCACGAAAGACTTTACCTCAGCCAGACTAAATTCGAAATTTGCATTCACCTATGGCCGTGTGGAAGTTCGTGCTAAACTCCCCACCGGAGTAGGAACCTGGCCAGCCATTTGGATGCTCGGTCAAAATATCGCCGAAATAGGGTCGTATTGGCAAGTACAAGGATATGGAACAACGTCCTGGCCCATGTGTGGAGAAATAGATATCATGGAACACTGGGGGAGCAACCAAGATTACGTTTCAAGTGCGATACATTCACCCTCTAGTTTTGGCGGGACCGTAAACGTAGGAGGACAAACGGTAAATGGCGCAAGCACAAGTTTTCACATTTATACATTAGAATGGAGTGAGACCAAAATGGTATTTAGTGTGGACAGTGTGGTGCATTATACCTACGAACCTTCGACGTATACTTCTAGCACTTGGCCCTTCGAAGATCCTCAATTTCTCCTGCTGAATATTGCCATTCTTCCCTCGATCGATACAAGCTTCACAAGTAGTTCTATGGAAGTGGATTATGTACGTGTATACCAACAATCTAATTTAAGTTTGGAGGAACAGGCACGAAACGGAATAGGCGCCGTAGGAAATCCTTTTGAGCACAAATTATTTGTGCGCCTTACCGGCGCAAGCACCATTAACCTCTACGACATTACAGGCAAGCTAATCTACTCCCAGTTACACAATGGGAGTACAAACCTAGATACGGAGGCATATGCCCCTGGACTCTACGTATTGGAAATCTTACAACCTGGATTTAAAGGTTACCGCGAGAAGGTCGTGAAGCGTTAGAATTTCAGCTTTTCGTCCTTGTCCCATAGTCCCCAAGAGGCACCAACATCGCCCTCTTTTTCGATCTTCCAACTCTCGTCGAAAGAGGAGAAATAGAACATCGGAATTTTTTCCGCTTTTGACCAGCGCTGGGCATTGATGAAGTATTTCAAGCTGTTTTCAAACGATGCGTGGGCACCACCAATACTTTGACCTGCACTAGGCCATCCAGTCTCTGTAATCAACACAGGTTTACCCTTTCCTGCCGCTTGGGCCTCGAAATACATTTGTTTCATGTACATCAAAGAGTAATCCAATGAACAGCCTTCCCAGTAAGGGTAACAATTGGCCAAAATGATATCACAAGCATCCGCCAATTCAGGATGCTCGGTAAATTCATAGTACGCATCCACATAGCCCACCGGCACATCTGTAACCACCGCCTTCACTCGCTCAATGTATTGCACAAGAACGGCTGCACTCAGATCCTCGCGATAAAGTACCTCATTTCCTACTGCCGCCACATCGACAACACCTTCGGCGCAAAGTTCCAGCAGGCCTTCAATCTCGCCTTCGTTCTTTTCGAGGTCGTCGCCCAGCCAAGCACCAATAAGCGTCTTGATGCCCATTTCGTGAGCTACACTGGCAATGATTTCATTCCCCTCGGTACACGAGAAGGTGCGCACCCAAGAGATATGCGGTTTGAGAATTTCCAATTTTCGGCGGACTTGCGCTTCAGATAATTGATCCCCAGGCTGCTGCCCCTCATCGTAGGCGCTAAAGCAAATACCATGAATTCCACTCTCTAACATCTTTCGGCTCTCAGATTTAAGTTCCTCAAGACTAAGATTATTGATTACTGGACCGGCAAGTGACAGAAACTTTTCTCTTCTAAAAGACATAGGTCTACTTTGATTTATTGTTCAGATTGTAGTTTTCTTTGGTCCAATTTTACGCGGACCTCTTTCGCATAATTTTCATCCACTTTGTAGTTCCACATCACGACAATTGCAATTACCGTACAAATAATTGGCAACCCAGAGAAGAACATTCTTAGACCATCTACAGCACCCTCAGGTTGTGCTCCAGCTCCACTTTGGTAATTCACCAAGGTCAATATCAATCCACTCAGAGCACCGGCAAAGGCGAATCCCAGCTTCACCATCCACCAGTATATAGCTCCGAAAACTCCTTCACGGCGTTTCCCTGTATTCAATTCATCAATGTCCAAAACATCAGAGGTCATAGACATCATGATGGTAAACAATCCACCTATACCGAACGAGTGGAACGGCAAGGCAAACAAGAACATATAGGGCTTGCCCGGGATCATCAAGAACCACAATAGCACATAACCTATGATGGAAATACCTTGGCTTAAAATGAACGCGCGCTTCTTCCCAAGAGTCTTAGACATCCAAGCAACAATTGGAATGACCAAGAAGGTGGTGATCAAAGCACCCACACTTCCGAACAACGTTGGCCACACCCCTACGGCCGAAGCATCGTCGTTGAAAAGGTGGCTTTTAATGACAAAGAAGGTGAAGCTGGCAATAGTGTTGAACCCGTTAAAAATCAGGAAGGTCGCAATACACAATCTGCGGAACGGCACAGAAGAAAAAGCTTCCTTAAAACTTAAGGCAATATTCTTCACACTCCCAAAAATCCCCTTAAAGTTCAAAGGCTCATAATCCTCTCTTTCTTTGGTGCTTTCGCTCTTCATGAAAAGAGCTGGCGCCATGGCGCAAAGAGTGAATAGGACCGCCACCCAAATGGCCAACGTTCTCGTAGCCTCATCCGCGGTAGGAAACCAATCTGGATCGTACATAATGACCCAGAACCATGGCGCGATGACCCATGCCCATTGGCCTATCCATTGAGAGATTGCCATTACGTTTGTACGCTCGTGGTAATCATCACTCATTTCATAGCCCATACTTACATATGGAACGCCAAAAATGGTAAGTCCCAGGTAAAAGACAAAGGACCATAGCATGACATAAGTGAAGTTATAAGCCACGCTATTTTCACGATACAATTGCCAAAGAAGGGCAAAGGAAACACCCATAATGATAGCTCCTATGAACACGTATTGTCTTCTGCGTCCCCATCTTGAACGCGTATTATCCGATATGTAGCCCATTATAGGGTCTAAAATGGCATCGAAGGCACGTGGCGCGAAGAAGATCACACCCCACATCCAGCCGGGGAAGCCCAAATCTTGGACTAATACCACCATGAATATCCCCATTGCTGCCGGGAACATTTGGTTGGCCAACATCCCAACCCCAAAGGCAATTTTTTGTCCTATTGGGACCCTGTTTTTCGCGCTACTCATGAACTTACTCATTAGGGTCTAATACAATAGTTTGTAGCGCCTGAGCGGGTATACTCAAGGATAAATTTTGATCTTCCATCTCAACGGAATAAGTAATGGGTTGCTCTCCTTCGTTAAAAACAGCGATGATTAAAGAGCCATCCTCATTGAGCACGGCTGCCGACATCAAGTCTTCATTAGAAATTGTAGATGCCAATACTTCCGCGCCAGGCCTCATGAATTTGGAAAAATGAGACATGATGTAGTACAATGGGGTAAAATAAATCTCGTCGTTTTCGGTATCCGCGATGACAGGTGCTATACACCAGTTTTTGAACCAATTTGGACCTCCTTGTCTATCCAACACCATATTCCAATCGACCCAGCCCTCGACCCAATGATTCAGACAACCAATAATGTCGCGGGCATAGCGGTGCGCTGGTGCATATTTAGGATGAAGATATTTTTGGTCATCTTGTCGCCAATAATATCCCCAATCTGTAGCCTCTTTTTTCCAATACCACTCATCGTCGCGCCATACAGGTACTTGATTATCAATACATCCTTCAGTCTCAATGAGTAATTTTCCGGGGGCTTTTTCATGAGCATACTCTAACATTTCAGGGAAATAGCTCACAGTGCTTTCATACCAGTGTATGGCCATTCCATCGAAATATCTCGAGTTTTCTTCATTTGCATACATTACATCAGCCCATTCTTTGATTCCTTCACGGTTCTGATCGTAACCCATGATGATTTTATCCCCTTTGCCGTCTTTTTCTAGAGTTGGGCCTAGGTGATTTTTAACAAAGTCGACCATTTCATCAGGTGAATAAAGCATACTTTCCCAGCTATTGCCATTGCCATGTGGTTCATTTTCAACGGTAAAACCCCAAATAGGAATGCCTTCTGATTCATAGGCATCTACATACTTTGAAAAAAACTTTGCCCATGTCGGATAGTACATAGGAAGGAGCTTACCCCCAACCCAGCTGTTATTGTCCTTCATCCATGGTGCAGCCGTCCAGGGAGATGCGAACAATTTAAATCCACCACTTGACGTCTCCTGTGCCTCTTTGATGAATGGAATCAAATCATCACGATCCTCCTCTATAGAAAAGTGCTCAAGCTCTGTATCGCCTTCCACTGGTGAATAACTATAATTTGTCAATGAGAAATCACAGGAATTCATATGGGTTCTCATTAAAGAATAATTAGACCCTTGTTCAGAAAAATATGCTTCGATTATTTCTCTCCTATTTTCAGTGCCCAATTCGTTCATCAAGTATGCAGATGCTTCTGTAAATGCTGCACCAAAACCGACCAAGGTTTGCTTTGATGTATTCCTATCAATAGAAATAATTGTGGTTGGTTCTGACGTTTCAAAATCCGATACTTCTGTCAGTAGATTCCCTTCTCTGGAGGTTTCGAATACTTTCATTGTTGCTGTTTCTTGATTACATGCCGAAAGCAGAAAAATACATGTAAGTAAAATCATTGCGTTCTTAAATTTCATCTTCCTTAAGTTGTTTTTTCTTCGTAAAATGCTCCACGACCACACCCCAACCTTTTTTCGGCTGGCGGTCGATATCAACAATACCCCAATATTCTTCATTTGGCGCACCGTCATACGGCACCCCGCTGCTTTTTGGGGCCCAACCGCCAATATCTTGTTTATCAGGATTACCCGCTTTCCACCATCCATCGGTGAACGAGAACAACAGCAACCCATGGTTCTCAGATTGTCTTGCTAAAATTTGATCAATGATCGTATCCAATGCCACCGCTTGGGCATCCTCGTTCGGCCCTTGTGCAAACCCAGCATCGGCAATGCGCATGTAGCTGTCCGCTCCTACCTCTGAAAAATAGAAAGGCTTATCACTCACGGCGTTCCATTCGTCGATAATAGTGGCTGGCTGGTCCCAACGGTACACATTCAAACCCCAAATATCTACTTCCGCGCCCATGTGAAAGGCTAACGAATCCGGTAACTCGCCATGCGCCGTCGCCACGGGATGCACGGAATCCAAGGCATGGATGGCATCTACCGCCTGCTTTAAGGTGGTGTACCAATTCATGATATCACCCTCAAACCATTCCGGGTGGTAGTTATACTCGTTACCCAATTCCCACATCAAAATCGCTTCATGATCCTTGAAACGCTCGACATACTCGAGGTAAGAACCTGAGAGCAAATCATAAAATCCATTTTGGTTGTAGCCGAAACCCACTACGACTTTCATGCCCTTCTCGGCAATCTTGTCCAACACCTCTACCTCTTCAATAGGGGCATAGGTGCGAATAGTATTCATTCCAGCATCCACCATCAAGGCAAGGTCTTCATCAATGCGGTCGAAACTGCGCATGGTATCGCCCTTGGCCACCGGATGGTAGCACACTCCTTTCATGTACATCGGCGCATTATTTTCCGCCGTAGTTTCTTCCACTGGCTCCACAGCACAAGCGGCAAAAAAACCAGCCGCAAGCACAGAAAAGCCAAAACGCAAATACAATCCCTTCATCATTTTTCGTTCACTGTTTTAGGCACCAATACGGTTGCTTTTACCGCCGCACTATCCCCACCGAATGATTTGGTGATGGTGTTGCCGTTCCGCATTAGTCCTTCAAAAATTCCTTGGTCCACCAAAGACCATATAGCATACTTCGCCTGCCCATTCAAGGTGATCAGACCAAAGTTGTTTTCACTTCCTTCTTCGTGATTGGGATCCTTCCAAGGCTCGTCAAAGGCCTCAAAATAGAAGCATGAAATTCCAGCCGAATCTGTCCAAGCACGCATCTTCTTGTAGTAGAGCGCCTGCTTCACTTCATCCGCGGCAAAAGAGCCATTGGGGCCATAGAGACCACGACTCACGCTGGCCCAACCTGTCTCACCGATGTGAATAGGCTTCTTTATCCCTATGCTATCGAGGTAGGCCTTCACACTGTTGTACTGGTTCTTTGCATAGAATACTGCGCGTTCCATGGCCATTTCTATTCGCTCCTCGTCGCTAGCATCTGCCACCGCGCTCTCGTGAACCTCCCAGAACGCACTATTGTAGTGTGTATCATGGAAGGGATAGGTGTGCATAGAAACGTAATCCACTGCCTTGACCAACGCTTCGAGATCTTCATTGTGGTAATCTGGACTACCACCGCCCCAAGAAGCGAAGTTGTCCGAGCTTGTGACCCAAAGATCCGGGCTCAATTTACCCATGCTTTTGAGTTCCTGTAGGTAGTTCACATATTTTAGCATCACCCCAGGCTTGACAAAGTAGCTCCACGCCCAGTGCACCATGGCCTCATTACCTACGGCAATAACCTTAACTATCTCCGGGTACTCATTGGCATAGTGAACAGCCTTGCTAATCTCACTTTCATTGTTAGCGGGGTCTTCAAACTCATGATTTGGGTGGTCCGTCCACGCATCCTGACAATCAATCCAAGCACCTAGCATGACATACATCTCGAAGGTCGGATCTTCCTGCTTCAGCTCACGAATGGCACGAAGAACATTAGGGGCATGGTCGAATTGTAGGTTGTAGGTACGTAACATGCGAATGCCCATGGCATGCATGATCTTCATGTCGTTCTTCAACTGCTGGATTGTCGGCTGTACCTCACGTGATTTCGCACGGTAGCCACCATAAGAGATGGCCTGATACTCCGGGTTCCCTAAAATTTCTGCCGCGGTTTTCATGGGCGTCGTATTTGTCGGTTCATGGGCACAGCCGAGGAGTGCGACGAAGGCGCAAACGATCCCGACTATGTTCCATGTGCTCTTTTTCATTTTTTCGAAGTGTCCAATTTATTTCGCAACCTCCACCTCAATGCGCACCACCGATTGACGGCGCTGGAAAATCTCCGTCGAGGTCGCCACATCCAAGGCTTGCCCGTCAAAATCCTGCACGCTATCCTGGCGAACGACTTTGATGCTACTTTGCGAAGCACGCTTGTACACCACAGGGACTTGGCAAACGGAAAAGGCCAATGACCCCGCCTCCAATGCTAATTCCTGCTCCGTACCTGCCACATCGCGGTAGTGGAACACTTGTCTTTCTGAAAGGAACTCCGATGTTTTCAAAATCTGAGGTGTGAAGTGCAATGCTCCGCCTGAAACGCGAACCCCCAACTCTCCAAACCTACTCAAAATATCTTCTTTCACCTGCCCGGTCATCCCTGGCTGCTGTGCACCTTTCCCTCCTGGTGTGTGTGAATACGGATCCGTCGGGAAGGCACCATAGAGCTTTGGTGATTTGTGTGCTCCGATACCCGCGAGGATCTCAAAGTAGTGGTCAAACAATCTACCCACCAATGCACCTTCAGCATCCTCATCCAAGGCGCGCTGGGTGTTTTCGTATGCCGCCAACAACAGCTTCGACACCATGTGCCAGTAGATCGAGCCCAGTCCTTCGTAGCCGAAGAAAGTCCCCGAACGACCGGTGAATGATTTATGATTAAACACCTCTTCGAAAATGGTGCTCAACAACTCCGTTTCACGCTGTGCTAACGCTTGGTACTGCTCCGGCAATTCCTTCAACGCCGCTTTCAAACTGTCGACATTGTTGAAGATTCCACTAAAGTGGTAGCTGCCATTGCAATCTTTGGTCACTACCTGACGGTTGCCCGCTGCGACCAATTCCTTTAACAATTCACTCTGCTCCGCACGAGGTGTAGGAATGACATTTTTCGATACAAAACGAGGCAACTCTTTATTCGGATATAGTATGTAGCTGTACTGATCTTCACGGAACAGTGCGCTTGCCTTCAAGGCATCCAACACCGCCAAACTCTCAGTCGTATTCAAATACCCTGCGCTCAAGACAGCCACCTGTCCTTCCAACATTTCTGCTAGGTAAGAAACCGCAATGCCATCTTCTTCTACCGTCATCAAGTTGTAGGCATGGTACAACCCATCGGCACGCTTATTCGCACGAATAGAATTTTCCAAATGCTCACGCGCGGTTTGAGAGAACGACTTCACATCGGCGATGGAGAGTTCCACGAATTCGCCACTAAATCCGGCGCCATAAATGCTCGCTCTATATTTCGCAGCAGCCTGTCCCAAGGCATCTAAGACGCCTTTGCGATCTTGATTTGAAATAGATCCGCTCAACAAATGACGAGAAGATTCTAGAGCAGCTTTAACCTCAGCATAGAAGGTGGCCAATTCCTTTGAAACACTCACCTCATCCTCGTTCCCTTCGACCAATTGCTCGAAGAACGCCAAGAATCTCCGCAGGTAGTACAGGGTCACCATTGACACTCCATTACCTACCAGTGCATTATTCGCATCGTTCCATTCCGGACGTTGTGTGTTCAACCAAATCCCCGCTTCTGGAATGAAGTTCGAGAGCTTCGCCAACACTGTCGCCAAGATTTTCTCGATGAAGTTTACGTGGTGTATTTTTTGCTGCTGGTTTTTCAGCAACGCGCCATCGACACCCATTTTCGCACGCATTTCCTCAATGGCTTCATGCGCCGCCAAATCGAATTCAATGGTATCCTTTGGGTTTGCCAATAGGTCCTCGTACTTCTTAATCTTATACGGCACATTAGCATATACAAAACTCGCCTGACCGAAGTAAGAAGCCAATTTCTCTGGGTAGTACTTCTCGCTGAACTCCAAGAATTTCAGCAAGTAAATGATTTGGTGATCGCCCCAATACCCGATGTACGACCAAGGATTATCCGGCTCGATGGTCTCCCAATCAAACCCATCCTTAGTTACTCTATACGGGTTATATCCATCAAACGTAGATGCATTCAAGAACTTATAAATCATTCCCTCCATAAACTCTGGATAAGAATGCGCCAGCGCTTCCCAGTTCTGGAAAATATCTCTCCAGTTTCCTTGGTAATCTAATATTTTGGAACCGTCTTCCTCGTTACGTGTATTGATCGAGAACTTATTCCACGGACGCGATGGGTCTCCGTGACGACGGCTGAATTTCAACGGCAGGTATTCCGTACACAATCGGACAAAATCAGCATCGCCCGCATTCGCAGCCATCGAACGGATTTCGAATACATCAAAAACCTCCGGAAGGGCATTCAACTCCTTCTCAAATTTGTTCGCCACCGCTCCATTAGCCTTGGTCATATAAGGCAGGAAGTCTTGCTTTTCAACGGTATAATTCAAATCAAAAATCCCTCCGCGCATAATGTTGAACATCGTGTTCGCGAAGTGACGCTTGTTAAGGATGCTATCCGCTGTAAGTTGAAGACCATCAGATGCAGCGACCAATTCTATCAAGTGTTTCGTCCCTGCCTCTATATCTTCACGAATCGCCGCAAAAAATGCATTACGATCTTGTAGACGTGCCTTCGTCGCAGCCACATCCGAAGGACCTTGGTGCACATCCGCTACCAACGCCCAAGTGGCTTCACTATTTGCAGCAATGGTCAATTCTGATTGCACCAAGAAGGCACCTTTCTCTGCTTTCACATCTACCTCTTCCACCACAGGCTGCCCATTTCGGAATACATCCAACTGACGAGAAGATAAAAGCACCTTAGTTTGAGGCAATCCGTACGACCAAACCGTATTTGCTTTCAAAGCCTCAGAGGGCTCTGCACGGTCTACGATAATGGCGCTCAACGAGAAAATACCCAATCCTGTATCTGTTTCCAGCTCACATTTCTTGTAGGCATCCACTAAGTTGCTCGATGCATTTTGCAAGGCGTCCTCAACGCCGTAAGGCAGGATATTCTGAATGCCGTCCAACAAGGAAACGGCGACCTCACTATCATTGAAGTTCTTCAGAACTGACTTTCTAACGAAACCAAACTGATCGCTAGAATTCCACTCGTAAGAGAAGCTCACACCTAAATCATGATTGATTTCTTCGAAGATGAGCTTATTGCCGTAAGAGTTCTTATACAGGTTGCGCGAGATTCGGTAAATACCTTTCAATCTGTTTGAAAACGGCTCCCATAAACAGCGCTTACCTCCTGTGGTAACAATGAAGACTGATTTGCTCCCAGTCGTCTCGAAAGACTCGCTGATTTTATCGTCGGTGTAGTAAGGGAACAATGAATAGTTACTGTTCTTTCTACCGGCAGTCAATCCGCCAGTGCTCGAGATAAACATCCAATGGTTCGACGAGCTTACGACGCTCATGAAAAACGGACGCATCTGGTCGTAATTCGAAATCTTATAGAACGATTCGCCGCGTATGCTTACCGCCTCACCTTCTACGGCCGATTGACTTTGCTGTGCAGGGATGGATCCCAGATAAATATGATCGTGTTCAGACATCTGTAAAAAAATCGTAGGGTTAGGGTCTTAGGTATTTCAAAGTTGTGTCAGTTATACATTTGTTTTGTTCTGGGAACCTTTTTTAGAAGGATTTCCCAATTGTCAGGCCAATTTGACCAAAAAAACCAAAGCACTTATAAATCTTTGATTTTCAACTTAATCCCGCATTTTTATTGGGCTTGAATAGCCCTTTTTATTGCAGCAGGACAATATTAATAAACGTTTACTGGAGTCCGGCCGGACAATTGCAAGACATTATAGCGTTTTCGGGGCTTAAAGGGTCATAATACCTCTTTTTAGATCGAAAAAATGAGAGTATATTCAAGCCTACAAAACAGACTTCTAATGCGTCTTAGCTACCTCTATTTTACCACTCTTCTCTTCCTAGTTTCAAAAATCTCTTTTGGACAATGCGGTCAAAACTATGATCGCGACGTACGCCGTATTGTTAAAACGGCGGAGGAACTTCCACACGAAAAAACTAGGATTGTTTTCGCCGGAAGCTCCACCTTCCGACTTTGGAACAACATGGCCGAAAGCTTCCCGGAATACGAAGTCGTTAATGCCGGCATCGGAGGCTCGTGTTTTGATGATCTATTGCGTTACAAAGAAGATCTAATCTCTGCCACTAATCCAGATGTCCTAGTAATCTATGCAGGGGATAACGATATCGTACATGTAGAGGAAGACGGTGGCCAAAGAGTAGTATTTGACATATATTCAGATGCTTGGGAATTGTTGAATTGGATCCAGTACACACATCCTGAGCTTCCGGTATTTCTTCTTTCACCAAAACCTTCACCTTCACGTTGGGAACACTTGGCGAGATATAAGGCCGTGAACGGTCGACTCGAAGAATTGACCCAAGCATACAACTACCACTTCATGGACTGTTGGCCTTGGCTGACTGATAATAATGGTCAAGTCGATCCAGCACTGTTTATTTTCGACAAGCTGCATTTAAATGATCAAGGAAACTACATTCTTGGTCGCGGCATAGCGGAAGAAATTCATGCTACATACCTGGAAGAACGAACGCTTGATTCATTTATAGACCAATGGCATAAAGCGGCCTCAATAGCAGATTCGGCCGCATATTTCGGAGCCTTCTATAATGATGAAAGCATCTTTCAAGGCACCGACGGTGGGGAGTATTGGACTGCTAGGGAGTTTCGCGCTTGGGCCGCACCTTATTTTCGAAGAGAAAGTGCATGGACCTTTGAAGCTTTTGAACGCCATTGGTACAGAAAAGGCAATACCCTTTGGTTCAATGAACGTTTGGATTCACCGCATATGGGCAAATGCCGAGGCGTTGGTGTTGTGCGTGCAACAAAAGAAGGCTTTAAGATTGACCACTACAGCTTAAGCTTCGAGGTACCTAATGAAGTGGTTAGCGACCTCGTTCCTTTGGCCACACCGGAACGCATTGCTGTGCTGAAGTACCAACAAGAATTGGACGATTTTTATACAGATTCCATTACCAGTCCGCTCAAACCTGAGGAGCGCGCCGCCTTCCACGGACATGAATTTTTCAGCTATAATCCTGAGATGGCCGTTGAAGCACAGATTAGGGTGCTCGAAAATGAACCGTGGTTCAACATGGCTACCAGCTCAGGGGTGAGCAGAGAATACCGCCGCTATGCCAAGGCAACCTTCGAACTGCGCGGTCAAACTTTGATATTATTTCTTTATCAAAGCAAAAGATTGATGGCCATGGAAGAATACAAGGACCACCTATTCCTTCCCTTTATGGATAAAACAACGGGAGTAAGCACCTACGGCACAGGCCGATTCATGGATATAACCATACCCGAAGGAACAACGATGGTTTTGGATTTCAACTATGCCTACAACCCCTATTGCGCCTATACCGACGGGTACTCATGCCCTATCACCCCTAAAGAAAACTATATCGACGTTGAAGTAAACGCGGGAATCAAAGGACCAGAAGGGCATTAATTTAACTCCCCGCCAAAGGACTCCCGAACACGCCAACGGCTAACTCCGCCCAAACCAACGCTAAGGCAAGCACTACTACTATGCCCCATGCCCAGCGGCTTTGCTTGTTTTTTGCTTTGGTCAAGACAATATTTAGTACTACGCTGGTGGTTCCGAGCAAGATTGCGGCAACGATGTAGTCGAATCCCGACCAGTTAATTTCTTGAGAAAATTGGCTCCCAATAAATGGGACAAGTAACAAGGCACCTGAGCCTATGAGTAATGATTTGAGACGGGCGGTCATGTGGTATTTCTTTTGGTAAATATGCAGTTTAATTGGCTACTAATAAGAAAAACTTAAAAATGTGGACTGGTACACACGTATCCATTATCAATTGGCATCTTATAGTCTCAATTAAACCTTTTGGGATAAAATAGTCTTATTTTCAATAGATTTGAAATTATGCTAAAAAAATCCTTTATATATCTCCTATCATTAATTGTCATTGCATCTTGTTCTCGAAATACTGGTACAAATAACAATGATCCAGGCTACCGAATGCTACTAATCGGGAATAGCTTTTTTAAACCTTATGCAGAACAACTCGATATAGTCGCTGCCGATGAAGGATATGGAAACCAGAATAGCACTCACGTATTTCGTGGTGGCGAAAATGGGTGGGCAATAAGTTTTTGGAACGACTCTACCACAACTAGCCATCAAGAAATCAAAGAGGCTTTCGATAATGGCGGTATAGAGTACTTTGGGATGACCTCAGGTTCTTCACCAACAAACAGAACAGAAGGCTTCAAGGAATGGATACAATATGGTTTACAAGAAAATCCGGATATGAAGGTATTTATCTCTATCCCGCCAATCGATTTTCCTTCTAATTGGACCGATACAGCGCAACACTTTGGATTCAATAGTATTGAATCGTTTTACGACTACTTTGTAAACACTATTATACATAAAACCGTAGTAGATCCGCTGAGGGCAGAGTTTCCAAATACACCAATATTCACTATTCCTACAGGCTGGGCTGCCATTCATCTCCTTGAAATGAAGGAAAATGGACTCTTGTTGGATAGCATCAATTTCTCTGGGCCAAAAGCTTCCTCCTTATTCACAGATGCCAAAGGGCATCAAGGGCAGATCATTGTCGAAACGGGGACCTTGATGTGGTTGAAAGGTATTTATCGAGAAGATCTTGGGACCAATTCTTACTCAACTGGATTCACAACAGACCTACACGCTCTAGCAGATGAGATAATGAATGAGCACGACCCGCTTTATAATCAATAGAGTCATAGTCCCCATGTTATGAATAAAAATTAGTATTCAACAAAGAGAAATTTGGAAAATCCTGAATATAAATTGAGTAAATTGTAAAGACCAAAACATTAATTGTAACAACATTCCGAATTATCATGAAGTACCTACTTACAATTCTATCGTTTGTGATTTTTAGTAATTACACCGTCGGTGAGGAATTATCCAAGTTGCCCACAAAAGAAGGAGTAATACTGACTCAAGAGAGGGAAGCAGAATTTAATCTGACCATTATTAAGACATTACCAGTACAAGAAAGACTTGACAAGGTTGCTGCAGTATCCTGTATTGTCGTGGGTTCTGCCCTTTTATTTTTGAGTAATTCGCGTACTGATAGTTTTGGGGGGCGCCCTTCATCTGCTGGACTTGAATTAACATTATACAATTCAACAGTTGCTTTTGGGTTGGGTGGGGCTGCGTTAATTGTCTATGGTATTCACCTATTAGACCCCGGAGATTCAAGTAAAGATTAGATTTTCTTAATATTAAACAAAACCATGTACTCATGAAAAAACTATTATTAGTATTATTAGTTCTGGGTGGCGTGTCCATCTCTGCTAAAGCTCAATCTAGAGGCGATGTATTCGTTGGTGGTAACTCCAATTTGGGAATTATAATAACGCCTGATTTTAATTTGAATGGTAATGTAACCGCCGATTACTTCATAAGGGACGGTTTATCTATTGGGGGAAATTGTGGCTTTGGAATTGGCTCGGCAACCTCTATCTCATTGGCTCCAAGCGTAAAATACTTCTTCATGGGTGATATTTTCGCTATGGTAAGTGCTGATGTACTTACCATTGAGGGAGGAACAACAACCGTCGGTATGAATTCATTCAATGCCGGAGTAGGATTTTGGTTGGCTATTGCAGATAATGTCGTAGTCACTCCAACATTAAATCTCTCTGACTTAACAAACACCCTAAGCATCGGTATGGGTATCTCTGTCAAGCTTTAATCGAAGGGCAGTATTAGCTGAAATAGCTAACTCAACTATAAAAGATCCTGACTTAAAGTCAGAATCTTTTTTTTTTGCATTCACATTTCTTCTTTAATTGTTTTTCTTTCTGTAGTAGAAAACTATGTAGCGAATAAAAAGCCTTGATGCTGGGCATCAAGGCTTTTTCCTTGTGACATTCTGGAGAAAAGGTCGAAGGATTAATACTTGTCCAAAGTCCTGATTGGACTGAGTTCTTTTCTCCACTAGTGGGGCATACAGTTCACCCAAGCTGAACTCTACTCAGAATCCCCAACCTGCTGTGAGCTGGAGATTTGGATACCATCCCCCAGAAAAATCATTTTGAAGATTAAACGCTCTTTCGGCAGAATCTACTGTTTGCGAATTGGTATATACCACACCACCTGCGGTTTTAATAACACCAATATCAACGCCAAGACGAAGACCTTTTACTGGTCGAAGACCATATCCAATTCCAGTAAAGGTGAACGTTCCTCCATCATGCCAGTGATAACTATTACCATCCGAATCGTCCAAAATGCCATATAAAGAGCCAACACCAAGCCCAGCGTTTACACGAAAAGCCTGGAAATTTTCAATAGGACGATACCCGATGATAATACCCGACCAGCTACTTTCTACGGCAAATGCGCCAGTGTACGAGACATTATTTTCATCAAATTCAATATCCTCAACCGGCATTGCCTCTCCATAGAAAACAGATACAGTAGTTTTCTTAGAAAGTTGATGATCGAATTGGAATCCAACAGAAGGTATAGGCCCAGCAGTATTTATACTAAAAGCGTTTTCAGCGTAGGCGCGGTCCTTTTTCCAAAAGGCAAAGTTGTCTTGAGCAGAAGCTCCTATACACAACATCATAGTCATGCATACAATCATAAATCGTTTCATAAAAAGTGGTTTTGTTTGTTTTAAAGTTAGCGTTTAAATCATAATATATTGATTTTCAAAATTTTATTAACGAAAACTAAATACCAAGATGAGCTACGAAAAATTGTTCATTTGATGGATTACACTACTCTCCTAGACATTCTGGAGAAAAGGTCGAAGAGCGAATTAGAA
>DFQY01000011.1 GCA_002378005.1 Flavobacteriales bacterium UBA3477
GTTCCCTCAAAGTTCGGGAATTGGAGGATCATTCCTGGACAATCCCAATCCACCCCACGGATTTTTTGAATTTCTCCTTGAACACCTTGGCGCTTGAGCTGGAATAATCTGTCCCCCTCAAAAGCCATCTCCAAGCGACGCTCGCGCATCACATCGTTCAACGTAAGGCTGCTCAAATCTGTTAAGCCTGCGCGTTGACGCAAGGCGTTGATCAAGGCCAAACCGCTGTCATCAGAGTCGCCGTTCAAACGAACATTACACTCTGCGTAGATCAGATACATCTCAGTCAAGTGCAGCAGTGGCGCGTCGAGGAAGCTCGAGTTGAACTTGCTCACCACGTAGAACTCATCCGGAGAACCCACATTGCGCGCCTCGTACCACAACTGACCGCGGAGGTCGCTGGTATCGCTGGTCGCCGCAACATACATTTCCTGGCTTGATTTCAATGCTGGATTAGCGTTTGGATCGTCCGAGCGGTAGTGCCATACATAGCCCGTGCCGCGCTCGTCAACAATCGTATCCGTCGCCGTGCTTTCGTTCGTGCTTACCAAAGTGAAGATGAATTCTGCCGGCAAATTGTCGTTTTGGTGGTCGCTGAAACGCTTGGTCAAATCTTGTTCTAGCATGTAGTTGCCAGAATTAATCACCTCACCAGCTTTGGCCTTGGCATCGGCAAATTCACCCATTTCTAAGTACACCTTAGCCAACATCGCCTTCGCGGCCATCTGGTTGGCGAAGATGCTGTTTTCTGCAGGGAGGTCTGCTTCCGCATCCAAGAGGTCTTGAATGATGGAGGCATATACATCCGCCACAGTCGCACGCATCTGAGGCGTTTGATCCGCGCTAATCTTCAGAGGAATGCCCAAGTGACTATTATCTGAAGTATAACCATAAGGCATCGCCCAAATACGTGCCACATGGAAGTGTGAAATAGCACGAATGAATTTGGCTTCTGCCGAAATACGCTGAATGGCATCCGGTGTCGCTCCTTCCAAATCTGCTACCTCTTCCAACAACGTGTTAGCGCGGTATATGGCGATGTAGGCATCGCGGTATTGACCGCCAAACGATCCGTTGAAGAACGACGAAGTCCAACGCCAAATCTGCGCGTACTCCCCGTTCAATCCTAGGGGATCTGCTACGTTATCGGCCATAACCTCAGGGATGTTTTGCATCCATCCACCGTAGGTGTTCGCGGCGACATCGTATACACTGACCAACAACTCTTGAGCGTCGCTGATCGTGAGAATAGCTGAATCTGCTGGGATTTGACTATCTGTATTTGCTTGGAAATCCAAGATCTTCTCACACGAAGAAGTCCCGATCGCAAGTGCTGCTATGGCTAAAAATGCTGCTATCTTATTCATGATGCGGGAGATTAAAAGTTAATATTAACGCCTACGTTGAAGGTCTTCTCTTGTGGAGGAGTCAAGTAGGTAATGTTCGGAGACATGTTACGGTCGGTTGCGTTCTCAAAATCACGAGCGATTTCAGGATCCAATCCGATGAACTTTGTCAATGTAATCAAGTTCGTACCGGTCACGTTGATGCTCATGCCCTTCACAGACTTCAGCTTCTCTTGAGGTACTCTATAAGTCAACTTCACATTGCGCAAACGAGCGTAAGTCCCGTCGTGCAACCAAAGATTGGTGTTAATCCATTCTGTGTTTGCACCGTAAGTACGGTAATCGCGGCTCAAACGAGGATAAGTCGCTTGATCGCCTGGCTGCTGCCAACGGTCGAACAAATCTGTGCGCATGTTCCAATCCGTCACTACTCCCATCTGACGCTTTGAAGAGCTGTCGTAAATATCTCCACCGATGGTGAATACCCACAAGAAGCTAAACTCAAGGTTTTTGTAGTTGAAGGTGTTGGTCAAACCACCGATCGCATCTGGCATTACATTTCCTACTGCCACACGGTCTTGGAGGTCCCAAGTATAAGTTTCTTCACCATCCTTAGTCAGGTATACCGGCAAGCCATTGGTTGGGTCTACGTGACTGAAGCGCACGAGATAATTCGTGCCAATAGGCATTCCCACAACCACACGCGTATCGTTAGTTCCCCCACTTACCGCATCTGGCGAGTAGCTTCCGATCGAAGTGATCTCGTTATAGTTACGCGCCACGTTGAAGTCAGTCGTCCAAGTAAAGTTGTCCGTCACAATGTTTCTTGACTTGATCGCAAACTCTACACCGGTGTTATATACGCTACCTACGTTATCCCACCAAGAACCGAATCCGGTAGACCCCTGAAGAGTCACGTTCAATAACATGTCGTTGGTTTCCTTGCGGTACCAAGCCAATTCCCCTGAGATACGATCTTGGAAGAAACCGTATTCCAATCCTACGTCATACGTTGTTGAGGTCTCCCAGCGAAGGTTTGAGTTTTCGCGAATCACTGGGTAGCGATAGGTTTGGCCGGCATAACCGTTGTTCGCCACATTGTAGTACCCGAACCATTGGTACGATGGAATTGCAGAGTTACCATTCTTACCCACTGAAGTCTTCAGCTTCAAGTAGTTCACGTGCGGCAAATTCGCCATGAAATCTTCTTCTGAGATGATCCAACCTACAGAAGCTGCAGGGAAGTTACCGTACTTGTTGTTTGGTCCGAACTTTGAAGAGCCGTCACGGCGAATCAACGCTTCCGCGTAGTATTTGCCTTGGTAGTTATAGTTCAAACGAGTGAAGGCCGATGCAAAGGCATATTCCTCCATATAACTGCGTGGGTCATTCACCCATTGTCCGGTCTCGCGGATTTGGCCCGTAGCTTCACTGTCGTAATAGCCGTCCCAACGAATGATACGATTGTATTGGTACTCCGAACCGATCAACCAGTTAAAGTGGTGATCATCGCCGAGGTCCTTGATATAATTGGCCGTTGCATTTCCAGAAGCATTAGACACATTATAAGTGTACATATTCGCACGGCCCAATAAGTTGCCTTCGGAATCTTTGTACGTTGGATCATACCCAGGCTTTTCCCATATATGATCTTCAAAATGCATGTAATCAAAGGCCCCTTGACCTCGTAACGTCCATGCGTCGCTAAGTTTGTAATCCAATGTCAAGTTGTTGATCGTACGATCCTCAATAGCCGTCCAATCTTTCAAGTCACGCTGCGCCACCGGGTTCAAGCTTACACCGCCTTTCAACCAGTAATCACCCGCACGCGCCACCACGTTTCCGTTGTCATCGTATTCGTCTTCCGCGTAGTAAATAGGATAGATTGGAAGTGCACGAGACATGGCCTCACCAAAACCTCCTGACCAAGCCGCATCAATACGATTGTTAGCACCACGTGATATAGATGTACTAAGGCCTAATTTAAGATTGCTCGCAAGATTGTAGTCCACATTAAATCGTCCAGAAATACGCTCGTATGAGTTGCCCTGAAGGTAGCTGTGGTTATCTGAATAGCTCAAGCCAGCGTAGAAGTTCCCTCCGTTAAATCCTTTTGAAGCAGAAAAATCATAGCCTTGCTTAATACCTGTACGAATAGTCTCTTGTACCCAATCCGTTCCTTCAAAAGCCTGAGCCTCGGCCCAACTTACTCGATTACCCGGAAGTTGAGGTACACCGACATTCCCGTCGTTTACCCAAGCCTCTTCATATAATTGGAGGTATTCGTCTTTAGTCGTCATATTAGGAAGAGCCGTTGGGCCACTTGCGCCAATACGAGAGGAGAAGTTGTAGGTCAATTTATTGCTCTTGCCTCTCTTCGTAGTAATCAACACTACCCCATTCGAACCACGTGATCCGTAGATCCCCGTGGCTGCAGCATCCTTCAGGATTTCCACAGATTCGATATCGTTCGGGTTGATCGTTGCCAAAGGGTTCGTATTGAATCCACCGCGGTTACCGTTCAAGAAGTAATCTTGGGTAATGGGAATACCGTCTACAACATATAGTGGGTCTCCACCCGCCGAAATCGAGGCCACACCGCGCACACGAACCATCGAACCGGATCCGGCAATACCCGAACCAGTGATGACCTGTACACCCGCGGCCTTACCTTGAATGGCATTCTCAAAAGAGGGCGTTGGAATATCCGTTAATTCTTTCGTCTTCAAAGAGACTACCGAGCCGGTCAAATCTCTTTTCCGTGCAACACCATATCCCACCACAACCACTTCATCGAGCTGGGTTTTGGATGGTTTAAGGGTCACGTTGACCACTTTGTTGCCGTTTACGTTTACTGATTTGGTCGCTGACTCGTACCCTACAAATGAATAGGTGATGTTGTACGTGCCGTTTCCCAAAGAGAGGTTATACTGACCATTAAAGTCAGTCATCGTGCCTCCGCCGTTTTCAACAGTAATGGCAACCGATGGCAATGGCTCGTTGTACTCGTCAAAGACAGTACCACTTACCTGTTGTGCCAGGGCAACAGAACAGCTCAAAAACGCTAGGCAGATCGTCAAAAATCTTGAAACAATCTTCATTTGATGGCTTGTGTAAAAGGTTATAAAGTCAAAAGTACACTATAACCTTATTCAGCCGAAGGCACGTTCGAGGGCCTGTTAACGAAATCCGCCCACATTTTAACCCAAAAGACTAGAAATAGCCCTTAATCCTGTTTAGATTTTTTAATTCTATACAATCGGGCCGGTTTGTGAAGGACGCCTTCTTGCTTCTCATCGGTCGCCTCAACAAGCCTTTCGCGAACGACTTTTTTGCGGAAGTTTCTCTTGTCCAATTCTTCTTGCGTGATCGCCTCGTGCAACTGCTGTAACTGATTGAGGGTAAACTTCGGCGGCAATAACTCATACCCGCTCTTGTTCAGCTCAAAATGACGCTGCAACTTCCAAAGGGCCACCTCCACAATCTCATTGTGATCAAAGGCCAATTCAGGCACCTCCTGAATGTCCTGCCACAAAGCCTCGCCAGCGAAGGAAGCTGGATTAGGGCTGAAATCTGCCATCTTCACCAACGCATAATAGGCTACGGTAATGACTCGCTCTTCAGGATTCTTACGGTATAATTCCAACCACTTTTTGTCCTTTGGATCGTTCACACGATCGGGTTCGCCAAAAGTGTGAAACTGCTTCATAATGACGTTTTTTAGACTTGCCAATTCCCATAGCACGCGATCCGCGGCCGAATCTAGTCCTTCGCCCTGAAAAATTAAATCACCGGGCAAGCGTTTACGCAATAATCCTTGGCCAATATCCTTCTCTTCGATGAGCAAAACATTTAAATTTTCTCCATCAAATCCGAAGATTACACAGTCGACACTTATGTTAGGGGCAAACTCAATTTGTTGAGACATAGGCGGTTCAAATCTGTATTGAGGCAATATCTGGAGTCTTTAAATATAAAGCTAAATAATTAATAAGTGTAACTTTTACACTTAGTTATTACATTTGCAACATGTCTCAAGAGATTAAAAACATTGCAGTACTTACTTCTGGGGGAGATGCTCCAGGGATGAATGCCGCTATTCGCGCGGTAACCAGAACTGCATTGTACCATGGTAGACGTGTCTTTGGCGTGTGCCGAGGGTACGAAGGGATGATCGAAAATGACCTTATCGAACTCAATACCTCAAGCGTCAAGCACATCCTAGCACTAGGGGGTACTTTTCTGAAAAGTGCTCGCTCGCAAGAATTCAGAACCCCAGAAGGCCGTGCAAAAGCAGCCCAGAATTTAAAGGCCCGCGACATCGACGCACTAGTGGTAATCGGTGGAGATGGGTCTTTTACTGGAGCACTAAAACTGGCCGATGAACATGGCATCAAAGTTATCGGGGTCCCAGGGACCATTGATAATGACCTTTATGGCACAGACTTTACCATCGGATACGACACCGCCACCAATACAGTCATTGAAAGCGTAGATAAAATCCGTGATACGGCTTCTTCGCATAATCGACTGTTTCTCGTGGAAGTAATGGGTCGTGATACAGGGTACATCGCTGCATCAACGGGATTGGCCACGGGTGCTTTGAGCATCATTTTACCAGAAAAGAAATCGACATATGAGGAGCTTTTTGCAGACCTGAAGTCGGCACAAGCCACTAAGAAAACTTCAAATATCATCATGGTCGCCGAAGGCAACCACCTTGGAGATATTTTCGAAATCGCTACCGCCATTCGCAAAGAATTCCCTGAAATGGATGTGAAAGTCACCACTTTGGGCCACACCCAACGCGGAGGCTCTCCTTCTACTAACGACCGCGTCCTAGCATCAGTGCTTGGCCACTATGCCGTAAAAGGTTTGCTTGAGGGCAAGCACAAAGTGATGGCGGGCATGATTAATCAAAAAGTCGTTTTCTCCTCACTAGAAGACGCCATTTCTAAGACCACAGCATTGGACGAAGAGATGCTAACCATTGCTAAAATTCTAGCCACATAACACAACAACTATTATGAGCACAAAAATTGCCATTAACGGCTTTGGCCGAATCGGACGTTTGACGTTCCGCAACCTTATTGAAAGCGATAAGGTAGAGGTCGTAGCCATCAACGACCTTACTGCAGTAGATATGCTTGCGCACCTATTGAAGTACGACAGTGCACACGGTCGCTTCAACGGTACTGTAGAGCACACTGAAAACAGCTTGATCGTTAACGGCAAGGAAATCACCATCTACGCTCAACGCGATCCAGAAACTCTTCCATGGGGCGAGATCGGCGTAGAAGTTGTTGTTGAATCAACTGGATTCTTTACAGATGCAGCCGGTATGGGCAAACACATCACGGCTGGCGCTAAGCGTGTGGTTCTTTCTGCTCCTGCGAAGGGTGATGTTAAAACCGTTGTTTTAGGTGTTAACGATTCAGAAATTACTGAAGATGATGTGATGTTGAGTAACGCATCTTGTACAACCAACTGTTTGTCTCCAATGGCGAAAGTATTGGACGAAAACTTTGGCATCGTTCGCGGTTACATGACTACTATTCACGCGTACACTTCTGATCAACGTATTCAAGATGCTCCTCACTCAGATAAGCGTCGTGCACGTGCTGCGGCAGTGAGCATGATTCCTACTACAACAGGTGCTGCTAAAGCAGTTGCTCTTGTATTGCCACAGTTGAAAGGAAAATTGGACGGTTACGCAATGCGTGTTCCAACCATCACAGGATCGGCTACAGATTTGACTGTTGAATTGGAAAAACCAGCAACAGCAGAAGAAATCAATGCTGCAATGAAAGCTGCAGCAGAAGGTCCATTGAAAGGAATTTTGGAGTACACAGAGGATCCAATCGTTAGCGCTGATATTATCGGTAACAAGCACAGCAGCATCTTTGATGCAGGCATGACTTCATCTATGGGCAACATGGTGAAAGTATTAAGCTGGTACGATAACGAAGCCGGATATTCAGCACGTTTGGCCAATTTGGTTGAGCGTCTCGCTTAAGATTATATTTTTGAAGGCCGAGCCCCGTGGGCTCGGTTTTACCTAAATACGCTATGATACTAATTGCTGAGAGCGGTTCTACCAAATGTGATTGGGTGGCATTAAATCCCGACGGTACGGAGCATGTGCGCTTCTCCACCATGGGATTCAATCCATACTTTCACTCTGCCCCGTTCATCGAAGAAGAATTGGGCGGTAATGCCGTGGTTCGCAGTATCAAAAACGGCGTAGATTATGTATACTTCTATGGTGCCGGCGCCTCAAGTGAAAGCTTGAAGGACATCATTAAAGATGGGCTACAACGCATTATGCCTGAGGCCAAGATCAATGTAGACCATGATTTGGTAGCCAGTGCCTACTCCACTTACACCGGTGTACCCGCCATTACTTGTATTCTAGGAACAGGCTCAAACAGCTGTTACTTTGACGGGGAGTCTGTAAGCGAAGAGGTACCTGCACTTGCCTATGTGTTGGGTGATGAAGGAAGTGCAAGCTTTATCGGGAAGCGTTTGGTTTCTGATTTCTTGTACAAGCGGCTTCCAGACGAGATGGCGGAAGACTTCTACCACACCTACCAATTAGATAAGGACGAAATCATCACCAGCGTATACAATAAGCCCAACGCGAACGTATACCTTGCTTCATTCAGTCGTTTCGCAGGCAAGCACATGGAGAATCCATATGTAAAGATGATCGTCCGTGAAGGTTTTGCCAAGTTCGCCGACATCCACATTGCCTGCTTTGAAAATTGCCGTGAAGTGCCCATCCACTTTGTGGGTTCAGTAGGTGCCATTTTCCAGGAACTCTTGGAAGATGTCTTAGCGGAGCGCGGAATGAATTTGGGTCAGATAATGCGCAAACCTGTAGATGGTTTGATCAAATACCACGTGGAATACCTCAAGGTTCTTGAGGTCTATCAAGCCCAATCATGATAAAAGGATTCCTTTTTGATTTGGACGGCGTTATTGTTGATACCGCCGTTTTTCATTTTCAAGCGTGGCTTCGATGCGCGCAAAAATTAGGCGGCGATTTCACCGAAGCCCAAAACGAAGAGCTCAAAGGCGTAAGTCGTGTAGACTCTTTGAAGAAGATTATCGAATGGACCGGGGCTAAAGTAAGTGAAGAGGAATTTGAAGCCTTGATGGTGGAGAAAAACGAGTGGTATTTAGAATTAGTCCAAGAACTGTCTGCCGCCCATGGATTGCCGGGAGCAGTAGCTTTCCTGGAGCAAGCGCATACCCAAGGAATCAAGATTGCACTGGGTAGCGCATCGAAAAACGCTCCCATGATTTTGGATAAAATGGGCCTAACGCCCCTTTTCGACGCGATAATTGATGGGAATAATGTGATAAACGGCAAACCACACCCTGAAGTATTTTTGAAAGGTGCTGCGGCACTTGGCCTCAACCCAGAGGAATGCCTCGTTTTCGAAGATTCTATAGCTGGAGTTCAGGCAGCCAAGACAGGAGGAATGAGCTGCGTGGGAATAGGAACCCCAGAAATGTTACAAGGGGCAGATGTAAACTTTAACGCATTAGGCGATACCACTCCTGAAGAGCTAGTAGCGCGTTTTAATGTGTAACCGCCAGGTCAAATGTTCAATAAATATACCGAGGTTAATCCTTGGAAAATCGTCGAGCGTCGCTGGGATGCGAAGAATCATCCTAAAAGCGAAAGTTTATTCTCCATCGGCAATGGCCGCATGGGTCAACGCGGAAATTTCGAAGAAACATATACAGGCAAAAGTCTTCAAGGCTCCTACATCGCTGGGGTGTATTACCCTGATAAGACTAGAGTAGGTTGGTGGAAAAACGGGTACCCAGAGTACTTCGCCAAGGTGTTGAACTCTTGTAATTGGATCGGCATTCAGGTAAAGGTCGACGGAGAAGAATTGGACCTTAATACCGCTACGAAAGTAGCATCATTCTGCCGCGAGCTCGACATGCAAAGCGGATTGCTCAAGCGCACTTTCGAAGCAACTCTTCCTTCTGGTAAGATCGTAGCTGTTGAAGCTGAGCGTTTGGTTAGTATCGTCCAAGACGAGATTGGAACCATTTCCTACAGCGTTACTCCAAAGAATTTCTCAGGCAAGATTGAATTGTGCTCGTACCTAGATTTCGATGTAAAAAACGAGGACAGCAACTATGACGAGATGTTTTGGGAGCCCGTAACCCAAGGTGAAGAGGCGGGCGCAAGCTACGTGCACGCCAAGACTAAAAAGACCGGTTTTGAGGTAACTGTGGCCATGCGCAACAGTCTTTCGTTGGACGGTGCGCCTCAAGAATGGAGTATGAGTACAGATGAGAAACACATGTTCGTCAGTGAGTGCGCTTGCTATGAAGTGGCCGAAGGTCAGGCTTTGAAACTTGAAAAATTTGCTGCCGTATTGTCTAGCATGAACCACGAGGCGGCGAGCTTGGACGCTAAGGCGGCAGCGAGCGCTACAGCGGCGGCTACGCAAGGCTATGAAGCATTACGCAGTGAGCACGTAGCCGCTTGGCACAACAAATGGGAAACCTCCGATATTGAGATTGACGGCGACGCGGAAGCACAGCAAGGCATCCGCTTCAACATCTTCCATATGAACCAGACCTTCACGGGTGTGGACGATAGATTAAACATCGGTCCGAAAGGGTTTACCGGCGAGAAATACGGCGGCTCTACCTACTGGGATACCGAAGCGTACTGTTTGCCTTTCTACCTCGCAACAGCACAGCCGGAGGTGGCCAAGAACTTGTGTTTATACCGTTACAAGCAGCTGGATAAGGCCATCGAAAATGCGGGCAAGCTCGGGTTTGCTGACGGCGCAGCATTGTACCCTATGGTGACGATGAACGGCGAGGAATGTCACAACGAGTGGGAAATCGCTTTTGAGGAAATTCACCGCAATGCAGCCATCGCATATGCCGTGTTCGACTACATACGTCACACTCAAGATTGGGGCTATTTGGCCGAAGGAGGATTTGAAGTCCTTTTAGGTATTAGCCGATTCTGGTCGCAGCGCGTGAATTGGTCACAAGAGAAAGAAGCCTACGTGATGCTAGGTGTTACTGGGCCGAACGAATACGAGAACAACATCAACAACAACTGGTACACCAACCGCATGGCGGCGTGGACCTTGGAGTGGACGCTGGAAGCCCACAATTGGTTAAAAGAAAATGCTGCGGACGCGCTTGGCGCTATCAACAGCAAGACTGCCCTTAACGCGGAGACTGAATTCGCTAAATGGAGTGATATCATCGCCAAGATGTACTACCCGAAGAGCGAGAAATTAGGCGTGGTATTGCAGCAGGACGGCTTCCTAGACAAGGAGCAGCTCACAGCAGACGACCTCAGCCTGGACGAGCGCCCGATCAACCAGCACTGGAGCTGGGACCGCATCTTGCGTTCGATCTTCATCAAGCAAGCAGACGTACTGCAGGGCTACTACTTCTTGAACCACCTGTACGAGGAAGAAGAAGTAAAGCGCAATTTCGACTTCTATGAGCCAAAGACCGTTCATGAGAGCTCGTTGAGCCCATGTGTACACGCAATCTTGGCAGCACAGATTGATTACCCAGAGAAAGCCTACGAAATGTATTTGCGCACCTCTCGTTTGGACATCGACGATTACAACCGCGAAGTTCACGAGGGGTTGCATATCACCTCGATGGCGGGTACATGGATGTCCGTAGTGCACGGGTTCGGCGGTATGAAGATTCGCGACGAGGAGCTGCACTTCACGCCAAAGCTTCCAGCACAATGGAAGGGCCTCACCTTCTCCATCCTTTGGAGAGGCGCAACGCTCAAAGCCAACCTCACCGCCGACGGCATGACCATCGAAAACGTAAGTGGCGCTCCAGCCAAATTCGCGATCGACGGCCAGTGGTTTGAAGTAGCAGCCGGCGAAAAGGCATCCTCGGCAGCTGAGGCAATGGCATAATGAATTGATACTATCTTAGAAAGGCGCCACGTGCGCCTTTTTTTAGCCCACAGAACATGAAGAAATTTTTAACGGTACTTTCCATCAGTGCAGCGCTCGCTGCCTGTGAAGTTCAACCCTCAGCCCCCCTTCGCATGCAGGCCTCAGACCTGGCTTCGCCGCACGTTCATCATGGTACACAGAGTGATTTTGTTCTTGAAGACTACATGCGTGGTGATTACGAATTACCAGAGGGTATTAGCTACAGCCACGGAATGATGTCAGGGGCCCTCGAGCAGGAACTTAACGTAGCACATCTAACTGGACCTAACTCGAGCATGGATGTGCCCTTTTTTAGAGGTGCAAAGCGTGCCATCACCTTGAGTATTCCTGGTTTCGAAGGAGAAGAGGTGAAGGTCAAAGGTGTGTTCAACGCCTGGAACAGCGATGCCACCTTCTTGGAATGGAATGGGAACGCTTGGGAAGCGCCATTGGTGCTTGCACCCGGTGAATATGCGTACAAACTCGTTGTGAATGGTGAAGAAGTATTGGATCCTTCGAATGCGGTGACCGTCCCCAATGGTTTTGGAAGCTTCAACAATGTTTTGACTGTAGAAGGCGGCGGCGGTGAAGCTCCTGTAGCCATTGATTTCCAATTCGTGCACGAAGGTGCGCTACGATTTTCGAGCATCCCGGAAAACCAAGAAGTATTAGCCTTCTTCAACAACCGCGTGATTGACGTGGTACGAGATGAGGATGGTCTCAGCATTGCAATTCCCGAAGAAGCAAAGGATTGGGAACGCGCTTGGATCCGATTGTATACCGCGAGAAATGGCCAGCAAGGCGCGGATTGGTTGATCCCATTGAAGTTTGGCGAGGTGGTTATTGATACAAAGGAATTGGACCGTAAGGATTGGCACACTTCCATCATATATTTCGCTATGGTGGACCGATTCTTTAACGGCAACCCTGAAAACGATCAGCCCGTTCAAGATTCGACTGTACACCCTCGTGCCAACTACCAAGGCGGGGATATTGAGGGATTACGCCTAAAATTGGCCGATGGATATTTTGACGCTCTTCATACCAACACGCTTTGGATCAGTCCAATCACACAAAACCCGGAGGATGCTTGGGGGCTTTGGAACCAAGGTGGACCGATAAGTACGTTCTCCGGATACCACGGCTACTGGCCCGTTAGCAACATCAAGCCGGACCACCGTTTCGCTACGCCTGAAGAACTGCATTCGTTCCTTGATGATGCCCACGCGAAAGAGCAAAATGTACTTCTGGATTATGTGGCCAACCACGTCCATGAGTTACATCCGGTGTACCAGAAACATCCAAATTGGGCCACCAACAAATACACGGCAGACGGAAGACTCAATACCCAACTTTGGGACGAGGAGCGCTTGACAACTTGGTTTGACACCTTCATGCCGACCCTCGAACTTCGCAATGATACTGTAGCAGACCTGATGAGCGATAGCGCACTGGTTTGGATCACTGAATACGACTTCGACGGCTTCCGCCACGATGCGACCAAGCACATCCCGATGAACTTCACGCGTTTGCTCACTCAGAAAATCCGTGCCGTAAGTGAGGATCATGTGTACCAGATAGGAGAAACCTACGGCTCGGATGAGCTCATTGCTAGCTACGTCGGTAGCGGTAAGGTCGATGCCCAATTCAACTTTAACCTCTACGATGCAGCGTTCGAAGCATTCACACAAGAAGGAGCAACGTTTGACCGCCTGCGCAAGGCATTAGAGAGCAGTCTCACCTACTACGGTCACCACCATTTGATGGGGAATATCTCGGGCAATCAGGACAAGCCACGCTTCTCCTCTATGGCCTCGGGACACCTCAGCATGAGTGAAGACAGCAAGCTTGCGGGTTGGACACGCGAAATCCCAGAACCTACTGAGCGTGGGTATAGAAAAATGGCGGCGATGCATGCCTTCAACATTGCTGTTCCTGGCATCCCTATTCTTTACTACGGCGACGAGATTGCCCTTCACGGCGGAAACGATCCTGACAACAGAAAGATGATGCCGTTCGACTTCTCGCCGCGTCAGCAGCAGCTCTTTGATCGCATTGCGCGCCTAAACGAAAATCGGACCAGCATCATGGCCTTGAACTACGGTTCAACGACCATTCATCAGCCTGAACCGCACCTGCTCATCATTGTGCGCAAGTACATGGAACAGGAGGTACGCTTCTTCTTTAACAACAGTAATGAAGACCGCTACCTAGAAAATTGGGACATCACTGTTCCTGCAGATGGCGAAATCTACCAAACCCGCAATTGCGGCCAGTTCAACCAAGACTAATTCACTTACCATGAAAAGAACTTTATTAGCGCTAAGTGCCGTATTCGCTCTCACTTCGTGCGCTGCGCTGAAACTGGACCCAACAACCACCTCAACCATAGAAGTAGCGAAGTTGCCCGAGTGGGCGAAGGACGCGAACATTTATGAGGTCAACATCCGTCAATACACGCCGGAAGGAACGTTGAATGCCTTTAAGGAGCACCTCCCGCGTTTGGCCGAGATGAACGTCGATATTTTGTGGTTCATGCCTATTCAGCCTATTGGTGAGCGCAACCGCAAAGGCGAACTCGGTAGCTATTATTCTATCCAAGATTATACAGCGATCAACCCGGCCTTTGGAACCGTTGAAGATTTCAAAGCCATCGTGGACGAAGCACACGCTTTGGGCATGCACGTATTGCTCGATTGGGTTGCCAACCACAGTGCTTGGGACCACCCTTGGGTAAAAACCAACGACGATTTCTATACCCGCGATGAAGACGGTAGCTATCCTATGGAAGCGATAGGAAACGACGGCGGCAAAACGGGATGGACCGACGTGGCAGATTTGAATTACGACGCCCCGCTTCTGATCGACTCTATGGCGGCAGAAATGGATTGGTGGGTGAGCAACACAGGCATCGACGGATTCCGCTGTGATATGGCCGGAATGGTGCCTTACGCCTTCTGGGAGCATACTATTCCAATGTTGCGCGAGAAGCACGGACCACTTTTCTTCCTCGCGGAATGGAACGAGCCACATTTGCTCAGCACTTTCAACGCAGATTACGGATGGGAGTTGCACCACATGATGAACGACATCGCCAAGGGCCATAAGAGCGTCTATGATCTTGAGGTCTATGCTGCTAAAAACGGTGCCGTTTATAACGATGACGCGATGAAGTTGTACTTCACCTCCAACCACGACGAAAACAGCTGGCAGGGCAGCGCTATTGAGCGCATGGGCGAAGATGCACGCGCCTTCTTTGCGCTTGCCTTCATGATGGATCAAAGTTTCCCATTGTTGTACACCGGTCAAGAAGCTGGGATTGATTATCGATTCCCATTCTTTAGCAAGGATACTGTAGGAGTAGATTGGTCTGCGAATGCTGATCATGCCGATTTCTACGCGACGCTTTTCGACCTAAAGCACAAGCATCCTGCTTTATGGAACGGTGCTTACGGCGGTGAAATGACCTTGGCGACAGATACTGCAGCAAACACTGTGATGATCTCTAGAACCCTAGGCGAAGACCAAGTGAACGGGTATTTCGCCTTCGGCGGCAGTGAAGTTGTTGGGGGTGAGGATGCAGGAGAATTGGTTATTGATATTCACGGAGCGAAAATCTACACCAAAACTTTGGCGACTAACGAGTAACTTTAAGCTCGCAAAAGAACCACCGCATGTACAAGATCACAGGAAAGAACACCTTTGAAGTTGCGCCAGATACCAACCCGGCTGAAGGGTTGCTCGACGGCACCTATTACAACCTGGACATCGAAAAGATGGACGGTCGCACTTGGCACATTTTGAAGGACCATAAATCCTACTATGTGCAATGGGTAGAGCGTAGCGAAGACGGCAAGACCTTTACTTTGAAAATCAACGGCCAATTGCTCGAACTAAACGCCAAGGACCACTATGACCTACTCCTAGAGCAAATGGGTATGTCTGCGGCAAACACCGCGAAGGTTACCAAACTCAAGGCACCTATGCCAGGCAAGGTCCTCGAAGTGATGGCACAACCCGGTCAAACAGTGGCCAAAGGTGAAGGTTTACTCATCTTGGAAGCCATGAAAATGGAGAACATGCTCAAGGCCGAACAAAATGGCACAGTAAAATCCGTGAACGTTTCGGTGGGTGATGCTGTTGAAAAGAATAACGTACTTATTGACTTTGAATAACATGAAAAAAACACTCCTACTATCAGCGCTAGGCGCCATCGCGTTTAGCTGTAGCCAACCTGCCGAAGCACCAGCAGAAAACCACGAAGGCCACGACCACAACCACGAGAGCATGGCTCCTGAAGAAATGGACGAAGCCACCGGCCGCGTATTCTTTGCCAACCTTGAAAACGGCGATACGGTAAGCAACCCTGTTTACGTAGAATTCGGTGTGGAAGGCATGGAAGTGCGCCCATCTGGTGAGATCGTTGAAGGCACAGGTCACCACCACCTATTGATTGGCAATGCATTCCTCGCAAAAGGTGAGGTTGTTCCTGCGGACAGCGTAAATATCCACTACGGCGGCGGTCAAACTTCAGATACAGTAACCCTACCAATGGGCGAAGTTCGTTTGGGCATGCAGTTCGCCAACGGCGTACATGCTTCTTACGGCCGCGACATGAGCGCCTCCATCAAGGTGTTTGTGAAGTAACTCTCAGAATAAAAAGGACTTAGAGAAGCCACCCCGTCGGGTGGCTTTTTTTGTACGATAACTTTTCGCCTCACGTTATGTCTTCATGGAAGCGTTTATCACTGATCTCTTTATGAAGTGCGTCTACATCCTCCAAGTGATGGGCGGCGCACCCGGCGAATACGGCTACGGCTACTGCCTCGCCAACATTCACGTTTTTGTGGTGCTGCAACCAGGGCTTATTCTCCTCTTTTTCTTGCTTTGGAGGAGGGAGCGGAGGTTGAAGAATGATTTAAAAACGTAATCAATTACCTTCTCTTAAAGGCGTTGATAGCATCTTTGGCTTCCTTGCTTAAAATCAGCTCCCCACTAATCGCAGCGCGCTCGGCTAACAATTGGTCCCAATGCTCGGTACCTTCCCAAAAGACCTTCTTCAATCCGAGCATGGCAGGGACAGATTTGGTCAACAATCGACCCGCTAAAGCCTCAATGGCTTCATCCATGGCTGCGGCATCTTCGAAAATATCATTGTACAAACCGCGATGGAAGGCCCACTCTGCAGAGCGCCATTCCGTGGCATTAATCGCTAAATCTGACATCCCTGCTAACCCAAGCTTACGCTCCACTGCAGGACCTACCACGAAGGGTCCAATGCCCACCGCTAGCTCGCTGAGTTTCACCGCCGCGTGCTTAGTGGCGTAGCAATAATCTACCGAAGAGGCGAGACCTACGCCGCCGCCAACAGCTTTCCCTTGAACGCGGCCGATGATGAGCTTAGGACACTTGCGCATGGCGTTGATCACATTGGCGAAGCCGCTAAAAAAAACCTTTCCCGTCTCCAAATCTTCGATGGCAATAAGCTCATCAAAGCTGGCACCGGCACAAAAGGCACGTTCGCCAGCACTCTTCACGAGGATGAGTTTAACCGCATCGTTTTCGCCCAATTCCTTAATGGTATTGGCCAATTTCCCGAGGACCTTGCCCGGTAAAGAATTGGACAGCGGATGGAAGAATTCGACGGTAGCTAATCCGCGATCGTCAACGACCACGTTTACGCCGCCTTGGTGTACTGATTCGTTCATAGGTTATAGTATTTGGGTATTGTGTTCTGCTGAATATTCAATTTTCACGAGCATGCTGTGGTATGCCGCATACCACTGTTTTCCCTGGCTCTTAGCAACTTTATGACGGGCATTCGCACGCCATTCGTTCACCGCCTCCATGCTCTGCCAATAGCTGATAAAGATGCTGCGGCCCTCGGCATTTTTCACGCTCTCGTACCCCACATATCCCGGAACTTCACCGACCAAGTGTAGGGTCTCTTCGTCCAATTCTGCATAGCCTTCTCTATCTTCGGAAGGCATATAGCTGAATATGTTGGCGTACTGTGCGCCCGGGAACCGCTCGAAATTCATCAGCTCTGGTCTAGTTTCTTCACCATAGTCAAGATGGTCGCCACAGCAACTACCTCATCAGTATCGTCGTAGACTTCCACGTAGTACTTCACGATGCCCTTAGCCACATCGTCCTCGCTACGCTTCTCTTGATCTATCTTTTCTTTTACGGTCAATTTCACCCCGATGGTTGCCCCCGGGTAGACTGGCTTGGTGAATCTGCATTCGTCGATACCGTAGTTCAACAACACCGGACCTTTCTTCGCCTCAACAAACAATCCTGCTGCTTTGCTCAAGATGAAATATCCGTGCGCCACTCGGCCCTCGAAGATGGTTCCCTCAAGTGAAGTAGCGTCCATGTGCGCGTAGAAGTTGTCGCCACTCACATTGGCAAAGTTCGTGATGTCCGTTTCCGTCACAGTATGCTTCGCCGTGTATACGGTCGAACCCACTTCCAGTTCCTCAAAATGCTGACGGAAGACATGCGGCATAGCCTCAGGACGTGATGCACCGGGCTGGTACTGCTGCGTAATAGCAGTGATATCGTCCGGGTGACCTTGGATGGCCGTACGGTGTAAATAGTTCAAGATTCCGCGCTTACCGCCCATTTCTTCCCCACCACCGGCACGACCTGGACCGCCGTGTTTCATCAGTGGCATCGGGGATCCGTGACCGGTACTTTCCTTCGCCATCTTTTCATTGATGATGTGTATACGGCCGTTGTAAGCCGCCGCCTCGGAAGTAAATGCAACAATATCAGAGGTGTTCTTGCTCACAAATGAAGTCACCAAAGAACCGCGACCCATAGCAGTAAGTTGTACCGCCTCATCTATGGTTTTGTACGGCATCAATGTGCTCACTGGACCGAACGGCTCCACCTCGTGGACCTTGGTCTTGGCAAATGGATCGCTGTTCACAAACAGTTTAGGCGTGTAGAATGCACCTGCACCTGTAGCGCCCACAAGATCGAGATCTGGATTAAAGACCAATTCCTGTTCCGCCATCAGCTTGTTCATCTCCGCCTCTACACGACCGATCTGATCGTGCGTCGCGAGTGCTCCCATGCGCACACCTTCCGCCTGAGGATCACCAATCACGGTCTTTTGCAAGCGCGCAATCACCGCTTCCTGAACCGAAGGCAACAAATGTTCTGGGACCATGGCGCGGCGAATAGCCGTACATTTTTGTCCGGCTTTCACCGTCATTTCGTTGGCCAATTCACGCGCAAATAGCGCAAATTCTGCATCTTCTGGCTTCACATCCGGACCCAGCACCGCAGCGTTCAAACTATCTGCTTCCAGGTTGAACGGCACTGAGCGCTCGTTCAAACGAGGAAGTCCGCGCAACACCTGACCCGTAGCCGCAGAACCCGTGAAGGTCACGATGTCTTGAAAATCTACGTGGTCAAGAATGCCGCGTCCCTTGCCGCTCACAAGCTGCAGGGCACCTTCCGGTAAAATACCGCTATCGATGATGGCCTTAACCATCGCTTCGGTGAGGTAGGAGGTATATTCCGACGGCTTCACTACGGCAGGAACACCCGCCATCAGATTGACCGCTATTTTCTCGAGCATTCCCCAAATAGGGAAGTTAAATGCATTGATATGGACCGCTACCCCAGGTTTTGGGACCATAATGTGGTGGCCGATGAACGTACCCTCTTTCGACAATCGGGCAAGGTCGCCGTCAACGTAGTAGGGAAGGTCTGGGAACTGGCGTCTGAGGGAAGCGTTGGCAAACAAATTGCCGATTCCCCCTTCAATATCAATCCAGCTGTCCACTTTAGTTGCTCCAGTGGCCCAACTCACATCATAGAATTGACGCTTAATAGACGTTAAGTGCAGTGCCAGTGCTTTGAGCATGCGGCCGCGCTCCTGGAAGGTCATCTTGCGCAAAGCAGGACCGCCGACATTTCGTGCGTAGTCTAAAATAGCCTTGTAATCCAATCCTTCTGAGCTCACTGTGGCAAATTCTGCCCCGGTGATCGCATGGCGCGCCGCGTATTCCGTACCGCTGCCTGCCTCCCAGTTTCCAAGGATGTAATTCTTAACTGTGTTCATCTATTTGTGTGTTTGATAGGTTCCTGTATGTTCTGGTCTATTGGGTTCCAATTCCTTAAGCGGCTGCACCTCTTTCAAGGTGTCCTGACACTGCTTGGGGAGCTCCATGTACAATTTTGTTCCTTCAGTCTTCCACTCTAGCATTTCATCGGTGACCTGCTTGACCACCTTGCCGGGGTTACCTACGAAGATGCTCCTTGGCGGAATGACCGTATTCTGCGGGACAAAAGCCAATGCGCCCACAATGGAGCCATCACCAACCTCAACGTTGTCCATAACCACGGCATTCATCCCGATAAGCACATTCTCACCCAGCGTCCCGCCGTGAATGATCGCCCCATGCCCGACGTGCGCCATCTTCTTGAGACGCGTCTCGGTTTTTGGAAACATATGTACGGTACAATTCTCTTGCACATTCACACCCTCTTCGAGCACAATCCTGCCCCAGTCGCCGCGGAGCACTGCCCCGGGTCCGATGTAACAATGCGGCCCAACGATCACATCGCCCGTGACGTTCGCTTGGGGATGTACGAAGGCCGTAGGGTGTACTACGGGAATGAAATCAAGGAATTGGTATATAGCCATCTTATGCGCGTTCTAAAATGGTAGCATAGCCCTGGCCAACGCCAATACACATGCTCACCAAGGCATATTTCTTACCAGTCTCCTGCAACTCTAGGGCTGCAGAATGAAGGATGCGACCGCCCGTCACCCCCAGTGGGTGGCCCAATGCAATGGCGCCCCCGTTCGGGTTGATACGCTCGTCGTTATCCGCCAAACCAAGCTCGCGCGTGCAGGCCAAAACCTGCGCAGCAAAAGCCTCATTCAACTCAATGATATCCATATCGTCCAAAGTCAGACCCGCTTTAGCTAGTGCCTTCTTCGAAGCCTCCACCGGGCCAATGCCCATAATCCGAGGCTCCACGCCAGCAACGGCTGAGCTCACCACACGGGCCAAAGGCTTCAAGTTGTGCTTCTCTACAGCTTCTCCGCTCGCCATCAACAAAGCAACAGCACCGTCGTTCAAACCAGAACTGTTTCCCGCCGTTACCGAGCCGTCCTTTTTAAACGCTGCTCTAAGGCCGCCAAGGGCTTCCATGGTGGTATTCGGTTTCATGAATTCGTCCTCCACGAAAACAATAGGGTCTTTTTTGCGCTGCGGGATCTCTACGGCGAATTTCTCCAAACGGAACCTTCCGCGCTCCTGCGCTCGCGCCGCCTTTTGCTGTGACCAAAGGGCATAGGCATCTTGATCTTCGCGACTAATACCGAACTGCTCCACGAGGTTTTCTGCGGTCTCGCCCATGGCGTGAGTGCCATACAATTCCTTCATTTTAGGATTGACAAAACGCCATCCAAAAGAGGTATCATACATTTTACTTCCCGTATCGAAAGCGCTTTCGCTCTTACTAATCACATACGGCCCGCGGCTCATATTTTCAACGCCGCCGGCAATGAAAAGGTCACCGTCCCCGGCCATAATGGCGCGGTGGGCATGGATGGCTGCGCTCATTCCTGAGGCACACAAGCGGTTGACGGTTTCGCCCGGAACGCTCCACGGAAGTCCAGCTAATAGGGCTGCCATACGGGCCACGTTTCGGTTATCCTCTCCGGCTTGGTTGGCACAACCTAAAATGACATCATCAATAGCCGCCGGATCCAAATCAGGATTCTTCTCCATTAGTTTGGCTATGGTTATGGCGGCCAAATCATCGGTGCGCACGGCAGCTAGGGTGCCTTTAAATTTTCCAATAGGCGTACGGACGCCGTCTACGATGTAGGTCTGTTTCATAGTTTCCATTCATTGCCCGTTCTATATACCGTGCCTTTGAAAAAAGCCACGCGGACATCGTCTTTAAAAATATCAATTTGGTACAAGCCCGTGCGGCGAGTTTCGTTGAGTAGGGTAGCTCGAGCTTCTAGCGTATCACCCGTCTGGATCGGCTTCAAGTGATGAATGGCCGTTTCTAAGCTCACACTCTGATTCCCTCCGCCATTCGAGGCAAAGGCCAGCGCTGAATCTGCCAAGCTGTAGCTGATACCACCGTGGGCAATACCAAATCCATTGGTCATTTCCTCACGAACCGTCATACGCAACGTGGCCGATCCCGCTTCGACGGCAATGACCTCAATACCCAGCCATTTACTGAACGCATCATGGTCCATCATGTGCTGAACTATTTTTTGGGCCGTACTCATTTTAAGTGTCCGATTCTGTTTTGTCCTGCAACACCGCCATTTCCATAGCTTCGACAGCACAGTCTAATAAGAACAAAAGATTCCCCTTCGCTTCCTCACTCACCTCGTTATTCTCCACCACATAGAGGAAGAGTTGAGATAGCGTATTTGGCGAGCTGTTTTCTTTGATGATTGCCTCCAAAGCCAATCCTTCGTCCTCTTGGTGGTTCTCATAGGACTCCATTTTGGACTCCAATAATTGGTGCCACTTCTCCTCACCTAACATAGTCTGGCGCCATCCCATTTTCTGGAAAGCCCATTTGAGTGCAAGCACAGACTTCAGCATCCAGCTATGGGTAAATTCATCCATGCCCTCATCGACGTCCATTAAGGTGCCAAAGATGTAAGGCTGTTGGTCAAGGGCCTCGTTAAAAACGCGCTGATAAAATTCTGCCGTCCAACCTTCCACCTCTACCAAGGTGTCGTTAAGGCTTAATGCTCCTGAGGTATTGGGTTCTTTCATATGACTAATTTACGCATAAAAAAAGCCCCAAGCACTAGGCCTGGGGCTTTCCAACTAACACATCAAAATATGAACATCATTACATTTCTTTCCCTTCTTATGAAGGAAGGAGGCATTTGTTCATGAGTTAACGACTTCAACTTAAACCTAATTGAGAACTTCTACTGTGACATTTATCACTTATTTGTTCATTCAATGGTCTTAATCATTATTCTATGAGGAATGCCGTCCTCAAGGAATTCTTCCCCTTGACCCACGTATCCTTGACGACCGTACCAATGCTCTAAATAACATTGCGCCATAATTTTGACCTCCTTGCTTTTCGGATAGGCATCCCATATCCATTCTTCACATCGAAGCATCAACTCCACGCCCAAATCCGCTCCACGATACTCGGGGTCGACAATGACCCGCCCGATGGATACTTCCGCGTAGGCTGTGCCCGGTGAAAGAACCCGAGCACAGGCCACAATCCGACGGCCATCGGTCTTGTAGATATGGAAAGCGGCTTGGTCTTGGTTATCCAGGTCTTGATACACACAATCTTGCTCGACCACAAAAACCGCACTGCGGAGTCGCAGAAGCTCATAGACCTCGGCGGGGGAGAATTGATCAAAGGTTTTGTAGTGCCAACTCATGATGTGCGGGAGAATTGTGTAATGGTTAAAATTAAGGCAAATTGGACACCTAACATGGTCGCGATTCCTCCGGCGATGCTAATGTCTAACTGGGCGCTGATCATATATCCCAACAAACTTCCGCTAAGTCCAAAGAGTGCTGCAAGCAGAATCATGGGCTTGAGCTTTTGAGAAATTAAATACGCAGACGCCGCAGGAGCAACGAGCAAAGCCACCACCAAGATGGCTCCGACACTTTCAAAACTAATGACGGTGGCGACACTTACCATGGACATGAGGCTTAGGTTCCACGCACCTACACCAATGCCCAGTACCGCGGCATAATCCTCATTGAATGAACTCATGAGCAGTCCCTTATAGCCCGTGAAGGTGTAGATTAGAACTAAGAGCAAAAGGATGCCCGAGCTCCACAAGGCGATGGGTCCCATCGACTGACCCGCCAGTGTCCAAGTGTTAAAGGGCACAAAAGCAATCTCTCCATAGAGCACACATTCCTGGTCTAAATCCACCTTATCACTCCAGTAGGTGATTAGCACCACCCCCAAAGCAAAGAGCGTGGTGAAGGTCATGCCAATACTCGCATCACTCTGAACCTTCCATTTCTTGCTAAGGATTTCAATGACGACCGTGGCAAAAACTCCAACTAATGCGGCGCCCAAAAACATGGGCAAGGAGGAACGGCTTTGGCTCAATAGATACGCAATAGCGATGCCCGGTAGAACAGCATGCGAAATGGCATCACCCACCATGGTCATCTTTCTGAGCACGAGAAAAGCGCCCAATACCGCGCAAGAGATGGCGGTAAAGATGGCGGTCAATGCTATGGCTAGGGTTGGCGTCACTTGTTATTTTAAATAGGCTGCTAGCGGTAATCTGTAACTCACACCTGTCCCAAAAAAGAATCCGCTAGTATTGAGTTTTGTGTCCAAGTAAGGACTTAAATCTACCCCGGCATAAATGTCGAGTTGCAGGTCGTTCGAAAGCAGCTTCGTGAATCCGCCATCAAAATACGGGGTTGCAAAAAATTCGCTCCCCGCTACAAACCAATTGCTGAAATATTCCGCATACACACCGTAGTCATTGCCAAGATCATAGCCTAATGCTAAAGAGAACATGCCTTCATTAATGAAGCCATTAGAGCCTTGAAGACCTCCCGAAACACCAATATTACTGGCAATGCCTAATCTGGGTGTCAATCCCTTTTCCAGCATGAGTCGCTGTTCATGAAAAACCACATTTCCTTGTGATGGTGCGCGGTAATCGCCGCCGGCAATCCAGGGCAAGGTAAAGTGACTCAACCAAGTGGTTTGCGGCAAAAGTTCGGTTTCTTCAATTAGGTTGTACTTAAAGCCAATGGTCACCGGGTTCACTCCCGTGGTGCGGAATGGATCATTCCAAGTGTCTACAATGTCCACGAGCTTGGTGTTGGCATTGATGACGGCACGTACCTCGAATTTTCGATTGATCCCAAAGCGCAATACTTCCTCTATTTGATGTGCATCCGTGATGCTTGTAAAGGAAATTCTTTCCTCAGCATGCGAAAACTGATACCCGCCTTCATACTGAAACCAACCTACCGGAGTAATCTGTGCGCTTTCTGTAATATCCGGTCTGTCGGTCGCAATGGCCGGCATACCGACAAATACTGGCGTTAATTCAACATCGTTGGCGTCAACATCATTCATCTGTGGACGCTCCTGCGCCATGCCCCAAATCGATGAGGTCATTAAAATCACAATACTAATCTTCTTCATAAGGAATAGGACTTTGGTGAGGATCCACTTCTGGGTTCCCCAATTCTTTAACTATTAATGCTTCTATTTCAGGGGTAATAACGTGTTCCATAGTTTCGGCCTGCGGGTGAATGTGGTCGGCCGCCATTCCCAAGCGCTCGGTCAAATACAGCTCCCATAATCTGTGCAAACGCACCACTCGACGACCTTCGATGCGGCCCAGGTCCGTTAGAGCAAACCCATCGGGACGCTCCACCACTAAGAACTCCTTTTTCAAGTTTCTCAAGGTCTTGGTCAACCCCTCGTAATGCTGCTCTCGGGCATCGACCATCGCCTCAGCAGTCATCGCCACCGGTTCCCCAGCACGCTCCTCGGCACCATAAAGCAACTTCAATAAGTTCTCACGTTGCGTTTTATTGCGATTCGACGTAGCGCGTCTGCGACGCGCGAGCCAACCCTTTTCCGGCGCTAAAATCAACGAGCTGAATCCAAAAAACCCGAGCACCAATACAATCCACGGACCTGTTGGCATTTTGGGCAAGGCCGCGCTAATGAACGTGCCTCCCAAAGCAGCAGCCGAAGCGAAAAGTGCAGCAAGCAACAACATGCGGGGTAGGCTCGAAGTCCAACTTCGCGCGGCGGCTGAAGGTGTGATTAATAAGGCAGCCATAAGGACGACACCTACGGTTTGAATGCCCACAGTTACGGCCAATACGGTGAGTACGGTAAAGGCAAATCTGATTGTTCCCGTAGGCAGGCCGATGGCTGCTGCGAAGTCTTCGTTGAAGGTCATTAATTGGAACCCTTTGTAAAAGAGTGCTGCTCCTAAAAGGAGTAAAAGTGCTAGGCCAGTGAATACGTATAAATCCACCATGGTGATGGCGGCCGCTTTGCCTAAGAGGAACCGCTCCAAACCGGCTTGCTGGCCCTGGCCCGTGCGTTGCACGTAGGACATTAGAAGAATCCCAAAACCGAAGAAGGTTGATAGGACTAGGCTCACGGCGGTATCGCTTTTGAGCTTGGTGCGCTGTTCAATAAACGCGATTCCATAATGAGCGATAAGGCCCGCGATTAACGCCCCGATGATAAGGTAGCCTGGGTGTCGTCCGTCCCCCAGAATGAAGGCCAATACGACCCCTGGCAACAAGGCGTGAGCAATGGCATCGCCAACGAGGCTTTCCCCTTTCAAAAAGCTAAAGGCGCCCACGACCGCTGAGGATGAAGCCAGCAGGAGGGTTCCTAAAAGTACTTTTATGAAAACGGGATCAAACATTAGCCTTGCGGTTGATCTTCTTTAAAATCTGGTTCGCGTAGTGGGAATTCGGTGTCGGAAATGAGGTCCCCTAGTTTGGAGAGCACGGTTAATCGGCCCCCGTAAGCCTCTTGCAATAGTTCCTTGGTGAAGACTTGCTCCTTTGGACCGGCAGCGACTAATCGAGTGTTCAACAAGACGATCCAATCAAAGTATTCGTTCGCGGTCTGCAGGTCATGGTGTACGATCACCACAGTCTTACCTTCGTTTTTCATGTCGCGGAGCAGCTTCAAAATAGCATCCTCAGTAGCGGCATCCACCCCTACAAACGGTTCGTCCATCAAGTAGATGTCTGCTTGCTGTGCGAGGGAACGGGCGATGAAGACGCGCTGTTGCTGTCCACCTGATAATTGGGAAATCTGGCGGTCGGCGAACTCGAGCAGATTCACTTTTTCCAATGCCTCTGTGGCAATGCGACGGTCTTCTTTGGTGATCCGTTTGAAGAGGTTGTTCTTGCGGTAGCGCCCCATCAACACGACGTCCATAACATCTGCAGGGAAATCCCAATCCACACTCTCGCGCTGTGGTACGTAGCTAACGCGCTCACGTACTTTGTCCAGGGGTTGACCGAAGATTTCAGTGTAGCCGCTATCGGGTTTCATCAAGCCCATGACCGTTTTCAGCATGGTAGTTTTCCCCGATCCGTTGGGACCGACGATACCGATGATCTTGCCCTTTGGCAGCTCAAAATCCACGTCCCACAAGACGGGTTTGCTATGGTAGCTTACGGTGAGGTTGTGTACTTCTATACTTTTTTCCATTACTCGAATGATTTTAAAATCGCGTTGGTATTGTGTTGAAAAGCGCCCAATAGCGTGGCTTCAGGCGTGCCTTGGGGGCCGAGGGCATCGCTGAAGAGCGGGGTGCCTATAGTGACCTGGCCGCCTTTTTGTGCTACGGCTTCTTGCAGGGCTTGAATGCTTTTCGGATTGACGGAGGTCTCGGCGAAGATGGTGGTGAGGTGGTGGTCTAATATGAATTGGGCCGAGGTGCTCATGTCATTTATGCCAAACTCCGCGGCTGTGCTGATGCCCTGAAGACCGTGTACCTCTATACCGTAGGCACGACCGAAATAAGAAAACGCATCGTGTGCGGTGACCATGGCGCGCAAGGAATCCGGGACCTTGTTGGAGGCACGAATCATGGCGTCGTGTGCGAGGCCTAAGTCCTGAAAATAGTCCATGGCGTTTTGCTCGATCGCTTGGCGGTGTTCGGGAAATTGGTCAATGAGGAAGTCGGCGAGTTCGCCTACGCAACGATTCCAAAGCTGGAGGTCGAACCAAATGTGCGGGTCGTAGGTATTGGGGCCCACTTCTATGAGGTCATGAGACTTAAGGGCGCTGCTCATCGCATATACAGGTTTTTCTGTGCCCAATTTTTCCAAGACCTCCACCATCTTCCCTTCCAAATGCAAGCCATTGTACAGGATGATACGGGCATTGCTGAGCTTGGCTACATCGCTCTCCACAGGTTTGTAGCTATGCGGGTCGATGTTGGAATGCATCAAGGCTTCCACCTTGACGGCTTCCGGCAAAAGTTGACGTGCCGCATCCGCCACGATAGAGGTGGTACACAATACGTCGACACTTTCTTGCGGTTGGCAGGAAAGGGCAAACGCACCGGTCAGTATGATTAAGAGTTTTTTCATGCGTGTACGGCGTAAATGTTCGCGCTCATGCTCTTGCTGAGCCAAATGGTGTGGCCCGAAGGCGATTTGAGCTGTACGCTGGCATCAAAAGACGAAATAGCCTCGACGTCGTAAGTGTTGCCCAGGTTGATATTCATAGCGTCCAATTGGTCAAAAAACTCCGACCCTGCATCTTCCACACGCACTACTTTGATGGTATGGCCTTTCGCGAAGGCACCGAGGGGTTCGCCTAAGACCGGGGGCATTTGTCCATTGCGCTCCGGGATAGGATCACCGTGCGGATCGTGCTTCGGCGTACCAAGAAAATCCGACAATCTCTCGACCAATTCCTCGCTCTGAACATGCTCGAGTTGTTCGGCGAGTGGATGCACTTGGTCCCAGCCAAACCCAAGGGTATCCACCAAGAAGGTTTCCCATAAACGGTGTTTGCGCAGGATGGATTTGGCCAATAAAATTCCCTCCTTTGTGAGTTGTACTCCTTTATATGGTACCACCGTTACAAGATTCTTCTGGCTCAACCGTTTTACAGCTTGGGTCACAGAACTGCCTTTGGCCCCGATACGCTGCGCCAAATCCCCATTGCTCACAGGATTGTCGCTGCCTAAATGGTACAAGGCTTTGATGTAATTCTCCTCGCTTTCCGTATGAGTTTTCAATGTGACTATCTTTTAGTTTAGGCAAAACTAAAAATTATTTTAACACAAACTACCAATGGCACTGCAATACCTTAAATAACGTACCTTAGCGACCGTGAAAAACCAGACGTATTTCATTTCCGATGTGCATTTAGGTGCCCCAGATGTGCTCCAAAGCCAAGCGCGTGAGCGACAATTGGTCGGCTTCCTACGCAGCATATCGGACCAGTGCGAACGCCTCTTCATAGTCGGTGATTTGTTCGACTACTGGTTTGAATACAAGCACGCCGTGCCTCGTGGCCATACCCGCCTCCTCGGCCAACTGGGACACATGGTGGACGAAGGCATGGAATTGCACATTTTCGTGGGCAACCATGATTTATGGATGGGAGATTACCTCAGCGAAGAATTGGGGGCCACCATACATCATCAGCCCCTGCAGTGGGATGTACCCGGAACTTCTTTGCGCTACTACATTGCGCATGGCGACGGATTGGGGCCAGGAGATCGCAAGTACAAAGCGCTGAAAAAACTCTTCACCAACCCGCTCGCGATCTGGGCATACAAGAGACTACACCCAAACTTCGGCGTGGGTTTTGCCGCGCGGATGTCGCGCACTTCGAGAAACAGCCAGGACCCGGAAGACCATGCCTTCAAAGGAGATAAAGAGCGCCAATTAATTCACAGCCAAACCCTCCTCCAAAAAGAGTGGTTCGATGCCTTTATTTATGGGCACCGCCACCACGAGAAAGAATTGGTCCTTCAAACCCAAGAAGGAAAAGATGGCACCAAAATTGAAAGCAAATATTTCGTCCTAGGCGACTGGATTACTCTGAATACCTACGCCAAATGGGACGGCACACAGTTAACCTTGAACACGTATACTCCCTCATGAAAAGAGCACTTCTAGTCATCGCATTCCTGGGAAGCTTCGCTGCGACAGCACAGGACTACAAAGGACATTATGGCATCGGTCTCGCCTTAGGTGAACCCAGTGGTTTTAGCATCAAAAAGTTTATCAACCACAGCGAAGCCTTTCAATATACCCTCGGCTATAGCACCGTAAAGGGCCAAGAAGGTATCAATATTGGAGCAGATTTCTTGCTCCATAATTACGATTTCATCACCGCCGAAAAAGGCAAGATTCCTTTTTACTATGGGGCAGGTATTCATTTAAGGAGCTATAACGATTTGGGCAACCAAGTATACGCACGCGTACCTCTCGGTGTAGCGTACGAAGTGTCGGATTTACCCCTAGACATCTTCTTCGAATTTGCACCGGGTATTGCAGTGATTCCACAACCCTCTTTGGTCACAAATTTTGCAATCGGGGGCCGATTCTATTTTGACCTAAACAAAGCCCGACGCGCTGTGGAGGAGCGGATCTAAGGCCGGATAATTAAATATAAAAAACCCCGGGCGCT
>DFQY01000026.1:0-25501 GCA_002378005.1 Flavobacteriales bacterium UBA3477
CTCAACACGATCAATCCGATGGTCGTATTGTTCTTCGTTGTGCTGCTTAATCCTTCGTTGTATTTACGGGATGTCCAGAAGAAATAGCCATAGGCAAGAATGGGAGTGATGCCTAAATGGTAACTGACTAGGTCCGAATCGAGCAGGTGTAAGATCACCGATAACAGGGTATATAAGATTCCAAACCAAATGTGAAAGGTCTTGAACGCTTTCAGATATTCCACAATGGGAAACTTTTCCTGGTCCTCACTGCTCATCGTGTTGTACCCACTGAGCAGGTATTTTGCATTGCTTGGTGTAACAATAAAACCCATGCTCAAAAACAGCAAACCAAGGCCAATGGATACGTAAATCATGAGTGTGATAATTGTTATGCTCGAAGATAGTGAAAAGTAGCAATTTCGCGCTTATTACTCCGTCATGAAGACCTACTTTTCGATATTGTTTGCCGTGATTCTAGGATGGAATGCACAGGCACAGCACCATCCACATCAGGTGGAACCAGACCCTCACCATCACCGTCATCCACTGCGCTTGGCCTTACTTATAGGCCATGGTATGGTTCCCGAAGTAGGGGGTGAAGGAGTGTTCTTTGTACCTACCTGGGGTATGGATATGGATTACCACATCAATGATCATTGGTCCATCGGTTGGCACAGTGATATTGAGTTGGAAAACTATCTCATTGAAAATGATCTTGGGGAAACCATTGAACTTCAAACACCGATGGTCTCTACGTTGGATATTTTCTACCGCCTCTCACACAATCTCTTGCTTGGGATGGGTCCTGGACTTACTGTGGAAAATGGTGAAATGAAAACCCTCCTACGTGTGGGGATTGAAGGTGAGGTACCGATGAACGATCGATGGGAGTGGACGCCAACTTTGTATTTAGACCAGCGTATTGACGGGCACCAAGTGTGGACCTTTGCTGTGGGTGTGGCGCATTACTTGTAACTAGCGCTTTTCCCTTTTACTTTCTAGTTCGATGAGTAAATCACGAAGTCTGGCGGCTTCGATGAAGTCCATGGACTTCGCAGCGGTTTCCATGCCTTTTCGTGTTTCTCTGATGCGCTTTTCAAGATCTTCTTGGCTTGTGTAGTTGACCGCTTCTTCTGCGGCTTTTACGGATGCCATGCCTTCCTTGTATTGGGCGCCCTTGTTCACGGCACTGGATTTAGCAAGGATTTCGTCTCTACTGGAACGAAGCGCAGTGGGAACAATACCGTTGGCTTTATTAAAAGTATCTTGTTTCTCTCTTCGCCGCGAAGTCTCGTCAATCGTTCGCTGCATACTGTCGGTGATCTTGTCGGCGTACAAAATTGCCATACCGTTAACGTTTCGCGCCGCTCGTCCGATGGTTTGAACGAGGGAGCGCGTACTACGCAAGAAGCCTTCTTTGTCTGCATCCATGATGGCCACCAAACTTACCTCAGGGAAATCCAATCCTTCGCGGAGCAGGTTGACTCCGATCAGTACGTCAAAGATGCCCAGTCTTAAATCGCGCATAATTTCTACGCGCTCCAGTGTGTCCACGTCGCTGTGGATGTAGCGGCATCGTATGTCGTAACGCGTGAAGTATTTGGTCAGCTCCTCTGCCATTCTTTTGGTCAAGGTGGTGACTAGGACGCGCTCGTCTCGTTGTACACGAATGCGTATTTCATCCATGAGGTCGTCAACTTGGTTCTCGCACGGGCGTACTTCAACCACGGGATCAAGCAGGCCAGTAGGGCGGATGACTTGTTCGGCGAAGACCCCGCCACTGAGCTCGAGCTCGAATTCGGCTGGTGTGGCACTAACGAATAGGGCCTGTCCACGAATCTGCTCGAATTCTTCAAACTTTAAGGGGCGGTTGTCTAAGGCTGCGGGTAGACGGAAGCCGTATTCTACCAAGTTTTCTTTGCGTGAGCGGTCGCCGCCGTACATGGCGCGTACTTGGGGAATGGTCACGTGGCTTTCGTCGACTACGAGTAGAAAGTCGTCGGCAAAGTAGTCGAGCAAGCAGAAAGGACGCACGCCTGGCGCGCGCCCGTCGAGGTAGCGGCTGTAGTTCTCTATGCCGGAACAGTAGCCCAATTCCCGTATCATCTCCAAATCAAAGTTGGTGCGCTCCTCCAAACGCTTGGCTTCTAGTGGACGACTCACATTGCGGAAGTGGTCCACCTGCTGCATGAGGTCGTCCTGGATTTGGTGGATGGCGTGTTGTAATTGGTCCTTTTCGGTGACGAATAGGTTGGCAGGGAACAAGCGCATTTCATCCATGTGTTCAATGCGTTGGCCGCTGATGGGGTCCATGTGTTCAATGCTCTCCACTTCATCGCCCCAGAAACTGATGCGGTAATAGGTTTCCGCGTAGGCGGGGAAAATGTCTACGGTATCGCCTTTTACACGAAAACTGCCGCGCTTGAACTCGGCTGCGGTTCGGGCGTAGAGGGCATTAACAAAGGCGTGGAGCAGGGCTTGGCGGGCGATGGTATCGCCCACTTTTAATTGGACCACAGAACTATTAAAGGCCTCCGGGTTTCCCATCCCGTATAAACAACTCACGGACGCGACCACAATCACGTCACGGCGTCCGCTCAATAGGGAGGAGGTGGTGCTCAAGCGAAGCTTTTCGATTTCGTCGTTGATGCTCAGATCTTTCTCAATGTAAAGACCGGAGGAAGGAACGTAGGCTTCGGGCTGGTAATAATCGTAGTAGCTGACGAAATATTCGACCGCATTCTCAGGGAAGAATTCCTTCATCTCCCCGTAGAGTTGGGCGGCTAGCGTCTTGTTGTGACACAGAATGAGGGTAGGGCGCTGGGTACGTTCGATGACGTTCGCTACCGTAAAGGTCTTACCAGACCCGGTAACCCCAAGTAGTACTTGATCCCGCTCGCCGCCGTTCAGCCCTTCTACCAAATCGTTGATGGCCGTGGGCTGGTCTCCCATCGGCTCGAATGGAGCTACGAGCTTAAACTTCATGCCGGATTATTTAAGTAGGCTATTGAAAAGCTTGCGCATGGCAGTGTAATGCTCCACCAAGGCTTTCTGTTCTTCAATTTTTGCCAATGCAGCTTCCAGTAATGGGTTTCCTTTCGAGGCAGAGAAGAAGGCAATGTTGTTTTCAAGCTGGTGCAATTCCTTCTTTGCGCTGTCTAATCCTTCACGGATGGCAGCGCGCTGGCGGAATAATCCGTCTTGATCGTCGGCCTCTACCATGGCTTTTACCTTAGCTTGCATCAAAGCAGCTTCTACCTCTTGGGCACTGAGGCCAAGTGGTGCTAATTTTTCGGCCAACAATGCATCAAAGTTTTGGTCGTGCTCGCGTCTACCACCTTGGCCTAGGGCTCCCCACTGCTCACTCAAGGCAATGGCATCGTCTAGCGAGGCAACCTTAGCTTTCTTAATGCTGGCCAAGAAATCTTCTTTGGCTTTCTGATCGGCATTGCTTTGCTTTTCTACCGCTTTGCGTTCACCGTGCATGCGATCGAAGAAATGGTTACAAGCACTTCGGAAGGCTTCCCAAAGTTGATCCCCCTCTTTTTTAGGGACGTAACCGGACTTCTTCCAATCCTGCTGTGCTTTTTTGAGAACCTGCGCAGTAGCCGCAAAATCATCACTGTCTTTCACGCTTTCGGCGAGCTCAATCAACGCTTGTTTCTTTTCTAGATTCACGCGTTGTGCTTTTTTCTCCTCTTTGTAGAAGGCATTTTTCAATCTGTTGAACTCGCGCTGGGCCGTTTTGTATTCTTCCCAAACCACGGAGTTTTCTTCGCTTTTCACGAAGCCAATTTTCTTAAACTCGCCACGTAAGGCCTCCAACGCTTTGCTGGCCTTTTGCCATCCGCCGTGTTTGGTCGGTAGCTCCGTTGTCAGCGCCTGGATTTTCGCCACAACTTCATTCTTCGCGGCAATTTTCTCATCGTTCTGTGTCTTGATTTTCTCATTAAAGGAATCTCTCAGCTCATGAACCTTGCTGGTAATGGCTTTAAACCGCTCCCAAAGCTGGTCTTTGTGTTCGCGTGGCACCGGGCCAATTCTTTTCCACTTGCTGTGCGCTTGTTGTAGCGTTTTGAAAATCTTCGCTGAGGCACCGCCGGCTAACATGTTCTCCAAGGATTCACATAGGGCGACCTTCTCCGCGAGGTTGTTTTGGTAATCAATCTCGATGAGGTCGTAGGCCATTCTCAAGTAGTCGAAGAAATTGTCAACGTGGTGGTTGTAGTTTGCCCACACGTTGCGCGCATCACTTTTAGGGACGAGACCAGTATTGTTCCAGCGCTCGCGTAATCCTTTGAATGTTTCGTATTTATTCTTGGCACTGCCTTCCATCATGGGCAAAGCTTTGATTTGCTCGATGATATCAAGTTTGGTGGCCAAGTTTGCGCTGAGTTCCGCCTCAAGCTGGCTATAATGCTTGCGCAACTTATCTCTATAACCGCCGTAGGTAGTGTTGAGTTGCTTGCGCAATGGCTGGTCGTAATGGAAATCGATGCTGTTGCCGCCTTCTTCGATAAAGGCTGCTTTTGCAGCATCACGCTCCGCATTGAGCTCTTGTAAAATTCGAGAACGTCCGCTCTCTACCACGCCTTTGATGCGTTGTGGCTCATGCTCGCCAATGTGCTGGGCGATGATTTCAAGGGATTGTTCTACCGTCAGGGCATCGAAATCTGGAATGATCAACTTGCGCTCTTTCGGGCTTTCGTGATCGTCTTCTGCCTCTACAGCTTTGACTTCCGTGTTTTGCTCTTCTTCCGTTTCCTCCACAACTTCGCTACTCTCGGGCGCTTCCGGCATAGGTGTGCTGGTTTCCTCCTTAGGTTGCGTGTTTTCTTGCGGGTCCAATTCTTCTTGACTCATCATCTACAAATTTTTGTAGTAAGCGGCATGAAACAATTGCCATGCTTTTTTCGCTTGCTCAGTTAACATTAGATTGCCGCCGATCACGGCAGCGCCCATTTCCTTACCCTTTAACATCATTGGGGTTGGGTTCGGTTCATACGTCATATCAAAGATGGCGAATTCCTGCGTGATTACCTTATACGGCAATGGTAAATAATTGCCGGGGTATTTTGGTCCACCCACTGGGGTACAATTAATCCATCGGGGATGCGCCGAAGCTTGTTCTTGCGTCAAGCTGCCGTAGGTCACGGGACCGTGTCGCTGGACAATCAAATAAGGGGTTTGTCGCTCCTCTAACACGGCACAAAGTGCTTTTGCTGCGCCACCGCCTCCCAATACTAGGGTAGGTCGTTCTGGTCCTAAGGCCTCGAGGGTTTGAGCGATACCGTCCACGTCTGTATTGTAACCCACGAAACGATCTCCAGTTTTCACGATGGTATTGATGGCACCAATTCTTTTCGCACGTTCATCTACCTCATTTACCCAGTGAAGGGCTTGTTCTTTGAATGGAATGGTAATGTTGATGCCGGTTAAACCTTCTCCATCGAACAACTCCACCATGGCCTTGCGATCCATGGAGGTGCGCTCATAACATTGGTACATACCCGGGGTGCCACTTTCTTCCATGAAACCATGGTGTAGGGCGGGGCTTTTGCTATGCCCGATAGGATGTCCTATGAGGCCGAGGCGAATCATGCGCGCTTGAGTTTTCCGGCCCACTCTAGTACGAAGACGACTAACGCGCCCGCAATGGCGACAGGGAGGGCCAAAGTCCAATCTGTCCCAGGAGCTAAATTTTCTGTAATCAATGGAACGTATTCTTCCTTCGGCGTGCCTTCGTGTTTAACATAGTATTCCACTACCCATTTCCACGGCCAAAGCTTGTTCAGTGATCCCAACAAGAACCCAGAGAGCAGGGCCACGGCAATGTTGTAGTAATGCTCGAAAATCCACTTCAAGGCTTTGGTGAAGCTGATCAGTCCTGCTACTGCACCGATGCCTACGTAGGTTATGATGAGCACGTTTCGATCGCTCACGGCACTGAGCACAGTGGCGTAGGCGCCCAATAACAGAAGAATGAAACTGCCGCTGATGCCCGGTAAAATCATGGCACAAATGGCCAAGGCGCCACAAAGAATAAGGTAGAGCGGGTGCTCTGTACCGCCCACAGCGGGTAAGGTGGTGACCCAATAGGCAATGGCGGTTCCGATGATGAATGAAAGGATTTGCGGGTTGCCCCAGTGGGTGATGTTTCGTCCGACAATGAAGATGGAGGCGAACACGAGGCCAAAGAAGAAACTCCAGATGGCGGTGGGGTGGTGCTCAAGTGCATAGCCAAGGATGGAGGCTAGGGAAAGTACACTGGTGAAAATCCCAGCGAAGAGGACTGCGAGGAAGGTACCGCCGATGTGGGACCATAGATCGCGGAATTGGCCCCGAAAAAGTAGCTTAATGGCATGCGCATCAAACCGGCTAAGATTGCCTATTAATTCCTCGTAAATATTCGTGATAAATGCGATAGTTCCTCCGCTGACTCCGGGGACGACATCTGCCGCTCCCATGGCCATGCCTTTGAGGAACAAACTCAAATATTTCTGCATGGGTGGGTTATTTCAATTCTGCTAAAATAGCGGCCACTACTGGGACTTCAAGTAGATCTGGGAAGTATTCCGCAAATAGTGTTCGCAACTCATCGCGGTTCAAATGCAAATCTTCCAGCACCTCTTTTGCGCTGATGATATCGTCGGCTGCGAAGAGGTAGCCGGCAAGCACTAATCTGAACTGGAGCACTTCTGGGAAGCGTTCAACGGCATCGTAGAGAATAGCGATGGCTTGCTCTAGGAGGTCCAATTCTATCAAACACTCCACGAAATCCAAGACATCCTCCGAACCGTAGGCTTCGTCCAACCAAACTTTTTTGTAATCCTTTACCGCCTCAGCGTAGCGCTCCAACTCCATGAGGACGCTAGCGCGCTCCAAATGGACATCATCCATATCGGGTTCAAGGGCGATGGCTTTGTTGAATTCACGCAAGGCCTCATTTGGGCTGCCAAGTTCAGCTTCGAGCAAGCCTATTCGGAAATGTACGTAGCCGCTCGGCAAGTCTTCGTTCACGCTTTGCTTGTAGGCCGTTAGGGCGTTAATGTATTCTTCGTTATGCTCGTGAATTCTGCCAATCTCAAAGTAGGCGGCGTGGAAGGTATCATCTGCGGTGATGGCCCATTGGAACATTTGCAAGGCTTGAGCTTCGTTATCCTTGCGCAGTTGGAAAGCGCCGAGCTGGTACCACAGCAAGGGGTTGTAGGGTTCTTTTAGTGTGAAGCTTTCGAATAATGCAATGGCACGGTCGTATTCGTTGGTGAAATCTAGGCACATAGCCAGCTGGTACAATGCACCTTCGTCCAAATCTTCCTCTTCTAAACGGCACCATCGCACCAAAATATTGATGGCCCGCGGGTAATCGCCCTGGCTCAAATGCGTGTCTGCGATCATCTGCAACACCTCTACGGGATCGTCGGAACCGGCTAAGGCCTCGTCCAATAATTGTAATCCCTTTTGAGTATTGCCGCGATGCATTAAGATCGTGGCTCGTGCGATGAGCAATTCCGTGGAACGCATATTCAATCCTTCTAAGTGATTCAGTTTCGCCTCGGCTCGAGTATAATCTTTCATCGCAATGTCCAGTTGTACCTCCTTAATCTTGAAAGTAAAGGCCAAAGGATGAATGGCTTGAGCGATTTCTAATGCGTTTTTGGTTTGCTCAAAAGACCCCGTGTCTAGGTAATAGTCTAGAATGAGTTCTAAATCTTCAACATCGAAATAGGGTTGTCTCCCTTCGCTGATCGCGTTTTCGAATGCATGTACTAATGTTAAGGTCTCGTGGTCCTCAAATCGCATAGTAGAAAGATAAGTGCTTTGGGCATCGGGAGAAAGGGGCAGGGAGTCTTAGGGACTTGAAGTTTTCACTCTGTTATTAACAATTAAGCAATTCTAATGCCATAGGTTGTGCACGGTATTCTTTGCGGTTATCTTAGCCAAAAACATTCCAAACCTTCATGACACTGATCAAATCCATTTCGGGAATTCGCGGTACCATCGGCGGTGCCCCTGGCGATAATTTAACACCTATTGATGCGGTAAAGTTTGCCGCAGGCTACGGCAGTTGGCTTAAAACGCGTACGTGGAACCCGACGGTGGTTATTGGCCGTGATGCACGTCCTTCAGGACCGATGCTGGAACAATTGGTCATTAGCACCTTGCAGGGTTTGGGCATTGATGTTATTAACGCCGGTTTGAGTACTACCCCGACCGTAGAAATGCTCGTCCCACGATATTCGGCGGCGGGTGGCATTATCCTCACTGCCTCGCACAATCCAGAGCAATGGAATGCACTGAAACTCTTGAACGAGAAAGGTGAATTTGTTTCTGGTGATGATGGCGCTGAAATTTTACGGTTGGCAGAAAGCACGGATTTGGATTTTGCTGAGGTAGGCGATCTCGGTACACTCACAGCCTGTGAGGACGGTATGGATTGGCATATTGACCAAGTCTTGGCCTTGCCTTCTGTCAACGTCGCAGCGGTAAAAGCGGCAGGCTTTAAGGTCGCCATTGATGCTGTGCACAGCTCCGGAAGTGTTGCCATTCCTATGCTGCTCGATAAATTGGGCGTAGCATACCACAACCTATATCCTGAACCGCACGGTAGATTCCCACACAATCCTGAGCCCCTCGAGCAGCATTTGGGCGCTATTATCGATGAGGTGAGCAACGGCTCTTACGATCTTGGCATCGTGGTGGATCCGGATGTGGACCGCTTGGCCTTTATTGATGAAAAAGGCGCCATGTTTGGCGAAGAATATACCTTGGTTTTAGTGGCCGATTATCTACTTTCACTCACACCAGGGCATGTGGTCAGTAATATGAGCTCCTCCAAGGCCCTTCGTGATTTAGCGGAATCAAAGGGGTCCACCTACAGTCCTTCTGCCGTTGGTGAGGTGAATGTGGTAAACGAGATGAAGGCCAAACAAGCCGTGCTCGGCGGGGAAGGCAATGGTGGAATCATCTTACCTGAATTACATTACGGCCGTGATGCCCTAGTCGGCATTGCGCTCGCCTTGACACACCTGGCCAAATCAGGCAAGACCATGAGCGAACTGCGCGCGGGCTATCCTCAGTATTATATGGCCAAACAGAAAATTGAATTGACCCCAGGTTTAGATGTCGATGGCATCCTCGCGACCATCGCTGGACGTTATTCGGAAGAAGAATTAAGTACCATTGATGGCGTTAAAATCACTTGGTTAGACCGATGGGTTCATTTGAGAAAATCCAATACAGAGCCTATCATCCGGATTTACACTGAGGCACCCTCTACAGAAGAAGCCACAACATTAGGCGAGCGCTTCATAAAGGAGATAGAAGAATTAGCGTAAGCCTTATATTTGGGGAACCTAAAAACAGAGCATGGAAGTCATTTTCTTAGATAACGCAGCCACCACACCTTTGGAGCCTCGAGTGAAAGACGAGATGGTGCGCATGATGGAGAATTTTGGTAATCCTTCAAGTACTCATGTTAGCGGCCGTGGTGCCAAAGTAGAGGTAGAGGTAGTGCGCAAGCGTATTGCACAACGACTTGAGGCGGAGCCCGGTGAAATTTTCTTTACATCTGGCGGCACGGAGGCCGACAACATGGCTTTGTTCTGTAGCGTTCGCGACTTAGGCGTAAAGCGTATCATCACCACCACCATCGAACACCATGCCGTAGGTCATCCTGTGGAGTTCATGGTGGAGCGCGGAGAGGTGGAAGCTGCCTATTTGAGCGTAAATGAATTTGGGGATGTTGATTTAGCGGAGCTCGAAGCGCTCCTAAAAGACGGACCTAAGACGTTGGTGAGCTTGATGTTCGCCAATAATGAAATAGGCAACTTGAATCCTGTCAAGGAAATTAGTGCCTTGTGCAAGGCTTACGGTGCGTTGTTCCATTCAGATACCGTTCAAGCGATGGGGCATTTGCCGATCAGCGTTAAAGAGGTTGGGTATGACTTTTTAACCTGCTCAGCACATAAGATACACGGTCCAAAGGGCGTAGGCTTCGCCTATGTACGTAGTGGATTGAAGATAAAACCATTGATCCAAGGTGGTGCCCAGGAGCGCAACATGCGTGCAGGAACAGAAAACACCATCGGTATTGTTGCTCTAGGTAAGGCTTTTGAGATTGCCACCACAGAGATGGCCGAGGACCAGAAGAAAGTGGAAGCGTTAAAGCAACGTGTGATTGACGGTGTGAAACGTATCGTTCCTGATGCTAAGTTCTTTGGGCGAAGTGCAGAATTGGACAAGAGCCTATATACCGTTTTGAGTATTGCCTTTCCGAAATCTGCCAACGATATGCTCACGTTTTCTTTTGATATGAAAGGCATCAATGTCAGTGGTGGTTCGGCTTGTACGAGCGGGTCTAACCAAGGCAGCCATGTTATTCGTGCGTTGGGCGATTGGACGTCGAACTACCAGCCCGTACGTGTCTCTTTCAGCAAATTCAATACGGAAGATTGTGTGGATGGTTTTCTCAATGTCGTAGAGGAAATCTACGCACCAGCTTAATTGATGATGGTCACGGTGCCCATACGCACCTCTTTGCCACCGGTAAACCTGTAGGTATAGACATCCTGAGGTACGGGTTTTCCTTTGAAAGTGCCGTCCCAGAATTCTTGGAATGGATCTTCAGAGCGGAAGATTTCATTACCCCAGCTGTCGAAAATCACAAAAACGGGGTCCTCAAGACAGCTGTTACCCGAAATCTCGAATAGTTCATTGTCTTTATCACCGTTCGGTGTGAATGCATTAGGAATCCAAACGCGCCCGTCAATGCGAATGATATCGGCCAAGAAATCGAAGGTATAGCTGCGGTTACAGAGGGTATCTGTGATGGTAAGGTATACTGCTTCTAATCCGCTCTCTGGATAACGGAAGGATGGAATCATGCCGCTATCGATGTTGCCTGCGAAGTTCCATTCGAAGAGCATAGTGCTGTCTACATTTTGATAGAATACGTCTACTCCGCCGTATCTACAACTATCAGTGGTAACTGTAACGGTGGGAAGGGAGGCATCGTCATCAAATTCTATGAGAAAACTTTGATCTACACTTACATCACAGAAGCTATCTCGTGCGGTAACTGTGGCGGTGTAGGTAGCAAAGGCAGGGTAGGTGTGTAGGATGTTTCTGGAGGTCGTGGTGAAGTTTTGACCGTCCCCAAAGTCCCATTCGTAATAATCAGCATCGGCCAATTGTTCTATGAAGTTCACCTCGCGCAAGAGGTCACAACTTACGTAATTCGCCACCCAATCTGTCACAGGGAAACTTGCGGTATCGTGAATGATTTCTATGAAAGTGGTGTCGTAACTATCACATACTGTATCAATGGCCACAAGCATTACGTTATACGTTCCGAGGTTCGGGAAAGTGACCACCGGGTCCTTAAGGTTTGAGGTATCACCTTGGTTAAAGTCCCAGAAGTAGGCGTTGGCATTTACGCTTTTGTTGTCAAGCTTTAAGGTCAACTCGTAACAATTCGTATCGATTAGGTAGTTAAGGTCAATCTCCGCTTTCGCCTCGATATCCGTTTCAAAATCAAGTTTGATGACCCCTAGGTTACAATTACTGCTGTTGTTCGTTTCGCTAAAGGCACCCGGGGTAGTGGGGAGGTCGTCATTGCCTCCGCAGCCTGCGCAGACGGCTTGGTAAATTCTACCACGTTCGTCAAACCTGCTCGTTCCTCCATCTACGTGCTCTGCTGAGGTAGACCCCCCGAAATAGCTTCCGTATTTGAAGGAACCGAAGTTCTTGGTCAATACCATGAAGTAGAAGTCTGATCCGTTGGTGGAGCTTTGTAGTGCATCAGTACTTACGGGGAGTTGTTCCACGGTTGTGGGGAAATAGCCGTTGTTTGTAACCCCGCCCCAACCTGAGAGTAAAATGTTCAGACAATCGTCCACGTTGAAGGCTGTAGGCACAAGGTTTAAGCTGCCGGATGGTGATCCGAAAGCCGTAGAGGCTTGGCTAGAGGTCAAGTCGTTGCTAATCTTGTGAATGAACTGCTTGCGGTATTGAGGGGTACCCCATGCGCCGGTAGTAATGGGGTAGTTGCCTAATGTTTGTCCGAAGGCATAGACATTACCTAGTTTATCCACATCGAGAATGAAGCTTTGGTCGTATTGTGCGGTTCCGACGTAGGTGCTTTGTAACAGGGCACCGGTGGAGGCATTGAACTTGGCCACATATCCATCTAAGTTTCCTCCGTAAGAGCTTTTAAATCCACCGCTCGTGGAAGGAAGATTGCCGCCTTCGGTTCCACCAGTGATGAACACAGCACCGTTGTGGTATTTGAGGCTATATCCCGCATCATTACTTGTGCTGCCGTAATAATTGGACCATAATAAAGATGTTCCTGAGGCATTTAACTTAAAGACTACGGCATCCTGGCTACCCGCATTCGAACAGCGCGTACAGTTCGTTGACGGAAAGTTTGTACTGTTGGTGGAAGCCGTCACATAAATGTTGTTGGATGCATCGACCACGACTTCTCCACGGGCAGCATCACCGTAATTCTCAATAATAGCAGTATTGAGTCCATCGTTGCCCGTTCCGCCGAGGTAAGTAGAGCTAAGTACCGCTGTACCTGAAGTATTGAATCTGGTGACGAATAGGTCCGATTTTTTGAACTCGTAGCCGTTGATGGTGACGTCGTTTCCTCCGGCATTGCTGCTTTGTACGGGGTTTTGCGTAGGGAAATTTGTACTCCCTGTGGTTCCCATAATAATGAGTTGATTGTTGCTATTGACCACCATACTGTGAGGATGATCCGGAGCAGTTCCTCCTAAATATGTAGCATAGAGCATGGTTGTACCTTGTGGCTCGAATACGGTGATGGTTACGTCGGGATTGAAACCAAGGTTAATACCGGGAGGGTCGTTATAGGTGGTTTGGAACGCACCGGTGGAGGCAACATAACCCGTAGCAAAGGCAATACCGGCTCCGTATAACCTTCCTGCATCGTCGTAGGTGGCAGCGAATCCCCAATTATCTGTCAATGAACCACTAAAAGAAGTGAATATGAGTTGCGGATCTATGACCAAGGAATCCAAATCCATGGCTTCTTCTTCCGCGGCAAAGCCTATTTCCTGCCCCACCAACGTATACCAACAACCGAAATCTATACGTTCTCCGTTTTTCCAACCCCACGCCACAGGTGTGCTTTCCATGAATTCACCGACTGAGGTTTGGATTTGTAGGCTGCCCTCAGGGTTTAATTGGATTCCGGTGGCGCCGTCGTACGTCCATTTAATCTGAGAAAGAACCTCCGGATCGCCCAAATGCCAATCGTACTTTAGGTGGCCGTCTTTTGCGTAAAATTTTAGTGTAGCGGAAGGGTAGAGGTCCTCGTAGACCAATGCATCGTGCGGTCGAACGTCCCCTTTCCAACGACTTTGATCTTCTCCTAAGAAGTAATTATGGTAGTACCCTGTTTCATGTGTACCGCGACTTTCCGCCGGTTCGGCATCAATGAAGAACATTCGAACCGCGTGCGTGCGCAGCGGATCCACCGGCAAGCTCAAGCCCGCCTCGTGCATGTGATGCCCTCGCAGGTCCTCAATTTGCCCTGCATCTCGAAGCACCATTTGTACAGATCCTGGCTCAAAGAATAGAGCTCCGTATTTCAGGGGAAGCTTGTATTGAAACTCGCCGTCCCACTGTCCCTCATTTGGGACAAAAATCGCCTCTTGTCCGTGCAGCGTACCTGCGCAGAGCAAAAGAAAAGCCCAAAGGGTTTGTCGGAGTTTCATACTACTAAGTTACGATTCAAAAAGCATGCCTCAATCTAGGCGCCGCGCAAGAATCATTTGTTTCTGAGTGCCCAATTTCATTGCGAAAATCTTCATCTCTCGCCCTTCTTTAATCTTGAGCTTTTTCCGAATCAAATCCGGATGCTCAGGGAACCCGATACGCTCAATGGCGGCCCGGTCTACAGGGGTTTGAATCTTATATGGCTTCGCTATTTCTATAACCTCATAACGTTCATACAGTTCGTTTGGTGCGGGCTCATGGTCGACAGTGTAAAGATTTCCACACACGAGCTTTTTAGCCCCCATCGGCTCAAAAAGCCCTACATGGCCTTCGCTCTTGGATAGAGCTGGGCCGGGTTGAATTATGTATGCTTTGGGATTCGTGGTCATTTCCAAAGATGTAAGGTTAACACGCTCAACCCCATATTGCACCCAAGCTGTGTTTTCATCCGGTGATAAAACCACCACTTGTAACGCTGGTGCTGCTGTATATCCTTTGCGTTGAAGGCACAACAATTCCTTGCATTCTCCTTGGTATTCCACGACATAAATGGTGGCACACCCGTCAAGTTGTTGCAGCTCTACCAGGGAAGCCATAGGGCTGTGCTTGGATAGCACATTGTGTGCGCTTTCAAGCCATTGTTGTTGGAGGGAGGGAAGGTGAGGGACCGTTTGGGTTATGCTGTGGGCCTTGTTACCGGTGGCGCGACGGTCCGGGTCGACATAGATGGTCAGCGCTTCGGCAGAAATTTTATGTTCTTTTTTCCATTGTTCCAATTCCGCCATCAATTCCTCTGCTGGTGCATTGGTGATTTTTACCGCGGGTAGATTATGCTCTAGTAGGCGCGCTAAATCCGCATTCAGTTCATTTGCCCAGTGCTTTTGAACTTCAAAACGTTGGCTGAGTGCCAAGCTATCGACCCCCATGCCGGCGCATAAATCAATGGAATAAGGTGTACGCACCAGGGATGCTTTGAAAACTGCCGTTGCCCAACTGCTGCTCTGCTCTAGAGGGAGGCCGGTGGGAAAGATCCAATTTTTCGAAAATAACGGCTTGAACTTCTTGCCGTATTTACGCTGGGCTTCCAGTTGACTGATCCAGCTAAAATAAGGGCGTTCGAGGCCGTACTTCAGGTTCAAATCCTGCAAGGAAGCATCTTGATTATTAGCTATCCATTGCCACGATTCTGGCGAATTGAAATCTTCAGGGTGTACCTGTTGGATGGGTTGGGGCATGTTTAGTTGCCTTGGTTCAACTCATTGCGAACGGTGTTCATTACCACACGAATGATGCTGTAGGCGGGAACGGCGAAGATCATGCCGACAATTCCTAGGAGCGTTCCCGCAATAGAAATTACAATGAAAATCTCGAGTGGATGAGCACCCACACTGTTGCTGAAAATGAAAGGTTGGAAAACGATATTATCTAATAATTGGACCACCGCAAACAACCCTACTAAAAGGTAGAGTCCTTGAACCAAATCTGGATCAATAGTAGGATCGGCCGCACCGAGCGCATATAGCTGTCCCATACTCAGCAAAATCCCGAGTGTAGCACCAATAATAGGGCCTACGTAAGGAATAAGGTTGAAAATTGCCGCGGTCAACGCCAGTACAATAGCGCCTTCGACGCCGATCAGGGTCATGCCGATGGAAAGCAATGTAAAGATGGCGGTGATTTGCAGGAGGATCCCGAAGCTGTAACGCGTAACAATTCGCTTGATCTGTGGGACGATAATGTCCATTTTATTGTGGTGCTTTTTTGGTGTGATATAGTCAATAAAAGTATGGGCCAATTCTTGTTCACGGATCAAAAAGAAGCTTATAAAGGCTATTGAAAACAGACCAATGATAACGTTACCAACTGATCCCAAGACCCCTTGGACCGCGCCAGATATGGCTTCGACGCTGGCAAAGTGTTGAAGACTTTGGTTGATTTTTTGTAATTCTACTTGACTGTCGATACCGAGGTTTGAAAGAAGGTTGGAAAACTGTTTCATTTCTTGCTCTAGTGTAGTGATCAGTTTATCGTAGCGAATGGTACGAAGGAAGGAGAACTCCTCCAATACCAACGGGACAAACCACGACACCATGAATGCAAATACGGCTCCAATAGCCAACATGGTTAGGGTAGCGCTCCCCGTCGGTCCTATGTATTTACCCAATGGGCTTTTATCTTGTATTAGTTTGAACAGCGGGCGTCCCAAAACACTGATATATAGTGCGATAAGTGCATATGCCACGACTCCTTGAATGAGGAATAGGGCGTAGATGCCAAGGGCGACACCCAGCAATTGCAGGGCAGATTTTGCGATGGGTTGAAGTTGGAATAAACTCATGGCTCAGTGTTTCGTGTTAGGGCCCAATGTAACAAGTTTGCGCCCATTTTTAGTGCTTTTTCGCGAGTCTCTTGATCGTCGTTGTGAACTTCTGGGTCTTCCCAGCCGTCTCCCAGATCTGATTCTAGGGTAAGTAAGGCGACTAATTCACCTTCAAGGAAATAGCCTAGCGCTTGTGGTGGCTTGGCATCGTGTTCGTGAATTTTAGGAAGGCCCTCCGGGAAAGAATAAGGCCCTTTGAAAATAATGTGGTCTGAAGGGAGCAGCTGGCCCTTTTGGTCAGGAAAAATCTTTTGCATTTCCGTCCTTGCGAACTCACCCATTCCGTAGTTGTCGTCAATGTGAAGAAATCCTCCTCGCTCCGCGAAGGCTCTTAGGTTTCGAACATCAACTTCATCAAAAAAGATTCGGCCGTGCCCTGTGGCGTGCAGAAAGGAGATGCCAGATGAAAGCACATTTGCTGGTGTAGTATGGCCTTGAACTTGACAAGCTCCGTTCAAATTTTCGTTGTAGAAGGAAGCCAAGTTTTCCAGGGCTGTTGGATTGGCGTACCAATCTCCGCCGCCGTTGTACTTCATTACAGCCAATACTTGGCCTGAGCTTGAAAGCTGTAGGCCTATAATTGCTATGAAAATGAGTAGTTTCTTCACCAGCATAAATTTACTGATAATTCTCAAGTTCATTGAACACTTACGCTAACTCATTTTTGGCTTTTCGGTACGAAAGCTGTGGTATTATTACACTTATGAAAAACTCGTGGTTTCACCTATCCGTTTTGGCCATATTGTTTGTCCTGCAGCCGGCTTATGCACAATGTGTGAAGAGCACGCCGTATTCTCAGGATTTTGAAGGGACGATTTTGGTCCCCCAAATCAACTGAAACAATAGTGGTTCCATCCCTAACTGTTGGACCCGTTTACAGACGAGTAACAACTATCTGTGGATGGCTGGACCGCCAACTTTGGGTTCTCTAAACTCGGGGCCCGCGGATGATCATACCCCAGGTAATGGTGGGGGTTATGCCGTTGCGGAAGGTTGGTTCACCGGCGCCACTAGTACCAACGCCACCTTTACACATCTAGTTACACCAACCATTGATTTATCTAGCGATTCTTTGCCAAGGCTGATCTTCTATTACCACATGTACGGTTCAGATATTGATTTGTTGGATGTGCGTGTGCGAAAGGTGGGCACCAATATTTGAACCCAAATCCATACAGTGAATTCAACCACTGCTTTGAATCAATTTAGCTCTTCGAATTCCGCTTGGCGCAAGCAGGTGGAGAGTTTGAGCAACTGGGTAGGGGATATCATTCAAATTCGTTTTTCTGCGAAACGAGATGTGAATTTTTCTTGGGTGACCAATTCTCGTATCAGCATCGACAACATTCTTGTGGAAATCAGCATACTTTCTCTAAGGATGTGGCCACGTTTGATGTGCCACAAGGTGATTTCAGTTTCAATATTGTTTCTACAGGCGCTAACGGGATGGTCGTGAATTTCTTCGCTTCCGCCACTGATGCTACGCAATAAAATTGGTACTGGGCTGATGGAACCAACGATAAGGGCAATACACCAAACACGCAGCACACTTATGGTGTAATTACGTTGAATTATACAGTGAATTTATTCTTGATCAATGATTGTGGCGATTCAACCTTGGTGACACATAGCCTTACTGAGACTGGTATTGCGGATGCTGAGCGTCATTCGAGCATTTATCCTAACCCGGCACAAGGTGAACTCAATGTAGTCTTTGATCAGCCGGTATCAGATACCTTGTATTATTATGCTGCGACTGGAGCTTTATTGGGTCAATTGGAGGTGAATCACGAAAGTTCACTCTTGCTTGATCTAAGTTCTTGGCCGAGCGGAACCTATTGGTTGCGTTGGCAAGGGGAGGAAGCGCAGTGGAATCAAAGTATCGTTAAGCCGTAATCCGTGCGAGTCGGTGCTTATATTTGTGGTCTATCACTCTTTTGGGTAGCCCCCACGAATATGAAACAATTGACCAAAATCTTAGTCGCTAACCGAGGTGAAATCGCCTTGCGCGTAATGCGGAGTGCCCGTGAAATGGGCATTAAAACAGTAGCCGTTTATTCTGAAGTTGACCGTCGTGCGCCGCATGTGCTGTTTGCAGATGAAGCGGTTTGCGTAGGACCAGCACCTTCATCGGAGAGTTACCTAAGAGGTACGGAGATTGTACGCCTTGCAAAAGAATTGGGCGTGGATGGTATTCATCCGGGTTATGGTTTTTTGAGCGAAAATGCGGCTTTTGCTGCCGAGGTAGAGGCTGCAGGAATGACCTTTATTGGCCCCCGTACGTATGCCATTGAAATCATGGGCGATAAGCTCAGTGCGAAGGATGCGGTCAAAGATTTTGATGTGCCATTGGTGCCTGGTTCGGAAGGTGAGGTGCAAGATGTTCAAGAGGCTTTAGCTATTGCCGAGTCTATCGGTTTTCCCGTGATGATTAAGGCCAGTGCCGGTGGCGGTGGTAAGGGAATGCGGATCGTGCATGAGGCAGCTGACTTTGAGTCGCAGATGAAACGCGCCATTAGTGAGGCTACTAATAGCTTTGGGAATGGAGCGGTATTCGTTGAGAAATACATTCAGAACCCACGTCATATTGAAATTCAGGTTTTGGCAGATGAGCACGGTAATGTGGTGCATCTTTTTGAGCGTGAATGTTCCATTCAACGTCGCCACCAAAAGGTCATTGAGGAAGCGCCATCTGTGGTATTAACACCAGAATTACGAGAGGCTATGGGAACAGCGGCAGTGAATGTGGCTAAGGCCTGTGATTACCGCGGTGCAGGAACGGTAGAGTTTATTTTTGAGCCGGGTGGAACGTTCTACTTCTTGGAGATGAACACACGATTGCAGGTAGAGCACCCGGTGACGGAGCAGATTACAGGTGTGGACTTAGTCAAGGCCCAAATTCGTGTGGCACAGGGTGAAAAACTATGGTTTTCACAGGAGGATTTGAAGATACAAGGACATGCAATGGAGGTGCGTGTTTATGCCGAGAATGCTGCAGAGAACTTCATGCCGGCAACCGGTACCTTGCGCGAATACAAGCGTCCACAAGGCTTGGGTATTCGAGTGGATGACGGTCTTGAGGAAGGCATGGAAGTCAGTATTTATTATGATCCTATGATTGCGAAGCTCATCACCTTTGGAGCGGATCGTACCGAAGCCATAGCCCGAATGAAGCGTGCCATCAGCGAATACAGAATATCTGGAGTGCAGACCACGTTGGATTTCGCGGATTACGTCATGGATCACGACGCTTTTGTTAGTGGGGATTTTGATACACATTTCGTAGAAAAATACTTTACACCTGACCTGTTGCAAGCGGATGATGCAGAGGTAGAATCCATTGGAGCTATGGCCTTGGCAAGTTTGTTGCAAGAGCAAAAGGGTCATCAAAAGATTCAAAAAAATGGAACGACCAGTCGCTGGAAAGCGAATCGTACTTAGTCTGCTGCTATGGGCAATTGGGTGGACCTTGCAGGCGCAGGTTGATACCTTATCACGCGTGAAGGATGCCAGTAGTCCTTTGGTGGGCCAATTAGTCATTGATGGCGATACTATTCCTTGGGCCGTATTGGACGAAATCTTATTCGTTCCAGCGCCGGCACTCAACGATTTTCAGGCGCGTCGACAGTATTACATGTTGATGAAGAAGGTGAAGCGCGTGTACCCATATGTGCGGGAGGCTGCGATGCGTATGGACAGCGTGAATATGAAGCTCGAAGGCATTGACGGGCGCCGCAAACGCAAGAAGTATGTGAAGGAATACCAAGACTTTTTAGAGGAACGCTTCGAACCGGAGCTGCGTCGATTGACAAGAAGTGAAGGTCAGATCTTGAGTAAGCTCATCTATAGGGAGACCGGCACTAGTGTTTATGAGATCATCAAGACCTATAGAAATGGGTTTTCGGCCAGATTCTGGTCGCTCACCGCATGGTGGTACGATATCGACTTGAAAAAGCCCTACGATCCAGTGGAGGATCCTGAAGATAAATTGATCGAGAATATTCTGGTGCGGAAGTTCATTGCGGGGGAATTGGTCCCAGCAAGAGAAGAAGAGCGTCTCATGTATCAGGGTAAATAATCACTGAGCGCATCAACAACGCGCGTATTTTCCTAAATTTCATTCGTGAAACTCGAACGCGCACTATCGATTATCGGTATGGACCGGCTGCCCAAGGATGAGGCGGAGCTCAATGCTGTATACAGGGAGTTGGCCAAAAAGCTGCACCCGGATGCGGGCGGGAGTGAGGCTGCCTTTCAGGAACTAGGCGGAGCGGTCGAGTATTTGAAACGGGCGCTCTTGTTGTTGAACCAGCGCGTTCAAACTAAAGCACGTACGGAAGAGGCCTTGGCGAGGAAGCGTGCCATTTTACGTGAGCAAATGCTGCGTCGCAGGGCTAAGGAGGATAAATTACGCAACCAACAAGCCCAGAAGTGGACGATAGGACTCGCAGTGATACTTGGGGTGGTTGGGCTATGGTTCTTGGCACAACCGAAGATCAATCACTGGATGATTCAACGGAATAGGGTAGAACGGATGGCGGAAGTTATTAGGCTTGATAATTACCGTACCTACACCATCGAGTGGACATACAAAGGAAAGCGCTTTGAGAAGGACATTAATGGCCGATTCATTGACGGTTCCTGGATTGTAGGGCCCGCAGGAATGCCCATGCTCCCGGGTGCGAAGTTTGTCGTGGCCTTCAACGCAGAGAACCCGAACTATTACGAGCTACTTGATCACTACATTCATACGGAAACGGCGGAGATCTATTTTTCGATGGTAAAAACCACCTTAGCGGATTATATGGGCACCTTGGACCGTGATCCGGATGTGGTTTGCCTGTACTGGGCACTGTTGGACGAATACGGGGTGGACGGTATTGCCCATCTGCATTATAGGGAATTGCCCATGCGGAAGAATTGGTCCCATAATGAACGCACTTTCAACGCCTTAGCCGAATCTCCGCGCTTTCAAGAATTGTATAGAAGTTGTCGATTGCCATAGCGGCAAAGCCATCTTTATGCGGTATTTTTGTGCAATAACAAACGTCAATCCGCGCCTATGAAACCTTCTATAGCGAAAGGGACAAGAGATTTTTCAGCCGCTGAAGTACAGAAACGTGAACATATCATGAATGTGTTGCGCGAAGCGTTTGAATTGCGTGGTTTCGATCCTATTGAAACGCCGTCGTTTGAGAATCTCGAGACTTTGACGGGGAAATATGGCGAGGAAGGGGACCGATTAATTTTTAAAATCCTCCGCTCCGGCGATTTCACTTCAAAAATTGACGATGGAGCTTGGGCAGGTAAAGACCCGAAAACACTTGGGGTAAAGGTTGCGGATAAGGCCTTGCGTTACGATTTAACGGTGCCTTTTGCCCGTTACGTGGTGCAGCACCAAAACGAGATAGCCTTTCCGTTCAAGCGCTACCAAATGCAACCGGTTTGGCGTGCCGACCGCCCACAAAAGGGGAGGTTCCGCGAGTTTTATCAGTGCGATGCTGATGTAGTAGGTTCTGATAGTCTCTGGCAAGAGGTTGAGCTCGTACACTTGTACGATGCGGCATTCACCCAGCTGGGTTTGCCTACGACCATAAAAATCAACAACCGTAAAATTTTAGCCGGAATGGCTGAGGTTTTGGGGATCAAGGACCAATTCATTTCCTTCACCGTGGCTATCGACAAACTGGATAAAGTAGGTCCACAAGGCGTGCTTGACGAGATGTCAAATCAAGTCATTAGCAGTGAGGCGGTTGTTCGTTTTGGGCAGTGGCTCGAGGCGGGGATGACCCTGGATGCGCTCAAGGAAGTCTTGGCGGAATCTGAAGAAGGTAAGCTTGGATTGAAAGAATTAGAATTTGTTTTAACTAACTCAAAACCAGGTATTCAATCCTCCAAGATTGAATTTGATTTTACTTTGGCGCGTGGCTTGAATTACTACACCGGAACCATCTTCGAAGTGGCGGCGGAAGGAGTGGCCATGGGTAGTGTAGGCGGCGGCGGCCGTTATGCAGATTTGACGAGCATCTTCGGACTGAAGAACACTTCAGGGGTTGGCATCAGTTTTGGTTTAGACCGCATTTATTTGTGTTTGGAAGAATTGGGTTTATTCCCAACCGAAGTGAGTGCACGCCCTGCAATCCTATTCGCAAATTTCGGAGAGTCAGAAGCGGTGTCGGCCTATCAATGGGTCACAAAGCTGGTCGGCCAAGGCGTTCGCGCCGAACTGTATCCAGATGCAGCTAAACTTAAGAAGCAGTTTGATTTTGCCGATAAAAAAGGCATCGTTCATATGGCCATGGTGGGCACGAATGAAATGGGCGCGGCAGCCATTCCTGTGAAGAATCTCAGTACGGGCGATCAAGAAGTAATGACTTTAGAGCAGATCGTTGCTCTGCTAGGCTAGTCCCACAATTTTTTCCCAAAGTTTTGCATCGTTGTGCTCTGGTTTCATGAGCACACTACGTACTACTACGAGTTCGTCTTGGTCCCAATGGAGGGGCCATGGGCATTGCGCCGGGGCCAATTTTAAAAGCGCCAAATGCACGCCCGCCCGAGCCTGCTCCTCAAAAAACTCACGATTCTCCGCGCTCACTTCCGAGGCCTTTAACCCCTTTTTGCTGAATACGCAGATGTCTAGCGCGGGGTCCATCACCCAATATCCTTCGTCCTCCAATAATTGGGTCAAGCCGCGTGCGGCGGCGAGGCTATGCTCCAAGCGCTGAGCAAACTCATCGCCCTTCTTCAATGGGTATTTCTGTAATGTGGCCCACAGCGCCGCCGCTGCTGCACCCGGTCTGGAACACTCCAAGGTAATCTCGCCCAAATGGAGCTGGTCCGATGTGAAATACGTGTACGGGCTATCGTGCTTGTAAAACTTACCCTCTTTCGGATTCTTGAACAACACCGCACCACAACCATAGGGCTGCAGCCCGTGTTTGTGTGGATCTATTACGACTGAATCAGCCCGACCCAAAGCTGCAAAGGCCGATTCATCACAGTCCTCATTCAACGCACAGAGCTTGAAATACCCTCCGTAAGCGGCATCGGCATGGACGCGGGCGCCATAGACTCCGGCCAACTCCAGAATATCATGCAGCGGGTCAACGGCGCCCATACCCGTGGTTCCCATCGTAGCGACGATGGTGGCGGTGCGGCCTGCGGCCGCGAGTATTTTCAATGCTTGCTCGAGCTGGACGAGATCCATACGGCCATGTTCATCGGCGCCGATGGCGCCGAATTCCATCCCCAACACCTCACTCATTCGCTGATGCGTGTAGTGACTTTGGGCGGAGGCGAGGACCTTAGTGGTGGGCTGGTTTTGGCGGGCGACCCATAGCGCCTCGAGGTTCGCGACGGTGCCACCGGAGGTGAGGTGCCCCAAGGGTTGATCGTACCCGATCATCGTTCCCAGGGCTTGTATACACTCCAGTTCAAGGGCAGAAGTGGCTCTACCGCCGTCCAGTGCATGGTTGTTTGGATTGATGAAACTCGTCATCCAATGCGCCGCCTGGGCCAAGTGGTGCGGGGGTTTGATCATCTGACCGGCATATTCAGGTGCCGCATAAGGATAGTTGTCCTGTAGCTTTTGGGCTAAGGCGTCCAAGATTTCCCGGTCGCGGGCATCGAGGTCTAAGGAATTAAATTGTAATGTGGTGAGAAAGTTCCAATCCATGGTTGGAAATTACATCAATCCAGCCAAGTATTGACATATTCCCCTTGCGGATCGTAGCGCTCTGCTTGTAAGGCCGTATTGAACTTTCGGAATGGACGAGGATCATTGCCCACACCTGCGATGTAGAGCCAATTCCCGTAATTCGAAGCGGGATCATGATCAACCAACATGGCCTCGAACCACGCGGCCCCATAGCGCCAGTCTAGGTGCAGGTCATGAACTAAATAGGAGGCCACATTCTGGCGACCTCTATTGCTCATAAACCCTGTCGCGGCCAATTCTCTCATATTCGCATCCACCAACGGATCTCCCGTGGTTCCGTTTTTCCACATTTCAAAATGCTTGTTTCGGAAGTTCTTCTTCGGCTTAGCCGGTTGCAGCCCGCCTTGTAAGAACAAATCACGTCCATGCTTGCGCGCAATCCATTGGAAATACTCACGCCACAACAGCTCAAAATACAGCCAATAGGTGCTTTCGTTCGAGGTGATTTGGTGCTCGAATCGCTTGATCTCAGCATAGATTTCTCTAGCAGAAATACAGCCCAAGGCCAAGAAAGCCGAAAACTTTGAACTGAAATCTGTACCAAGCATACCGTTGCGCGTTTCCTTATAGGCAGTGATGTGTTCGGTATCCCAGAGATAATGATCTAAACGGTCCCAAGCTGCACTTACCCCGCCTTGAAATGGATGGGCACTGCGCTCGTCGATGGAAGCATGGATCGATGGCGTCCATGGCGCCGTTGGCACGGGACTAGGAGTGAGGGTGGGTTCGGGTAGTACCGCTGCCGGCTCCGAGTACTTTTCCAGTTTTTTGCGAAACGGGGTGAAAGATTGGGGTAAATCGGCCAATTCAAAAGGCAATTGGTATTGCTCAAAAAGCGTACGCTCCTCTAACCAATTCGTTTCAATGTTTCGCTCTGCCGCCCATTGATCTAGGGCCAATTCTTCCATTTGCTCGTTATATGCAGGCTCTCTCGGGCCAACAATAACATCCACCTTAAACATGGCGGCCAATGCACAGAGACGCTCGACAATGGTGCCCTCGTTCTCGTCCACCCATAGGCTGCTGCCCTGTAATTCGATGAGTTGGCCTAGGGAGGCCACACTTTGTGCTACGAAGCTTTGCTTGTGCTCGCCCCAATGGAAATTGCCGCTGGGGTGCTCTGCATTTTGGGTAGGGTATAGATAGACCGGAATGACCTGGTCGTAGTGCTGATAGGCGTGGTAGACCGGAAGATTATCGCTCAGTCTGAGGTTGTTTCGGAACCAAAGAAGACAAGTTTTCATAGGAGGTTAGAGGTTTTCCAAATGATTGTGAATCCACCGAGCGCGCTCGCGAAGAGCGACTTTGTCGGCTTCTTTCATCTTGTTCAATGTCCTATAAACCATTCCAATGCGGGGATTGTTCCCTAATTGGCCTTCATTTCTTTCATAAAAATCCCAGTACAAGGCGTTGAATGGGCAGCTGTCCTTCTCTGTACGCGTTTTTCTGTCGTAAGGACAATGTGTGCAGTAATCGCTCATCTTGTGGATATAGTTGGCCGAACTTACATAGGGTTTTGTCGCAATCCATCCCCCGTCGGCAAACTGACTCATGCCTCGGGTGTTGGTGATTTCGACCCATTGGAAAGCATCGATATAAATGCCCAAGTACCATCGGTCTACCTCACTAGGATCAATACCGGCCAAGAGCATAAAATTCCCGGTGATCATCAA
>DFQY01000026.1:25851-26152 GCA_002378005.1 Flavobacteriales bacterium UBA3477
GAGGGCAGCGGTGCGCTGTGGTTGAAATAGTTCAAACTCTCATAGTCCGGCATGGCCATCCAATAAGCTCCACGCATGAATTCACGCCAGCCCAAAATTTGACGTATAAAGCCTTCGGCAGCATTGATGGATACCTCCTCGCGCTCATGATAGGCGCGCTCGACTTCTTGGCACACCCAAAGCGGATCAATCATCTTCGTGTTCAGGGCAAAAGAGATTCGACTGTGATACATAGCCCACTGATTGCGAGCCATGGCATCTTGAAAATCTCCAAAGAAAGGCAGGTCGTGCTCGAGCCAAT
>DFQY01000014.1 GCA_002378005.1 Flavobacteriales bacterium UBA3477
ACCATCATGGTACAAAGTGCGTTCAAGCGCGCCTTCCCGGACAAAAAGCTTTCGTTTAAATACACCACCGTCATGGGCGGTGTTGGCAGCCTAGAGTAAACCATGTCAGATATTACTGTCCATATCATCGACCGTGAAGGTGTACAACACGATGTTGCTGCCCCAACCGACATGAACATGAACCTAATGGAGGTTTGTAAAGCATATGAATTGCCGTTGAAAGGAACTTGTGGAGGCATGGCCATGTGTGCTTCCTGTCATTGCTACATTGAAAGCGACCATGAGCTCAACGAACCTTCTGAAGATGAGGAGGATATGCTTGACCAAGCGTTTTTTGTTGAAGATAATAGCCGATTAGGTTGCCAAATTTTCATGAAAGAAGCGCTCAACGGATTGACCGTCCGTTTGGCCGAGGAAAGCGAATAATTCCATCAATATCGCCTACCCACCTTCCTTCCATCGAACTTGAATGTTATCTTAGCGGGATTCAGATCTATCCCATGAAAAAAACATTCGTACTCCTAACCGCAATGCTCGTTTCTTTTGGAAGCATTGCACAACAAAGCATTGAACTTTCTACCCTTTGGCAGCGCTATGCCTTTTACGCCGGTGGCATCAGCGGCCTGCGTAGCATGAGCGACAGTGAGCATTACACAGCCCAAGGCGAAGGCACCATTGAGAAATATAATTACCACAGCGGTGAAAAAGTTGCCCTTATACTCGATGTTAATGCGCTCATCAGTGAAGAAGCGTCGGTACCTTCATTTGACGCTTACGATCTAAGCACAGATGAGCAGTGGGCACTTCTTGAAACTGAGACCGATCAAATCTATCGCCGTAGTTCAAAAAGTGTGGTTTGGGTAGTTAACCTTCAAAGCCAGCAGGCAACGAAAATTCGTCCCGAAAAAATCAGCAACGCAACCTTTTCGCCGGATGCAAACTACGTAGTCTATGTCTACGACAACAACCTATACATCTACGACATCAGTGAAGATGCGCACATAAGAATCACCTCTGACGGTGCTTTCAACAAGATCATCAACGGGGCAACGGACTGGGTATACGAAGAAGAATTCGCCATTGTAAAGGCCTTTTGGTGGTCGCCAAACTCAGATAAATTGGCCTACCTAAGGTTTGACGAAAGCAACGTTCGCAGCTTCAACATGGACATTTATGGGAAGGAATTGTATCCTAACCCATCTACTTTCAAATACCCAAAAGCAGGTGAAGACAACAGTATTGTTACCGCACATATTTGGGATATGAATTCTGGTAAGGTCATCGACGCGTTAAGCGATGTTGAATACGAATACCTGCCGCGTGCACAGTGGTCAAACGAGAATACTTGGGTGGTGAGTACCTTAAACAGACTACAAAACGAATTCAACCTATATGCCGTAGATGCTACGTCTGGAGCTGCGCAAAACATCTACCACGAGACGGACGAAAAGTACTTAGAAATTAACGACGAGTTGTACTTCCTAGAAGACGGGTCTTTCGTGCTATTGAGCGATCGCGACGGATGGAACCACTTATACCACGTCGCTCCTAACGGCAAGATCAAGCGTCAAATCACTAAAGGTGAATACAACGTAACACGCCTTTACGGCATGGATGATCGCAACAGATTGTACTACCAGAGTTCTGAGCGTTCCGCCATTGAGCGTAACATCTACAGCATTAAAATCAACGGTTCTGGAAAAGTAAACCTGGCACAAGAGGAAGGGACGCACAACGCAACCTTCACCCCTGATTTTAAGCAATTCATCAACACCTACAGCGCTGAGGGCATTCCTACACGAGTAACCTTACGGGAATCGGCCAAAGGAAAAACTCTGCGTACCATCAAAACCAACGAGCGCGCAGAAAAGGCCCTCGAAACGTATACATACAGCCCAAAGGAATTCTTTGCCCTTAACACACCGACGGGCGGTGAATTGAACGCATGGATGATCAAGCCCGTCGACTTTGACGAAAACAAGACCTACCCCCTATTTATCTTTGTATATGGCGGTCCGGGCAACCAAACAGTTACAAACAGTTACGATGCTTTCCGCGGCATGTGGTTCCAAATGTTGGCTAATGAGCTTGACATCATCGTTGCAAGTGTCGACAACCACGGAACTGATGGCCGTAGTGAGGAATTTAAAAAAAGTACCTACGGACAGATGGGGAAACTCGAAACCCGCGATCAAACGGAAGCGGCTTTGGAATTGGCCAAGCGTCCCTATATCAATGGAGATCGCATCGGCGTCTTTGGTTGGAGCTATGGAGGCTATATGGCTTCAAACTGTGTATTCCAGAGTCCAGAAATCTTCAAAATGGCCATTGCCGTGGCGCCGGTGACGAATTGGCGATTCTACGATAACATCTACACAGAGCGCTACATGGGCTTGCCTTCGGATAATGGTGACGGATATGATGAGGACAGTCCTTTATCGCATGTGGACGGCCTTCAAGGAAAATACCTTTTGATTCACGGAACGGGCGATGACAACGTTCACGTGCAAAACTCTATGCGCATGGTTGAAGCTTTGGTCCAAGCGGATAAGGATTTCGATTGGTTTGCCTACCCGGATAAAAACCATGGAATCTACGGAGGCAACACCACCATGCATCTGTACCGAATGATGACGGAGTTCATTGCTGAGAATTTATAAGAATTGGACCCTAGCCGCTCTTAGAAATAAAATGTATACTTGTTGAACACAAAAAACACCTGAAACATGAGTGATCAATCTATGAAGCATCCACCAGCGCTGTGGACGCTGTTTTTATCAGAAATGTGGGAGCGTTTCTGTTACTATGGGATGCGTGCCCTTTTGACCCTATTCCTTATCGAATCGATGATGAAAGGCAACTCAGAAGCGTTCTTAATTTATGGAGCCTATACTGCATTAGTTTATGCTGCGCCTATCCTTGGGGGCCGACTAGCCGATAAATACCTCGGATACCAATACGCCATCATGCTCGGTGCCGTGTTGATGTCTATTGGTGAATTCCTCATCGTAGCGAGCACAGATATCTTAGATTTAAATACCGCACTTCGCGATACACTTATGCTTATAGGTATGGGTGGTTTGATCGTGGGTAACGGCTACTTCAAAGCGAATATTTCTACCATCGTAGGTAAACTATACAAAGACGGCGATCCACGTCGCGATTCTGGTTTCACCATTTTCTACATCGGGATTAATATTGGTGCCTTATTGGCAACAACGGTAGTAGCGGTAGTCGGTAAACAATATGGTTTCGAGTACGGTTTCGGTCTTGCAGGTTTGGGTATGCTTGCCGGTCTTTTCATCTTCTGGAGCGGTCGTAAAAAATATGAGGACGTACCGAACATAAATATCACCGAAGCAGGACGTGAAAGTTGGTTGGGTATGGAGCGTTGGAAAACAATCACCATCCTATCGCTTTTATTGATTCCGTTGTGTTTTGTGCTTATCGCGCAAAACCAAATTCTCATCTACTTGCTTATCGCCATCTTCATTTTGGTAGTCTACCAATTGATTTCTGCCGGTGTAAAAGAAGGTGATGTATGGCGAGATCGTATGATTGCTTTGACCATCATGATGGTGATCAACATCATCTTCTGGGCAGCGTTTGAACAAGCTGGAACTTCTCTAACACTTTTCGCTAAAGAAAATGTAAACCGTATGGTCGGCAGCTGGGAAATGCCAGCAACCATGACGCAGTTCTTTAACCCATTCTTCATCATCACCTTTGGTTCATTATTCTCTTGGATGTGGATCAAGTTAGATGCAATGGGAAAGAATCCTTCCATCCCAATGAAGTTTAGCTACGGTATTCTGCAGCTCGGTGCTGGATATTTGGTTACGATCATCGGTATGCAGTTTGCAAACGAGGCGTTCCAAGTACCGCTATTGACCTTGGTATTCTTGTACATGCTTCACACTACAGGGGAATTATTCTTGAGTCCAATTGGACTCTCAATGGTAACTAAGTTGGCTCCAAAGCAAATTGCCGGTACGGCTATGGGTGGTTGGTTCCTCTCTTTCGCGATGGCGAACTATCTCGCTGGTGCTATCGCCACCCTCACCGGTGGTGAAGGTCACGGCGGTGAAGCGGTCGCATTGAGTGCTCAAGAAGGTCTTCATACTTATGTAGATACCTTCTCTACCCTCGGTTTCGTATTGATTGGTTTCGCCATACTTATCGCGTTATTGAGCAAGCCATTGAACAAGCTAATGCACGGCGTCGTGTAACTTTAGCATAGTTTTATCATACGAACCCCGCGCCTTCTGCGCGGGGTTCTTTATTTTAGACCTATGAAAAAATTTGCCCTACTCCTTGGAGTACTTTGCTCCACACTTTGTCTGGCTCAAGAAAAAATCCAATGGATGAGTATCGAAGAAGCCTATGAGCTTACCTTGAAGGAAGAGAATCCCAAGAAAATCTTCATAGATGTGTATACAGACTGGTGTGGATGGTGCAAGCGCATGGATAAGGCCACCTTCCAAAACGAAGAGGTGGCTGCCTATATGAACGAGCATTACTACAATGTAAAGTTTGATGCGGAGCAAAAGGAATCCATAGAAATGCTAGGTAATACTTTTGAGTTTGTACCACAGGGAGGCCGAGGCTACCACGAATTGGCCGCAGCGCTCTTGAACGGCAAAATGAGTTACCCCACCGTAGTATTTATGAATGCTAATTTCGAGATGCTCAGTCCTGTACCAGGTTATCAGGAGCCCACAGGTTTCATGCAAGTCGCGCGTTTCTTCGGTGACGATATTTATAAGGAACAGTCCTGGCAAGACTATTCAGGAAACGGTAACTAATCTAAAGTCACTGTTACCCCGAGTCCTGCAACTGATTTTAATTGCCAACCCTCAAAGGCATCAAAATCTTTAACGAACTGATAATTAATGTTAAGCGTGAACCACTTGTCGAGCTTATAATAAGATATAAGTTCTCCCCTTACATCCAACTCCGGGTTTTCATCGAAATAATTATAGAAAAAGTCCGTCCTCAATAAGATTTTGAAAGTGCGCCAATAAATCTTATTGAATGTTAATGTTGCATTTGCACCACCTTGTAAAAGTGTACTACTAGTGCTGTCAACACCAAATGCTCCTAATTCTCGAATGTTCGAGTCTAAAACAAATGTTGTTTTCGTACCAAGTGGCGCGAAATACAAACTCCAGCTCTTGTAGCGGTTGCTTATTGCACCTAAAGAAAATTGAGCATATACTGGGGATCCAATATTACTGATCATACTTAATCTAGCAGTATCTTCTACTGCATAGCCAGGCATTGCTTGAGTATTCAATTCAACCTGAGCGGAAATTCTTACAAATTTTTTATCGTCTATTCCACCCCTGGAGAAATTACCAACATACTGGAGATTGTCTATGGTTTTAGTAGTTCTACCTAATTGATTATTCAAACCATAATTCAGCTGCAATAAATGACGGCCTGTAGCTTTTTGAGACTGTATTTTGAGTTGTTCACGAACCATTAATGATGCATTGGTATTACTCTCACCTCCTTGAGTCCAATTACGCAAGTCGGTACGCATAAAGTTGACATTATACATCCCTTTATGCTCATAAACTCTTTTCTTGGTGGTATCCGTTTGAGCTACCGCTTTGAATGAAAAACACATTCCAAAAACTAAAAAGACTATTTTCCATTTGATTTTCATGTGGTTATTTTATAGATTTATAAGAGTAAACTTAATATTTTCAAAATGAAAAATCTACTAACATCAATTTTCTTGTGTGGAGCATTTACAACCTTTGCTCAAGTAACTCCCACAAGCGGCACTCAAGGAGCGGTAACTGGAGGGGCTATGGTGACCACAAAAACGCCTGGAAAATTGGCCGGTGTTTCCATGCAAGATATAAATAGATTGCAGGGCTCATATAGCAATGGAAACATTAAAGCTGATGGTGATAAACTTAATATTCAAGTCAAGGATGACTTGGCGGGCGCTATGGATTTTACAGGTACGGTGGTTGTAGCCACGACTTTAATTCTAGAATTGGACGGTTTCGATCAGATTAGCGGTTCGGCGATGCAAATTCAAATTACTGTTGCTCCCCCTAACAAGGCGAATCCTAGAGAATTATACGTTATCAAGCAATTTGGGAGTAGTGATAAGTGGGTATTGACAGAAGATCCGTTTAACCCAAAAGACTGACGTGAGTACAATAACACTTTCAAAAAAAGCCCCGCTTTGAGCGGGGCTTTTTCTTAGAATTTAAAATCGTACCCTTTGAGGGTGAGTTTGTCGTATTCTTTTTGATCGAACTCGAATAAGCGACTTGGTTTCTTGTTGCCAGGGGCTTCGAATATGCTCTCTCCTACTTCCACAAGTAATTTGCTACGCATGAACTTTTTGCGGAAATTGCGTTTGTCTAAATCCTTACCCAAACATTCTTCGTACAACGCGTGAATCATATTAAAGGTGAACTGCTTTGGAAGCAAAACGAATCCGATAGGACGGTGCTTTACACGGCGTTTCAAGCGCTCGTACGCCATCTCAAGGATTTCATTATGATCAAAAATCATTTCTGGAGCCTCATTGAGGTTCATCCACTCGTACCCTTCTACCTTGACGTTCTTAACGAGATCCCAATTCACCAATGCGTAGTGCGCAATGTTCACAACACGACCCATGGGGTTGCGGTACACTTTCGCAAAGGCATTGAGTTGTTCGAGATACACCTTATCCATGCCAAGAATCTTCACAGCCAATCGTTTGGCAACATCTTCTACGCTTTCTGAAGCACTAACCCAGTTGCTAGGCAGCATGGGTGCTCCACGATAAGGCTCTTCTGATTTCTTTCCGACGAGCGTCACTAATTTCTCGCCGTCAAAGGCAATTACGACGAGTGAGGTTCCTAAGGCAACATCAAATTTCATAAGTAAGAGTATTTGCAGCAAATATATAAAATGTCCAAGTGGAACTTTATTTTACGATGTTAAGTTAAGGTTAATCAGGGGTTTGAGAATATTAAGTTCCAATGAAGAACAATTATTAGACCCAAAAGTTCAGCGATTGAAAAGAAAAAAGCCGCCTGGAAATCCAAGCGGCTTTTCATCTTCAGGGTGAAAGACGGGGTTCGAACCCGCGACCTCCGGAACCACAATCCGGCGCTCTAACCAGCTGAGCTACAATCACCATTTAAGGGGCGCAAATATATAGTTATTCAATTCACATCTGCAATAGGTCGGATTAAAAAATTGGCCAAAAAAAAGACCGACTGCAACAGAGCCGGCCTCAATTAATATCTATTTCTCAGGGTGATTAAAACACCACCCACAGGGTAATCACACAAAGTACGAGTAGGAAGGTCAAAGCACGCGTAGTCGAAGACATCGGCACTTTGGTCTCCTTGCTCCAAACTAATGAAGCATCGTCATACGTCTCAGCTTCTGGCTTCGCCAAGCTCACTACGATTAAAATCACCGAACAAATAGCGAAGAGTAGCAACGCGAAGTGTAAGAAATTCATTCCCACGTACCAGCCGAGGAGGCCAGTATATTCTCCTCCTGCGACCTCCATGGACAATCTACCAACGCCTAAGACCGCTCCTGAAATCAGGGCCCACTTGGCCCCTGCAGAATTGATCTTCTTGAAGAAAATACCCAGCAGGAATGCCGCCGCAATAGGTGGAGAGATGTAGGCTTGAATAGACTGCAACTGTTGGAACAAACCACCTTCGATGGCTTGCATCAACGGAATCCAACCTATGCCCAAGGCGACAAGTGCAATGGTCGAAATACGGCCGGCATTGACCAATTCTTTGTCCGATGCTTCCGGACGGTACTTCTTGTAAATATCAAAGGTGATGAGCGTTGAAGTAGAGTTAAAGACGGAGCTCAACGAAGACATGAGAGCAGCCAAGAGTCCAGCTACTACCAACCCTTTCAGACCGGTAGGCAATACCGTTTTGACCATCAATGGCAACGCTGCATCATAGCTCGAAGTTCCAAAGGAAAGGAGTTCTGGATTTTTCTCTGCCAATGCAAAGGCCACCACACCTGGCATCATGAAGATGAATAGCGGCAACAATTTGAGGTAACCTCCGAATAAGGCCCCTTTGCGTGCAGTATCCACATCTTTCGCGGCGAGGACGCGCTGCACGATGAATTGGTCCGTACACCAATACCATACGCCAAGAATGGGGGCGCCGAACATAATTCCCGTCCACGGATAATCTGTATCACTCATAGGACGCCACAAGCTCCAGTGATCTTCAGTGGTATAAGCGACTAATTCTGCTACGCCACCCAAATGGTTCAATCCAAAAATGGTCAAGATCACCGATCCACCCACCAGGACGAACATTTGCATCATGTCCGTATAGACTACCGCTTTGAAACCGCCGAATACCGTATAAATACCCGTCGCAACCACAATGAAGATGGCACCCGTCCAGAAATCAATACCTAATAACGCCGTAAAGACAATGGCCCCTGCGAAAATGGTCACGGAGATCTTTGTCAAGACATAGGCAACAATGGACACGTAGGATAAATATGTTCTGGCCCAGCCGTTGTACCGTTTTTCCAAAAACTCAGGCATAGTGAAGACTCCCGAACGCAGATAGAAAGGGACAAAAACCCATCCCAGAAGAATCAGGATAAGGGAGGCGAGCAATTCGAATTGGCCCGCGACTAATTCCCCAGAAGCTCCTTGACCCGCCAAGCCGACCAAGTGTTCTGAACCTATGTTAGAAGCAAATAATGAAGCACCGATAACGAACCAGCCTAGGTTTCGTCCGCCGAGAAAGTAATCCGCAGCTTCGCCATTTTCGCTCTTTTTCGAACCGCTCCTAAAAGCAATCACGAAAACCGCGACGAAATAAAGTGCTACAACAATATAGTCTGTTGTATTAAGCATGAGTGAGTCTTTTATGTTTCGTCTCTAATGTAGTGTACTTTGGACAATTACTCATCATTGCGTGAGAATTGTCTGCTGCTGCAGAGATGGTATTGTTTACCTTTATTTCATGGCCCGATTCTCTTTTCTCCTCTTACCTCTTCTTTTTTGGCAGTGCCACACTGCTGTAGAAGAAATCCCTATTTCGGGACCCGCCTACGCGGGACCTCCAACGTACACAGGTGGAGATCGATTCACTCGCACCGAACAGACCATCGCCCTGGGCCAAAGACTCTTTAACGATGTCAACCTCAGCATAGACAGCACGATCAGTTGCGCGAGCTGCCACAATGCCAATGCCTATTTCTCAGATCCCGGTAAAGCACTTTCCATAGGACTCGAAGGAACACCCACTGAGCGCAATACTAGCGCTCTAGTGAATTTGGCCTGGCACCCCTATTTCTTTGGAGAAGGCGGCGTGCGAAACCTCGAACTCAGCTCCTTTGTCCCCATCAACAATAGACACGAATTTGGGCGCGAACTCCATGATGTGGTCGAAGGACTCATAGACGATCCCACCTATGTTCTGGAATTCCAAGAAGCCTTCGGATCACAGCCCATCACGGATGCCCAATTCATTACTGCCCTCGCCCACTATATGGCAGGACTTCAACACTACGACAGCCCATACGACCTATGGTTGGGCGGAGAATACTCTGCCCTTGATTCAGAGGCACGCACTGGCTATGAACTTTTTAAAACACATTGCACTAATTGCCATCGCGGACCTCAGCTGAGCTCATTTGCCATCGCGACCAATGGTTTACCCACCAATGCAGATTACGGCCGCATGAACCTCACCAACAATGTGGAAGATAGCGGCGCCTTTAAAATCCCTACCCTCAGGGGCATTGCCCTCACCTATCCCTACATGCACGACGGCAGCTATGCCGACCTCGATACCGTGCTTAGGACGTATAATAAAGTGCGAGCGCTGGGGTTGACCGCAGAAGAATTGGCCCAGCTCAAAGCTTTTTTAAATACCCTTCACTAGCGTACCTTGTAGGCATGAGCAAAGACCCAAAGGTGTTACATGTGGTGAAGTGGTATCCGCACACATCGGATCCCCAAAACGGCATTTTCGTGCACAAGCATATTGAAGCCACTTCCGACGCGCCTTTGGTCCTGGGATTTGTGAATTCGAACGACAAATTAGAAGAGCGCGACGGCATTCAGATATATGGAGCACGACGCATGAGTCAAGTGGCCAAGTTCGGCGCATTTACCGCCCGCATCGCCCTAGACCGCCCCGATATTGTACATTTTCATTGCTACGCTCCCGACCTGCTCCCTCTCTTGTGGTATGCCCGATTAAAAGGAATTAAAACCATTCATACCGAACACGGCAGTGCTTTCTTAACCACTAGGATATCCCTGCTCCAAGGCTGGAGGCGCAAAGCCGCAATATGGTACTTTCAAAGAATAGATCGACTCACATCCATCAGCCCGGCGCTAAGTGACGGACTTAAAACATTGACCAATAAGCAAGAAATTCATCGCATTCCAAATATTATCACACTTGCGCATCATGAGCGCACTAGAACCCCGTCCAGCTTCAGCTTTTGCGTCGTTGCCGATGTTGTGTTTGAAACGAAAGCTCAAGAAATCATTTTGGAGTGCTTCCAACAAATCCCTCAAGCCCAGGCCGAACTTCACTTCTACGGTGGTGGTCCTGATCTAGAGCGTTTACAAGCTATGGCACGCACGATGCCAAATGTATGGGTGCACGGGAGAAAAACGAACGAGGAGATTTTGCAACTGCTCCCAAATCACGATGCCCTTATCTTACACAGCCATTATGAGACCTTTGGCATTACTGTGTTTGAGGCAAGAACCTCAGGGCTCTGGGCCATCTCAAAGAGCACTTTTGGAGGGGCCCCTTGGTACGATGAAGGAGTACTTATGGCCGATACGAAGGAAGCATTGAAGGACCAAATGAAATCCCTCATCCGTGCCGAAAAAGCTCCTTTTGGGAAGTTCGATTCACTCTCTTCTGAGTCCATCGGTGTAAAAATCCACCAATTATATCGCGAAATCCTCGGCTGACCCTACTATTTTCAGGACAATCCGTTATATTTACTCGACACAAAAACACCTTAAGTATATGAAAAGACTTCTACTCGCATTTGCTGGTTTGAGCGTCATTGGCGCCACAGCACAAGAGGCACAAGTTGACCTCGGAAGAAGTGCCGAAATGTATGTAGCTAATCATGCAGATGGCATTCCTTACAATACCAGCGCTAACAAGCAGAGCTCTGCTGTAGCTATTGGTACCGCACCAAACGTGTACGGAACCGGTTTCGGTCCAAAGACTAACATTTGGGCGGACGAAGATTTGAATACCATCGTTTTCTTGCACCGTTCAGATTACGGTACAAACGGTGATAATAGCTCAGGAAGTTTGCGTTTTGACTATTCAACCAACGGCGGTTCTACTTGGACTGCAAACGCTGGTCCTGTCTACAACCCGAACTTGAGCGGTTACGCTTACCCAGGTTTCGCTCGTTACCCGCACATCGGTATCTTGAACGAAAGCGGAAACACAAACCCACTAAATGCTAGCATTTCTGTGTGGGCTCCGACCCTGGCAGGAACAAACGCGGGTTCATGGGGTGGTGCTTTGATGGGTACGCACAAAATGGACAACACTACCACCAACATGTCTGTAGACACTACTGGCGGTCACTTGACG
>DFQY01000050.1:0-4071 GCA_002378005.1 Flavobacteriales bacterium UBA3477
TTTGACGGAGACGAAGAACAGCTCACGAGTATGCGTTATGGTATGCTTGAGAGTTTAACATTATATGAGTTTTCAAAAGGAATTATTCTTCAATACCCTAAGATCAATTTGGTTCGGGCGCCTTTGACGAATTTTGAGAGCGATTCAGATGGCATAAAAGTGTATTCTGATAATACTGAATGGATGGCGCGTCGTGTTTTTGATAGTCGTCCGCCTGATATCAAGGAGCCAACTGGCCCATTGGTTCTGCAGAGCTTCTTGGGCTGGCGAGTGAAAACTGATTGGCCAAACTGGGATCCTTCATGTCTGACGCTTATGGACTTCAATATCCCACAGAATGGGTATACGCAGTTCATGTATATTTTGCCCATTGACGAAACCGAGGCTCTGGTTGAGGTAACTAGATTTGGTAGTGAAGTTTTCCCTAAGGAGTTGGCTACCAACCATCTAAAAAATTATTTACTAGGCTTAGATGGTCCTTATGAAATTACCCATGAGGAGCAGGGAGTAATTCCAATGACTCAGCACGCATTGCAGCAACATCCTGATGCAAGAATAATCTCAATGGGAGCTAGAGGTGGATTGATTAAATCAACCACTGGATATGGTTTTAAGTACATGTATGAGAAGGCGGTTGAATTGGCACAAGATGTGGAGAATCAAGTATTTATTCATAAAGACCAATTTTGGAATTTACCACGAACTGGAATAAATCGACACTATTTTTATGACCATTTATTGTTGCATATATTGAAGTACAAGCCACAATGGGGTAAGCAGATCTTCACAAAGCTTTTCTCAAACAGGTCACACGAAGGCATTTTCAGGTTTTTGGATGAGAAGAGTTCTCTAAGTTGGGAAGTGCAAATGTTTGCCGGTCTCCCTATCATGAAATTCTTGTGGGCAGTCGTTGCCTCATTTTTTGCATTTCTAAAAACACGACCGGCACGTTGGGCACCCATGGCTATGGTATTAACGGCTTCGGGCCTGCAGGCTGTGATTCCACAATCATCACAGTTAATCTCTTTAGGAATATTGATGTTAATGCTGTTACTCATAGGAATTCCTCATGGTGCTTTGGATGGTTATGGTCATGCTAATGGAATGCGTCTTCCCAAATTCATTTTAAGATACAGTGGAATAATGGCCATAGTATTATTGTTTTGGGTCGCAAGTCCCATTCTGGGATTATTGACATTCCTTCTTTACAGTGCATGGCATTTTGGAGAAACTGATATGCGGGAGTGGGATTTGCCGAGCCCCATTCTTTCTATGGTGTGGGGTATTATACTGTTCACATTACTTTTATTCCCACATTTATCTGAGGTGAATGTCGTTTTGGAGACGATGGGGGTTTCTGAAGTGGCGATTTCTGAAAGATTGTTGAACACTATTTATTTATCTGCAGCCGCTATTGGAATCATTGGTGGATTGTGGTTCGCCTCTGTGCCTTGGTTGATTTCAATAAGTACGTTACTCCTTCTTGGGGAACAGTCTCTCGCCATAGCTTTTGGTACCTATTTTGTATTACAGCATAGTACTTCCGGTTGGGATCACTTGAAAAAAGCCCACAACTGGTCGAACGTTCAGATGTTTATACGAGCACTTCCCTTCACCATTGGTGCAGTAGCGTTGTTTTTGGTGATTTTCCAATTTGACCGTAACTCTCTTTCCCAATGGAGTAGTTACTTCTTAATCTTCCTTAGCGCCTTGAGTTTACCGCACATTTATTTTATGTCGCGGCTCTACCAAAAGCAGGATTAAGCCAATTTCTTTTTGAGAGTGATGTGAGTGATTTCGGGCCACATTCCAACGCGACCGGGGAAGGCCAAATAGCCAAAGCCACGGTTTACGTGTAAGATTTTACCATCCTCTTCGCGGTACATACCGGCCCATTTTGGGTATTTGAATTTCACCGGAGACCATTTGATCCATCCAGGAATTTCAATTCCGAACTGCATTCCGTGCGTATGGCCACTTAAGGTGAGGTGTACCTTGTTCGGGTGTTGCTTGACCTTGGCATCAAAGTGACTAGGGTCGTGGCTCAACAACACGGTGAACGCATCTTCCGGAATCTGTTCCAGCGCCTTATCTAAATCGCCATAAGGAGGAAAAGGAGGTAGCCCCCAGTTCTCGACACCTGCGAGGTAAATACGCTGTCCGTTGCGCTCGAAATAGCGGCTTTCATTCAGCAGAAGGTCCATGCCCATCTCCTTGTGGATCTCCTTGAGTCGATCAAGATTCGCCACCTTGGCTTCAGGGGTAGGGAACTTCCAATAATCGCCGTAGTCGTGGTTTCCAAGAATAGAGTAGATGCCCAATTTTCCTTTCAAACGTTGGAAGGTTGGGATCCATGGCTCTGCCTCATCCGCAATGTTATTGACCATATCTCCGGTAAACACCACGGCATCTGTGCCGAGCTCGGTGACCATATCCACCCCATATTGTACTTTTTCTTGGTTGTCGAATGAGCCGCTGTGGATGTCTGAGATCTGCGCGATGGTGAATCCATCAAAGGCATCCGGCAAATCTTCGTACTCCAAGGTGTGGCTGATCACACGGTAGCGGTATCGACCTTTCCAAATGCCGTCTAGGATTCCCAAGAAGGGAACGGCTGCTAGTCCTAGAGCAATCTTTGAAATGAAGGCGCGGCGTTCGGGTAGTAGGGCGGGTTGTGTAGTAAATAATCGGACCGCGAAATGAATCATTCTAGAGATGTCTTCAATAAACAGCGGGACTATGGCTACAAGTTTTGGCATGGCCAAAAGGATCGAAGCGCCGAAAAGGATGCTGCCTATTTTGTAATCCACCTTGCCGTTCATCATCAATACAGTGACCACGAGGCTCAAAACTACGTACGCCGCTGTGATGCCCCAGTAGATCCATGGGGTGGCGGAGCTTTTAAAAACGGTTCGGAAGGCTTGGTAGGCGTAAAGGTCTATGGCGAGAACCATACCCAAAGTAAAGAGTATGCGAAAGATCATTATATCTGTATGTATGCTTAGGAACAACGCCATTTCGGCCCGATTGTTTTAGGCTACAAAAATGGGTAATTGAGACGAAGTCCCTAACTTACCTGCTTTAAATTTCTGACAATTCTAACTAGCAATATATGGGCCAAGAAACCCCGGATCACGATAAAAAACTCTTTTTACTCGATGCCTATGCATTAATCTTCCGTGCCTACTTCTCTTTCGCGAAAAACCCACGCATCACTTCTAAGGGCATGGATACCAGCGCCATCTATGGGTTTACCGCGGCCTTGCTGGATTTGTTGTCCAAGGAAAACCCTACGCACATCGCTGTGTGTTTCGATCTACCGCAGCCCACGGAGCGTCACGAAATGTTCCCAGAGTACAAAGCGAACCGCGACGCTACTCCTGAGGCGATCAAAATTGCAGTGCCCTACATTCACAAAATTCTTGAAGCCTTCAACATCCCCGCCCTTGGTGTTCCCGGTTTTGAGGCGGACGACGTCATAGGAACCTTGGCGAAAAAAGCCGAACAAGAAGGCTTTACTACTTACATGATGACTCCTGACAAGGATTTCGGTCAGCTCGTTAGCCCAAACATTTTCATGTATCGCCCGGGTCGCGGAGGTAATCCTCCAGAGGTTTGGGGCGAGGCTGAGGTTTGCGAGAAATTCGGATTAGACCGAGTAGAACAAGTCATCGACTACCTTGGGATGATGGGGGATAGTGTCGACAATATACCCGGATTGCCAGGGGTGGGTGCGAAAACTGCTCAGAAACTCTTGGCGGAATACGGGTCTTTAGAAGAAACACTCGCACATGCCGATGAGATCAAAGGAAAGTTGGGTGAGAAGATTCGTGATAATGCGGAGCTTGGAATTTTATCTAAAAAGCTTGCGAGAATTATAGTAGATGTGCCTATTGATTTAGCTGCGGATACCTTGGTGCGCGATCCTTGGGACCAAGAGGCATTGTTGGGCATCTTTGAGGAGCTTGAGTTCCGGACCTTGGGGCGTCGTTTAGGGTTAGTTCAAACGGCGACCAGTGCCCCAGCAGAAGCTAAGCCGGCGAGCACGAAGGTTAGTTTGAGCTCCAATGA
>DFQY01000050.1:4204-4349 GCA_002378005.1 Flavobacteriales bacterium UBA3477
GATCCTTGGGACCAAGAGGCCTTATTGGGCATTTTTGAGGAGCTTGAGTTCCGCACGTTGGGGCGTCGTTTGGGGTTGGTGCAAACAGAGTCCAGTGCCCCGGCAGAGGCTAAGCCCGCGAGCACGAAGGTTAGTTTGAGCTCCG
>DFQY01000020.1 GCA_002378005.1 Flavobacteriales bacterium UBA3477
GTGTCGTTGATGATCTCTTTGTAACGTTCGCTATTGTCTTTGCTGCATGCGGTAAGCAACAAGGTCAATGCTAGGATAAGGGTTGATCTCATAATGAATTCAATGGGTGGTAAGTCGCAATCTCTTCGCTCAATCTCTGAGCGCTAATATGCGTATAAATTTCTGTGGTTGTGATGCTCTCATGTCCCAACAGTTGCTGCACTATTCTTAAGTCCGCACCGCCTTCCATCAAATGGGTGGCGAAGCTGTGCCGCAGCGAGTGGGGGCTAATGTTTTTCTTGATGCCGGCTTGGGCGGTGAAGTGCTTAATCTTCAAGAAGATGCTTTGGCGGGTCAGTCCCGTCCCACGCACACTCAGGAAGACCGTATCTGTATGCTGCGGTTTGCACGGCAACTGGGGGCGTTCGTGCTCGAGATAGAGCTCTAAAAACTTGATGGCTTCTTTATGGACCGGCACTAAGCGTTGTTTGTTGCCCTTCCCCGTGACGATGATGTAGCCTTCGTTTAATCGCAATAGCGATCGTTTCAGGGTACATACTTCACTCACGCGGAGTCCACAGGCGTAGAGTAGTTCAATGATGGCACGGTCGCGGGTGGCATTGGCGGCATTCATGGGTATGGCTTCAAGGATGCTCTGCACCTCCCTGACGCTTAGTACGACTGGGAGTTTGCGTCCTACTTTCGGGTTTTCAAACAGGAGGGAAGGATCGTCGGTTCGCATTTGCTCCTCCTGCATCCACCGAAAAAATCCGCGGAGGGCACTGAGAATTCGCCCTTGCGAGCGGGGACTGGTCCCTTGTTCGTGGAGGGCGATCAAAAATTTTTGGATGTCCTGAGCAGAAATAGACGTAGGACCTTTGCCGCTGTTTTGATCCAGCAGGCTGAGGTCGCGGCTGTAGGCGGCAAGGGTATTGTCGCTCAAGCCACGCTCAAATTTCAGGTAATCTTTAAAGCCTTGTATGGCGTTGGTCCAATTCATTCCTCTAATTTCGTACTTCAAATTGTACTTTAGCACCATGCGTATTTTAATTCTCAACGGACCCAATCTGAATTTAGTTGGCAGTCGTGAACCAGGCATCTACGGGGCTCAAGACTTTTTGTCGTTCTACAATGAATTGAGTGCGGTCTATGACGATGCTGCACACTTCGAATATCATCAAAGCAATGTCGAGGGCGAGCTCATCGATATACTACAAAGTGCCGATGGCAACTTTGATGGAGTGCTTCTGAATGCCGGTGGGTATACCCATACCTCGGTAGCCATCATGGATTGCGTGGCAGCCATTAAAACACCTGTGGTAGAAGTGCACATTTCTAACCCATTGGCACGTGAAGATTTCCGTCATACCAGCTTGGTGGGACAGCGTTGCTTGGCAACGGTAAGTGGCTTTGGATTAGACAGTTATCGACTGGCGCTTGAAGGGTTGTTGACCTATCTCGAAGGCTAGTTACAGCGACATTTCAAGTATTTTCTCCACATCCGAAGGGGTGATGTCCTTATGCTCTCCTAAGGCCGTCCAACCGTAATTTTTCAATTGATCTGCAGCACGCTGCTCGATACCTGCGGTATCTACATTGTATTCGCTTAGCTTAGTGGCGATGCCTAGAGATTGGAAGAACGCCTCTGTGCGGTCGATGGCTTCGTGCGCTACATCGAAATCTGTGCCGGAGAGCCCCAAGACTCTACGACCGTATTGGGCAAGTTTCGCTTGCTTTTGACTGAACTTGTAGCGATACATGCTGGGTAAAACAATGGCCAGGGTACGTGCGTGGTCGATGTTATACGCGGCGGTGAGCTCATGGCCCACGGCGTGTATACTCCAATCCGTAGGTACTCCCTTTTGTATGAGGCCGTTCAAGGCCATGGTACAGCTCCACATGAAATTCGCAGCGAGGTCGTAGTCCTTTGGATTTTCCAAGAGGCTAGGAGCGATTTCTATCAGGGTACTTAAGATTCCTTCACTGATACGATCCTGTAAAGTTGCGGGAGTGGGGTAGGTCATATACTGTTCCATGACGTGGGTGAACGCATCCACTAGGCCATTGGCCAATTGTCTTGTTGGAATGCTTTGAACTACTGTAGGGTCACAGATGGAAAATAGCGGGAATAATCCTGGTCCACCCATGCCGCGTTTTTGACCAATAGAACGACGGCTTATCACTGCACCACTGTTCATTTCAGAACCGGTTGCGGGTAGTGTGAGCACGGTGCCAAAGGGCATGCCTATTTCTGTGCGAATGCCCTTGTCGAGAATGTCCCATGCATCAACACCGTCGTAAAGAGCGGCCGAAGCGAGGAATTTCGTTCCGTCAATAACAGAACCACCTCCGACTGCGAGTAGGAAGGTGATGTTTTGGGTTTTGATGATGTCCAGAGCGCGGCTCAGCGTATCGAAATCTGGATTGGGTTCTATGCCGCCAAATTCTACTACCTCAAAGCTCGAGAGGGAGGAAATGACTTTGTCGTAGGTGCCGTGGGATTTTATAGAGCCGCCGCCGTAGGTCATCAATACTTTTGATCCAGCGGGGATCAGGGTGGCCAATTGTTGGTGTGCATCCTTGCCAAAGCAAAGATTCGTTGGGTTATATAGATTGAAGTTGATCATGATGGGTTGTTGTTTCCATCAAAAATAACCACAAAAAGAAAGTGAAGTTTAGAATTGAATGTAGCGATCTTTCTTCGCGCTATATATGTGCTCCAATGGAATTAGAATTCCCGTTTCTTCTACATCACCGAAGTCTTTATTGATGAAAGTTCCGAAGGTCATCATCTTAGGACTCAAGGTCATGTATTGCTTGATCAGCGGAGGTACACTTTCCCCATGCTCACCGACCATCTTGCCTAGTTGACGAAGGCCAGATTTAAAGCTGCTTTCGAAATCATTATGATCGATGGGGAATAGCTCGTCCATGTTTGGCAAGAATTTCACATCTGCGGCAACGGTCGGGGACATCAACTGTTCGGAATCCGGGAAGAAATGCGCAAGGAAGCTAAGGACCATATTGCGGGCTTCGCGGTTGTAGGTTGGATACATGGTCACCTTTCCGTAGAAGTACTTCAGATGGTCGTATCGACGTACAATGGCGCCAAGGCCGTCCCAAATATTATCTAAGGCAAACAATCCGCGTTTTGGATCTACCGCCAGCTGGTATTTTGGCTGTACCCAGCTTCTTCCCAGCTCAATGCTGTGAGGCAAATAGTCTTTTACGAAGGATTCAGTGAACTTAAAGTAATGCCCCATGCTTAGGTCATGCTCCCAATTCCCTTTCTCCGTCACTACTTTTCCATCAATAAACCTGTAGCCGCCCACTATTTCTTCTTCCTCAGGATTCCATACGATCAATTGCTCGTAGGGGATTTCGCTCAGGTCCATATCGTCCAGATCAATGGGCTGTCCCGTACCTCCATCTGCCGTAGCAAAGGTGAGCTCGCGCAAACGACCTATTTCCTGAAGTAGGTTAGGAGAGTTGTGTACATTGATGAAATAGATCTCATTATTGAGCTTCGAGGTGTGGCGCACGAATTTTTCCTGCGTCAATTCTTTTTTCAAATCCTCTACAGGAACTGCAGGGCGGATATAGCTGAGATCGTTCATGGGTGTAAATATACCTCTCAGATTGCGATTAAAGGCTTATTCAACAAGTTCGTACACTTGTTTCTTTACTTCATAGGCCCACTGATCGTCGGTCTGGCTCTTATCAAAGGTCTCCGGTGCTATGGGTTTGCCATATGTAATGGTAATGGCATTGCCTTTTTGCTTAAATATTTCATCCACCAAAAAGAGCATTTCAATATTGATCTTGATGCGAAGGAACTTGCGGATCTTTGCTACGGCGTAAAATCTGCGGCTAAGACGGCCACTGATATGCACGGGTACTACAGGTTTTTGGTGGCGCTTGGCTTTATTGATAAAGGTCTTTTTCCAGTCCAAGTCTCGAATCACCTTATGGCGTGTCATACGAGAAACCAATCCTGCCGGAAAAATAAATACAGCGTTATCACTAGCAAATAGCTCGTCTACCTTGCGAATATTTTCTCGTGCGTTGGCGCCAAATGCGTTGATGCCCACAAACAAGCCACGGAGGTTCATGATTTGCTCCAACAGGTCGTTGGTTAAGAACTTAACATCTCTTCTGTAGCGTCCAATACTTACCAAAATAGCTAAAGCGTCTGTTCCGCCTAGTGGATGATTGGCTGCAAAGATGGCGCCTCCTTCAGTGGGGATATTTTCAGCACCTACTGTTTTTACGCTGATAGAAGAGTAGTCCAAGAACTTTTCACAAAACTCGAAATCACGAATATCGCGCGCTTCATTGAGGTAGTCGTTGATGTAGGATTCGTGAACGATACTCTCTTTGAACCAATTAATCAAAGCATTGGGAATCAATGGGTAGAGCGTTGGACTCTTGTCGCTGATGGCTTTGTGGACGTCTACAAACTTTTCTTTTGTGGGTGTCATTGGCGATGGTTGAGGCGTAAAAATAAGGGTTTCTTAAAATTATTATCGCTTGTAATTGGACTCGTAAATCTCAATCCATTTTTGGACGGTAACTTTTTTGGCCAATTCTTCGATCAATTCGAAAGGGATGTCTTCTGGCTTTTTGAATCGGACACAGCTTTTTCCCATATCGAGTTTCTTGCTGCTGTGCTTCGGGAATTCCTCTGTCCACCATGTAAAGAGTTCTGGAATAGCGTAGATCCCCATGTGGTAGAGTGCAATGAAATTCTTCTGTGAGGCAAAACTTACAAAGGGCAGTGGCTCCGAGGGCTTACAATGGTATCCATCTGGATAAATGCTGTGCGGTATAATGAACGCCGGCATACCGTACCCCAAGCCTTCTTCGAATCCTTCCGGGAGGTGTGTTCTGAAAATGGCCATGAGTCGCTCGAAAGCTGATTGGCGTTCTTCTGGAATCTTGGAAATATAATCTGCCACGGAACTTGCAGGGATTCTCATAATTCGAAGTAAGTTTAGGAGTTCCAAAATACAATATGCCATGAAAACGAACCTAAGTATCCTATTGTTTTTGCTATGGGTAGGGGGTTTTGCCCAGAACAAGCAAGTCGTTTTTGATGTAGATCCTCGCGGTTATCAGATTGCCAAGGTGTTGCCATTCAAGTTGGCAGAGCGCGGCGATACTACTGTGATGCTCGAAGCACTATACGGGTTGGAGAACAATCAAGAGCGGTTTCGTTTCATTTTTACGGTGAGCCACCAGGGCAGCATGTTTTACAAAACTGCGGATCACACTACGCTGACGTTTGATGGAGAGAATGCTTCGGCGACGTTGAAGAGTTTAGAGCCATTGACGTTTGAGGTGAATTCTTTGGAATACCATTTTGTCTTTACCGCAGGGGATTTAGGGTATGAGGACAACGACATTAGTTTGCAACGAATGGGGGGCATTCATGCCATTACCATTCACCAATTGCCTGAGATGGACATGGACTTTGAGTTAGAAGAAGAGCAATATGCGTTCTTGAAAGACCTTCAGAATTCCTTGCGCGTTTCCTACCGAAAAGGGGATACTACTGGCGGCTCAGCCATTCGTGGAAGTTTTGGAAATGAGAAATCGAATAGAAACACCAAGACGACAAATTCCCGCGGTAATCGCCTAAAACTTTAAGGTTCCTGCCCTAAGGATTTTAGCGCTGGCAGTGCTATGCCTTGGAAGTTGAACAGCGCCTGATTCTCATAAGGACTACCTTCCGTAGCTTCAGGGCCCTTGTAGGCCACCAGCTCGCCGCCCCAATACACTAATCCCGTGCCTAAAGAATCCGTAATAGCGCGTAAATCTGCCATCAAGTCCGCTTGTCCATCGGGAGTGGCCGGGTAATCTGGATGTAGGTCTGAGGTGCTTCCGATATGATTGTTCGTCCAATCATTCCAGCCCAAGGTGAAGGCGTAGGAGGTTTCGACGATGGAGACAGGTCGCTGGAAGGAATCGGCTAAACTAAAACACGTTTGTGAAAGGGTTGGTAAGCTCGTGCCGTGCCATTTAGGATAATAGGAAAGGCCAATCCAATCGTAATTCAAAGAATCTACCGTTGCATAGAAGTTCATGGCGTTGTCGTATCCGGCATAATGCAGGATCGTCGTAACGGTGGAATCTGCTGCTTTGGCGCCCTCAATTCCCGCCGCGAGGAGGGTTTGGAAATTTCCATTTCCGTTGCGCATGCCAAAAGGGTGCATGAAGCCGTGGTTGATTTCATTGCCTATTTGCACATATTCCGGTTGCAGGGTGGCTACCACATGTTGGGTGAAGGTGCGAACGCTATCGGCAAGTTCACTCATACTGAGGTTCTCCCATTGCACGGGCACGGATTGTGCACCCGGATCGGCCCAAGTGTTGCTGTAGTGAAAGGTGAGCATGGTCTGGAATCCTATGGTTTTTAGTCTCTGCACATAGGGGACCAATTCCTCTAAAGACCCATCCCCAGTGGGGTTGTTCCAGACTTTTAACCGGATCAGATTGAGGCCGTTGTTTCTCAAGATTTCCAGCGCATCTCCGGGGTTACCTTCGGCGTCCTTAAATGCGTAGTTGTAATCTTCGATTTTTGGAAGCTGACTAAAATCTGTACCGCGGAGCGGGTGATCACTAGGTGAGGGGGTTGGCGGCTCGGGAGTGGTGCAGGCCATTAGCAAGCACATCATTGAACCAATTCCAAGGACGCGGTGTTTCATAGGGAAAAGATACACAATGTTTGGATTGTTCAAGAAGAAGACGGAGCGCGAGAAATTAGAAGCGCAATACGATGCGTTGATTAAAAAGAGCTACGAACTCAGCCATAGCAACCGAGCGGAGAGTGACCGGGTGCAGGCACAGGCGCAGGAGGTCTTACAAAAATTGGACGCGCTCGAAGATTAAGCTTCGCCATGCGCAGCACCTATCGGGCGCAACCAACGCTTTTCTGCGTAGAATGTGCCAAAAGGCAGTAATGAGGCTGCGAGGAAGATGAAAAACTCCTTCCAGCCCACCTTGTAGTTCACCTTAAATTCAATGAGCGCGAATAAATAGAGCACTGTCAATAATCCGTGCAGCATCCCAAACAACTTGTTCGGCATAGGCATCTCTGCCAAATATTTCAGCGGCATAGAAATGAACAGGAGAACGAGGAACGAGCTGCCTTCGAAGAAAGCCACCCATTTAAATCTAGAGTAAGGGGTCTTAAGCATTTTTAGAGTGCTGTTTCAAAAACTTGATGGCTTTCTCATTAAACGCTTCAGGTTGTTCAACATTCACCACATGGCCGCAATTTTCGATCACATGTAAGAGGGCGCTTTGGTGAAAGGCAACAATTTTTCGAATACTGGGAAGGAACATGTGATCTTCACTACCCATGATATACAGGGTAGGAACATTGCTGTCCTTAAATCTGAAGTATTTCAGTAGTGGATTTACCTCTGCGACTAGGGTAAACCAGCGTTTAAATTCTCGTTGGTAAAGCTTCCTTGCCTCGAGAATGAAAAGGTTTCTAGCCTCGCGATGGGTTTTTCTTGGCATGATGACCCAAGCAAAGAATCGATACAGTACCATATACGGTAGCACACTTTTTAAGGCCGCACCAGTACGCATCAATACCTGGCCACGTTTGTTGAGTTTCATGACCGCCCCGCCCATGATCATACTGAGGGTCCGGTTTGGATAACGCTCGGTGATTTCTCTAATGATGATGGTGCCTAACGAGATGCCTACCCAGTGAGTGCGTTGGATTTTTAAGTGGTCCAAGACTTCCAATACCTCGTCTCCGATGGTGGAGAAATTGTAGTTTTTTAACTTTTCATAGAACGGTGCCTTACTATTGCCATGGCCACGTAAATCGACCAGTAGAACATTGAAGCTTTTGCGAAAAGTACGCAATTGCTTGTACCAGATGGTGCTAGATCCTCCCGCCCCGTGGACGAAGGTTACCCATGGAAGGTCGGGATGGGTCATATGTGTACTGTAGCTGAGCATGATACAAATAAAGGAAAACTCATGAACAAATTGGACACTAAAAAGGTTGCGTCGGTAAGAGTTATCCATTAGATTGTGGGTAACTACACTATATCAAAAATTATGGACTATAGCCCACTTAGAAATTTTAAATATGACGTGCCCAGCGCCGTCGTGGTCTTTTTAGTCGCCTTGCCCCTTTGTTTGGGGATTGCATTAGCATCAGGCGCACCTCTGTTTTCAGGACTTATCGCCGGTATTGTCGGTGGATTAATTGTTGCCCCACTCAGTGGTAGCCCACTGGGAGTGAGCGGTCCCGCTGCCGGTTTGGCAGTTATCGTTTATGGCGCCATTGAAGAACTAGGGGCTTATCCCACCTTCTTGGCGGCAGTTGTTGTTGCCGGGATTACACAGATGATTTTAGGTGCCCTTCGCGCCGGGGTCATTGGCTATTATTTCCCGTCATCAGTCATTAAAGGAATGCTATCGGGTATCGGTATCATCATTTTCTTAAAGCAGATTCCACACGCTGTGGGCTATGATGCCGATCCAGAGGGAGACTTGTCGTTTGTTCAGCAAGACGGGCATAACACATTTTCTGAGTTGAAATGGATGCTGGAAGCATTGAATCCAACGGCTACGCTTATTGCAGCCCTCGGTTTAGCCATTTTGATTCTTTGGGAACGTCCGTTCATGAAAAAATTGAGCTTCACCACGATTATTCAGGGACCGCTGGTAACAGTGGTTATCGGGATATTAATCGCGATGAATACTACCACTATTGAGGGTTGGATATTAACCGCTGATCATATGGTGGCCATTCCTGTTACGGAGGGATTAGATGGATTCATGAGCCAATTCACCACTCCTGATATGACGGCCTTTGCGAATCCTGCTATCTATACCATTGGTATTACTATGGCAGTGGTTGCCTCTTTGGAGACCTTATTGTGTGTGGAAGCAACCGATAAATTGGACCCTTTCAAACGAGTAACTCCGACCAATAAAGAACTTTGGGCACAAGGCGCAGGTAATGTGGTTAGCGGTTTGATTGGAGGATTACCCATTACTCAGGTAATCGTGCGATCTTCGGCTAACATTCAAAGTGGTGCTCGCACAAAGGCTTCTGCCTTTATTCATGGATCATTATTGTTGGTCTGCGCTTATGCCATTCCAAAGGTGTTGAATATGATTCCTTTGGCAGCCCTCGCAGCAATTCTCTTGATTGTCGGATGGAAGTTGGCCAAGCCGGCCTTATTTATCGCTATGTGGAAGAAAGGGCAAAGTGAGTTCATTCCATTTACAGTCACGGTGGTAGGCATTGTTTTGACAGACCTTTTGACAGGTATCGCATTGGGATTGGTTGTGGCCATCGTATATATTCTTTGGGACAACTTCAAGGTGCCTTACAAGTTTGATATTAAGAACTACAAAGCGGGTGAGCCCATCCGTATTGAGTTTAGTGAAAGTGTAAGCTTTTTGAATAAAGCAAATATTCAACACACACTTAACTCTCTTCCGGATGGAGCCAGTGTCGTGCTTGATGCAAGGAATTCATTGCGTATCCATCCAGATGTGGTAGAGATCGTGGAGGAGTTCCAGGTAAATGCAGCCACTCGGGAGATCACCGTGGAGTGTTTAGGGTTTGATGCAACCGTGTCTGAAACTCCAGTGGAAGATTTTGACGTGCACGTGCTCAATAAACCCAAAGTGAAAGCTACTGGGGTGAAAAAGCTTTTCAAGGGAAAATAATATGAAACATTGCATTGCGGTATGGGCGTTCTTACTCTTGGGTGGGAATGCCCATGCCCAACAGCAATGGTCTATAGAACTCGGATATCTTCGGGCCTTTCATAAAGATGTAGGGGTTACCCAACAGGATTGGATTTTAGTGGACGGTACATGGACAGATCCGGCGAACCTTCCCGGTCAGAGTACCTACGCCTTTACCTTTCGCGATACGAGCTGGTTCTATGGGTTTAACCATGATTTGCCGCTCTTTACTACTCGCATACCCTTATCGGTAACTAAAAACGAGCAATGGGAGTTGGACATCATTCAGAGCGTGATGTGGAATTCTTGGCGGCAGATAGCCTTTATGGCCGGATTAGATTTTCGAGTGCATCCGCATGAAAGGATAAGTCTCGGTATTCAAGGAGGTTTGCTCAGTGGCTACCATGATGTCAATGATTTACTCAATCCAACCTTGGAACCCTTGGAAGGTGAAGGGGGAGGAACGCTGCTTGGTGCGAATGCCACAGCGGATATTTATCTCTCGGAGTATTGGGCCTTGAGGGTGAGCTATAACCCGCTTGTGACAGGCCTTGGCCTTTTTTATAAAATTTCTCCAAAAGGAGTAAGGGCATCTAAAAAATAGTCCTTTAATTTGTTACGTCCTTTGACATTTGAGGTATCCAGAAAGGTGGAGGGAAAGGCCCGATGAAACCTTAGCAACCCTTGGTCATCCAAGAAGGTGCTAATTCCTCTTCGCACATTGCGGAGGTAGATACGAAACTCAGTATTCTGTTTTTCTTTCTGTCGTTCTGGTACTTCAATAAAATTTGATGAAGTATGAAAATTTCTTTAGAACGATTTGACAACGCCTTTGGCTTCAAAGCTACCGCTGGCGAGCATGAAATGATTTTAGATACTGCCGAAGAGTTCGGTGGTCATGATCAAGGATTTCGCCCTATGCAGCTAATGCTAATCTCTTTAGCAGGTTGTAGTGCTATTGATATTGTACACATCCTTAAGAAGGGCAAACATGCCATTCGAAGCTACAACGCTGAGGTAAGTGCCGAGCGTCGTGAAACCCTACCCAAGATCTTTACTAAGATCGAGATGACCATTACGGTAGATACCGATGCACCGGATAATGTCCTTGAACGTGCCGCAAAACTCACCCGGGAGAAATATTGCAGCGCCTATGCTGTGCTCGAAGCGTCAGGCACTGTTGAACTTATTTTAAAACGTGCCTGATGGAAGGGAAAGGATTTGAAACCAGGGCCATAAGAACCCAAATCGAGCAGAGCCAGCACCGCGAACACAGTGCACCGTTGTTCTTGACTTCGAGCTTCACCTTTGACGATGCAGAGATGGGAGCTGCCCTTTTCGCAGGGGAGCAGCAGGGCAATCTCTACAGTAGATTCTCTAATCCCAATACCGACGAGTTCGCAAGTAAACTGGCTTCTTTAGAAGGCGCTGAGGCGGGAGTAGCGACGGCTTCTGGGATGAATGCGGTGTTCACCACCTTTGCGGCCTTGCTGCAAGCTGGGGACCACATCATCGCAGCACGCGCCATTTTTGGGAACAGCACCTACATTTTGAATGAAATTCTTCCTAAATGGGAGATTACCTGCACCTTCGTGGATGCGAGAAACCCAGAGGAATGGGAAGCGGCAGTGCAGCCAAACTCGAAGCTTGTGTTCTTCGAAACACCCACGAATCCGACGCTGGATCTCATCGATTTGGAGTTCGTAGGTGCGCTTTGTAAAAAGCATAACCTCGTTTACACAGTGGATAATTGTTTTGCAACACCTTATTTGCAACGTCCTAGCGAATATGGGGCTGACTTAATCATTCATAGCGCTACGAAATGGATTGACGGTCAGGGCCGCGTGCTTGGTGGAGCCATAGTGGGAAAGGCGCAATATGTAGATGCGTGTTATGGATTTATTCGTCGCACGGGACCGTCCATGTCTCCGTTCAACGCATGGGTATTGAGTAAGAGCCTAGAAACCTTAGCGGTACGCATGGACCGTCATTGTAGTAATGCTTTGGCCTTCGCACAGGCATTGGAAAAGCATCCAGATGTGGAGCGCGTGATTTATCCGGGATTACCCTCACACCCGCAGCACGCCCTTGCACAATCACAGATGGACGCCGGTGGCGGGATGGTGAGTGTGGTGGTCAAAGGAGGTATTGAGCGGGGAAGAACCATATTAAACGGTTTGAAAATATTTTCCTTGACGGCTAATCTTGGTGATGCAAGAAGCATTGCCACACATCCTGCTTCTACCACTCATTCCAAAACGCCAAAGACCACACGTGAGGCGGTTGGGATTACGGACGGTCTTTTGCGCTTTAGCATCGGCTTGGAAACGGTTGCAGATTTGATTGAAGATTTTAATCAAGCGTGTCAATGAAAGCACACCAGTTAAATATTCCGGTATTACCGCTAGAGGGAGGTGGCGACTTAAAAGATGTGGTGCTGCATTACCGTGTTAAAGGGGATATAGTCAACGAGCCTGTGGTTTGGGTCTTTCATGCGCTGACTGCCAATGACGATCCTACGGATTGGTGGCCGGGTTTGTTTGGACCTGAAGGACTGTTCGGAAAAGGTTATGCGGTGGTATGCGCGAATGTGCTAGGTTCACCCTATGGTTCGAGTAACCCTGGTAATCATACTTTAAGCGGGCAAGAATTCCCCATTGTAACGGTGCGGGATACAGTGGATGCCCAATTATTATTGGCGCAGCACCTCGGGTTGAATCACATCCACACCCTTATTGGAGGTAGCTTTGGAGGCTACCAAGCCTTGGAATTTGCCATTGGATTTGAGGGATCCGTCGAGTATTTGATTCTCTTGGCCACAGGAGCTGAGGAAATGCCTTGGAACAAAGCTATTCATGAGGCCCAGCGATTAGCTATGGAAGCGGATCCTACGCTTTGGACCGGTAATGGGTCGAAGGGATTGCAGGCGGCTCGAGGCATAGGAATGTTGAATTATAGAACTACCAATCAATTCAACCATGCACAGAAGGATTCCCAGGAGGCTTTGACGGATTATCGCGCGCCCTCATACATCCGATACCAGGGAGAAAAATTGGTTCGCCGATTCGACGCGCCCTCATATTACAGATTAACACAACAGCTGGATACCCATCATATTGGTCGAGGTCGAGGCGGAATTCAAAAAGCCTTATCTAAGCTTGACGCTAAGGCCTTAGTTCTCGGATTTGAAAGCGATGTGTTGATACCGGTTTCCGTACAACAAGCCTTGACACACGCGCTGCCTTCAGCCGAAATAAAAGTGTTGAAAAGTGCTTTTGGTCACGATGGTTTTTTGCTTGAATATGAACAGATTACAAAAGAAATATTAGAATTTTACAATGCGTAGAATCGTACAACTGACCCACGACATTTTTACGGATGAAAAGGCCGTTGACCGGACCGTTGAACTTTTAAAAAAGCGCGACGGCGAGACCACATTCATCTTGTTTCCGCAGGCTCATGTCGAAGATCTTTTCGGTGCCCTAGCGTCGGTGCCGTTTTCATTAGAAGCTCGCAGTTATGAGCACGGTGAAGGAAAAGTAAAAGCGGCCTCGTGGGCAGAAGAATTAGATGCTTCTGTAGTGGAGCAATGGACTTTGGTTAAAGGAGTCTACACGGCAGATCCGCGAATCGTTGAGCAGGCGCAAATTATAGAGCATCTGAATTACCAGGAGGCACAGGAGCTGGCATCGGCAGGGATAAGCGTTCTTGATCGCAAAGCTCTGTCAATACTAGAAAAAAATGGGGTTGAGTTGCACATTCGAAGTGTTTTTCATGCACATGAACATGTCGGTACCACCATTAATGCTCAAGGAAGTGAGCGCAGTGTAAAAGCATTGAGTCATATTCCAAATGTGGCATTGGTTAGCTTAACAGGAGTAGCCTTTCATGGGGTTGCAGGGGTAGATGCCCGGGCGTTTACGGCCCTAGCAACGGCGGGAATCAATGTTCGCCTAGTGAGTCAGGCTTCTTCCGAACGGAGTCTCGGAGTTGTTGTAGACCAGGAAAACGCCTCCAAGGCACAAGAGGTTTTAATCAATACTTTTTCAAATGAGGAGGCATCTGTAACCATAACGGAAGGATTAACAATTCTAAACATTGTAGGTCGCCACAACTATGCCTTGGAGCGTTCTATCTTCGAACTACGTAGAAACAACATTTGGTTGCACTTGATTGCCAATAGTGTAGAAGGTCATCAGATTTCCTTGGTCCTAAACGGAGGTGCGCAAAAGAAAGCACTTGACCTCGTCCACAGCCAACTCCTCGGTCAGCTCAAACGACTGAACGTATTCTGTTTTGGAAAAGGCTTGGTAGGGGGAACCTTTATTCGCCAGGTGTTGGAAAGTAGCGCCCACGTTCGTGAGAAGCGTAAGTTGGATGTACGATTAATAGGTGTGGCCGATTCTAAACGCTCAATTTTCACTGCTGCCGGACTTCCAGAGGATTGGCGTCAACTTCTCTTAGAAAGCACAGCGGATAATGATCCACAGCGCATCGCTGAAATACTGGCGCAGAGTGGCCTGTCCAACTTAGTAGTCGTTGATAATACGGCAGAACAGTCTTTGACAGATTTTTACCCACTCTTTGTGGAGAGCGGTTGCGATTTAGTAGCCTCCAATAAAAAAGCCAATGCACGTGACCAACAGTATTACGATGATTTGCGCATCTTGCTCGAACGCAAAGGGAAATCCTTTAAGTACGAAACCAATGTAGGAGCGGGGCTTCCTCTTGTGGATACCTTGTTGCAGTTGCACCACAGCCGAGACCGTATCACCCGAATCAAAGGAGTCTTCAGCGGTTCGATGAGCTTCCTTTTTAACACCTACAGCGAATCGGACCGTGCCTTTACCTCTGTATTGAACGAAGCTCAACTCAGCGGCTATACTGAGCCGGATCCACGCGAGGACCTCAATGGGATGGATGTGGCCCGCAAGCTGCTCATCCTCGCAAGAACGGTCGATGTGCGGGCTGAACTGAGTGATGTAAGTATTCAAAACCTTATTCCTTCGGAGTGCCAAGAAGATGTGCCGTACGATGCCTTTAAATCGCACTTCCCTACGCTAGATGCACACTATGGCGACCTAAAGCAAAATTTAGCGCCTAATCACGTGCTTCGATATGTTGGCGACCTTGCGATAAGCGATGCGGGTGAAGCCATGTTGAGTGTAGCCCTTGTAGAAGTCCCTAAAGCTTCTCCACTGGGAGGCATTCAAGGTTCGGATAGTCTCTTTGAGATTTATACTGAGGGCTATGGCGATCACCCTATGGTTATTCAGGGGGCTGGAGCCGGAGCTGAAGTGACCGCGCGAGGGGTCTATAGTGATATTCTCAGGTTGGGGTAAAAAATTCCCCGGGCGCGCAGCGCCCGGGGAGTTCCTTTAAAATTTTACCTGTAAGGTGAGTAGGAGCATTCGTGGTGCAAACGTCCGGTAACCCGCAGGACGAGCGGCCACTACATGTCTGGTATTGGTAAGGTTTTGTGCACTGAGCTTTAATGTGGTTGAAGGGCGTAATGGGACGCTTATAGCGGCGTTCATTACTAAGGCAGCAGGCAAATCCCATTGATCTAGTTCAGCAGCTGACTTACGTGCACCAAGAAGCTGTGATTGGACGCTGAAGTTGATCTGCTTGAGCTGTATATCGTATCGAAGAGAGGCTTGACCTTGCGGGAGGTATGGGAGAACATCGCCTTTTTCCACATTGCCCCATCCTTCAAACTCGCTTGAAAAAGACTCTGTGAACACAGCGCGTGTCCAAGTCCCGCTAAAGGTGAATTGATGGTTTTGGATGTGATGAGAGAATTGGCCCTCCATACCCGTGATCAGAGCGCTACCGCCATTGTATAGTTCTCCGCTACCACTGCCGCCAGCACTTGCAGCATCTGATCCTAACAAACGATCATAGGCGCTGTGGAAGGCGACGAGTTGAAGGGGATGCTGCGTGTGCTCCAATCCAAATTCTGTGCTGATGCTAAGCTCGGGAAGTACACCTTCTTTGGAGCCTGCAGGAGTGAAGCCTCGGTGTATGCCGGCGAAAATATTCCACTGTTCGGTCTGCTTGTTAACGCTCATGCCGGGCAGGAAAATAAAGGTGCGGTTGGCTCGCTCGCTGGTGTTAATTCCTGTGCGTTCCGGATCTGCTGAGCCGAAATCTTCGCGGGAGGCGAAGATGAACTCACTGCGACCGCCTGCCTGTACCTTCCAGCTTCCGCGTGTCCAAGTCGTTCTGTAATACCCGCTCGCCGCGCTGGTAGCATCGATCCAGTTTCCTGCCGCGCCTGCGGCGCCGTGACTTTGAAGCGCCATTTGCGCGCCAACTATGCTGTAGCTATCGCTGTGCTGAAAACGATCGGCGTGGTCGTATTGAAAACGCAGCCCAGCCTCGTGTTTTAGGATATTTCGTTCCAAACGCTGACTCCATTGGCCGCGCAATTGGAGCCCTTGGCTGATATAATAGCGGTTGTTTGCCTTCAAAGTAGCTAGAGCAGTGTCTGAATAAACCCCTTGTATAGCCAAGAATTCAACTGGATAGTCCGTGGGTTGTTGAAGCACGCTGGTAATGCCTTGACCGTTTACTTTATCGAGTTTATACCAATTCCTATGCACATACTGACGGTAGAGATCGGCACGTAAGAAGCCTTGATTAAAGTTGAGGGTGTAGCCTAATCTATTCATCAATCGGTCCATGTCCATTTGGTCATTTGCCGAAGCCAAATAACGCAAGGAGGGTCGCTCAATTGCGTCTTCGAGCGTGGTGCCGAGGTAGGTTTGCTCGGAACGTTCTCTGGTCGCAGCACTAAACCAATGCAGGTGGTGGCGGTCCTTATCGTCGAGGTGATGTACCACCTTAAAATACCAGTCTTGTAGTTTGAATCCTCCTGTTGTGTTGTTTAGGAGTTCACCAAAACCGTCGGCGCTGTGGTGGTAGGCGCCATATTGGACTTGCGTTCTATTGCCCCAAGCTTTTTGTCCGCGCCAATAGGCTTTCTGTTGACCAAAAGTACCGCCACCCACGAGAATCTCTTGTCCGTCCCCGTCGTGGGTAGGGGTGATAAAATTCAAGGCTCCTCCGGTGCTTTGGGGACCTGTAATGACTTGGGCAGCGCCTTTGAGGACTTCTATTTGTTCATACTTCCAAATAACAGGAGTATAATAGGCTTCAGGCGCGCTATAGGCTGCGGGAGCGGTTAAGATACCGTCTTCCATGAGCGTAATTCTAGAGGAACGCAAGGTGCCTGTACCTCGAATCCCCACGTTCATGCGAAGCCCCCAACCGTCTTCTTGTTGTGCATAAACGCCGGGCTGATTTTGTAAAAGGGTGTTCGCATCACTTTGATCAAAAATCATCAGTTCCTTTTGGGTAAGAATTACTGCTGAGCCTGAGATGTGTTTGTTTGGATCGTTTGCAGCTGCAGTAATAGTGATGCTTTCAAGCTCTACTTGAGCTGGTAAGGTAGTGTCCGCGGGTACGGAGAAGAAAATGGTAAGGAGGAGGGGGTACACTATTTAGAATGATTTTAAATAACAGTACAAACGTATTATCTAGAATCATTCTAAACAAGGATAAATATCAGTTTTTCATTCGTATGTTATTCACAATCGTTTGCTCATTATGGGTAAGGCACTTGGTTCAGTTTAGAGTGTCTTCAATATCTTCAAAACGTGAAGAAACTCCAAGCCATCCTTCTTTTCTTATTCACGTGCTATGGCAGTTCGTTGAATGCTCAATGCTCCGTAAACGTGGGGCAAGATTCCTTGACGGCTTGCGTAGGGGATACGATATTTTTGAGCGCGTCCGGTTCGAATGAATACTTATGGTCGCACGATGCTTCACTTAGTTGTGATACCTGTCGCCTTATATCATCTTATCAGATACATCATCGTATGTATTGGTGAAGGGTACGAGCCAAATTAGCCAAATGGCAACGAATGGAAATTTTTCAGCTGGAAACACTGGATTTTTGACGGCCTACACCTACAATGCTACCTCTATTTGGAATGAAGGCACCTATGCCGTAGGACCAAATCCCAGTGCGGTGCACCCTAACTTTGGAAGTTGGGGAGATCATACCACGGGAACCGGGAATTACATGTTAGTCAACGGTTCAACAGGGGGGAATAAAATTCTTTGGCGTCAGATTGTAAGTTTTCCTCCTGGGGTCCAAGTGACCGTAAAGTGGTGGATGCTGACTTTTGTAACCCCGCCTCATATCGTCAAACGATTATAAAGTAAGCCTTGAGCCGGTGCCTATAAACCCAGAGCCTCAGACTATTTGCGCCTACCTATATACTTCGGGCGGTTGTATGGATTCATTGTGCCAGGAGGTCGCATTCTATCCTACGATGACGGTGCCAAATTTCTTTACGCCTAACGGAGATATGGTCAATGACTGTCTCGACATTCTTTCTGAAAATGCGGAGCAGTTGCACCAACGCATTTATAACCGTTGGGGCCAATTGGTCTATGAATCCTTCCTCACAGACGAATCGTGGGATGGAACATTTGAAGGTGCACCAGTAGCGGCGGGGGTTTATTTCTTGGAAATCGAGGCAAGCAATGCTTATAGTCAACAACGAGAAATCATTATTCGTCATGCTGTACACGTGATGCGGTAGCAAAAAAATCCCGTACCTCATCGAAGCACGGGATCTCTAGGGGTGTTATTAATCTAGATCTAGAGAGTTATAGAATAATAACCTTCTTTCTGTAGTTCAAATCCAAAAACCAAGCCATTAGGAACGACTTGGTAGAATTCTGGCAGTGATGCTGGATCTACACCAAATTTCTTCAGTGAAAGGCCACAAGCATACATCTCTACGCCACTTTCTTGGAGAATCGCCACTGCATCGGCCATTTTCTCCTCGTCTAACAAATCTTGTACAGATTTACCACAAACGACCACCTTAAAGGTTCCGTAGGTCGTAGAATCTGCGACAGCGAGATCAGCAGCTGCCTTTCCGACAGCTTTGAGTTGTTCCACATTACGGTTGAGGATAAAGTAGTTGTTTTCTACAGTTTCCTCTACCACAACTTCAGTAGGGCCTGGAGCTTGACAGCTAGCAAGGGCTAATGCTGCGAGGCTAAGGGTAATGAATAGTTTTTTCATGTGCACTATTAATGGAAATGGTAATCTGTTCCTGGCAATTGGCTCAACACATTATCGCCTAAATCTGCAGCAACCGCGCGGCCGTCGCGAACAGGAGCAATGGTATCAAAGTGGGCCAAGTATTCTTCTATCAAATCGTGTACGGTGTAGTCCATAACCACTGTTTCTACGGTATTTGGCATGCGACACAGCGTGCTGATAGGCTCACCTTCTCGGCGACAAGCCGACATTGTATATAGTTTGTCGAGTTCCATTGGCTCACCTTGGATAATCACGTCTTGAACGCGTTCACCCTTTGGCGCTTCAGCTTGGAAGGTCAACTGCATTCCTGAGAAACGTACTACCCAACCGCCAAATCTTTCGTTCGGGTTCTCAGCGAATACGTTATGCAACTCCTTTTCCAACCAGTCTTTGATTTGCTGGCCGCTCGCTTTGCCTATTTTGACTTTTTCATTCACAGGCAACATGTTCCATAGGTCTCCACGGGTGATCGGAGCTACACCGCTTTCACCAGGTACGATAGGTGGGCTGAATCTAAAGCCGTTGCTCAAGGCGATATCCACATTGTTTTTCCACATGGCCGCATCGGTGATGAAGTTGTCCATAGGGTTTTCTACGACGAAGTAGCGGTATAATGGGGTAGAGGTGTAGCCCAATACTTCATTGATTTCATCGCCGTAAGGAGCGATGGCTTCTTCTATGACTGCAGCAACTTCTGCATCTGCCTCATATACGGTAGGGTCTACCTCTAGGAGTTCGTACTGCTCTGAAATGATTTTACCATCTTCTACTTCAAGTACCATCTTACCTACGAAAGAGGCGAAGGCTCCTGGCTCGGTAACTTTGGCGTGGCCGGCTTGAAGCGGTTCTCGAATGCGCTCGTGGGTATCATTTCCTAACACATAATCCACGCGCTCTAGGGCGGGGTTGTTGGCCAAATCAAACTGCTTGCTGATTCCAATGTGGGTAACTATGAAGAGGATATCTACACCTTCTTCGTCTTTGAGTTTATTGACCAATTGGCCAAGGTTATCCAAAATAGGGTCAAAATCCAATCCCTCAGAAAATGAAGGGTTTTGACGGATGGGCACCTCTGGATCGTTGTAAGAGATGAATGCTAATCGAGCGCCGGCGATATCCTTGATCCAATATTGCGGGAAGATTGGAGCTTTACCTTCTTCATCGTGGAACATATTGGCGGTGATCACAGGCGTTTCATAGCCTTTAAGCACCTTCATCATCTGCTCCTTACCATATACAACTTCCCAGTTTCCTGGAATGAGGAAGTCGAAGTCCATGGCTTTAACAATGGAGCTGAATGCTTCACCTTTAGACAAAGCGGCGATTGCTGATCCTTGAATTAAATCACCACCATCAAGGACTATGGTATTTGGATTTGCGGCGCGTTCTTGATCGAATAGGGTTTTCATGTTCGCAAGTCCTCCTAAGGTCTTGAAGCTTATTTCTTCATTCTCCCAGAACAACTCGCTGTGTGGGTATACCTGTCCGTGAATATCTGCGGTTTGTAAGATGGTTATTTTTTGCGGTCCTTCTGGCGTGCTATCACCCATCCGGCATGAGCCGAACAATAATCCGGTCACTGTGATTCCGCTTAGAATCCAATTCTTCTGCATGGTCATAAATTTTTGTGTTGGTCGCTCCTGAAGTAAACGACTTTAGGAGGAATAGGGTCGAAGATAGAAGACTTAGCTCGAAAGAGTTGTGACTTCACTCACACTTTCTACTTACGATTGAAGAGTTTTCTTAGACGCCGCGCAGTATTTGAACGTTTAGCCCAGTAGGGATATGCCTTAAGGTTTAGGGTGTCGATGGCTTGCAATCGCTGTTCAAAAGTCGGTCCTTGTTGGCCTAACCAACGGTCGAGATAAGGGATCCACAAATCTTTGGTACTCCAATAATGTGCAATATAGGGCTGCGCTTCTTGGAGGAGTTGATTTTTATTGAGAGCGAGGCTGAGGGCCAATTGTTCGAGGAGTCTGGGAGGAGCTGCTGTTTCTAAGTAGCTATCACAAAGTTCAATGGCATGCTCAATGGTTTCACCATGACCAGGAGGGAGTACGACCACTCCGGCATTAAACATCATGCTTTCCTTGGTTGTGGTAATGCCATGGAAAGTTTTTTCGTCCAATTCCCGCAGCATTCTCCGTTCTGTTTTGGTATTCAGTGAACCCAATGCGCCTTCGTTCAGGTGCATCATTGGCGCGGATAATTGGGCCTGTAAACCAGAGAGATCCATCGGCAAGGTGTCGGCATCGAGGTATAGAATGGTCTCGTTGGGATATAATGCGCACATATCTGCAATGACGTGCATTTTAATGCGCCAAAAGAATCCTTTCGGCCCCTGCCATTCTGATAGTTGCGCTGGGGTGAGGACATGTTGTATTATGGGCCAATTTTGCCCTACACTTTCATCATCTGTATAGAGATGTATCTGACTATCCGGCGCACCTTTTTTGCACAGCAATATGGAGATCTCGACTTGTAAGAGGAGCTCAGGAGTAGGGGTTGTGCAGAAATAGACGATGTGCATGTAACTACTGCCCTTTCATCCCGTTGTGATATTCTTCAATAAGAGAGAAGACACCGCGGGCAAGATCTTTTGATTCTAGGAGTAGGTTGAAGTACAATGTTGTGTTCTTGGGGCTGTTTTCTTCATCTCTGGTACGTGCAATTTGCGCATCAACTTTTGCAGAGACCAAAGTGATAATGGTGCTCTTGCGTTGAAGGCATTCAGATAGCTTGGAGAAGTTTTGAGTTTTAAAGGCACTTTCGACATCCACCAATATTTTCGCAAGTGCACGTTCTACCTCGGCTAAATCTGAAATTTGACTTTTACTCAGAGGCTTATGGTGGTTATCCACGTGTTTGAAACTTTTCTTGGCCAACAATTCAAGCGATTGTAAGATATCTGTGAGATTGGCGAGTACCATGATGTAGAAGTTTGAACCACGGACACCGGTATCGTCCAAACTCTTAATAAAATAGAAAAGGTGGTTGCGCAGTTCCTCAACCTCATCCTCAAGCTTAGCAACACGTTTCACCATTTTCTTGAGTTCTGGTGCATCGTGGTTGGATAGTCCCTCGACAACGCCATTGAAGATTCTCGAAGTACGATAAATACTTTTAGCAACGTTGTCCGAGCTTTCCTCAACTATTCCTTGAACGGTCTTGCTGGCGGCTTTCGTAAGTCCCTCTTGACCAGCTGCTTGGGCAGCGGTTTCTTGACGATGTTTTAGGTAATTCCGGATGATCAATGCAGCGGTGAGAATGAGCAGAACAGCGACGGCGGCACCGCGACCTAGATGAATAATATAGACTAAGGTTCCTGCGAAAAGGAAGGCGATTAGTGCCGTCATGAACCATCCACCAATGACGTTTACCACACCTGCGACGCGGTAAACAGCACTTTCACGTCCCCACGCACGGTCAGCTAGTGAGGTTCCCATGGCTACCATAAAGGTCACGTAGGTAGTGGAAAGTGGCAGCTTCATTCCTGTTGCAATGGAAATCAATACACCGGCAACAGCGAGGTTAATAGAGGCTCGAATTAAATCGAATGCAGGAAGGTCACCCGCATCGGCTTCACTTAACTCAAGGGTGGGAGTTTGAAAGCTTTGATCAATTTTCGCTTGGATCCTCGGAGGAATAGCCGCACCGAAGAGGTTGACCAAATTTGTAGATCCTTTAACGATACTACGAGAAAGAAGGTTAGGCTGGAATTTTTCTACGGTATCTCCTTGATGTGAAAGGTTGATGGCAGTGTTCACCACGCGACGAGCCTTTTTCGACAGCCACAAGGTCAGTGTCATGATAATCCCCGAAATAGTGAGAAGTAATGGCTCTGCCGGTACGCTTTCGGATAGAATGCCCATTGAAAATTCGCTAGCAGCCACTCCCGATACAGACCACGCTTCGTAGCTGTGCCATGCTGCCATAGGCACGCCGATGAAGTTGACCAGATCATTTCCTGCAAAGGCCAGAGCAAGACCGAATGTACCTACTCCTATGACGACGACTAGGACGTTTACTTTTAATAATCGGTCCACGATAAGCATAAGTACAGACCAAAAGGCGAACATTTCACCTATTAAAAGCATAGGGTTTTGTTCGAGCCAATCTTTAATATTTGGGTAGAACGGTGTGCCTTTAAGTCCTTTAAAAACAATAAAATAGCCGATCGCGGTGAGACATAGGCCTGCAAAGAGGAACCCAAAATTCTTCACCTTTTTTTCGTACTGGAACGTGAAGACTAATCGGGAAAGCCATTGTACAATCATACCAATATTAAAGGCGATGAATACAGAGAGGACAATGCCCCCGATGATTTCTTTCGCTTTGGCAGTATTGATATAAGTACTTAAGTCTGCGGCAGTCTGTTCGTCGGATAACCCTACTTTAATGAGTGCCATGACCACTGCTGCACCTAATAGATTGAATACAATACTTACCGTTGTAGAAGTTGGTAACCCTAGGGTGTTAAAGAAATCCAACAGTAGAATATCTCCGATCATTACGGCCATGAAAATGAACATGATTTCGTCGAAGTAGAACTTACTAGGAACAAAGATCCCTTTACGTGCTACTTCCATCATGCCACTTGAGAATACGGCGCCGACAAGAATGCCTACACTCGCAATAATCATGACGTTTCTAAAGCTAATAGCCTTAGAACCAATGGCTGAGTTCAAAAAGTTGACGGCATCATTACTAACACCCACTACCAAATCAACCACTGCTAACGCCGCCAAGGCGAAAATCATCATGTAAAAAATACTGTCCATCTGCGATTCTTGTATTGCCTGCGAATGTACTTCGGAAATGTTATCCGTAGGTTAAGGTATAATAATATCAGAAATGGAGTTCAAAACCAGACCGCAATTCCCAGTACGGAGAATCAAGGTTGTTTAGGGTATAATTTAGGTCTGTTTGAATTTTAAACGAGTGACCTACGAGGAATCTGTTGAATCCGAATGTATACTGTTCTAGCAGTTGCAACTGGTCGGTTTGTTCGGATACGCGCGTATAGCGCAGCGCTATCTCATTTTTCTCAGAAATCATCAGTCCTCCAGCTGCATTTAATGCGGAGCCAGTGTAAACATATCCTTGAATGGTACCATTTACATCAATGATATCGGGGTTTGTGGCGGCGCGATGTGCGTATTCTAACAGCACAGATGCACCTTGATACTTAAAAATCAGATCTAAAAACTGTGTGCTGATATCGGAAGTATGTAAAACTCCATTGCCCAGTTCCATGAAGCTCCCAAGCGTGCCTCGGTCGCGTACGGCATCATCATTAAAATTGTAGGTATAGCCTATTAGTAGTTTTGGAGAGGATTCTCTTTCTACATCGGACCCACTAAAGGGAGAACCACCCGTAAATCGTCCAAAGGGTAGATATTCCAACCTTCCCGTATACTGCAGGCCGCCGAGGTTTCCTACCACGATATTTCTGCCTTCCCCTTGCGTGAGCGCCCATTTGGAGCGGAATATACCGTCAAAGGGCAGGGTATAGCTCTGATGGAGCTGGAATCCTAGGTCTCGGTCAATATTGTAATATGCATTCAATAAGGAGCGATCAATGAGCTGCATGTTGGAGGCTGAAAACACACGTTCTGCATTCCCCGGGAGTTTCCCTTGACCCGCGAACAGTTTCCAGCCTTTGGTAAATTCCCACATCAGGAGTGCATCATAAATGATTTGGGGCTGGTCACCAGTGTAATATGAGCTGCCTCGTATATCGTGATTTGAAAAAGCTAATTCAAACTTGTAGGTAATATTGGGTTGGTAGACAAACCCATCAAAATACAGCCTGGCACGACGAATAAAGAATGAATGTTCGAGGTTCTCAGCGTCGTAGAGCAGGTGATATCGACCTTGCATACTTGCAGTAACAACGGTGCTGAATGAACTATCTTTCGCCACTGCATTGGTGATTCCATGGCCCAATTCTGGTAACGACTTTTCCTGCCCAAAGGCAACTGAGCTAAGGCTAATCAAAAGGAAGAGAAAGAAAGTGCGTCGCACCATACCTGATTTTTATGGACCCAATTTTAATAATTATTTAATGTTCATAGTGTAGCAGAGGTCACGCTTTGAAGTTCTCGCAATGTATCTTGCCGAGGATATATAAGAAACTTGTGGAACGTCATCAAATCCTTAAAAATGTCGCCGCGGCCATTACTGAAAGCATAGCGCAGTTCGGTGAAGCTCGGCTAAATTTCATTTGCACGCATAATTCTCGTCGCAGCCAATTTTCTCAGGTTTGGGGCCATTTTTTGGCACAGGAGTATGACCTGCCTATTACTTCCTATTCAGGCGGTGTTGAGGTAACCGCGTGTAATGAGCGTACCGTGACTAGTTTGAATAGAATGGGTATGGTCATCGATTCAGAAGGTATTGATAACCCTAAATACAGTGTGAGTTGGAAAGGTTTTAAACCTGCAACGCTCTTTTCAAAAGTCTTTGACGACGTTGCAAATCCTAAGCAAAATTCTATTGCGCTGATGACCTGTGACCACGCAGATGAAAATTGTCCTTTTATTCCTGCAGCATGGAAGCGCTTGCCTTTGCGCTATGAGGATCCCAAGAGATACGACGATACGGAGCGTGAGTCCAGCGCGTATGACGAGACGAGGGATTTGATTCGAGAGGAATTAGACCAGATCTTCGCTTTGGTCAAGACAGCTATTTCGGCAGGGTAAAGCTGAAGGGGAGTAGTCCTTGTACGCCGTTGAATTCTAGGGCAACATTTGTCTTGTTCAATAGATACAAGTCGAACGGCTCGTTTTGGCGAAGTTCGGCTTCATGCAATACTTGGCGGCAAGAGCCACAGGGAGCTGCTGGCGATCGCTGCTCTTCGGCTGTCATGATATATACAGCAGCAATGCGTTGATCGGGATATGCGGCTTTAGCTGCTAGGACGGCTACGCGTTCTGCACATAATCCATCGGGAAAAGCGGCATTTTCTTGATTTGACCCAACGACTTGGGTACCAGACTCCATAACTACCACGCTAGATACGGGGTAGTTAGAGTAGGGTGCGTACGCTGATTCTAACAAAGCCTCGAGTTTCTCTTGAACGTCTGCAGGAATGAGTTCTGTTTGGCGCCAATTCTCATAGCTATGGTAGCTGAAGGTCAGTTGTTTTTCCATGTAGGTGGAGATAAGGTCCAAACAAGGTACTTCAATTTCTCTACATTGTACCGTTTGTGATTGCAGGCAATAAAAAAAGGCGCCCCAGCCGGGGCGCCTTTCATATACAAACTCAAAAGCGTGTTTACTCAAAGCTGTATGTGCTCCCGTAACGCAACATCTGGCCCAGGAAGTCCATAGGGTAGGTAACTTTCACATCGATGATGCTGTCGCCTTCCATTACTGGCTCCATTTCAGGGTTCACAAAACCGCTGTATGGTGCAAGGTTCAATGGCTCTGAACGACGTAAAACCTCTGCGTGAAGTTCCCCATCCACTTTAACGCCATATGTTTCAACAAGCATTCTACCGGCTTCAAAATCACCCTCGCTTTTGATGCGCTGGATCTCGCGAAGTAATTCTCCGAAGTATCCGCGAAGCTTGTCGTAATCATTTATCACAAAGTAGGTCTTGCCGTCGATGACTTTGCGCTCGACGACATTCTCTTCCTGGCCGCGCTCAAAGGCCCAAGAGGCTACCAGTTGACGGTTTCGCATGTGGTCTTCTTCGATATCGTCTCCAGGCAAAATACGGCGTAATTGAAGCATCATACCGTTTGAGATGTAGTTATCAAACTCAGCGTAGCCGGCTTCTTTGTTTTCCATCAGGCCAATCTCCTGCATCTTGTCGTCTAGGATGAAATACAATGCTACAAGGTCAGCACGTGCTTCTTCTAGTGTTGAGCTGTAGTTCTTCAAGGTTTCTTTTGGCGTACCCACGCCAGGATTGATTTTACCTGAGGCGTGACCCACCACTTCGTGAAGAGCAGTATGCATTTTAGAACCTAGTTCACCGTATTTCTCAGCGCGCTCATTGTGCATGGTAGAGAAGCCAAATTCTTCGGCCATCCCTTTGCCTGCACTTGCGTGGTAGGCATCTTCAATGTTTCCAAGAGATACAGATTTAGAACCGTGCTCTACACGGATCCAGTTGGCATTTGGAAGGTTTACTCCGATAGGCGTAGAAGGCGAGGCATCACCTGCTTCACCAGCTACCGTAACAATCTTATAGCTGACACCGACAACGCTTTCTTTTTTATGTTCGTCCATGATTGGGCTATTGTCTTCAAACCATTGTACGTTATCCGCAACAACAGCCATACGTGCGCTTGCATCAAAGTCTTTAACCTGAACCACAGTTTCGTAAGAACCCCTATAGCCCATAGGATCGTTGTAGACCTCTACAAAGCCGTTAATGTAATCTACATCGCCTCCGGTAGTGCCTACCCAAGCAATGTTGTAGTCGTCCCATTTGGTAAGGTCTCCGCTTTCGTAGTACTCGATCAAGAGGCCGAGTGCCTTGGCCTGGTCCTCATTTTCTGCTACAGCTTGAGCCTTCGCGAGGTGGCCCATGATTTCTTTTATGCTATTTGCATAGCGTCCACGAGCGCTGAAAACTTCTTCGTAGATCTCGCCGTTTTCGTCGCGAGAAAGACGGCTGTTTAGACCGTGGCTGACTGGACGTGCAGGATCAGCATCTTCTTTCGCAGCATAAAAAGCCTCTGCTTCTGCTTGCGTAATGTCAGGCGCATAGAAGTTTACTGCAGAGGCGAGTAGTAAATCTACGCCGTCTGCACGGTTTACTTTTTTCGCATCAAAGCTAGGGTCGAAAATGGCGCGCTGTGCTTCATCAGACAGCTCTATACCGAGGTCTGCAAGCGTTTGAAGGAACCATTCCTGGTCAAAATCAGTAGCAAACTTCATGTTGCTGTAGTGGTGGTGGATACCATTGGCAAAGAATACGCGCTTGGCGTACACTTCGAAATCTGCATACTCGGCAGATTCCTTATCCACACTTTCGCTAGAAATAATCGCTTCCAAAGCACGACGGATTTCTAGGTTATGACGGTAGTTACAATCCCACATAATATCACGCCCTGCCAGTCCGGCCTGAGTAAGGTGGTAGGCATAGATGCGTTGTTGTGGGGTTAGGTCGTCCCATGATGGGATTTGGTAGCGGAGTACTTTGATATCCGCAAAGCGGTCCACTTGCCACTGAAAGTCGCTGTGAGAATCTTCGGTGTGCATTTCTTCTTGAGGGTTGCAGGAGCAGAGGGCAATAGCTGCCAATGCTCCCATGAACAATACTCTTTTCATGTTTTATGGGTAATTAGACCGGTAAGATAAGGCAGAATTACGGCGCTCAACAATTGAGTATTGAATTCAAAAAAAAACCGCCTCGAGAGGCGGTTTTTATATTATTGAATGATGATTCTCGTCGTGCCTTCAGGAATTCCGTTGTCGTTAAACGCCTGCAGGATATATGCTCCAGGCGGTAAATGACTAATGTCCCAATGTTCATTTTGTTTATGTAATTCCCATTGCTCACCGGTCATATTGTAAATCATGGCTTTCGAAGGTCTAGGTGTAATAGTAATGCCCTGCGTTGCGGGGTTTGGATAAGTTACATACTGGATAGGCTCTTCCTCTAGTCCTACACTGGCCGATACTTGGAAAATGATAGATAAATCTTGGGCCAAGAACCCATCGGTTAAGCGAAGCGCGAGTATATAAGGAGTGCTTCTTGTTTGAGCGGAACTTGGCGCCCATGAAATGGTACCTTGGATAGAATCGTTGGTTCCAGATCCCGTACAAGTCCATTGAGCGGGATTAGGGTTTGTAAAGAATGGTTCACCAAATGCATCTGCGTAGAGCGTACTTCCACTAGGGGAATAGCCGGAAACCGAGAGCGAAAACGAAGAATTTTGAATGAGATTTACATACACATTCCCTAGGCTATCTACCGGTAAGTTGCCTGCGTTCCAGATGGGGCCTACTACGCTTGTTTGAACGACAATAAATTGCATGTCTCGACGAATTTCTCCGATCTTTTGGCCGTCTCGAAATTCTTCAACCAATACAGATGTGACAAAGTTCCCAACCATAGTAGCAGTCCAAGTGATAGTACCGGTAATAGGATTAATAGTCATTGGATTCGAAACCGTGCCGGGAGGTAATGTATATCCTGGGCACGCAGTGTTTAGGGCATTTAATGGTTGAGATAAACTCCAGTAGAGTGAATCGCCATCTGGATCAAACGGCAATGGATTGTATTGCCAAGGAGTATTTGCAGGCAAGAAAATAGATGCAGGTACTAAAAACCAAGGTGTAGAGTTACTCGTAGTGTCAAAAACTGTTACTTCTGTTTGAAGGAACATGCTTTGACTTAAGGGAGTAGAAATGTTCTGAATAGCACCGTTTCGACAACAGTTACTCCATCCTATGGTATAAGTTCCGCTATTTGAGAAAGTAACGGTATCTATAAAGAAATAAACCTCGACGCCATAGGGATACATGGGCAAAGTATTTCCACTTAACACGGAATCATAAGGTGTGGTTAAGGTAGTAACATTTGAACCAGCCGAATCAGTAATATAGAATTGGGCGGTGGTCTGCATAGGAATTCCTGCAGTATCTCGGTACACTGTCATTAAGATCTGATACTGGAAGCCGTTAATTTGTTGGGCAACAATTTCGCCCCCCATAAGGTGGGTTGCTTTCCCTGGAGTGCTAAATAGCATTAGCATACCTAGAATTAGGATTGATTTAATTTTCATGTGAATTGGCTTTAATACCCTTATAAGGTACGACGATTCGCGAATAATCAGCATTAAAGCTTTTCTTCAACGCCGTTAGGAAAGGTGTCTAGATAGAGTGCTTCAACCTTAGAACGAGCCCAAGGCGTCTTTCTTAGGAACTTTAGGGCCGATTTTACCGAAGGGTCATACATGAAGCATCGCACCGGGATACGAAGGGCTAATTGGTCCCAACCCCAATACTCGACCAGCGCTTCTACCATGTGGGCCAGTTTAACGCCATGAAGGGGATTATTCGCTTGGCTCATCGTGCTCATTTTGGAAGGTCCACGCCACAAATCGGCTAACCTTATTGCCCTGTTCCATTTCCACCACTTTGATTTCGGTCGGATTGCCTTTACGGATGAATCTCTTGAAGGTACGAAGGTGGTCTTTTTTCGAAACCAAACAGGTAAACCACTGAACTTGCTGCCCATATTGGGCACTTTCTAGGGCCAATTTTTTTAAGAAGGCCTCTTCACCGCCTTTGTACCACAACTCATTGGCGCTGCCACCAAAGTTATGGTTGGCTTCTTCTTTGCCGTGCAAATTTTTGTTCTTGCGCGCGTTTGCTGCAATGGCTTCACTTTTGGTCTTGTAGAACGGTGGGTTGCAGACTAAGATGTCAAAAGTCTCTTTTTTCTCGATGATGCCTTGGAGTAATTGGCTCTTAAACTCTTGTCTTCGGATGCGGGTACCCATCATATTGGCATTCATACGCACCAATCCTTTGGCGTAGCTAATGGCCTCTTTATCGACCTCCGAACCCACACACTCCCAGTTGAAAGCTGCCGTAGCGAGTAGGGGATAAATTAGTGAGGCGCCCGTACCTACATCGAGCATACGCGCGCGTCTGCCTTCTATTTTAGGCAGTAGATCCCGAGCGTGTAACAAGTAATCGTACCGGCCAGGAACGGCAGGGCAGAGGTGTCCTTTTTTTAGGGACCAATTCACATTAAATCGCCACTTCAACAGCGCCTTATTGAGCAAATAAACGGACTCATGATTGCTAAAGTCAATGCTCTTGCGTGCAAACTTCCCTGGTACTATATGACCTTCTAACTCCGGTACAGCATTCACCAGTTGATTGAAATTATAATTGTTCTGGAAGGGATTCTGCGGGTGCACGGGCGCTACGTTTTAATGTTGCGCAAGATACCAAAGCTTAGGTAGAACATTCTTCGTACATTTTAAGCTACTAACATTTCGTATCATGAAGAAATACATCTTATTATTCGCCCTACTATTCACAGGCTACAACGGATTTGCCCAGGAGGCAACAGTGGCCTCAGGAACAATCATTCACCAAGTCTTCTTTTGGCTAGAACATCCTGATTCCACGGAAGATAAAGCGGAATTGAAAAAGGGGCTGGAAACACTAAGTGGCATTAGTGAGGTACAGATGCTTGCCACCGGAGAGCCTGCTTCAACCATGGAACGCGAGGTAGTTGTGAGCGATTGGGACGTCTCAGAGACCATGTATTTTAGGAGCACTGAGGATCAAGATATCTATCAGAATCATCCATTGCATCAAGCCTTTATCAAGGAGTACGGACACCTATGGAAGAAGGTGGTGGTTTATGATATTATGGTAGACTAGACTATCAATTTGAAAGAATGAAATAATAGAGTCATCTTGACTCCTATTAGTGTATAGTAAAAATCAATCAAAGACTTCTCTCTGATTGTTCAACCTTATCGTAAATTCAACAAAATTTTGATCAAATGACTGAAAGCAAATGCCCATTCCATGGTTCATCCACTAAGATGGACCTCGGTACTCAAAACAAAGATTGGTGGCCGAATCAATTGAATTTAGATATTCTGCGTCAACACGATTCGAAAAGTAGCCCGCTACCAGAATTGGATTATAAAGAGGAGGTTAAAAAACTAGACCTCGATACTGTTAAAGCAGACCTTAAGGCTGTGATGAAAGATAGCAAAGATTGGTGGCCAGCGGATTATGGACATTATGGTCCATTCTTCATTCGAATGACTTGGCATGCTGCGGGAACCTACCGTACCGGCGACGGTCGTGGTGGTGCCGCAACGGGAGCTCAGCGTTTTGCTCCTTTGAACTCTTGGCCGGATAATGGAAACTTGGATAAAGCAAGAAGACTTTTGTGGCCAATCAAAGAAAAATATGGAAACAAGCTCTCTTGGGCTGATTTATTGGTTTTAGCGGGTAATGTCGCCATCGAAGATATGGGTGGCCCTAACCACGGTACTGCCTTAGGTCGCGTAGATATTTGGCATCCAGAAAAAGATATTTACTGGGGAGCAGAGGACGAATGGTTAGGAGATAACCGTTATGGCGACACACGTCAGTCGCTTGAGAATCCTCTAGCAGCCGTTCAGATGGGATTGATCTATGTGAATCCTGAGGGACCAAACGCGAACCCAGATCCAGCACTTTCTGCGCAAGACGTACGTGAGACATTTAAGCGTATGGCTATGAACGACGAAGAAACAGTGGCCTTGACTGCGGGTGGACATACCTTTGGTAAAGCACATGGTGCTGGCGATGCCGGACTAGTAGGAGCAGAGCCTGAAGGTTCTCCGATAGAAGCTATGGGCTTCGGTTGGGCAAGTACATACAAATCAGGTAAAGGTGTAGATACAATCACAAGTGGTATTGAAGGTCCATGGACGACAAACCCAATCCAATGGGACATGGGCTACCTAGACCTCCTGTTCAAATACGATTGGGAGTGTAAGAAAAGTCCAGCAGGAGCTTGGCAATGGCATCCTATCAACTGCGCAGAGGAGGATATGGTACCTCAAGTGGACGGTAGTGGAGAGAAAGTGCTGCCTATGATGACAACTGCAGATATGTCTTTGAAAGTAGATCCTGAGTTCCGTAAGGTTTGTGAGCGTTTCAGAGCGAATCCAGAAGAGTTTGGTGAAGCCTTTGCTCGTGCTTGGTTCAAACTATTGCACCGCGACATGGGGCCAAAAAGCAACTATGTTACGGGTGATTATAAGGATGTAGATTACATCTGGCAAGATCCTGTTCCAGCTGGAAGAACATTGACAAGCGCCGAAGAAAATGGTGTGCGTAATGCTTTGAAAAACTGTGGACTAACCGTCGCAGAAATGGTTGAAACTGCTTGGGCAAGTGCCAGCACCTTTAGAGGTTCGGATAACAGAGGAGGGGCAAATGGTGCTCGCGTAAGATTGGCGCCTCAAAAGGATTGGGAAGTGAACCACCCAGCGCAGCTCCAGAAGGTTTTAGGTATCTATGAGGCGATTGCAGCGGAGCATAATGCTAGTGTCGCTGATATTATTGTCCTTGGAGGTGCTGTTGCCATCGAGATGGCCAGCGGATCAACCGTAGTTTCTACGACAGGTCGTGGCGATGCTACTCAAGAGCAAACAGATGTCGATTCTTTCGAGCTTCTCAAACCTAAAGCTTGTGGTTTTAGAAACTACAGTGAAAAAGAATTTGCAGTGAGTCCAGAGGAAATCATGCTAGATAAGGCCCAATTACTAGGGCTTACCCCTGTTGAACTGACCGTTTTGGTGGGAGGTATGCGCGCAATAGGTGTATCGTACACGGGTGATGGCGTTTGGACAGACGGTACTTTAGATAACCGCTGGTTCAAAGCATTGTTATCTATGGATGTCTCATGGCATACTACTGGATACAACAGCTACGATGCTCGAAACAGAGTTACGGGCTCTAAGGAGCGTACAGCTTCTCGCACAGACCTAGTCTTTGGTTCAAATTCAGAGCTACGTGCCATCGCTGAAGTCTACGCCCAGGATGACAACAACGACAAGTTCGTACAAGATTTCATCAGTGCCTGGAATAAGGTCATGGATGCAGATCGATACGATCTTAGATAAAATGAAAAGGGGCCGGAAACGGCCCCTTTTTTATTACAGTACGTGATTTTCCGATGCTTGCTTGATCTGATCCTCCAAGAAGTCTAATGAATCCTGAAACAGGCTTTAAATAGTTTAAAAATTGAACAGGAGTGAGCAAGCCGATTTTTATTGTTTTATATTTCGGTTCTTAAATGAACTTATTATGATAAAATATCTAAGAACTGTTGTGATAGCAGTTGCAGCCGTAGCTGCAGTGAGTTGCTCCGGCCCAGGAGAAGTCCATGAGTACGCGGTAAGTGATTTAGAGTTCACTCTTGAAGGCCCTTTGTTTGCTGGTCCTAATAGCGGTCAGACTGAAATTAAAGTAGACCTGAAGGAAATTCTTGGCGAGGCGTATTCTGATGGGATGAGAATAAGCGATGCCCGTTTGACCTCTGCAGAAGTATTTCCCAATGATAGTGTTGGATTTACAGACATAAGTGCTTTCATTGTTTCATTTGCTAGCGATAACGAGGATGTATCCATGCAAGAGGCTGCGGTAAAAAACCCGCTTGAAGATGGAGCTGCTTCTGCTCGTTTGGATGTGGCTCCTGAGGCGGAGCTTGGTGAGCTAATGGAAGAGGGAAAGGTTTATGTGGTGCTTGATGCTGACCTTTTGGAAGACTATTGGGATGGAAATCGCAATTTTAAATTGAATTATACAATTGACTTAACTATTAAATAAAAAACCATGATTCGCAAACTAACATTTTTGGCAGTTTCAGCCATCATTACATTTGGAACATTAAGTTTTGATGTACCACAATCAACAGAAGATCCAGGTGATCGCCTCATTGGTATTTGGGAGCCGTCAAATGGACGTTCACGTATTAAAATAGATCGTATTGGTAATAAGTACTATGGTCGTGTGGTATGGCTTATTGAGCCGAATGATGCAGACGGAAATCCAAGAACGGATATTAACAATCCCAACCCGGACCTGCGCAACGTGCCATTGAGAGGATTCCGTATGTGTAAAGATTTTGTTTATCAAGGAGACGACCAGTGGTCTGAGGGTACTTTGTACGATCCGAACAACGGTTCTACGTACCAAGGTACTATCACTATGCGTGATATGAATACATTGGATATGCGTGGATACATTGGTGTAGAGGCTATCGGCCGTACAGATGTGTGGAAGCGTTTGAAAATGCCTTCCAAAAAGAAATAATTGATGTTATCAAATTTTTTGAAGATAACGACGGCAGTATTCGTCCTTACTTCAATGCCGGTCTTTGCTCAAAATGACGGGGCCGCAGACGACGATATAGATTGGAGCTTGTACGAGGACCTCGGTTTTGAGGATGAGAGTATAAAGCGTTATGCCAATGCTAAGATTGAAGGATTATCTCCGGCCAAGCTTATTTCTTTGGGCTATGATTTTCAGGGGCCTTATTCCATAGCACCTGGTGAGATGACACTGGCAGACGGTAATACTGTCGAGGGTGGAGAGGCTTTGCAGGTTAATTCAACAGCGGGTATTCAGGCAGGTTTTAATTTACCGGTAGTTAGCCAAACTAATCTTGTATGGCAGTTGGGTGCCAATTACTGGAACACATCTTACAACTATGCCGAGGCGCCAACCTCTGCAGATAATCCGTTACATCAAACGCTTTCTGAGCACGGTCTTCGCACTTCTGGGATTAATACTACTGTGTATAAGCCTCTCGATGAAGAGCAGTTCATCCTTTTTCAAGGATCGGCTGATATGAGTGGTACTTATGGTTCTTCACTAATGCCTACACAATATTTGAAGTATTCAGCTGCTGTGTTATGGGGCAAGCGTCCAACAGAGAAAAAGCAATGGGCTGTGGGTATGGCTCGCACCTACCGTGTGGGTGAGTTGAATTACATCCCAGTGATTTTGTACAATAAGACTAGTGCAAATAATAAATGGGGTACAGAGGCATTGTTCCCGGCGCGTGTACACGTAAGAAGAACAATCAATCCTCGTAACATGGTTTTCTTAGGATACGAGTTGCAAGGACAGTCGTTCCGTATGTACGAGAATTTGCCAGGTTTTGATCTTCGTGATGAGGATTTAGAAATCCGTCGTGGAGAAATTCGCGTGCGAGCGGTTTACGAGTTCTCATTGAAGAACTTCATTTGGATGTCTATTCAAGCGGGGTACCGCATCAACTACCGTTACGATGTAGATCGATTGGTGGCGGGTCCAGATATCTACCGTGCCTTTGGACTTATCGACGGCACTCCAGCATATGCACAGATGAATGGCCTTACGAACCCGTTCTATGTGAATGTTAGTGTGAACCTTGTTAGTCCATAAAGGATTCGATTTGAAGAAAATAAGAAGGGGCCGGAAACGGCCCCTTTTTTATTTTACAGCGTTCTTAAACTCCGACAACCCACCAACAATAGGCAAGGTTAAACTCGAGCGTTTCAAATCTATCTTCAGCTCTGTACCTGGCTTTGGATGTAGGGTGAATTCTTGATCACTCGAAAATATCATTAGGCCTATTTGTTGCCCTGCGGGGATGATTTGATCATCAGGCTGAAGCTCAAAGGTCAAATCATAAAAGACGCCTGGTTCTAAAGGCTGGCTTGTATAAATGCTTTCATGATTTTGTGGATCAGCCCAGCCACGAGTGATGATGTTGTCGTATATGTTATCATCGTCTTCATCGTTCCAGGGTAGAGACACTAGCCATACACTGAGGTTGACTGCTGGTGCACTGCTCGATAATGAGAGTGTAATGCTGGCCGCACCTGAGATATGTACGTTCTCACTTAGTAATGGGGTAGTGTATAACAATCTGTGCGGAGAGTTCTTCACACGTGCGAGGTATTCCCCTGCCAGCGAAACGTCATCGATCAGCATTTCTTTTTTGCGACTGCTCTTGTTGTTGGTCAATCCTCCTTGCGTGCTTCCGCCTTTGGTGAGGTGTAATACTACATCTTCTGCCTGAGGGTGAGGGTAATCCGGATATGGAGTAGGAGAAAGTCGATTATCACCTTCTCGAACTATCCATGCTTTAGGATCTTGCTCTACACCATTTTCTATTTCAAAAAGGTATCTAGTAAACCATCGGTTCATCATTGAAACGGGAGGAGGTCCACCGTGGCCACCTTGGTGATAGTAAATTTGGACGGGCAGTCCCATCTCCCGAGCCTTGATGTAAATGCGGTAACTGTGCTCAGGCATCACATTCCAATCGTTAAACCCATGGGACATCAATAGCGCTGCTTTCATGGGCGCCATATCATTTAAATAATCGCGGCCTGCCCAGAATTCATTATAATCTCCGGTGGCCCTATCCATTTCCGCGCGCATGATCTCATCACGGATGGTTTTGTTACCGTAGGCTCTTTTAGACTCGTCTCCGCTGTGAATGAATTCGTATAAGACATCGATATCCTCACCTAAATAACCACCCGGACTGCGAACCAATCCGTTGGAGCGGTAATAATGATAATAAGAGGTGTTGGGGGCTACGGGAATAATCGCCTTCAATGCTGCCACGCCAGTAGTGGCAGCGGCCAACGGTAATGTTCCATTGTAAGAGGTACCGGTCATGCCTACATTGCCGGTGGACCAAAATGCGTGTACTTTTTCATCTCCTGTACGTTCCTTATAGCCATTTTCCTTCCCTGCAAGCCATTCAATCACGGCCATTGGTGCTAGAGATTCATTATCGCCTCCCACCGTTGGAGAGCCGTCGGATAGGCCGGTTCCTGGGGAACTGGAATGGACCACAATATAGCCGCGTGGTACCCATGTGCGTACTTGGGAGTTGGAAATGATAGGACGTTGGCCTCTGCGAACTACCTCAACATGTTTTGGCGGTGCCGGGACTTCTCCAATCTCATGTTTAACATTCCAGAATAACTCGGGATCGTTCCCTGCGGTACCCGCGTAATACGGACTGCTCTCATAGATTACAGGGAGTTGTAGGCCGTCGTTGGTTTGTGCGGGCCTAGTAACATCCACATGCATTCTATCAGCTTTGCCATCACCGTCTGTATCAAAAGAGGTTTCCACCCATAAGTCTTCCCGAATCCACTCATCCGGATTTTCAAAACCAGGAACTATTTGGGCTTCGCCGTCCACAAAAAAGGGAGCGTCCTGCGCCTGTGCTAAAAAGGAGGTACATACGGCACTAGTGAGTAAGAAATGTTTCAGCTGGGTCATGAGTATTCGATAGATTGCAATTGGGAATTGGTCTAAGTTAAATAAAACTTCTAGGCGGGCTCATTTTACTCTAGGCAAGGTGTAATTTTATCGCATGGCAACAAGGATTAATAAATACCTCAGTGAAATAGGCTATTGCTCCCGTCGCGGGGCAGATAAATTGTTGGAGCAGGGGCGGATTACTATCAATGGTACGGTACCAGAATTGGGCGAAAAAGTACAGGATGGAGATATTGTTGCCGTCGATGGAAACCCTGTAGCTGCACGTGAAGAGAAGCATGTGTATATCGCCCTAAACAAGCCACGTGGTATTGTTTGTACTACGGACCGACGAGTGGAGAAAGACAATATTGTCGATTTTGTGGGGCACCCTAAACGGATTTTTCCTATCGGTAGGTTGGATAAGCCCTCTGAAGGGTTGATTTTAATGACCAGTGATGGAGATATCGTCAATAAAATTCTTCGTGCGCGCAACAATCACGAAAAGGAATACATTGTCAACGTACATAAGCCTTTAACGCAAGACTTTGTTAGTCGTATGCGTAACGGGGTACCCATTTTGGATACGATGACGAGAAAATGTTACGTTGAGCAAATTGGCCCCAAAACCTTTCGCATCATTTTGACACAAGGATTGAATCGACAAATCCGTCGCATGTGTGAATATTTGGGTTACCGTGTTACCAAGCTCAAGCGCGTACGTATTATGAATATTGAACTAGATCTTCCTGTCGGTCAATGGCGTGATTTGAAAAAACACGAGCTAGCCGAGTTGAATAAGCTTTGTGAGGGAAGTTCGAAGACTTACAAATAGTTTCAGCCGCACAGCTCCCCGTAGCGAGCATCGTTATTTCGGGATTTTTTTCGCTTCGCTCAAAAGAACCCTAGGGGGACCGTTCCAAAACACCTGAAAATCAGTTCGCCTTCGGCGTCCTGTGCTTTTTTATGCCCAAACCCTCAATTAAGCAAGCTTATTTCGGATTTAGACATAAAAAAAACCAGCGCATTGCGCTGGTTTTCAGGTGTTTTGGCGGAGAAAGAGGGATTCGAACCCCCGGTACCTCTCGGTACGCTGGTTTTCAAGACCAGTGCATTCGACCACTCTGCCATTTCTCCGGTGAAAGGCATGTTGCTTCCCAAGTGGGCGGCAAATTTAAACAGGATTTGATGTTATGCAAGGGGAAATATGCAATTATATTTGGGGCATGGGGATCAAAAGACTTTTCATTGCGATCGGGATGGTCGTTGCCGGTAGCGCGGCGGGGCAGGGTGTACGCTTTGGTTTACAACCTGTAGCCTATACAAGCGTACAAGGAACACCTTATGTAGATGTTTATAGTACGTTGGATGCGAGTACCTTGGCCTATGAGATGGCGGCGGATAGCTCGTGGAGCGGATCGTTGGTGGTTCGCTTGAAGATGGGCGACAAATGGGATGCCTTGGTCTTCGACTATCGTTCACAGGACAGTGCCTCGGGAGCGCCATTATTATTGCAAAAAAGTGTGATGGCCTTTGAAAATTGGACCCCAGTACCGGTGGAGGTAGTGCTCAGAGACGAGGTGAGTGGACAGGAGTGGCGGTACGAGGATACGTTGACCTTAGAATCAGAGGGACTTTATCTGTCGCCTGCGCTGTTATTGGATACACTCGAAACAGAATTGGACCTGTATCAAAAATCAGGTACTTCAGTGGTCCCCATGGCTAATCTAGGGATGCCTTTGTATACGAAAGCCGATGTGGCGTGGTATGCGGAAGTTTTTGTGGATTCAGGGCAATACGTATTGCGATACCAACTTTCGGATCTCTCGGGCCAATTAGTTCCTGGGACCTACGGATTCAAACGTCTGGAGGCCGGAGTAAACCCGTTAAAGATTCAGTACAATATGGATGGGGTGCTCAGCGGAACCTATGCGGTAGCCCTCGAAGTGCTCGATGCCACTGGCAACACGCTTCAACGCAAGGAGACGGCGTTCCAATGGTTTGATGAAAATATGCTCTCAAAATGGGAAGTGGACGGCCCCACCTTGGATAAAGAAATGTTTGAGGCACGATGGGGAAATTGGTCCCACATCCAAGACTATCTAGGGATGATTGCACCTATTGCAACGCTTTCGGACCGCCGCATTTTAATGAATTTGAAAGATCAACAGGATACGGCGCTGGCGGCCAAATTCATCGCAAATTTCTGGCAAAATAAGGCGCCGAACAATCCAGAAGGGACTTGGAAAGGCTACCTGGCCATCGTTGATAAAGTGGATGAAGAGTTCGGTTCTAAGACCATGAAAGGCTATAAAACCCAAATGGGACGTGTGTTCCTGCAATATGGTGCCCCGTCATTGGTGGAGGAGCGTCCCTTTGATGGTAAGAACTACCCTTACCAAATCTGGCAATACGACCAGCTCAAGAGCCCAAGCACGCCGACCCAGCAAAACCAAGTGTTCATTTTTGTCGATCAGGAATTGGTCGGTAGACAATATACCTTGCTTCACAGCAGTGCCATCGGTGAGATTAAAGACCACAAATGGCAGTATCACCTGAGTCGCCACACCAACGCAGGACCGGACATCGATGCCACTTCGACTAAATACGGCCGCGATAATTTCGGTGAGCGTATTTCAAATTCATTAATCATTGGGAATCAGGGAACTTGGTTCGACATGTACAATAACTAGTGGAGAAGATTGCCGTCGTCATATTGAATTGGAACGGGCGCGCGCTGCTAGAGCGCTATTTGCCCGGTGTTGTGGCCCACAGCGACCCGCATCCGGTGTATGTAGTGGACAATGATAGTTCAGACGATTCTAAGGAATATGTGGTGTCCAATTTTTCCCAGGTCCAGTGGATCCAAACAGGAGAGAACCTTGGCTATGCCGGAGGATACAACAAAGGATTAGCGAATATCCACGAGCCTTATGCTGTCCTATTGAATAGCGATGTTCGTACCACTCCAGGATGGCTCAACCCCATCGCCGATCATTTTGCAGCACACCCAAACTGTGCCGCCCTACAACCTAAAATTCTTTGGGACCGCCAACCGGACTCTTTTGAATATGCCGGTGCCTCCGGAGGATTCATCGACGCCCTAGGCTATCCCTTCTGCCGTGGCCGCATCTTGCACCACCTCGAATCCGATATTGGCCAGTACAACCAACCGCGCAAAGTCTTTTGGGCTACCGGTGCCTGTTTGGCGTTGAAGACCAGCGTCTTTAAAGAGCTCGGCGGTCTAGATCCTATGTTGTTCGCGCACATGGAGGAAATCGACCTGTGCTGGCGCATGCAACGGGCAGGATATGATATTTGGGTACAACCCGAGAGCACGGTCTTCCATTTAGGAGGGGCAACCTTGCAGATGGATTCCCCAAAAAAGACCTTCTTGAACTTCCGTAACAACTTATCCATATTGGTTAAGAACCTTCCGCACCACCAAGCGATGGCGCTCGTATTCGTGCGTCTGATCCTCGACGGTGTGGCTGGATTTAAGTTCCTGTTCGAAGGCAAGCCAAAGCACACCTTTGCCATCATCAAAGCGCATTTTGCGTTCTATGGTAGGTTCTCAAAAATCCAACGTGCGCGGGCCGCTACGGCCAAGCATCCGTTTAAAAAGCTAAGTGCCCTCACCGGCAAGTATTCCGGCAGTATGGTCTGGCAGGTATATGCCAAAGGCAAATCCAAGTTTTCCGAGTTCTATTAGCATATGTGGCCTTCGTTGAAGGGAGAGCACTGGGACAGCGTACTGGACCGGCTCGCAGCAGATGATTTTACAATCATTGATTCATTCCTCCCCCAAGACGTCCTCGATAGGATAGAGGCGACCTTCGATGCTGTAGAAGCGGAGGATCGGTTGCATGCAGCAAAAATTGGTCACGCATCAGAAGAACAACGCATCTCCGAAATCCGCAGTGATTACGTCCACTGGCTGGACCGCGAACGAGACCTCGATCTAGAGCCTTTCTTCGCTGGCATTGACGATTTGCGTTTGGCTGTGGGTCGCGCGATGTACATCAGTTTGTTGGGCTATGAATTCCATTTGGCTAAATACCCTCCCGGGGCCTTTTATAAGGCACATCTTGACCAGTTCGACCAACGCGATAACCGCCAACTCAGTTTGGTCATCTATCTGAACACACATTGGCAACCTGGTGACGGAGGTGAGCTGAAGATTCATGGCGATCGACCGACCATTGTGGAACCGCTCTACAATCGCGCCGTACTTTTTCGCAGTGACCTAGTTCTTCATGAGGTTCTTATTGCTCACAAATCCCGCCGAAGCCTTACCGGATGGCTTTTGAAACGTCCTTCGTCTGTAGCTGTATTGGGACTTTAAAATCTCATTTCTGAATCAATATTTTACTTTTGAGTCCCTTTTTTCGCATTGAAACCCGCAAAACTTCTCAAAAACTTCATTTACTGAAGAGCAGCGCGGGTGTGAACTTGCCTTAACTTGTAGTTCAACAAAATCAATTTGTATGAAACGCCATGTGCTCTTTTTCTTCTTGCTCCTAGCAGGAACTATGAATGCCCAAACCTTGACCCAAACCATTCGTGGGACGGTCGTCGACGCTGAATCTAAATTTCCATTGGCCGATGCTATGGTTATTTGTGATAATCAACAAGCCTTCTCTGATGAATATGGCCAATTCTCCCTTGAAGTAGAAATAGGCCGCAAAGTTGTCGCCGTGCAGCTCTTCGGATATGAGCCCAAAAGCTCGGTCGTTGAACTCAACTCCGCCAAACAAGCGGTGATTCGAGTAGAACTGACCGAAAGCACCGTGAAGCTAGACGAAGTTGATGTGGTCGCCACACCGCGAGGAGATGTGAAAAACGAGATGGCCGTGGTCAGCGCTCGTAAATTCTCAGTAGAAGAAACCAACCTCTATGCTGGTTCCCGTGGAGAGCCTGCCCGTATGGCAACAAACTTCGCTGGAGTGCAGGGTTCTGACGATTCGCGCAATGATATCGTGGTCCGTGGAAATACCCCGGCAGGTATTTTGTACAGATTCGAAGGCATCAATATTCCAAACCCCAACCACTTCGCCATTCCAGGTACCGGTGGGGGACCCGTAACCATCTTGAACAACAAATACATCCAAAGTGGTGATTTCTACACGGGTGCGTGGCCAGGTGAATACGGTAATGCCATCGCCGGGGTCTTCGACCTAGAAATGCGCGACGGTAATAACGCAACACCGTTTGAAGGTAGCTTTCAGTTCGGTCTTCTTGGGGTAGAATTAATGGCAGAGGGAAGGTTAGGCGAGGAGAAGCCTAATGCACCTTCCTACCTTATCCTAGGCCGGTATTCAACTCTAAGCATGGCTACTACATTAGGCATTCCTTTAGGTACTACTGCTATACCAAACTACGCGGATGGGGCATTCCGTTTCAGCTTCCCACAAAAGGACGGTTCAAAACTGAGCATCTGGGGAATGGGCGGTACGTCAAACCTCGTCATTGATATTACGGGTACAGATGGCGATATCATCACTGGCGATTTTGAAGGGTACGGATCCGTAGACCGCGATCAGTACTTCGATACGCACATGGGTGTGGTCGGAGCAACTTACAACAAACGCCTCTCTCCAAATAGTTATGTCAAAAGCGGTGCAGCTGTTTCACGTTCTGCCATCCATGCCTTGAACAACAAGGTGTTTAGAAGCGTAGATTCCTCTAATGTAGATGAACTGCGCTGGCGTGTAGATTCTTCTCCTAAAATCCTTAATTACTGGTACTACGAAACCAAGATTCATGGATACAGCCACTACACAAACAAGATCGACGCTCGTCAAAGCTTGAAAGCCGGGGTTAACGTGGATTACGTAATGGTGGACTATTTAGATTCCACTCGCATCGTGAATGGACTCACAGGGGTGATTTCGGATTGGGAATTCCCTTGGGGAACGTCAGCAGGTACTTCATCAACAGATGGATATGCCATCGTTCAGCCTTTTATAAGCTACAAGAACAGATTGACAGATGATTTGACCATGACGGCAGGTTTGACCGCACTATATTCAAACATCAACGATAACTCATTGAGCCCACTCGAGCCGCGTCTAGGATTGAACTATGATCTTGATAAGAACAACAAGCTATTTACTGGAGCCGGTTACCATAGCCAGATGCAGAGTAGTTATTTGTATTACTACCGTGGGTCACAAGCGACGCCTCAAGCGATTGCAGATGGAGTATATGGTACGGAATACAATAAAGGCATGGGATTGACTAAGAGTGCGCATCTGGTCGCAGGTTGGGAGCACAACTTCGAATATCCTGTACGCATTAAGTTGGAGACTTATTACCAATACTTGTGGGACGTTCCTGTTGAAATGGTTCCCTCTTATTTCTCTCTTGTTAACGGAGGATCAGGTTTTGGGCGTTTATGGGCGGAGCCTTTGGAGAATGGTGGTACAGGACGTAACTACGGGGTTGAATTCACTGCAGAGCATTACTACCGGAACGGCTTTTACAGCTTATTCACCGGCTCATTGTTCGATGCAAAGTATAAGGGTTCTAAGAATATGGCAGCAGCCGGCACAGGCTCTGCAGATGATATTTGGGTGAATACCACCTTCAATGGTCGGTATGCCTTTAACTTTATTATGGCAAAGAACTACCAGTTGAGTAAATATGGTGTGTTGAACCTTGGGACGAAGGTTAGTTCGATCGGCGGTCGTTGGTTTGGAGATGTTGATCCCACCGCTTCTGCAATAGGTTCGGAAATCGAGTTTTTCGATAATTCTACCTTCAATAGCTTACAGTATCGTCCATACTTCCGTCTAGATTTCAAGGTGGGGTACAAGTGGAACTTTATGAACCTCGCTCATGAGTTTGCCTTGGACATTTCAAACATCACCAACAACAAGAACATTTTGACCTTGACCTACTTGCCTGAAACGGCTAAGATCGCTGAGAATTACCAGCTCGGACTCTTCCCAGTCTTCTACTACAAGATGGATTTCTAGGAATATCGAAAGAATGAAAAGCCCCGCACGAAGCGGGGCTTTTTTATGCTTAAGATTTGCGATAGAACCGGTGTACGATCTCATCGTGCTCGATGCTGAAGAAACCGTAATGTGAGGCATAGGTAATCTTAGGATTCGCCGGCACCTCAATCTCATTATTAGTGTAGAGTGCCTCATGCTCTAATAGGCCCAATTTATCAAACTTCCTCCCTTTGAAGCTGTAGCCTTGAACTTCGCTGATATCAAACCAGGCACCTTCTCCTAAACCACCTAACCATTTAGCAGTGGATGGTAAGCTTGATGGGCGATCAGGCTCGGCAATATCGCCGTGCACACTATCATCAGGGCGAGAATCCGTATATTTAGTAAAGGCACTTTCCAACAATCCTGCACTTAAATCAGCCATGCTGTGTCGGCGACTTTTGTCCAAGAATTGCAGCGTGCCGCCTTCAAAACTGTAGATAGTATCTTGCGTCTTGGCCGCTACTACATTAAATAGAGGAGTAGGGCGTAGTGTCAATGGATATTTAAGCTTTGTGCCTACAGTACCGTCTTCACTAGAAGCTTTGATAGTTTCCGTCACGTAACGGGCACAATTGCTTGCGCTCTTGTAAATACCGTTATATGGGAAAAAACCTTTCATGACCATTTCATCGGCGTACTTCTTGGCCTTGATATAATCTATGGATTTGCTAACCGAGAATACCAAAGGACCTGCACCGTGCGTGTACTTTGCTTTGCTTTCTAGTTCAGAAGCAATCTCTTCCACATTCATCAAATCCTTCTCGTCATTGAATACCGCTTTGGTGGACAAGGCTAGTTCAGGATCTGTGTATTTACTGCGCGCACGCCCAAAACCACGTGGGGTAATGTATCGTCCAAAGTCGTAATAAATGACCTCGTGAGATTGTGGGTTAATCAAGCAAACCGCTGCATGCCCCACGCGAAAGTTGAGGTTTTTCACTAATCCCGCCTTTCTTAAGAAAATTGGGAGGCTCTCATCCGCTCTCGCAGTACACTGAGGCCAAGCAATAACAATGGCAGTATCTAGATAAGACATTCGGTATGAATATATCGAAGAGTAAAAATAGCGTAAAAACAGAAAGTTAAATTCCCGTTAAGCCATCATTTTTAACAACTCATCATAGTCAGGGACGGTAAAGTCTGCACCTGCAATGCACAGTTCTTCATCTGTCTTGCTAGTTCTTACACCTATTACCGTGGCACCACAAGCTTTCCCAGCAGCAACTCCTGAGGAAGTATCTTCTATGATCCAAAGCTGACCATGTTGAAGGTTTAGTTCCTGCCATGGAGTCAAACATTCTTTGAAAATATCGGGATGAGGTTTACCACGTTCGACACATTCGGCACTGCGCCAATGACTTAAGTGGGAGTGGAGACCCAAAGCGTCAATGACAAAACGAGCATTTTCCTTGGTGCCCATAGTTCCCACGGCCATGGGAATACTCAGATCATTAAGATGGTCTAAGAAAGACATCAGGCCTTTTATAGGCTTGATATGTGGGGCGTATAATTCTCGATACTTGGACTCCTTTTCTTCAGCAATACGCTCGGCAACTTCCTCGGAAGTGGGGCCAAAATATTTCTGACAGATTTCAAAATTTGTCCCATGCAGGTCAGCGATAATAGCTTCTCTGGAATCAGGACCGCCATATTTTGTCGAAATGGCCAACCAAGCGTCAATGTGCACGTGGTAGTTATCGACTAGCGTGCCGTCCATATCGAAAATGACATATGCAGGTGGGGCCAATTTCTTCATCTAAGGCAAAGAGAATATAGTATACTCGTCCAAATGCAAGGCACCCGTTGGCAATCGTGTAAAGGTCCGTAGCGTCATCGCGCCTGTAGGCAGCTCTCGTCCCTCTGCTTGTGGATCCCAGCATTGGGTAGCGGGACCAGAGAATAACTCATTCCCCCAACGGTCATAAATAGCATAGGAGGTGCGTTCAGGCATAGAGCTAGAAATGCAGTACTGGTCATTTACTCCATCACCATTTGGTGTAAACGCTGTAGGGACATACATCAAAACATCGTCCAAACAATCCACTTCCAATACGCTATGAATGGTATCTAAATTGTTACAGCTGTCAATAGCGACTAGGGTAAGCTCGTGCACGCCCGCAAAAGGGAATAGGGTATCTAGGCTTGGCTGCATATAGGTTGCGCCGCCTAATTCTAATGAGATAAACGCCGTGTACCCGTGCGCCGTCAAAGTGTAATTAGGGCATCCATAACCTTCGTCTACATAGGGCTCGGGAATTAATCGGAAATATAAACTATCCTCAAAGATACACCCATTGATATCTGTAGCCTCATAAGGATACCAAGCAGTGCTGTCTAGCTGAATAACCGCGGTGTGAGTATCTAGAGTCGTCCAATACAGATCGGCCAAAAGAGGCGAACTGAAATCTACAACCATGGAATCACAAAATGCGGTGTCGCGGTACGGGGGGTCGAACAAAGAACCATTTTTGAGGTAGATGCTATCGGTGAATTGGCAATCTCCTAAATCCACCACTACCCATAACCAGCCGCTTTGATTCGTTGAGGTGGAAGCCGTGGTATCACCATTGGACCAATTATAACTCAATCCAGCTGTCGTGTTGTTTACTTCCACCGTGGTCGGCTGAGACAAACAAACGCTGGTCGTATCATCCGTTATAGGCTCATAGGTTGTTCCGTAGTAATCAAAATCAAAGTATATAGAATCCGTACTCCCGCGGTCGTCTTCAACCACCACCTTAATCTTCACGGGCCCTGTATAAGTCGGGTCTATGATGGCATGTAAAATGGTGTCGCGCGCGTTGGAATCCACTACCGTACCCGTTCCAGTCATCAACGTGTGGGAGAGCACTGTAATGCTATCTACACAAGAAATATATCCAAAATACAATGGGATTGGTGTGGCACACAATGCACCAAGGGGCACATCTGTCACCGGCTGGGCGTAAAACGGATCCAATAATTTTAGATCATCATCAAAACCACTGATATATCCGTACAACCCTGTAGAGGTACCTTGACCTGCAAGAATACCCACATGGAAAGGTGTGATACAATCCAAGGTAAAGTTGTTCGTCAAAGTGTTCGGGTCTATATAAACCCCGGACCAATTAGGATCATAGGTACTTTGTTGCACCGTAATCGCTGTATTCCCACTAACAGGATTTCCGTTATAATTCAAGCTAGCTACAGCACTCGAAGGAATAGTGACCAGTGCTGAGGTCGCCAAACCGGAAGCTCTATTGTATCGAATGAAGGTCGAGCCCGTGCAGTCCACGTGAGGAATCTGTGCCATTCCTTGTTCTGGATCATGGCTGGTGGTTCCTGTAGTGACTTGGAACACATAAATAGGCCTCGTACTTTCTATTATGAAAGGCTTTCCTGGAGTATTAGCATTCCCAGTCATACTATACGTTCCTGCATCCCCAGGCCCTCCATTGGTTAGGATAGTGGTCCCATCTAGCGTGATGTAGGTGCTGTCTTCCGTAGCGACATACATGAAATAATCATTGGGGTGGTAGGCCATACCCCGTAGCACTACATGTTTAGTGCCCAAATGTTCAACAGGAGTCACCTGATCAATTCCCGCATCTGCATTATTGGCCGAAGCATTCTTCAGGTGATTCCCACCTGCTGTCACAGCAATAGGTTTATCTGCAGTAACGTGCGTACCAAGCAACACGTCATCGTCCTGCATCTTGGAAACCCAACTTTGTCCAGCATCCAAGGTGAACACCACACTATCCAGCCCATTGTCAAACTGGTTATTCGCTGGTGCTTTGAACTTAATGTTGGTGCTATCCTCCGTGGCCACCACACTGATGTAGTGCATTCCTTTGTAGCCAGCGTAATTACCTGAAACCGTAGAATTAATAAGGGTTTGTGACCCCACGTAAAACTCAGTGCCTAGTGCATTACGCCCTTTCGCAGTAATAATTTCTTGATTGTAAGGATCCAGAATACGTTGGGTAATGGTCACCGGATTCGTGGCCTCCACAAATAGGGCGTCTTTATAGCGCTTTTGGTTGGTCCAATTCAGTTCTCTCGCCCCATAGGTACTATTCAACCCCACCACAGGCGTAGTAAAACTGATCGTTCCAATGTTGTTCGAAGTGACAATCATCGTCTGGGAAAAGCTCGTATCGCTATTATATACCCATACCGAAGAATTAGAGGAGGTGGTACTGATGTACAGATAAATATCATGATCCCCAGCTTCCCATTCATAAAGAGGAGGAAGAACGAAGTAGGTATCACTTTGCGCCCTCGCCACGAAGGTTGATACTAAACCTATGAGAATCAGTAGTTTTTTCACCATCCTAAAGATAGTGTAATTGGGACACTTTCTAGTTGTGCAGGAACCTTTTCCGGGCTACTTTTACACCACTTATGGAGAGGTGCCTGAGTGGTTGAAAGGGCCCGCCTGGAAAGCTGGTATAGGGGCAACTCTATCGAGGGTTCGAATCCCTTCCTCTCCGCCAAAACAATTGAAAACCAGCGTTTTACACTGGTTTTCAATGGGTTATGGAACGGTACCCATCGGGATCTTTTGAGCGAAGCGAAAAAAATCCCTCTAAAGAAGCGTTCATAAGTATGTGTAAGACAGAATGGTAAATCTTAAAACTAGCTAGGCCATTACTGACACACCACAATCCAAGTCTCTTACGAACATTTTAAATGCAACCGTGTTGCATTTAAAGGAATTGGTCCTACATTTGTCTTAACTAACAACATCAGCTATGAACATTTTTAAAATCAGCGTACTACTCACCCCAGCCTTGCTCATTTTCTCTTGCCAACCTGTAGACCCTACGGATCCACACGAGGAAGAATTAATCACCACATTACAAATAGATCTCGATGCGGGTTCTGTCGTTCATGTATTGAACTATCAGGATCTCGATGGGGATGGGGGCAATGCCCCAATACTTTCCTTAGACACATTACTAGCGAATACCACATATTCCGGGAGCATTAGATTATTCAATGAAAGTGAAACCCCATCAGAGGAATTGACAGCGGAGGTATTTGACGAGTCAGAAGAGCATCAGTTCTTTTTCAGTACTAGCGGCAATTCATCCTTTGCTTACGGAGATCAGGATAATAATGGGTTTCCCGTTGGATTGGCATTTGAATTGGTCACTGGGGAAGCAGGTTCTGAAATATTGAGTGTGACCTTGCGCCATCAACCCGATAAAGGAGCCAGTGGCGTGAGTGATGGCGATATCACCAACGCGGGTGGGGAGACTGATATAGAAGTACTCTTTGACGTGATCATTGAATAAACCTTTCTACATAGTACTCTTCTTTTTTGGGTGGTCATCAATGGTGGTCGCCCAAAGTTGTGTGTATACCCTTGCCGGCCAGGTCGTAGATGAGCATGATCGGCAGCCTATGGAAGATGTGAGTATTTATATCACAGAATTAGGCAAAGAGTACTGGACGGATAGCAAGGGACGCTTCGAGATTCCTACGCTTTGTGTGGGTTTCTATCATTTGGCTATACAACATATTGGATGCCCTACGGTATTTGAGGCCCTTGCTCTAGAGGGAGATACGACCATAGAATTTACGCTTGAACATCACGAAAACCTCCTTCATGAAGTCGAGGTTCATGATGACCATGAGCATGCCCTGAACGAAGAGAATATAGGGATGATGATCTTAGACCAAAGCGCCCAGAAATCCTTGGCGACATCTCTAGCCAACCTCAATGGGGTAAGTATGATTTCCAACGGTTCAGATATAGGCCTGCCTGTACTACACGGTCTGTCCGGGAACAGAATTACCATCATCAACAATGGCGTTGTGCATGCGGGGCAGCAATGGGGCGCGGATCACAGCCCGGAAATTGATCTGAACAGCGCCGGTGAAATTACTGTGGTCAGCGGAGCTGCATCGATGCGATATCCCGGAACACATATGGGTGGAATAGTGGTTTTGATGCCAGGTAACATTCCATTGGACCCACACATTCATGGTAAGGTTAGATCAACATTGGAAAGCAATGGACTGGGCGGCACGATCAATGGCCAATTATATCAAGGTCATCCCCACCTACGATGGCGTTTAGGAACCACTCTAAAGCACTACGGTGATCGATCTGCGCCGAACTACTTACTCAATAACACCGGCACGCGCCAGGCGCACATGAACGGCGAGCTCCGTCGCCAGTGGGTGTCCGGGTGGGAATGGGAGACCCAATACGCTTTCTTCAATGCCGAATATGGAATTCTACGTGGCAGTCATATCGGTAATTTGACCGATCTCCAAAGTGCCTTTAGTCGTCCGGTGCCATTTTATACCGACTCTGTTTTTTCGCGGGGCATTGATGCCCCCAAACAGGACGTCACGCACCATCAATTCAAATCTACCCTCGGAAAAGAGCTCGCCGAGAACACCTTGGAATGGAATGTAGCCGTGCAGCGCAATAAGCGCCAAGAATTCGATGTTCGTAGAAGTGGACGTAGCGATATCCCGGCCTTAAGTTTGATACAATACAGCGTTCAAAATGAATTTCTGTGGTCGAACAATCGCCATTGGGATGCGGGTTACCAATTCCTTGGAAAAAACAATTGGAACCTCCCAGAAACCGGCATTTTGCCGCTTCTGCCAAACTTTACCTCGTTCACCAACGGGCTTTTCATCAACGCGAAAAACGAATTCGAACACATCTCCACCGAGTTTGGAGGCAGGTATGATTTCACCTTCAGAAATGTAGCCATGTTGACCAGCACCTTGCCTAGAACGGTCGTTTACTATGGCAATCGGTACCACAATATCAGTGCATTGGCAAGGGTTTCCGGGCGGATTTCAACCCAATGGACCGCCATGGCAGAGGTGGCCTTTCGACAACGTCCTCCGGAAATTAACGAGATGTATGCCTTTGGACTGCACCAGGGTGTGAGCGGGATTGAGGAAGGAAATCTTGTGCTCTATCAGGAGAGCGGTGTGAAGTCGACGGTGCAGCTTAGTGGCCAATTTGGTCAACATCTCCATCTAGACTTCAGAACCTATGCCCATTATTTCAATGGTTACATCTATCTCCAACCCCAGCAAGAATACAGGCTGACCATCCGTGGGGCTTTTCCCGTATTTACCTACGAGCAATGCGATGCCCGAATCCTTGGGGTAGATATGTCGATGCGCTACGAAGTTGGTGAGCATTGGAAGTTCAATGGAAATTGGTCATTCCTACAAGGCAATGACTTAACCAATACCATACCCCTGAATTACATGCCGCCATTCAATGCATTGCACGTATTAACCTATGAACTAGGAGAGTGGTACCAATGGCGAAACTTTAGGGTAGAGGCCACACACAGATTTGTGGGAGAGCAAGGAAATTGGGCCGCCTCATTAGATTTTGTTCCTCCTCCTGAAGCGTACCGACTATTCGATCTTCACATCGGCGGGACGTTAAACCAATGGCGCTACAAACCCCAAATTCGACTGGGCGTGGAGAACCTGTTAAACACCAAGTATCGCGACTACCTAAATAGACAACGTTATTTTGCAGATGCCTTAGGCCGCAACATTACCGTTGCCTGGATTCAAAACTTTTAAGCTATGGATGCCGCCACTACTCTAAAAAAGCATGACCTCAAGGTGACCAAGATCCGATTGGCCATTCTCGATGCACTAGGTAAAACAGAACTGGCTAAGCCTTATGCAGAGCTACAAGCGATGCTCGCGGAATTTGACCGAACCACCTTGTACCGAACCTTGTTGGCGCTAATGGAAAAAGGTGTGATTCACAAGGCATTGGAGGAAAATGGTGAAAGCTACTACGCTTTATGCTCGGACTGTTCCATCGAGACTCACGTACACGACCACATGCATTTTAAGTGCACCACCTGCGGTGTTGTACAATGTCTAGACCTACCTAAACGCCTTAAATTTTCCGCCCCAGGCATTCACATTGATAGCATTGAAGTATTCGCCAAAGGGCAATGCAGCAACTGCAATTAGAACACCAAGTGTCTGATCGTCTCTCCGTTGTTGATGAGCTGCTTTAGAGAAGCAATACCTATTTCCACGTGGCGCTGATCGAATAATTTGGAGTTTACCGCGTCCTTTTCCATGGTTTTGACGCCTTCTGGAACCATGGGCTGATCCGTTACGAGAAGTAAAGCTCCGGTAGGGATTTTATTATGAAAACCCACGGTGAATAAAGTGGCAGTTTCCATATCGATGGCGTAGGCGCGAATCTTTTTCAAGTACTTTTTGAACTTTAAATCAAACTCCCACACACGACGGTTGGTAGTGTATACTGTCCCCGTCCAATAATCCACTTTTTGATCGCGAATAGTAGTACTGACTGCTTTTTGAAGGGCGAATGATGGCATAGCCGGAACTTCTGGAGGGAAATAATCATTCGAAGTACCCTCACCCCGAATGGCACCGATAGGTAAGATGAGGTCACCGATGTTGTTTCTCTTTTTCAGACCCCCGCATTTTCCGAGGAATAAAGCGGCTTTCGGACTGATGGCACTCAACAAATCCATCACTGTAGCGGCGTTGGGCGAACCCATGCCGAAATTTATAATGGTGATTCCCTTGTGCGTTGCGCTGGTCATACTCTTGCCTTTGCCGTGGATTTCAGCGCCGGTGAGTTCCGCGAAAATATCCACATAGTGTTGGAAGTTTGTCAGTAGGATGTACTGCCCAAAATCTTCAAGTGGAACGCCCGTATACCTTACGAGCCAGTTGGTAACGATCTCTTCTTTGGTTTTCATATGCTGTGCAGGTTTAGAAGAGGTCGGCTCAAGGGTTAAAAGAGCCTTCCCCTTGAAAGGCAAAGGTACATCTTTCGTATCTTGTGAGGACCAATTATTCTCTACATGAAAAAACTTTTACTCCTTTCTCTATTGATTCTTGCTGCTTTTGGCATGCAAGCGCAGTCAAAATATGTATTGTTGGACATCAACCATTTGGTAGGAACCGATACTTGTACTTCTCAAGTTATTGGAACAAACAGTTGGGGTAATCAATTTCGATTGAACAGAATACAGTACTACATGGATGAGATCATTCTTGTTCATGATAATGGGACTGCCGATACCTCTAACGTTGTGGCCTTAGTGGATGGCTTTACCACCACGCGCATCATCCTAGGAAGCTTTACCCTAGACTCCTTAGAGAGTTTACGCTTTGCTGTCGGGGTGAATGCTGCGAAAAATCATTTGGACCCCACCACCTATAATCCACAACATCCGCTAGCGCCTAAGAGCCCTTCTATGCATTGGGGATGGAGTGCAGGATATAGATTTGTTGCAGCTGAAGGTGTGGCCGGAGGTAGTTTAAACCAAGTGTTTGAATTCCACGGATTAGGGGATGGAAATTATGCTCATTTGACCATACCCACGGAAGGGACATTGGTAGGCTCCGATACCTTATTGATCACCATCAATGCAGACTACAGCCAAATCTTCAAAGGAATGAATCTTGCCGCGGGCCCTATTAGCCACGGAGAGACGGGTGGTGCCGCGCAATCTCTGCACAACATGAATAACTATGTATTTAGCTCGAGTGAGGGAAATGCTGCCATGGATATTGCCGATAATGCTTTGGAATTTTCTGTGTACCCGAACCCTTCCAATGGGAACCTTAAAGTACGCACGAACCAAAAAGGTCAATACCAAGTTATTGATATGCTAGGGCGTACGGTTGATGCAGGATCTTTGAAAGCCGGTGTAAATACAGTGAATGTTCGTCCAGCAGGATTGTATGTGTTGAGAATTCAAGCGACCAATGGCCATGTTAAAACGACCAAGCTACATATTCGCTAAACAGTCGGTTACCCTGCTATTCGTTGGTGCGCTTTTAGGGGCGTGTCAAAAGGCGACCCCGCCTGTTTGGGACCAAACGCCCTATGCCTTGGAATATGGAGGATTACCAGTGCCGGAACTGCCCGTAGATAATCCCTTAACGGTTCAAGGTGTGAAGCTAGGACGTATGCTGTTTTACGAAAATCGCCTATCCGGGGATAACTCCATGGCCTGTGCTAGCTGTCACAAACAGGAAAATGCCTTTTCAGATACCAGTAGATTTTCTACGGGCATAGATGGTTTGAAAGGGAGTCGTCAGGCCATGAGCGCGGTTAACATGCTGTGGAATACTAACGGGTATTTTTGGGACGGTCGTGCCGATAAATTACGAGACCAAAGCTTGATACCTATCGAAGATGAGCTCGAGATGCATGAAACGCTGCCCAATGTCGTGGCAAAATTGGAACAGGATACTATGTATACGAACCAATTCTACCGTGCCTTCGGCTCCGAAGAAATTACCTCGCACCGCATCTCCTTAGCATTAGAGCAATTCATGAATTCCATCGTATCCTACCGCAGCAAATACGACCAGTACTTGGCAGGAACTACAATGCTCACCGAACAAGAGGAGCGAGGAATGGAGTTGTTCTTCGACGAGTACAATCCGTTCTTCCCAGAGACCTCAGGTGCCGATTGTGGCCACTGCCACAGCGGCAAGACCTTCATCTCACAAGAGTACATGAACAATGGCTTGGACAGTATATACAACGATCAAGGTCGAAAAGGCGTCACTGGTCAAACCGGTGATGAAGGCGCGATGAAGGTGACCACCTTACGCAACATTGCTTTGACGCCGCCATATATGCATGACGGCCGCTTCAGCACACTCGAGGAGGTCATTGATCATTACAACAGTGGATTGCAAAATGCACCAGCATTAAACCCAGCCTTGGCCATGACTATGGGAACGGGTCTGATGCTTTCGGACCAAGATAAATCTGATCTAGTGGCATTCCTGCATACCCTCACAGATCAGGCCTTGATTACGGATCAGAGATATGCTTCGCCGTTCTAGTATTCTACTTTATGTTTCATTGCTTTCGTGTTCCACGGAGCAGGTGCCTTTCGATCTCGGTACCTATCCTGCCATGGAATACCCCATAGATAATCCGGAAAACAGCGAAGTAGCTGCCTTAGGTGAGGCGCTGTTTTTAGACCCCATACTCAGTATAGATTCGAGTATAAGCTGTGGTTCATGCCATAAGCCAGAATACGCCTTTGCAGATCATGCAGCCATTACACCTGGAGTTAACGGCGGCAAAAGCACTAGGAACAGCCCTACGTTGTTGAATGTGGGATATCATCCCTACTTCATGAGGGAAGGCGGTGTGCCAAGCTTGGAGATGCAGGTGATGGTACCATTACAAGAAGAAACTGAGATGCACCACAATCTTGTGGATGCTGTGGCACGCTTAAACGCCTCGCCTTACAAGCATCAGTTCCTGCAAACCTTTGGAGATACAGTAACCTCATATAACCTGGTCCGAGCCTTGGCAAATTATGAGCGCACATTGATAGATTTCTCTCGGCCTATTGATCTATTGCAATTGGATTTACAGCCTATTTCAGATCAAGCGTATAAAGGAGGCCAATTATTTTTTGGCAAAGCCGGATGTGTGCAATGCCACAATGGGCCGCTCTTCACAGATTTCTCTTTTACGAACAATGGCACGCCAATCAACTTCACTCAAGATATAGGGAAGGAGCGTTTAACGCACGAGGAAGACGACCGCTATGCCTTTATGGTACCTTCATTGAAACATGTGGCGCTCACCGCACCATATATGCACGACGGCTCAATGGCAACGCTTCAGGTGGTCGTAGAACAATATAACGAAGGAGGAGAGGGGCACACCTATCAAGATGCACGTATTGAGCCGCTAGGGCTTTCTAAAAAGGAATGTGATCAATTGTTGGCGTTCCTCGAAGCGCTTTAATGACGGAAGATGACTTCGTCGTCGTCGACACGGCGACGCGGTCCCCAGAACCCTTCTTTGGTTCCTTTTCCCACTGCGATGACCATGTTGATTTCTGCACCACGCGGCAACTTCAACTGCTTCTTGACCATCTTCGCATCGAAGCCTTCCATGGGACAGGTATGAAAACCTTGAGCTGCACAACTGAGCATGAAGTTTTCCGCAGCTAGGGCGCAGCTCTTGTGTACTGAGATACGCTGTCCCGCATGGCCTTCACCGCGAACAATAGGTCGACGTAGGCCTACGAAAAACGTCGTAACTCGGCGAAAAATTCCCATCAAGCCAAAGCCGTCGTTGAAATAAAATACTGGCATTAGAGATCCGTAGTATTTTCTACGGAGCTTTATGGAACGTGCATTTGGGTCGCCAATGCGCTCGGCGTCTTTATCAATCCAGTCTAGATGCCATTGTCTGCGCTTCCTCCATAGATCGCGGCGCGTTACAAAGACCACCATTTCCTGGGCCGATTTTGCCGCCATTTGACTTAAACATGCCTCCACCATCTTGGCCTTAGCCTCAGGGCTCTTGGTCCAATGAAACTCCCACAGTTGCATGTTACTGCTGTTCGGGGCAAGCGTGGCATGTTTTAGGGCTTTTTCAATGACCTCTGCAGGTACGGGTGCCTCAGGATCAAACTTGCGATTCGAAGCGCGGAAGTCGATGATTTCGTCAAAGGTCATAAGCTATTGTTTTTAGGGCATCACGCGGGCCCAATTCGCCAAATGATGGTGTCCCTCATGTTGTGAAGGCAAGATGTTTTTATACTTTACTTCACCGTCCTTAACCACCCAAAGTACGCTAGAGTTCTGCTCTTCGATGAAATAACCACCGCCGGGCAACTCGTCGACCAAACTTTCGGTGAACGAGAAAATTTCTTGCTCCTCGAATATTTCTGGATAAATGCGGTCAAAAGTACCATTGCCTAAATGGTAGCGTAGCACCCCTGAATATTGTGGCTTCACCTCAATGAGGTTTTCAGCAAGACGGTGTTGGTCTGGGCGTTCTCCCTTGAGGGTTTGCCCGCTGTTGTTGAAGAAGATGATGGTGGAATCTGATTCAATATCCACGTCGTGCTGCGACATAAACGGACCTTCGATTAATTCAACAACTTCCCCAGTAGCTGGGCGGTAGTGCATGATCCAAGAGCTGGTTCTCGAAGAAATGAATACATCTCCTTTGAGCGTATGTGGTCCATTTTCCAACACTGGTTGTACGTCGTTAATGTGTAGCGGATCTCCAGGGGAATCTGATTTGATCAACAAATGGGTGAGGTCATTTTCTATGAGAATTTCCGTCACGCTCTTGTGGTAGAGAATACGACCGGTTTCTGCATCGAACTGGGTTATGGTGTTGTCAATGAACGGAAATTCTCGTCCGTCAATATTGAATCTCGCCCCATAGTAGATGTGTTCGCCCTTGTCTTTGGTATAGGTGTTGGCCCAGAAGGTGTTATCAGCACCCATGTTGATGGCATGGTGATGGGCGATGGTATCCTGCTTCCACAGGCGTTCACTGTTCTTATCAATCTTGATGATGCCTGTGACGCCGTTCAAAGAATAAATCAAACTCGAATCTGGCAGCATCAAAGAGTGCATGATGCGGTTGTGAGGATTCGCAAGACGGTCCACAGACCAAGTCTTCAATTCTTCGCCAGTCCGCAGGTTGATGATGGCTATGGTACGTTTCCAATTCGCATTGGCATAACTGGTTAACACCTTAACATCCTCCTCAAGCTCGTTAATGGGCTCAAAATTCTCTGTAGAGGGCACGAACACCAATGGAAGTCGCTCTACCGCTGCTTTTGCAACCATTAATCGGTCCGGAAGCGTAGTAAAAAAGGTAATGGAACGACTGACCTGATGCGGTACCCATTGTTTGCCTTTCGTCGTTTCACGCACCAACCAGCCAAAGAGACTGAGTAGAGTTAATAGAATCACGACATTGGCAAGATACACGGGAATCTTGCGGAGAATTGATTTTAGCATATTGTCCAATTAATTGGGCCTTAAAGGTAAGGCAATCCCTTCTTAAATCTCGAGGATCAATCCAATGGTGGGAAGCAATCTACCCGTATCACTCTGAATGAGCTTCATGCTATATTTACCAGCGTCCATCGGGTCAACTACCGGTGCTCCTGCATCATCACGTTCAACTGTCAAATACGGCATCAATGGAATATCAGAGCTCGTGAAGTTTTGCAAATCCAAGAACCAAGTCAAACTGTAATTCTTCTTGTTGTAGGTCTTGTCCAATCGAACGTCAATCACGCTATAGGCTTGCAAGCGCTCGCCCATGATTTGGTCCATATCGAAGATCCCACGCTGCAATACATCCCAGTTCGCTGATACCGAACTCAGCTCAGTATCGAACGGGGTGTACGGCGTTCCTGTAGCCCAGCGGTATTTGGCTCCAATTTGCCAGCCCTTGCCCCAAACCTTGCCTAAAACAAGGTTGATGTTGTGGCGGTTGTCCCAAACCGTCGGTTTCCATTCTTGTGAAGCGTCTAAGCGGGTTTCGCTAAAGCCAAAGTTGTAGCTCATGGTCCACCAATAGGTCCCTTTGAGCTTTTGCTGCAAGAAGAGTTCCAGCCCGTAAGTGCGACCTTGAGCGCGCGAAGAACTTACTTGGTCCCCCACAGCAACATAGGCACCAATGGCTTGTGAAAATGCCATTTGATCGGCCCACAAATACGGCATTTGGCGGTAATCCTTGTAATATCCTTCCAGTGAGAATCGATACGTCTGACCGTTTTGGAATTCGATACCGGTAGATGCTTGGTTCACTCGCCCCGCATAACTATACTGTGACCAATTATTTGCGGTATTTGCCAAAATTGTAATGGCCGGGGGCAACTGCGTGTAGCTTCCCAAGTTTCCTTGGATGGCCCACGAATCATTCACATGATATTGTGCACTCATGCGAGGGGAGAGCTGGGCCAGTGGATTAATAGTAGTCAGATTCAAGGTATGCATATCCATACGCACGCCTACGCTGGTCGATAACCTGCGCTCCAAATAATGACGGGTCAGGTGGGTAAATGCTCCAGCACTCATAAAGTCTTGCTGTGCCAAATAATCCACCGTATCAATGCGCTGCACCATCACATCGTTGTTAAAGCGTACGTTCCACATATCAAGCCCATAATCTCTAAACACAAGATTCAGACCGTATTTCCATTGCCAATCGTTGCTGACCACATGGTGGCTCACATTAAATCTAGTGTTGGTCTCGGTGCTGCTGTACTCTAATTGTCTATCTCCGTCCAAGCCTGTGTTGCCAATAAATTTCTCGGCTTGGTTGCCCATGTGATCACGACTCAGCACATATTCCCATCGGCCATTGTCGGTAAAGGAGCGGTAACGCGCACCCAAAACTTCGGTTTGCTGAGTCCCTTCAGGGATATAGCCCACGTTGTAAAGTAGGGCATCGCTGCCACGTCCATCGGTGTACAATTTGTAGTCGTCCCATCCGCCTACGCCGATGATGGTAAGGTCTTTTCTCGGCCCAATTTTATGATGAACACGCAACTGCGCATCCTGATAGGTCGGCAATACGGGAATATTGAAAAGCTTGAAATAATGTTGCGAGAAGCTGTTACGACCACTGATGGTCATCAACGTCCTTTCGCCTACAGGTCCTTCGAGCGTAACTCCATAATCTGTACCGCCCTGCGTAGCACGCACACCCCAGCGATCGCTGCGGGCATTGCGCCCTTCGAGCTGAAGTACGCCAGATAAAGCATCGTCCACATCTGCGGGAAAGCCTCCGGTCACTAAGTCCATTCCCTGGATATGATCCAAGTTGATCAAGCTCACTGCACCTCCCGAGGCACCTTGAATACTGAAATGATTCACGGTTGGAAGAGAAACCCCGTCCAACAAGTATCTGTTCTCGTTTGGCGCTCCGCCACGCATGGCGATGGCATAACCGAAAGAAGGTTTGGGCAAAACGCCCGGGAAATTCTGAATGACCTTACTCAAGTCCAGTACAGCACCCGGCATTCGCATCATTTCAGATCGATTGATGTTCTTGATGCTCAACGGTGTTTCTGGGGTGCGATGAAAAGCATCAGCACGTACGGCTACCTCTTCTAACGAAGTGATGCGTTCCACTAATAAGCTCACAAATTCGGGTTTGGTCGAGCGGATTTGAACTTCGTGCAAGGTTTGAATCTGACCTGAAGGACTGATCGCGCGCACATTGTACAAGCCGGTAGGGAGGGATTCAAATACAAATTCACCGGCATCATCAACGGTAGTTTGACGGGTGAAAGTGCCTTGAATGACTTCTACGGTCCAATTTTCCAATGGACTAAGGTTTAGCGCATCAAGAGCTTCACCTTGAAGTGTTCCGGAGTTTTGAGACCAGCTCGTAAGGGAGATAAAAAATGCGACGGTTAGGTAGGGGAAAACGTTACGCATGTCTGAAAAGATTTGACCGCAAATTTAGGGTCTAAATCTCATTTGAGACCGCCGTAAGTTTAACTTTTTTGCGCCTTCACCACTGCCTGCCAAGGTCCAGCATTAATGGCTCCAATGCCTTTGCTCTGCAGCATAGCTTGCGCATTGCCAGCACGTACGCCTGAGCGGCAGCAAAGCACTACAGGGCCGCCTTTTTTAGCGATCTTGGCTATGTTCTTTTCGAAAACATTCAAAGGGATGTTCTGGGCTCCCTTTGCGTGACCCTGGGCAAATTCCCCAGGAGTACGTACATCGATAATAGGTGCGCCACCGGCAATGGGCTGTGTGCTGAGTCACACCTACAGTAGATGGTCGGCGGCTATGCTCGCAATTTGAATGTTTTGCTTGGTATTCATGGTGTATCCCAGTCCTAAGATCCATCCTTTGACCATGGGGATGAGCTTGTGCGAAGCGAACTGCTCATCTTCGTTGTAGTCCACATCAATGGTAATGGGGATGCTAACCTCTTTTGTGCGCAGGAATTCTGCGGTTTCTATGCTGTCCTCAGCTTCTTTAAATAAGCGGGTGATCATATCGTTGATGAGTGGCTCCCGGTGCTTATGGTAGATGTAATGCACTCCTTTTCCGTGGTGTCGAAAAGCAATGACCGTGACGTATATGGTTTGGCCGCCAATGTTTTGGGAATCGGACCCCACACTTAAGGTCGCCGCAGGATGCGCCCGCAAATACGATTGAACGTATGTGGCGGGATTTTCGATGGTAGTTCCGTCTAGTTTCCGATATTGCACCTGCATCAGCGTGAAGTTCAAAAATGTTTTCGAGAGAAGAAAAAAAAGACCTCAATACTTCCTTTTTCAAACTATTTACTCAACGCATGTCGGGGCATAAAAGTTTGGGCGGGGGAGGAAGTCGCTGGGAAACCTATAAGACAGGTGTTCGAGGCATTTTCTTCCGATTATTGACATTTCCAGAAGTTGGCCTCGCCATCGACTTGCAGTTTAAGGACGAGGAAATCCGTGCGTTATTTTATGACCAATTCGAAGAATTCAAAACTATGCTCAACGGTCACATGGGCGAGGAAATGATGTACGAACCTCGAATCATGTTGGAAAGCGGTGTGCCCGTAAGTCGTATCTGGGTAAAGCTAGAAGGAGCCTACTTCTACGACAAATCGCAATGGCCTGACATTATTGATTTCTATGAAGCCAAACTATTGGCATTGGATGAGTTCTGGGAGCTCGGCGGGGAAGTGATTAAGGGATTGGCCCGTTAAGGAATCAATCGCTTAAGCACTCTCAATTTGTGGGTATGTCGGCCCAATTCCGCATTGTAAATCCCACTATAATCCAATCCATCCACGCGGACTCGCCCGGAAGCATGAATGATCTTCCCATCTTCAAGGACAATGCCCACGTGGGTGATGGCACCCTCCGTATTGTCGAAAAACGCTAAATCCCCTGGTAAACACTCTTCTAAAAAGCTCAACGTCTCGCCTTTCTTTGCTTGTTGACTGGCATCTCTTGGAATACTCGCACCATATTGGCGGTACACCATCTGGGTGAACCCGCTACAATCAATACCAAAGGGCGTTCGACCGCCCCACAAATACGGTGCGTTCAAATAAGAAAATGCAGTGTGCACCAAAGCTTCTCTTGTTCCTGTGCCGGTGGTGTGCTCTCCTTCAAACTTAAAAACCTGCTCACCAATGGCCGTAGTTTTTCCATCAAAATGAGGCAACAAACTGCCTTGTGGAATGAGTGTGGATTTCGCGGCATCTTCAGCCTGTAACAGTTGCACAGTTTCGCTACAAACGTGTAGATCAGCAAATTGAATACGGTTGAAACTGTCGGCGCTAAGTTCTTGAAACTGAAGATTATCGATCCAGCCTTCGTAGAAATCATGATGGAGCCTTATACGAGACCATTTTGCCTGCTTTTCGAGAATCTCGAAGGTCTCCCCAAAAAGGACGACATTGAGCATTTCTGCTCGGTCAGATGCTTCCGCCCTTAAAGGAGCGCTGCCCAAAAATGCGATGCCTAGATCTCTATCACTCATGGAATTCTAAATTAGCACACGCATGCACCACATTGCCAAGTATTGCTTCATTTTTTACACAAAAAGAAAACCCCAGCCGAAGCCAGGGTTTCAATATTTTCAATAGACTGATTTACAATCGCTCGATCACCATGGCCGATGCTCCGCCGCCACCATTACAAATGGCAGCTGCACCAATGGTACCGCGGTTTTGCTCCAGCACGGAAATCAATGTGGTCACGATGCGAGCCCCTGAGGCACCCAGCGGATGGCCTAAGCTCACTGCGCCACCGTTGACATTGACTTTCGCTGCGTCCAGACCTAGTAGGTCCGTATTAGCTAATCCTACCACAGAGAAGGCTTCATTAAACTCGAAATAATCTACTTGATCCAATGTTTTACCTGCCTTGGCCATAGCCTTTGGGAGTGCCTTGGCCGGAGCCGTAGTAAACCATTCTGGCTCCTGCGCTGCATCGGCATATCCGATAATTTTTGCCACAGGTTTTAGACCCAATTCCGCTGCCTTTTCAGCACTCATTAGCACCAATGCCGCTGCACCATCGTTCAAGGTTGAGGCATTGGCCGCCGTTATAGTGCCGTCTTTCTTAAACACAGGACGCAGCTGAGGAACCTTCTCCACGTTCACCTTGGTATATTCTTCATCGCGATCAAAAGCCACAGGGTCGCCTTTGCGTTGCGGAATTATTACAGGTACCACTTCATTATCAAATTTCCCTGCATCCCAAGCTGCAGCACTGCGCTTGTAGCTTTCAAGAGCGAAATCATCTTGTGCTTCGCGGGAATAGTGGTGCTCACTCGCACACAACTCTGCACACAATCCCATGTGTTGTGCATTGTAGACATCCGTTAGGCCGTCCTTTACTAAGCCGTCGACCATGGCAATATCCCCCAACTTAACGCCGTTACGGCTGCTAGGGAGGTAGTGGGGTACAGCACTCATATTTTCCATGCCGCCTGCTACAATGATCTCTGCATCGCCGGCCTTAATGGCTTGCGCTGCCATCATCACAGCCTTCATTCCTGAAGAACATACCTTGTTGATGGTGGTGGCAGGTACAGTGCTACTGATGCCGGCAAAAATTGCGGCTTGACGCGCTGGAGCCTGTCCTACATTGGCTTGAAGGACATTGCCCATATATACTTCATCTACGTGATCCGGTGAGATTCCTGCTTTTTCAAGAGCTCCGCTGATGGCGGCAGCCCCAATTCTAGGAGCGGGAAGGGTGCTTAGTGCACCGCCGAAGCTGCCCATAGGTGTTCTGGCAGCACTGACGATTACGACTTCTTTCATGTTCTGGTGTTTGATATTTAGGTTCTTGTCAAAAGACCCTACGAAACTACTAAATTGGTCCCTAGAAAAGAACAAAGTCAGATGAAAGGATTGGATTGGCTTCAAAGTCGCCAAAAGTGGGCATATTTTGCAGTAGTAGGCGCTGTGAGCACTGCATTGATCTTCCTAAGCATTCCTTTCAAGGCCCAATTCCAATACGAATACCGCCTGGGACAAATATGGTTGTCGGACGATTTAATATCCCCTATTGATTTTTCTCTGCCAAAGTCAGAAGAGGAGTACTTTGAAGACAGACAGGAATTGTATCAAAGTTGTGACTTTTACTATGATTATTCTTACCAAATTGAGAATTGGAAAAAAGATTTAGGTTCATTCATTAAAGATGATGGCGTATTTGTTGAATGGCAGGAAAAAGGTGTAATTGGAATCATACCTAATGATAAACATTTGACTTTTTTTAGTGATGGAGGTTCATTGGATGTTTCAGAGGCGATTACACCGAGTACAATAAAAGCTAAATATGGTTTACCAGATACACTCATAATTGAACCTACCTTGAAAATTTCTTCCGCAAAGGTAGATTCTGCCCTATTGTATAGAGCATCGGCTCTTACGATGAGCAAAGGGTTTGTGACTAGAGGTACTCCAATCATCATTCGCGGGGCGGCGGTGACTCAAGAAAAATTCAATGTTTTAAAGGCTCTTGAGGCAAACTTCGATGGGCGAGATTCGGAAATTAATTTGATTAGCAGAACAGGTGCATTAATATACATTCTATTAATCATCGTAGCCATTGCATTTTATCTGAATCAATATGATCCCCAAGTCCTAGCGCACAGTTCGAGCCTCAACCTTTACATGTTCGTTATTGCTCTTGCCGCCATTGCTACCTTGTGGTCGGACTCCATATCGTTTCTCAATCCTTTCGTCGTCCCACTCGTAATCCTACCGGTGCTTCTTCGAAGTTTCTTCAACGATCGCCTCGCCCTAGTGTCCCACGTGCTACTCCTGTTGCTCGTTGCCCCATTTTTAAGCGGTGCTGTACATTTTATGGTGGTCCAATTCGCCGCTGGCCTCATCACCCTCTTCAATATCCGAGGCATTTACAAAAGGACTCAGCTCTTCCAAAGTACCCTGATCATCATGGCCGTTGTGATTGTCGCCCACATCAGTATCTACCTTATCCGACAAATGGAGTGGAGCACCGAGGCCATTCAACCCCTAGTGTCCTCACTCATAGGCGTCATTGTGTTGCTGTTCATCTTTCCTCTGATTTACTTCTTCGAGCGCTCCTTCCGAGTGGTTTCGGACCTCACGCTCCTCGAACTTAGTGATACCAACAACCCGCTGCTAAAGCGTCTATCCAAGGAAGCGCCGGGTACGTTCCAGCACACGATGCAGGTGGCGAATTTGGCGGAGTACGCGACGGAATTGGTAGGAGGGAATACTTTATTGGTGCGTACTGGCGCCCTGTACCACGATATCGGAAAAATCGTCAATCCTCAATATTTCACGGAAAACCAAACTTCGACCGCTTCGCCACACGATGAGCTGAGTTACCTTGAAAGTGCCGAGATCATTATCGGGCACGTGGCGGATGGGATAGAATTGGCCAAAAAACAGCGTCTTCCTGATATTGTCGTGGATTTTATTCGCACGCATCATGGGACTTCGCGTGTGGAGTATTTCTACCGCAAGTTCAAAGAGGACCATCCGGACGCCAGCCAGTTCGAGTCTTTCCAATACCCGGGTCCAAAGCCGTTTTCAAAGGAGACGGCCATTGTGATGATGTCAGATGCAGTCGAGGCCTCGACGCGCAGTTTGCCGGAAAAAACACAGTCCAATCTCAATGAAATGATCGATAAAGTCATTGATCATCAGCTTACTACCGGTCAATACGATAACGCTGACATCACCTTGAAGGACATCAACACTATTAAAGAGGCCTTCAAGAAATTTATGCGTGGGGTGTATCACGTGCGCATTGAATATCCCAAGGAATAGGAGGGGTGGTATTATGTTTAGGTTTAATGTGTTATAACCTGGGGGTATGGTGATATAGTACATGTTTCGGGACAGGATAAAAATTATTTCGATTTTTCTTGTGATAAATTCACATCGTACCCTTGCGCAAATAGATTTTACGGCTAAATTTGCGCTCCCTAACGGAAAGGTGGCAGAGTGGTAATGCAGCAGCCTGCTAAGCTGTGGTCGCGATAGCGTCCCCTGGGTTCGAGTCCCAGTCTTTCCGCGAAGAGAAGTTCATTACTATGTTCGGGAAGTGGCGCAGGTGGTAGCGCATCTGGTTTGGGACCAGAGGGTCGCAGGTTCGAGTCCTGTCTTCCCGACAACTTCTTCTCCTCACCTTATGGGTTTGGACTCGTAGCTCAGCTGGATAGAGCATCTGCCTTCTAAGCAGACGGTCGCAGGTTCGAGTCCTGCCGGGTTCACGAGAAAAAGCAGTACAACCCCGACGCGGTAACGCGTCGGGGTTTTTGTTTTCGTGCATGCAGTGAATAAATCTGAGCTACTGTTAAGCCCTCGTACATCAACTATTACTTGTCTTTTTCCCTTAGAACAATGGGAATAAACGGACTTCTGTTGGCAGTGATTTTAAGAAACTACGGCCTTGTTTTCCAAAGTTTTCATTCACATTTGCTAAAGACAAAAGAAATCTTATATTTGAATCACTTCTAAATTATTCCTTATGAAAAAATTATTACTCGCTTTCCTTTCAGTTTTTGCTTTCACAGGAGTTCAAGCGCAGTGTACTTACACCTTGACACTTGAAGATTCCTGGGGCGACGGCTGGAATGGGAACACAATGAATGTATGGATTAATGGTACGACCACAACCTATGGTCAGACTTTTACCAGTGGATCCATTCAGACTCACACAATTACCGCTGCTGCTGGTGATAGTGTCGCGTTTATTTGGCTTGCTGGAGGATTATACCAAAATGAATGTTCATTTAGGGTTGACGATTCAGGTGGTAATCTCCTTCACCAATCCGGAACTGGATCTACAATGATTGCTGGGGCAGTAGAGTACGGAACTAGTTGCTCAGCTCCTTCTTGTGACTGGCAGTTGACCTTGCTCGATTCGTGGGGTGATGGTTGGAACGGTAATACTGTGGATTTATATGTCAATGGTGTCACTACATCACATGGATCTTTGTTCATAACAGGTTCTACATTTGTAATTCCAGTGACAATTAATTCTGGTGATAGTGTCGCTGTAATTTGGCAAGGAGGCGGATTATACGCAAGTGAATGTAGCTACGAACTAGCTGATAATAATGGAGGTGTTGTTTACACTTCAGGCGCTGGTAATACGATGACTGTTGGTGTTGTTGATTACGGTACATCAGCGGCGTGTATCACGGGCCCCAACCCATGTTTAGTATCCACGTTCCCGTTCACCGAGGACTTTGAAGGTTGGGCAGGAACTGTCCCTTCATGTTGGTCAGGAATCAAAACTTCAACCTCTGGGTTTGGATGGACTTGGGATCAAAATGGAACGGGGTCATCTAATACGGGACCTTCTTCTGGAAATTCTGGAGACTGGTATGTATATCTAGAAACTTCTTTTGGCTTTGGTAGTTTCTCTTCAATGGAACTACCTCCTTTTGATTTGACATCAGTAACTAACCCGCAACTCAGATTTTATTACCACATGTATGGGGCAGCTATGGGAACTATGTCTGTAGAAGTGTCAACAGACAACAAGGTTACCTGGACTACGGTTTGGAGTAAAAGCGGAGCGGAGCAGACTGATGAACTAGATCCGTATACTCTTGATTCAGTGAATTTGGTTGGATATGGAACATCTGAAACATGGATAAGATTTGTCGGTGGAGGTCATACTTCTTTTACAAGCGATATGGCTGTTGACGATATTTATGTTGGTGATGGTCCGTTATGTCCAGGCTCTGGAGGGGTTGCCATTTCAAATGTGACGGGCAATGCGGCTACTGTTTCTTGGACTAGTCTTGCAACTGATCACAAGGTTGAATACGGCCCAACAGGATTTACGCAAGGTACAGGTACTCAGGTTTCCCCTGCAACAAGTCCGGTAACACTGACAGGTCTTCAGGGAAGTACAACGTACGACGTTTACATCCAAGATAGTTGTTCTGCAACTAGTGTCGTTTGGGTTGGACCTTATTCATTTACAACGTTACAATCCATTATGGCGTTGCCGTATTATGAAGGTTTTGAATCTGGTACTGGTGATTGGTTAGTTAGTGGAACCAACTCAACATGGGAACATGGCACACCTATTGGGACTGTGATTTCTGGAGCATCACAAGGATCCAAAGCTTGGGTAACCAACCTTGACGGTGTGTACAACAATAGCGAAAACAGTACTTTGACGACTCCATATTTTGATAACTCATCAGGTACTTTCGATGTTGTTTATGAATTCGATATGGCCCTTGCCACTGAAAATAACTTTGATGAGACTTGGGTAGAGTATTCCTTCAATGATACGCTTTGGACTAAGTTAACGGCAGGAGCTATTTCTGAAAATTGGTACAATGATCTTGGCAACCAATGGTGGGAAGGTGATTCTGATCCAAGTTGGACGAAAAGATTAGCCGTGATACCAAATTCGGCTGGTGAAGTGGTCCACATCAGACATCAATTCTCATCTGATGGTTCAGTTCAGCGCGAAGGTATAGGATTGGATGAAGTGAATGCCTATGAAATTCCATGTGAATTCCCAGTGCAAGATCTTGTTCTCAGCAATGTTACATCATCATCTTTTGATGTGTCATGGACGTCGAATGCATCATCTTGGGAAATCGAGTCCGGACCTGTTGGATTTGGTCAAGCAACGGGTGTTGGAACTATTACCCCTTACACTACCGATAGTATAACGATAAGTATTAATGCTTGTGATTCTATTGATATCTATATTCGTGCTACTTGTGGTGCTACCAATGGTGATTGGGTTGGCCCTATTACAGTTGGAGCACTGTGTGAATATGATGTCAAAATGAACCATCTATATGTAGATGTTAATACTTGTGGTGATTCAGCGACTGCGGTTTATGCGGTAGTAGAGAATAAAGGTATGTTCGATGCTATTGGATTCCCAGTTAATACTGACGTGTCAGGGGGTTTAACGGCAACATTGACAGCGACCTACACGGATACGCTTTCTGTTGGTGAATCTGATTCAATAATGGTCGGTACATTTAATAGCTATAATGGAGCAGTAGGAGTCAATATTGTTGGATACTCAGCTCTTCCTAACGACCAATATGGAACGAATGATTCTATTTCAATCAGTAACGTAGGTTACATTGGACCAGCGCCATTAGTTCAAGCTAATGATACCATTTGTACTACGGATGCATTCGGTGTGCTATACGCAGAACCGATCGCAGGACTACGTTACGGTTGGTATGCGAGTCCAACCGATACAGTTCCGACTCACATTGGTGATTCCTTGATTGTCAACAATCCAGGACAATTGACATGGTATCTGGGGTATGAAGATCCTCTTGCATACACTGAAACTTTCTTTGCTGCAAATAATGGTGGTTCATACGGAAATGCATTTAGCGTGTTGCCAACTTCAACGCTAGTAATTAACGCCTTTGATATAAATACTAGTGCGGCTGCGGGTAGTAACATAAATGTCTACGTTGAGTATCTACTTGATACTGTGGATGCTTTAAATAACGCTGCTGCTACTGGATGGATAGTTCACGATACTATTTCGGTTGTAGCGAGTGGTTACCAAAATCCGACAAACGTTCCGCTAAGCGCACCATTGGTTTTGCCTGCGAATCAAATGTCTGGTTTACGCATAGGGTCATCTTCCGGATTATCATATACTAATGGAACCGCTGTTGGTACGCCATTGGTAACGGATTCAAAAATGACCATTTATCAAGGATGGGGATTGACTGGTAGCTTTAATCCACGTAATTGGAACGGACGTATTTACTACGACGCTGGCGTTGCTTGTTCTGACTCTTTGGTACCAGTATCTGTAGAATACTACAGCGATACAGCCCAAGCCGACTTCACATTTACTATGGGTGCTGATGGATACACCGTATTCTTCGATGCATCAAATTCTGTAGGTAATGTATTCACTTGGGACTTTGGTGACGGAACTACAGGTTCTGGTGATACGATTACTCACGCATTCGCAGATTCAGTTGATGTTTACGCTATCTGTTTGTTTGTGGATGATACAGTTTGTATGACGTCAGATTTGTATTGTGATGGATTGGTAACTACGGTTGGTATTGATGAAGGAAGTATCTCTAGCGACATCGATATTTATCCAAACCCGACCTCTGGTCATTTTAATGTTGAATTCATCACATCTGAAATTTCAGAATACAACATTGAAATCATTGATATAACTGGACGTGTCGTCTCAAGTAAAGTTGGTAATTCAACGTTGGGATCTAATGCTGTTCAATTTGACTTAAAACTTCCAGATGGGGTTTACATGTTAAGAATTAACTTGAATGGTAATGTTGCTCATTCAAGATTGGTAATTGGCAGTTAATGAACCTTTAAATGGTAATATAAACCCCGGCCATCGGCCGGGGTTTTTTTTATGATGGAATTCAAAGTTGGCAATCGCGTAAAATTTAAAGATGCTTCAGGAGAAGGGCAGGTGGTGAAGATCATCGGTTCTGAAATCTGGGTGGAAGACGGCTTTGGTTTTGATCGGCCGTACGAAGCGTTTGAACTGCTCTTAAAAGAGGAAGTGATGGACGTGGGGCACGTGCCGGTGAAGGATAAGCCTTTAGCGAAATCAGGCCCAGCACAACAACAGGTAGATCGGTTAATTATTGATCTCCACAGCCATGAATTACTGGAATCTACCCAAGGAATGAGACGTTACGATATACTGAACCATCAAATTCAACGTGCGGCAGATACCATTTATGAGGCTCGACGGCGCAATATTTCAAAGGTGCTGATCATTCATGGCAAGGGCAAGGGGCGTCTCCAAGAGGAAGTACACAATTTGCTCAGACGAATAGGTGGCAATGAATTCTACTTCGCGGATTTTACCGAAGGTGGATATGGTGCCACGGAAGTTCGTTTAATGGGCCGTGCGTAGTATTTTTGCACCCGTTCTTTACATTATTGAGTTTAAACATTGGGCGTGCCTTATCGCTTCTAAGGAAGAGGAAAGTCCGGACAGCATAGGGAAGTGTGCTTCCTAACAGGAAGGCCCTGCTTGCAGGGACAGCTAGTGCAACAGAGAGAAGACCGCCTTCGGGTAAGGGTGAAAGGGTGGAGTAAGAGCCCACCGCGTTTTGGGTGATCAAGACGGCATGGTAAACCTCACACGCTGAAATGTCATGTATATCGCGTTCCTTCGGGACTGGGCGTCCCGTCTAGAGCTTGCTGCGCGAGGGGTAGGCAGATGGATCCTAACCGTGAGGTTAGGGCTAGATAAATGATAAGGGCCCGCAAGGGTACAGAATCCGGCTTATATCGCCTGATGTTTGAACTTAGTAATGCAAAAGGCGTTAAACGATACTAAACACATCACTTTGGGCTTCAGACAAAAAATAACCCCTCCATTCATTTCGAAATCAGTGGCGGTATTTCGTGAGAAGGGTTTTAAGGCAGGATTGAAATCTTTGGGTTGGAAGACCCTGGCAGCCATTTTTGTATTCTATTTGGTCAGAGATGTGATCATCTACATCCTCATCCCTTATTTCGTAGCGAAGGGGGTCTTCGGATTCTAAGTACGCAGTTATCGACAAATTCTGGGTTTTGTAACAATCCGGATAAGGACAAAAAAGAAACCCCAGCTTTTCAGCCGGGGTTATTATCATAACACAATTATTAGGCTTAGTGGCCTAGTGCGCCTAAGTAGCGTTCGCTTTCTAGCGCAGCCATACAGCCGGTTCCCGCTGCTGTGACCGCTTGGCGGTAGATTTTATCCTGCGCATCGCCGGAGCAGAAAACGCCAGGATAATTGGTCGCTGTGGAATCTGCTTTGGTTTTGATGTAGCCGGTATCGTCCATATCAATCTGCCCTTTGAAGATGTCGGTATTTGGTTTGTGACCTATTGCAACAAAGAATCCAGTCGCCGGGATCGTTTGCTCTGCGCCTGTTTGATTGTTTTTTACTTGAACGCCCGTGAGTCCCTTATCATCACCTACTAGGTCAACGGTATCGGTATTCCACAATACGGTGATGTTTTTCGTTTCTAGTACTCGGTTCTGCATGGCTTTAGAGGCACGCATTTCATCGCGGCGTACAAGCATGGTGACTTTTGGACAAAGCTTAGCGAGGTAGGTGGCTTCTTCGGCTGCAGTATCTCCAGCACCTACCACAACTACTTCTTGTCCCTTGTAGAAGAATCCATCACATACGGCACATGCACTGACCCCGAATCCCATGAATTTCTCCTCAGCAGGTAGTCCTAAGTACTTCGCAGAGGCGCCTGTTGAGATGATTACTGTACGCGCTTGAACTTGGGTACTTTCATCAATGGTCAAGGTGTGGTAACCGCCCACCTCTGAGTTTAGTTCTGCTTTTGTGACTAAACCAAAACGAACTTCTGTTCCAAAGCGTTCCGCCTGATTTTTTAAGTCTTCCATCATTGCATTACCATCCACACCTTGTGGATACCCAGGGAAGTTATCGACTTCGGTGGTGGTGGTTAATTGGCCCCCAGGTTGCAAACCCATGTACATGATGGGTTTCAAATCTGCGCGTGCAGCGTAGATAGCGGCTGTATATCCAGCAGGTCCTGAACCAATAATGATGCAATCGTGTTGTTCCATACGAGGTTGTATTTAGCGTTTTCAAATTTATAGTCTGCGGTTCTATTTTAGTATCCAACAAGACTATATACCAATAGACTTTATTAATGAGTTATAAACCATTAACAATGGTACGAAGTATCCTAAGCCTTGCCGTGATTTTTCTCGCAGCAAGCTGTACGCCCACGAAAATAATTGTGCCACTAGAACAAGGGCAGTGGCAAGTAGGTCTGACCCAAGGTCGGCCGCAGATCAACGACGGATTTCTTCCAGTTATTGGGGGATATGCAGCCAAGGGAGTGTCTGAAACTCGGACAAATTACGGGGGTGTGCAACTCTCGAGTTTGCTTTTAGGTGCGGTCCAACTTGAAGGCGGCCAAGTGCGCTCTTGGATCCCTCAAGATGGGTTAAAGCCGGGTGTTTCCTGGAGCTATGGCGGCCAAGCCTTCATGAGTACGAGAGATTATGCCTTCCGATTCTACCCAGAGACCGGCATTAACGCCTACTGGGAAAAAGGCCCTCACATCTTAAACGCTTCGGCCAATACATGGGTGGACCCAACATGGTTTCTCGCTGATTTTAACCGGGGCCAAATCATCGCCCCATCGCTATCAGCAGGTTACCGACTTCGCTACAAATGGATTGAGGCGCAGGTAGAATACAAAATGTTAAATCCAATCCGTGAACTTCACATCCCTCAAGCTGATATCCCGAGCACAGCTGGTTTAGGTGGTAGAGGAGTGTATTACGGCATCGCAATAAACTTTTAAGCCATGAGAAAATTCTTTGCACTTTTTGTTTCAGCCTTGTTATTGCCTTCGTGTGCGGATGTGAGCGCAGCCATGTTCGCAGGTAGCGATGGTACCTACAACTTCAAGAATGAATGGCTCGACCCTGAATACCATGTCGATGAATCTAAAATTCATTTGATGGATTTCCAATCGGACGAGGATACCATATACGCACTGTACGTGGGGGATATTGCCCAAATCGCTTCAGATACCATTATCCTGTACCTCCACGGTAACGCGAGCTCTATGGACAACTTTTGGGAGACTGCCGGTTTGTTCGCAAATCTGGGTGGTCCACATCACTTTGGTTTCATGATGTACGACTACCGCGGCTTTGGTTGGAGTACAGGTCGCAGTACCGGGGCAGCATCTATGGCGGCCGATTACGATGCAGTCGTGGCGTTTCTAGAGTCTCAAGGCCTTACCAGTGACCGATTAATAGTTGTAGCCAATTCACTCGGTTCGCTACCCGCGGGGCCTGCAGCGGCCGGTGGCTCGAGAATCCCCATCGACAAACTGGTCATGGAAGTCCCTCAGAGTACCTCTAACATCATCATGCAAAATGCGACAGGTCTGAGCTTACCGTCCTCGATGATCACAAGCTATAAGTTCGATCTGGGCAAGAATATGGCCGACTACACAGGAGAACTCCTATGGATGCATGGGACTGCAGATGATGTGGCACCCTTTGAAACGGCGGAGGCAGCCATGCAGCAGCACAATGGGTCGTATTACCAAGAAGCCGTTTATCCCGATATGGGGCACGGGCTACGTTGGGATATTGGCGATACAGAATGGGCTGGAACCATATTGGATTTTATTCGCCGATAAGTAAAACCCAACTTTGAATTCGCATTATATTTGCGCCCACTCGGGATGTAGCTCAGGTGGTAGAGTACACGTCTGGGGGGCGTGTGGTCGCAGGTTCAAGTCCTGTCATCCCGACTCAATAATAGCAAGGCGTTCAAAGAAATGAGAATGTCTTGCTTTTTTATTTAGTGACACTTGGAATCCAAACCACTTTGAATTAAATGGGTTTCCAAGCTTTTAAACTGAACACATCAATTGATTACCAGCAGTTTCTTGGTTAATAGTGTAGCTTCAGAAGTTATGGCGACAAAATAGCTACCTACAGTAAGGTCTTTGGTTGAGACAAAACTATCTGAAGAATACGCCAGAGATTGTTTAATATGAAGCCTTCCTGTTTGATCGTAAACGTAGATATCTAAGTGTGTTCCTTCAACCCAAACACCTTCAATCCTGAATCCATCTTTTGCCGGGTTTGGATATATCTTAAGATTATCTAAAGTTAATTCCGCTTCTACCCCAAAGTGTTGCCCCCAAGGATAAAAAGAAGGGCTCCAATCTACTCCTGTTTGCCAAGGCAGAACACCATACTCTAAAGCCCCTATATCAGGTGAAGTTCCATATAGAGGATGACTAATAGAGGGAACTGTAATTCCACCGTCTACGAGTGAAGAGTTGGATAACGGCAAATAAGTATTGGTGTCCAATTCATCCCAAAAATTAACTCCAGAATTATCATAACCATTCCAATTATTTGAAGCTATTCCCGGAATATTTAACTGATTATTCCTGTGCGCACTCATTTTTTCACTGAAGTTATTGTAGATATATGAGCTGTCATTCGAGTTATCCTCAGAGAGAATAATTAAACCATTCTTATGACTTGAAAAAGTGGTGTTGTAACAGATATAGTGATGGTTTCCTTTGACCATTATTCCATTTGTTCGAACAGCGATATTATGGTGAATTTTTCCATACTGACCAGCCTGACCAGGACTGCCTCCTGGGGCATCGAATCTCAAGGCATATTTTGGTGTGTCGTGAATGTAGTTATGGTGGATGTTCGAATTTTCTACGGTAGCAGATGTGCCCTGATATACAGATCCGTCGGATTGGAGTGCACCCGTTGACCAAACATCATTATACGCAAACTCTGGGGTTGTTCCAGGTGCTAAAAATGCGGACGCAGCGGCGTTATGTACGGTATTGTGAAGGAACTTATTTGCATCACCATTGATATAAACTCCTACCATTAAAAAGGGCAGCTCTGAAACTGTGTAGTCAATGTATTGCATGTAACAATTTTCAACAGTGTTGCTGTCTCCATAGATTCTTAAAGCTTCACCGTCAGTATATTCAAATAAGCATTTCCTAATAGTGCTATTATGAACTTCATTGGCCGATCCGGGCTGTCCAAGGGTACTTACATTTGGAGCAACTTCAAATTCCCTAAGCATTCTTTTTGAGCAGTTTGGAAATGCAAAGTGGCATTCTTCAATGACTATGTTGTTTGAGCTTTGGGCAAAGAAAGTAGTCGAAAGGAAATTAATCTTTTGTAGGTTGATATTCGTAGAGTTTATAACGGTGAACGCGTAATCTTGCACCTTTCCTTTTATGTTTCTCCCGTTTGGATTCTGCCCATTTTCAGGGTAGAGATACAATGTTTTTGATGTCGTATCATAAAACCATTCATTAGCTTGGTCCAATAATTCCAGTTTTCCCTCGACAAAAAAATGATGGTGTTTGTCACGGTAAGCGTTTTTTGGTATGGAATCGTAATAGAAAAAGTTGTCTTGGACATTATGAGTAATTTCTCGATTAAACGTCTTGAATGAGCCAACATTCATTATTCCAATTGCTCCAGTTAAGTTTAAACCAGTAGCACCCAAATCTTTATTTGATGAGTCCACCAATTCAAAACCATTGTAGCTCCCATTCGGATAGCCAAGGGTTGAGTCCTCTAATCCCGACGCCCAAGAATCCCACGTGTATATAGACTTGTCAGAAAAATTTCCATTAGGCCACCTGGCCATTACCATCTCTTTTTCATCCACAAATAATTGCCAAATGTGTTCATTCAACGTGGTTTTGTAAATATTACCAGCATGAGGTGCCCAATTCGTTTGAATAGGTACGGTTCCATCAAAAACGACCCATTCTCCCATATAAGGCATAATGACGATGTTGCTTTTGCCATCCACAACGACCTCCTCGTGATAAGTTCCTTTTCTTATGAAACAGGTGTCGCCGGAATTTATCATGGATAATGCTTTTGTGACAGTGGCAAACGGTAAGTTAAACGTACCCGTGTTTGTATCACTACCACCCATAGAAGGAGTAGCTACATATCTATTTTGAGCAGTTAATAGAACTGAACAGTTAAAAGCAGTTAACAGGACTATTTTACGAATCATAGGATGAATGTTTACGAACAGGTATTCCGAATGTATTGAAAATAGGTGACATAATCGGGAAGTGTTGCAGGTTTCAACCCGCCGCACCGCGTAAGCGGAGCGGGGTTTTTTAATGCCCGCGTCAGAGCTTGATCAAAGGCGCTTGGGCATTAAAACACACCGACCTGAACGAAGTTCAGTTGCGGGGTTTTTGAGTCAAGGGTCTCCCCAACGGACTCGACAGTCTTTTTGCAGAGCAAAAAGCTGGCAACTAAAAATTTCAGATTCTTGGTTTACAATCAGTTAGATACTACTTAGCCGAGCCTTTCCCGTCCATCAATCCACCTTCACAAAAGCTTTTTGGAAGTACTGATTTTCATCTCGAATTTTCACGATGTAGTACCCGGCTTCAAGGTGTCCAACGTATATCTCTTGTACGGTGGTGGAAGAAATTGGTCCCTGATCCAATGATTTACCCAGCAGCGTTAGAATCTCATAAGAACCATCGACGGGCTCCGTGAATTCAAGCGTAAACATATCTCCAAGGACAGGATTAGGGTAAAGCTTGGTAGCGCTAGCTTTCCATTCGCTGATACCGACTTCATTCAGCGTGTGAACAATGTCCAAGGTGTCCCCACAAGTATTGATCAATGATAGCGTAATCACATAATTCAAACTTGTGGTAGGATAGGTGTGGGAAATGCTCGTTGCAGGGGTGATGCTCTGTGTCCCATCGCCCCAATTCCATATGAGGGAAGAAGCCCCGGAAACGGTCGCAAAGAATTGGACGAGCATTCCGTTCGAACCACTCGAAGCAATGTTGAAGGTGAAATTACCCGTCAGCGGCGGACATGTCGACACCTCACTACTATCGATCCAAAGGGCACCACAGGCATCGACAGCGGTCAATACCACAGTATAATTACCTCCTGCACCATAGGTGTGGTTAGTGGTGAGTCCTACACCAGAAGTCCCGTCTCCAAAATCCCATTGGTAGTTACCTAGATTGCTCGGGGTAGCGGTAAATGAGAATGTCGTGTTACTGTTCGTATAGCTGAATCCAAGGGAGACATTTGGACATACGGTCAAAGTGGTGGAAGTGCTATTGCTCGTGCCACAGGCATCGGTAACGGTAAGTGTTACGGTATAATTCCCGGAACTCGTATACGTATGGGAGGGATTGGAACCCTGTGCTGTGGCGCCATCTCCAAAGGTCCAATTATAGGTTAACCCTGCACCCACGGAGTTCCCAGCATTAAATGAAACCGTCAATCCGTTGGGCGAAGTGTTAAAATTGGCCACTACTGCTCCACAAACCGTTAAAGTGGTCGAAATAGTATCTGTTGAACCACAATAGTTGTAGGCCACTTGCTGTACATTATAAATGCCTGGAAGTGGATAGGTGTACGTTACAGAATCGCCAACCGAGATGTTGCCATCGCCCCAAATCCATAGAATAGAATCTGAAGCGCTTCCCGTGGAAACACCCGTAGCTGTTGTACCGTTGAGGGTAATATTACCGGAGGCGGTCACGGC
>DFQY01000022.1 GCA_002378005.1 Flavobacteriales bacterium UBA3477
ACTACGCCATTGTTGGTATGGGTAATGCTGGAGCAGAAGCCATGAGCACCTTACAAGCGAGCGGTTTGGCCACACATGAACGCGTGGTTGAATTTCCGTTCTGGGACGAATACAAGGAACTGTTGAAGAGTCCTATTGCCGACATGAAAAACATCGGCGGTGCAGAGGCAGGCGCCATTACCGCAGGGAAGTTCTTGGAGCACTTCACTGATTATCCGTACATTCACTTGGACATCGCCGGACCTGCTTTCTTGAAGAAACGCATCGGCTACCGCGTGGAAGGCGGTACAGGTGTTGGTGTCCGATTATTATTTGACTTCCTCAGCAAAAAATCTGCCTAATGAGCGACTCACAAAACAACAATCCAAACAACAACACCGGCAACGGTGAAAACAAGGGAGGAGATCGCCGCAGACGCAACCGAGGCGGACGTAACCGAAATAGAAATCGCAAACCAAAAGGCGAAGGACAAGAGCAAGTCCAAGGTGAGACCAAAGAAGGCCAAGAACCTCTCGAGCAAAAGCAGGGAGGACGAGGTAGAGATGGACGCGGCAGAAATAAAAAGCCGGCGAAAGTCGTCAAAGCACAGCCTGTAGCAGAAGAAGTCAAGGATAACCTAGATGCTCAAGTCGATCTGTATGATATGAGCTTCGATACTCCGGAATTGGAGTGGGAAGGAGCAGATGTGTTGACCAAACCTATGGTGGGAATTACCTGTGGTGATCTCAACGGTATAGGAATGGAGATCATCATTAAAGCATTGGAAGATGAACAAGTGGCTGAGCTTTGCACACCTATTGTCTTCGCCTCAAGTAAACTAGCATCCTACCATCGCAACGCTATTGATAAGCGTGATTTCAACTTCAACGTTGTGGATAGTGTTGACCAAATCAAAGAGGGCAAAAACAACCTTGTTTCTGTTTGGGAGGATAATGTTGAGCTCGAATTAGGCGTTCCCACAGATGTTAGCGGGGCCTATGCGCTGAAAAGTATTGATGCCGCCATTGAAGCTGCTAAAGCTGGACAGATTCATGCTATTGTAACGGCACCCATCAATAAGCACAACATCGCGGAACAACACGAGGGCTTCCGAGGACATACCGGCTATTTGGCAGAGGCTTTTGGCAACGAAGTGTTGATGGTGCTCGCCTCGGATTATGTTCGAGTGGCCACCGTTACTGGACACGTGCCTATTAAGGATATTGCCGCATCATTGACCCAGGAAAAGATCGAAAAGAGTATTGCCTTATTGGCCCAGAGCTTGAAGCGCGATTTTGGAAAAATTAAGCCTACCATTGCTGTGCTAGGCTTGAATCCACACGCCGGGGAGATGGGGACTATTGGTAGCGAAGAAGTAGAAATCATTGCTCCGGCCATCGCAAACAGCCAAAAATTAGGGGCCATTGTAAAAGGTCCATACCCGGCAGACGGCTTCTTTGGGCAGGGCCATGAAGAGCGCTTCGACGCAGTCTTGGGTATGTACCACGATCAGGTATTAATTCCGTTCAAAAGTTTAGCCATGGGAACTGGGACCAATTGTACCGCAGGGCTCAGCGTTGTCCGCACTTCTCCGGATCACGGAACAGCCATGCACATTGCTGGACAAGGCAAGGCAGACCACAGCTCATTCCGGCACGCCATCTTCACCGCTATAGAAACGGTTCAAGCTCAGATTCAATACGATGAGATGACCGCAAATCCCCTCAAAAAACAAAAAGAGAAGAATTAGAAGTTTTCAACAATTTGAATATCTTTGCACGCTCATTCAGAGATAATTGAAGTAGTGAAAACGAAGGACTTTGATATCGCCTTTATCGGCTTGTCCAACGGGGCACACGTATTTGAGTTTGATCTGGATGATACGTTCTTTGAACTTTTCGAGTATGACGAATATTCACAATTGCGTGGAAAAGTCACTATGGAAATGGTAAAAAGCGAGACTGTTTTGGACCTCACCTTGAATTTTTCAGGCAGTATCCAAGTACCTTGCGACGTGACCAACGAGCCCTTCGAGCAGGCATTAAATAATGCGTTTGATGTTCAGGTGAAGTTTGGTGATGCCTACAACGACGAAAATGAGGAGTTGTTGATTTTACCCCATGGTGAGCACCAGTTTAACATCGCACAAATGGTTTACGAACTAGTGGTGTTGAGTATTCCAGCAAAGCTATATGGGCCGAATGCCGGCAACGGTATCGAGGATTACTTGGAAGACGAAGAAACTGAAACGGATACGGACCCACGTTGGGACCAATTAAAAGACTTGTTGAATAAATAACGAATTGAAAAATGGCACATCCTAAGCGCAGACAGTCTAGCACAAGAAGAGACAAGCGTAGAACGCACTACAAAGCGGCTGATCAGCAATTGGCTATCTGCCCAACTACTGGCGAGGCTCACCTTTACCACCGCGCACACTGGCACGAAGGAAAACTTTACTACAAGGGTAAAGTGGTCATGGAAAAGGCGTAAGCTCCCGTTTAACGCATTGATTGTTAAAAAAGTAGTCTTTTGGAGGGCTACTTTTTCTTTTTTGGGCACGTCTAGAAAAATCATGGGGCCTATTTTAGCCCCCCAGAACAACAAAGCTATGAAAGCAGCCATCACCGCTATCGGCGGATATGTTCCGGAATATGTGTTGACTAATGACGAGTTGGCCACCATGGTGGAGACAAACGACGTATGGATCACCACTAGAACGGGAATCAAAGAAAGACGCATTCTAAAGCCAGAAGAAGGCATGGGCGCTTCCTACCTCGCTATTAAAGCGGTAGAAGCCATGAAAGCCGAATATGGAGTTCGTGTAGATGATGTTGATTTAGTCATCCTCGCCTCTGTCACTCCAGATATGCCCGTAGCCATCACCAGTGCATACATCGCACAAGAAATTGGTGCTACAAACGCATATGCCTTCGACCTACAAGCAGCCTGTTCATCTTTCTTATATGCTGTAAGTAATGCGGCGGCCTACATCGAATCTGGCAAATACAAGAAAGTATTGGTCGTGGGTTCTGATGTAATGAGCTCTATTGTGGATTATACCGACCGGACCACTTGTATCCTTTTCGGAGACGGATGTGGGGTTGCGTTGATGGAGCCCAATGAAGAAGGCCTCGGGGTACAAGACGAATTGCTCCGCACAGATGCGACAGGACGAGATTTCTTGCGCATTGAAGCAGGTGGTTCTTTCCTGCCTCCTTCGCACGAAACCATTGATAATAAACAACACGCCATTCGCCAAGAAGGCCAAAGTGTATTCCGCTTTGCGGTAAGCCGTATGGCGGATACTTCAGCGGAGTTGTTGGAAAAGAACGGATTGACTGGTGATGATGTAGCTTACTTGGTCCCTCATCAAGCTAACTTGAGAATTATTGATGCTACTGCACGTCGCATGGGCCTTACCAATGATAAAGTTGTAGTCAATATTCAAAACTATGGAAACACTACCTCTGCGACCATTCCTCTCGGGCTTTGGGATTTCAGAGATAAGTTTGAGAAGGGCGATAATATCTTCTTCGCAGCCTTCGGCGGTGGATTTACATGGGGAGCCATGTGGATCAAATGGGCCATCGATAAAAAATAACTCGTACATTCATATTCCTAAATAACACACGAACATGGACTTGAAAGAAATCCAAGCACTCATCAAATTCGTTGCGAAAAGCGGCGCTCAAGAAGTGAGTCTAGAAACTGAAGACTTCAAGATCAACATCAAAACAGGTTCTGATGCTGAGCAACCAACAATCATCCAAGCGATGGCTCCACAGGCACCTGTAGCCATGGCAGCGGCTCCTGCTCCAGCGGCTCCTGCTCCAGCAGCGGCGGCTCCAGCAGCTGAAGCTCCGGCTGATGATAATAGCAACTACATCACTGTAAAATCTCCGATGATCGGTACGTTATACCGCAGCGCTAGCCCAGAAGCAGATGCTTTTGTGAAGGTCGGCGACCAGGTTAAGCCGGGTGATGTTGTTTGTATCATCGAGGCGATGAAGCTCTTCAACGAGATCGAAAGTGAGGTAAGCGGAAAGATCGTGAAGGTCTTGGTCGACGACCAAACCCCAGTAGAATACGATCAGCCATTGTTCTTAGTCGATCCGTCATAAGAATGAAACCTCATTAGGTATGTTTAAGAAAGTACTCATTGCCAACCGTGGTGAGATTGCCCTTCGCGTCATTCGTACGTGTAAAGAAATGGGCATTAAAACGGTGGCAGTTTATTCAAAAGCGGATGCAGACTCTCTGCACGTAAGATTCGCAGACGAGGCCGTATGTATCGGGCCGGCGGCTTCTTCACAGAGCTATTTGAGCATCCCAAATATTATTTCTGCGGCAGAAATTACCAATGCAGATGCCATTCACCCAGGCTACGGCTTCTTGAGTGAAAACGCAAAGTTCTCTCGTATTTGTGCAGAGCACGGCATCAAGTTCATCGGTGCAACGGCGGAGCAGATTGAGAAAATGGGGGACAAGGCTACGGCCAAGGAGACCATGAAAGAGGCTGGCGTTCCTTGTGTACCAGGTTCTGAAGGTATCCTCGAAACCTATGAAGATGCAGTGGCAACAGCACGTGCCATAGGCTACCCTGTGATGATGAAAGCAACCGCCGGTGGTGGTGGTAAGGGTATGCGCGCTATTATGGAAGAGGGCCAATTAGAAGGTGCTTGGAAAAGCGCACGCCGCGAGGCTGCGGCTGCTTTTGGAAATGACGGCATGTACATGGAGAAGCTCATTTTGGAGCCACGCCACATTGAAATTCAGGTGATCGGTGATGCCTACGGTAAGGCTTGTCACTTGAGCGAGCGTGATTGTTCGGTACAACGTCGCCACCAGAAATTGGTCGAAGAAACACCATCTCCATTCATGACGGATAAGCTCCGCAAGAAGATGGGGGATGCGGCAGTAAAAGCGGCTGAGTTCATTAAATACGAAGGGGCTGGTACGGTTGAATTCTTGGTAGATAAGGACCGCAACTTCTACTTCATGGAAATGAACACTCGTATTCAGGTGGAGCACCCTATTACCGAGCAGGTAGTTGGCTTCGATTTGATTCGCGAGCAAATTAAAGTCGCAGCAGGTGAGCCTATTTCTGGAAAGAACTACTTCCCTGAGATGCACAGTATTGAGGTTCGTATCAACGCAGAAGATGCGTTCAACGACTTCCGTCCTTCACCAGGTGCCATTACCTCATTCCACGCCCCAGGAGGTCACGGAGTACGCCTAGACACGCATTGTTACAGCGGCTACGTTATTCCTCCGTTCTACGATTCTATGATCGCTAAGTTGATTGTAACGGCTCGTACACGTGAAGAAGCTTTGGATAAACTAGAGCGCGCTTTGGACGAGTTTATCGTAGAAGGTATTAAAACGACTATTCCTTTCCACCAACAGTTGTTGGACGACGAGAACTTCCGCAAAGGGGTCTACACGACCAAGTTCATGGAAGATTTCGTGTTGGTGGCTGAATAATAGATCCTCGACAAATAAAAACCCCCGCGCCGATGGCGCGGGGGTTTTTTTTATGCTCAAAATTTTTTTCTCCTTAGAATAACTTTCGGGGAGAGTGACAATAGGGCGTTCCTCCTTTGTTGTCATAATAGTCTTGATGGTAGTTCTCGGCCGAATAAAACTCAGCCGCGGGAAGAATTTCGGTCGCTACATCGTACCCTTTCTGGGTCAACAAGTCCTTTAACATCTGCGCCGTCTCACGCTGCGCTTCATTTTGGAAAAACACAGCACTGCGGTATTGCGGGCCTATATCAGGTCCTTGCCCATCTCGTTGGGTAGGATCATGAGTTTCAAAAAACACGCGGGCCAATTCCTCAAAGCTCACCTGAGCCGGGTCGAAGACCACATGTACCGCCTCATAATGTCCCGTACGCTTGGTACATACCTCGCGGTACGATGGATTCTTTACAAATCCTCCCGTATACCCACACGTAGTGGCCAATACACCTGGAACTTTTTGAAGGTAAAACTCGGTCCCCCAGAAACAACCTGAGGCCAACACAGCCACCTCTTGACCCGCTTCTGGAGCAGGTATAGGTGCCATTGCATAGGGATCTGACATCTTCTTATTGTTTGTTTGTGCGTTGCAGCTCGACAGCCCCACGACGGCGAGCAATAAAAGTTTCCAATTCATGGTAGTAATAACGCAAAAATTGATCCGATTGTTTCTTCGAAAACAGGGTTTAACCGATGAATCCTTTCGCCATCAATACCTCAGCAATCTGAACCGTATTGGTCGCAGCACCCTTGCGCAGGTTATCACTTACAATCCACATGTTCAGGCCACGATCGGTGGTGAAGTCGCGACGTAATCGGCCTACAAAAACATCGTCCTTGCCTTCGGCCATCAAAGGCATCGGGTAAGTGTTGAATTCCGGGCGGTCCTGCAAGGTTACCCCCGGCGTCTCACTCAAGATCTTGCGCACTTCCTCTATGGTGAAATCGCGCTCAAACTCCACATTCACACTCTCGCTGTGCCCGCCCTGTACGGGAACACGAACGGCAGTAGCCGCAAGCTTAATGCCCGCATCGCCGATGATTTTCACGGTTTCATGGGTCATTTTCATCTCCTCCTTGGTGTAATCGTTGTCCAGGAACACATCACAATGTGGGATACAATTGCGGTCAATCTTATACGGATAAACCATCTGAGGATCCTCGCCATTGCGCTCACCTTCGAGCTGATCTACCGCCGCTTTCCCAGTGCCTGTAACGCTTTGGTAGGTGCTTACGATCACACGTTTCGCGCCAAAAGCTTGGTGGAGGGGGTTTAGGGCCACGACTAATTGGATCGTAGAACAGTTCGGATTCGCGACGATCATATCGCCCTCTTCGAGGACATCTGCATTGATTTCTGGTACGACCAATTTCTTATCGGCGTCCATGCGCCAAGCACTAGAGTTATCGACCACACGCGTGCCTGCCGCGGCAAATTTTGGAGCCCACTCCAAAGAAGTAGCGCCACCCGCAGAAAACAAGGCAACATCTGGAACCGCAGCAACCGCATCGGCCAAGCTTACGATGGTCCAATCCTGTCCGCCAAAGGGAACTTTCTTACCTACACTGCGCTCTGAGGCTACTGGAATTAATTCCGTCACCGGGAAACTGCGCTCCGCCAATACTTTTAAAATGATTTGGCCCACCATTCCAGTGGCACCCACAACCGCGACTCTCATAAAATGTCTTAACTTAAATAGAACCCCACAAAACTAATTCTAATCCGCCTTATGAACTGCACCTTGTTTCGAAGTGTACGAACACTTCTGTTTTGCCTCATTTTAAACAGCCTCTACGGCCAAAGCACCACGATCACCGACTCCCTCCGTACTAAAAATCCACTCTGGTCCGGGGATACTGCTTGGATGAATTTCACGAGCGAAGGCCTGCGCACGAACGCGCCTGGGGCTGGCTCACTGAGTTGGTCCCTGCCTTCAAACGCAGCAATCAACGCAGAGTGGCGACTCAACATCGCCCTAGACTTCAACCCCTCTTCCAGTAATTTTTGCGAGGTCCAATTCATCGATGGACCCAAGGGACAATACATCTTGCAACTCTCCGGCAACTCTTCCGATGCCCTCAGCCTACTCCTGAGACGCCCCGGCCACAACGACTCCATCCTCGCATCGCTTCCCGGCTACCTCAACCAAAGTACCCCAACCCTTCAACTCCGCCTCGCCCGCGATTCCACCTATACCTTCAGAGTGTACGACGACCAAAACCTCTTGCTCAGCGCCACCGATAGCACCCTGCGCAACTCACGCCGGTTCACCCTCTTCTGCAAATACACCGCCTCTCGTGTGGACAAGTTTTTGTTTTCCACATTGCACCTCGATGGCCATGCCTTCCAAGATACTTTGGCTCCACGCCTGATCTCCATTGCTCAAGAATCTCCCCGCACCGTCCGCCTCACGTTCAACGAGGCCTGCGTACCCGGCCAAGGCGCGCTCAACGGCCTCATTGCCTACCACCAAGGCACGGCCATCGATACCGCTCTTTACCCTCAGCTTAATGGACAGAATTGGACTTGTACCTTTCCACAACCCTTACCCCGCACCGCGCTGGCCTTCCTACTTCAAAATGCCGTCGACACCGCCCAAAACCCCTCCGGCAACCTATGGGAATTCCTTGACATCGATTACCTCCCCGAGCAGTGCATGGCCATCACCGCCATCCAACCCTTCGACCAAATCCTCCCAAGTTTCTTGCGCATTCAAAGTCCCCATACTACTCCTGCGACCCTCCACTGGCGGTCATTAACAGGCACCGATCGCTCCTATAACATTGCCATTGATTCCGGAGTCACCACCATTTACCTCGACGTGCCCACCGCTGGCGCAATCTGGATCGAACACGAGCAAATCCTACTGGCCCACCACACCTTCGACGACTTGTTCAACCCGGCCCAACGACAGGGCTACCACATGCTGCAAAGCGACAGCTTCAGTTTCGGTATGCGCCATTGGTCAGTCGTGCTGTCCTCAACGAACCCCAGTTGGCTCCAACCGTCTACCTTCACACCCGTACCCGACCAGCTCTTTAACGAAAGCGACGGCACCCTTTGGCTCCAATGGTCCGACAACGCCTACAACCTCACGCCCCGTCCAAATTCCTGGCACCCCGCCCAACCTTACCTCACCTCAACCTCGCCCTGGATGCCCGACCAAACTTGGCCTTGGCCATTCCCGCCCACGTCCATTGCAGCCCGGCCCGATTCCGGTAACCTGGTCCTCAACGAAGTCCACTTCGCGCCCGATGTCCTCGACGAATTTATCGAAATCGCCAACCTCACCGACCGCCCCATCGGCACCGGGGAGCTCTGGCTGCAGCTTTGGGACGGCCCCAATCTTCTGCGCGCCGAACCCTTGGATCCCCGCGCTCCACGCATGGGAGGCACCGAACTCTCGCCCATTCTTCTCCCCAATGAAATCCTAGCCCTTCCCTCGCCCTTCGCCTTGCCCAATGACTCACTGACCCTTGAGCTTATCACCGCACCCGGCCAAATCCTAGATCGAATGGCCTATTACCCTCTCGACGCACCAAACGAACACCAAAGTTTCGAGCGCATTTCTTGGCACTCGCCCGGGGATGAACAAGCGAATTGGCATCCGCATCTCCCGTCCCTCTTGGCATCCACCGAGGCAAGTCCAAACCAGCCAAACAGCGTCGCAGGGGCTCTACCCACACTCCCGCTCGAAGCCTCCATCGTACCCAATTTCATTGACCTCAGCCCAAACTCAATCTCGGGAGGCGGAACCGGAACGGGTTCAACCGGCACCGGACCCCACGCGACCTTATGGCTCCACGCTGAGCGCGGCGACCTATTGTACGTGTCCCTCCTCGACCGCACCGGCCGGCTCCTCCACGACCTGGTCGATGGACATGTGTTGCCGGTAGCGAAAAAAGGGGCTTTTCCGTTTGTTTTGGCCCCGCAGAGTTGGGGCGAAGGACACTTACGCTCGGGGATTTACTGGGTACAATGCCAAATAGAGGGACCGCGCGGGACACGAAAAAAAATTCTGCCGTTATCAATCTACAATCCGTAATTTTCGCCCATGGAAAAGCAGGATTTGATTGCGGGTTTCGACCCCAATGAACCGGCACTGAACAACGGGTTGTTCGGCTTGCCTTTTGACGCAGAGCAAAGTGATATCCATGTGTTGCCCGCCCCTTGGGAGGTGACGGTGAGCTATGGAAGCGGCACTGCATCGGGACCTGAAGAAATCTTGAACGCTTCGGCTCAGGTGGACCTCTACGATGCCAAATACCCAAAAGGGTGGCAGCAGGGCGTGTTCATGTTGGAGGAAGATGAGCGTTGGCGGAAAACGGGTGAGGGATTGAGAGAATTGGCCCTAGAATACCTGCGCGCTTTAGAAATCGATGAAGTAGGGGCCGAGGAAGAGAAGTCACTCGACCAAATCAATGATAAGTGTACCGCCTTTCACCTATGGTTAGAGAAGCGCATTGGGCAGATCCTGGATCAAGGAAAAAAAGCCGTGTTGCTAGGGGGCGATCACAGCACATCGCTTGGCGCTATTCGTGCACACAAGGCCAAATTTGGTGATTTCGGCATCCTACAGATAGACGCTCATGCAGATTTACGCCCGGCCTATGAGGGCTTTACCTACTCGCACGCCAGCATCATGTACAATGTGCTTAAAGAGCAATTGGCCACAAGGTTGACCATCGTTGGTTTGCGCGATTACTGCCACCAAGAGGCCGATTTAATAGAGAGCGATCCACGCATTCATGCGTTCACGGATCAAGCCGTAAAGGCGGCGCGTTTTGAAGGAAAGAATTGGGCCGACCAAGTGGCTGAAATCATCGCCACCCTGCCACAACAAGTGTATTTGAGCTTTGATATCGACGGACTCAATCCATCGCTTTGCCCGAACACCGGTACGCCGGTACCTGGCGGTATGGAACTCGAGGAGGTCGTGTATCTCATCGATGCAGTGAAGGCGTCGGGACGCACCCTTATTGGGATGGATTTAGTGGAAGTGAGTCCGGGAGAAGATGAGTGGGATGCCAATGTGGGCGCCCGTGCATTATATACCCTCTCTAACCGCCTGTCCTAAGTTCTTATTCCAAAGAAAGGGCGTAACTTTGCACAAATTCTTAAGCGCAGACTTGCTATGAAATTCGGTGTCATCACCTTCCCAGGGTCAAATTGTGACCAAGACATGATTTACGTATTGGAAACCATCATGGGTTACGAAACTATGAACCTATGGCATAAAGATACCGACCTGCAAGGGGTGGACTGTGTGGTGCTTCCTGGAGGGTTCTCTTATGGAGATTATTTGCGCAGTGGTGCCATCGCGAAGATGAGCCCTATCATGCAAAGCGTGATCGAATTTGCCAATAACGGCGGGTACGTGTTGGGCGTTTGTAACGGTTTCCAAATCCTTACCGAAAGCGGATTGTTGCCAGGGGCATTGCGCCACAACACTAGTCACAAATTCATCTGTAAGAACGTGTTCATTAAGCCCGCATCAAAGACTGCAGGGATCAGCGCAGATTTGGACCACAGCAAAGGCTACAAGATTCCTATTGCACATGGTGAAGGAAACTACTACTGTTCGACAGAGACGCTAGCAGAGCTTAAGGCGAACGATCAGATCATCTTCCAGTACTGTACGCAAGATGGTGAAGTGACCGATGCTGTGAACCCTAATGGTACTTTGGAGAACATCGCTGGAGTATGTAATGCGGGTAAAAACGTCTTTGGAATGATGCCGCACCCTGAGCGTGCTGCTGATGAAGAACTCAACAATCAAGACGGTCTTGCTTTGTTTAAGAGCATGATCGCACACATGGAATTGGTATAAAATTCCAACACTCTAAAACTAAAAAACCCGGGCGCTGCGCGCCCGGGTTTTTTATGCCCTAAAGTTTTCGCCTTCTACTGCAGGATTAACGGGATATGTGTGCTGGTGCCTTCCTGAATGGTTTGGACAATGTACGCCCCACGTGCCCACTGCTGGACATCGATGGCCGTGCGCTGTTCTACCCATTGATTGTACACCTCGCGACCAGATGCGTCGAGGATGCGGATTTGGGCGCTTCCCGGGAGGGCAATATTTACCTGCGTTTGAGCGGGGTTCGGATAGATCTCCAAGCCGTTCAATAGCTCTTCATCCAGGCCGATGTTCACTACCGTGTAGGGATCCGATACATTCGAACAAAGGATGTTCGAGAAGATGCGGACATAGTAGGTGCCGTTGGCTGTTGGCAAGTAGGTAGCCGAGGTGGCTCCGGAAATTGGATCCATGTTATCATCTAACCACTCATAGGTAAAGGTACCTGCTGGAGTAGCGGCTTCAAGGGCACCCGTGGTCGGGTTCTGGCTCACCGTCGGTTGTGATGGCGCCGCCTGTACGCTAATGGTGCGCTTCTTCGTGTTCGCACATCCCGTAGTGGCATCCGTATAGGTGTAGTAAACCCAATGCGATCCTACTCCGGCCACAGATGGGAAAATGGAATCATTCGTAATACCCGTTCCCGAGTAGATTCCTCCTGCCGGTTGACCGCCAGAAAGGGCCTGTGGACCGTCAAGCTCACAAACATAACCTTGTGACCCGAGGCTCACTTGTGGACGAGCATTGACGGTGAAGGTCGTAGAATCCATTACGATAGGGTTGGCCACACAGTCGTCAGAGCTGATCATACGCACGGCGAGGACATCCCCATCGGCGAACTGGTTCGCGTAGGTCGTAGTATTAGAAGCGACAACAGTGCCGTTGAGCATCCAGTCGATGGAAGGGCTCATACCTCCGTTAGTGAAGGTAGCAGTGGCCGTCGCGCTATCGCCATTACACAAAGTAGCTGCCGATACTGCCATCGACACGGCTGCCGAAGGAGCGGTCACGATGGTGATGTAATTTGTCAATAAGACGGAATCAATCCCCGCTGCATTTGAAACCACTAGCTTTACGTCGTAGGTTCCGGGGTTCGCATAGGTCACCGTTGGGTTGGACGCTGTCGAAGTAGCCGGCGTTCCCCCTTGGAAAGACCAGAGACGTGCCGTTGGAGCCGGCGCCGAATAATCGTAGAACGTTACAGCTTTTCCTGTACAAGCCGCGGTATCGCCTCCGAAGGCAGCTACTGGGGCTACTTTGGCTTGACCGATAATGTTGATGTTATCCAAGAAGGTGTTGTTGCCGTAACCATTCACGGCGACGAACTTCACTCTTATACCGCTCATACCGCTGTAGGCATCGAGATCTATGGTCGGACAAGTAACCGAGCTCGACCCGTTACACCAGTACGTAGAATCTGCCGGTGCAAAGGAAGAAGTAATGGCTCCTGCTGTAGTGAAGGAAGCATCTGTAGCATCGTATGCCGCCACTTCAGTCCAATTCACACCACAATCGTCGCTTACATACACCAATAAGCTGTCTGAATACCCGCTGGAGTAGTATGCAGAAGCATATTCAAAGCTCATGCTCACGAGCGTATCGTTGGAGAAATCAAGTGCCGGTGAAATCAATTCATCGCGCTGACCCGAGCCGCTGTAGGAATAATGATTCATGAACATCCCAACCGTACCAGGACTGGTCCCGTTCAAAGTCGTTGAGGCCCAAGTAATCCCGCCATCTGGGTTGTCGATTTCCCAACCGCTCAATCCGTTTTCAAAATCTTCTACAAACGGCAAAGCTGCACCGCCCACAGAGATGGCTTGGAATACCGTGGTATCGTCAGAGCCATAGGCGTTCGTTGCCGTGAGCGTAACCGTATATCCTCCTGTAGCCGAGAAAACAACCTGTGGGCTTTGAGACGAATCCGTCGTACCGTTCACGTAGCTGAAGGTAGATGGGCTGATTTGCCATTGCCAGCTGGTGGTTAATCCCTGGCTTTGGTCAATCAATGAAATGGTGTCTGTCGTGCCGCAAGGTGCCGCTGGATCCGCCATGAATGCCGCTACCGGTGGTGCTGCGCTTCCGGCCATTAGCGGACTCTGCCATACCCCACGGCCGTAGGTTCCAATACGCAATAGATCATCATCTTCATAGATTTCAAAATCTACCACAATCACGTTCGGTAAGTTTTTATTGAAGCTCACCCAGTTTGAAAATGCCGCACTGTGGTAGTACACGCCTATATCTGTTCCCACGTAAATACCATCGGAGGAGCCGCTCTCAAAGGTCACACAGTTCGCAGGAATATTCGGCAATCCAGAGCTCAGGTTCGACCAAGTCTGACCGCCGTTGAAAGATTCCATCACCTTCGTGTTGCTGGTATATCCGCTGATCGAAATGACGATGTGCTGCTCGTCGTCCGGATCAATAGCGACGCCAGAAATATTGTGTGGAGAAGGACTCAAGCCGCCACTTGGGGTGATGTTTGACCAAGTACTCCCGCCATTAGAACTCTTGAAAATATTACTGTTGACCAGCACATAGATATAGTTTGTGTTCGACGGAGCAATTTCGAATTCATCGATATTAGAACCACCGCTCACATTCGATGATGAAGTAGCGGTCCATGAGGCTCCCGCATTGGTTGATTTCCATAATTTATCAAACCCAGCATAGATGGTATTCCCATTAACCGGGTCCACATTAAATGGTGTCACCCAATTCCCTGAACCTGATGGGCTCAAGGTGTTGATGGCCGAAAAGAATCCTCCACCGTTAGTGCTCTTATAGAAATCTCCATAGTAGATGGAGGTATACATGATGTTGTCATTAGTTACATCAACGCCATTGTCCATGCCGTCTCCGCCTGTCACACGGCTCCAAGACGAGGCACTGCGAAGGTGTGAGCCATTGTCCTGTGCCCCCGCAAGAATTACGGTGGTATCAGAGGTACTCTGGGAGATTTTATAATACTGGGTGATGTCCATGCCGTCGTTCAAATGACTCCATGAATTACCGCCATTGGCCGTTTTATACACCCCGCCATCGGTTCCCACATACAACTGTGACGTTCCAGGACGGAATGATGCGTGATGGTGATCCGCGTGGACATAAGGCACAGATCCTGCGCCGTACCAGTGACCAACTATGGACCAGTTGGCCCCGCCATTCGTACTCTTCCAAATATTCACCCCTCCAACGTAGATCGTATTCTCGTTCAAAGGATCACAAGCGATGCTCAAATCATACCAAGCTTGGCCACCTGAGCCACCGCCCGTTGAAGACCACCCCATAATGTTTGGCGAGGAGCTCATCAAAGACCAGTTAGAACCGCCGTTTGTCGAACGGTATAAGCCGCCAAAGCCATAGTTGCTATCTCCGAATACTGCATAGAGCAGCCCCGGCACTGAACTCACCGCAACCTCACAACGATAGACACCTGAGGTTGGTAGTCCATTTGACAATTGGGTCCAAGAATCACCTGCGTTCACCGAACGATATACTTTAGGGCTTGAGCCAGAAGTAGTGGCAAACAAGGTGTCACCGTGGCCCATGTGCACGCCGTAGAACAAGCCAGATTGCTCTAAACTGAACGTCTGGCCGTAGTTTGTACTTCGGTAGATTCCTCCATTTGTAGCCGCAACAACAATATTGGTGCTGTCCGGATGCACTACTACTCGGCCGATGCGGTAATTATTGCTGACGTTAAATGTTAAACCCGTGGCAGACCAAGTCACCCCGCCATCCACAGATTTCATCAATCCGAAGCTGTAGGTATCTGCGGCATCACGGTCTCCGGTGGCCAAATACATAGTATCCGGATGTTGTGGGTCGATGGCCAAATCACTAACCCCAATATTAGTCAGCTCGTCTGTAAAAGTTTGCCAAGTTAGCCCATCATCATAACTCACCCACAAACCTCCGGCAGGCGCACCTGCATAGATGGTATCATTGTGTTGAGGGTGGAAGGCGACATTGTTGATTCGGCCAATTCCATCACCAGAAGGCGCATCAAAGGGACCAGCAGGACGCCAATCTCCATATTCATTAGAGCTCGATTGGCTCTGAATAGCATTGTACAAAATACTTGGATGTGGACGAACCCCGGTTTCTCCAACACGCTGGCCCATCATATATTCCCAACGCTTGAACTGCTTCCAACCGTGTCCTTTTTCGTAGGGTTTGCCGTCGAAAGCCTCTTCGAATTTATCCACCACAGTATGGAAGTTCACGCGGTAATCCTGCATGGCTTCCACCCAAGTCATATTATCAATCTCACTCTTAGTCAGCGTGTTAGAAGCACGGTCTTGAGCGGTGGCGAAAAGGGCAATGGCAGAATAGGTAAACGATAGTAAAAGTTTACGCAGCATAGGGATGTGTTAAGAGCCCTAAAGTTACAAAAACCGGGCCTTACTTTTCCTCCGGATGCGCAGTAGAAACAAGGCGTAGCTCACCTAGCTGTGCTTCGTCGATGGTCGCAGGTGCATCAATCATCACGTCACGACCCGCATTGTTTTTCGGGAAGGCAATGAAATCGCGAATAACCTCAGCACCGCCGAGAATGGCTACTAATCGGTCAAAACCAAAGGCCAAACCACCGTGTGGTGGCGCACCGTACTCAAAGGCACTCATCAAGAATCCGAACTGCTTCTCAGCCTCTTCTTTGCTGAATCCAAGCAAATCAAACATGCGGCTCTGCAATGCTCTGTCGTGGATACGAATAGAACCACCACCGATCTCATTACCGTTCAACACAAGGTCGTACGCATTGGCACGAACATTTCCTGGGTCCGTGTCAATCAAGGCGATATCCTCAGGCTTTGGCGAAGTAAACGGATGGTGCATCGCGTGGTAACGATCCGTTTCATCGTCCCATTCTAGTAGCGGGAAATCCATCACCCACAACGGGGCGAACTCCTCAGGATTTCTCAAGCCCATTTCTTCTGCAATGTGCAAACGCAATTCAGAAGTGGCCTTGCGCGTCAATCGCTCTTCTCCTGCTAAAATTAAAATCAAATCACCTGGCTTTGCATCCGTAGCTTTCGCCCATGCCGCCTGTTGTTCTTCAGTATAGAACTTATCTACTGAGCTCTTGTAGGTTCCGTCTGAGTTGAGTTTGCAGTACACCATGCCCTTCATACCAATATCAGGGCGCTTCACCCAATCCGTCAAGGCATCAATCTGCTTGCGCGTCCAGTCAGCAGCACCTGGAACAGCAATTCCCAATACAGTCTCGGCTTGGTCAAAGACCATGAAACCTAAGTTTTGAGTGAGTGCGTTTAGGTTGGCCAGTTCCATTCCGAAGCGAATGTCCGGTTTATCATTTCCGTAGCGCTCCATTGCTTCTGCATAGGTCATTCTTGGTACGCTATCAATGGCTACACCTTTGACCTCTTTCAACAAGTGAAGTAGAAGTCCTTCAAAGGTGTTCAAGATATCTTCCTGCTCTACGAAGGCCATTTCACAGTCAATCTGTGTAAACTCTGGCTGACGGTCTGCGCGCAAATCCTCGTCACGGAAACAACGAGTGATTTGGTAGTACTTGTCGTACCCACTGACCATCAAGAGCTGCTTAAAGGTCTGTGGGCTTTGCGGCAACGCATAGAACTTGCCCTCTTGCATGCGCGAAGGCACTACGAAATCACGGGCTCCCTCTGGGGTTGATTTGATCAAGAACGGGGTTTCAATATCCATGAAACCTTGCTCGTCCAAATACTTGCGTACCTCGATGTTCACACGATTTCGGAGCGCCAAATTGCGCTGTAACGGACCGCGGCGTAGATCTAAATAGCGGTACTTCATACGAAGCTCTTCACCGCCATCACTCTCTTCGTCTATGGTAAAAGGAGGCGTCTTCGCAGCATTAAGCACCTTAAGCTTGACACTCTTGATCTCCACATCGCCCGTCGGCATGTTGGCGTTCTTGCTGTAGCGCTCGATCACCTCGCCTTCGATCTGTACGACCCACTCTCGACCTAACTTTCTCGCCTCTTGCAATAAGGTAGCATCCCATTCTTCATTGAACGCAACTTGAGTAATGCCGTAGCGGTCGCGCAAGTCCAAAAAGGTCATCCCGCCCAATTCTCTCGAGCGTTGTACCCAACCTGCCAAGGTTACTGTTTGTCCGATATGAGATGCGCGCAACTCGCCGCATGTGTGAGATCTGTACATGTCTTACTTCTTTGAACCGCAAAAATAGCCAAACTTGTGGGGCAAATCCCTATTTTGCATGGAAGATGCTATCAATGAACGATCACGAGAGATTTATGCGTGCCGCCATTGCGGAAGCTTGCATCGCCGCTGAGGTTGGCGAAGTCCCTGTCGGCGCCGTACTTGTGGCTGGAGGTAAAATTATTGCTCGCACGCACAACCTCACCGAACGATTGGTCGATGTCACTGCCCATGCAGAGATTCAGGCGATCACCGCAGCCAGCAGCTACTTGGCATCCAAATACCTCAACAAATGCACCTTGTATGTGACCCTAGAGCCCTGCCCTATGTGTGCCGGCGCTCTGTTCTGGTCACAAATTGGCACTGTTGTATACGGCGCTTCTGATGAAAAGCGCGGCTTTGCCTTACACGGAGGTGCCCTGCATCCTAAAACCAAGATCATCACCGGCATTCTCGCAGAAGAATGCGGCCAAATCATGAGCGATTTCTTCGCCGCCAAACGCAAATAACATGGTTCTATGCACCTTCGACACCGTCGTCCTCATTGCTTTATTGGTTCTCACCATTTCAGTGGGCCTGTACTTCGGTCGCAGTAAAAAGAAAAGCCTGAGCGAATACTTCCTCGGCGGACGAAACCTTCCTTGGTACATCGCGGGGATCTCCATGATCGCGACCACCTTCGCAGCAGATACCCCTTTGGCCGTAACCGAGCTGGTCGGACAATACGGTATCAGCGGAAACTGGTTGTGGTGGAACCTCCTAGCTGGTGGGATGCTCACCACTGTTTTCTTTGCCCGATTATGGCGTAGAAGCGGCCTATCCACTGAAGTCGAATTTATCGAGTTCCGTTATTCCGGACGCCCCGCTGCCATCCTGCGCGGATTCAAGTCCATTTACCTCGGTGCCTTTATGAACGTGCTGATCATGGGCTGGGTGAATGTCGCAATGATCACCCTACTCCAAGGCTTCTTCGGCATCAGTGAACAACAAGCTTTCCTTTGGACCGGTGGCGCCCTACTTGGAGTGGTGATATACGTAAGCATCAGCGGCCTAAAAGGCGTGGTGTATACCGATGTATTCCAATTCCTTTTGGCCATGACAGGCTCCATTACCCTAGCTGTCTACGTCCTGCGCGCGCCAGAAATAGGTGGACTCGAAGGGCTGCGTAACGCCTTGCCAGACGAGACCTTCAGCTTCCTACCCGAGGTAGGCAGCGGCGAGAGTTCAGGTCAAACCTACCAGATCGGATTGGCCTCCTTTCTGGCTTTCTTCGGAATGGTTTGGTGGACCTCATGGTACCCGGGTGCTGAACCCGGCGGAGGCGGATACAGCGCACAACGTATGCTGTCAACCAAAGATGAAAGAGATTCATTCCTCGCCAGCGCCTTATTCCAAATAGGTCACTACGCCGTCCGCCCATGGCCTTGGATCATAGTTGCCCTCAGCGCCATCGTTTTATACGGCAATGGCGGGGACCTCAGCAGTACACCAGATTTCATCACCTACGAATGCATGACCGGCCAAGTAGATTGTGAGCCGCTTACAGCTACACAGCAAAGCGAATACCAAGAGTGGTTAGCCCAATGGGAGCCCATGTACGGGGACCGATTAGCCGAAGCCCTAAAATACCAACGCGATTACCGCTTTGGCTATATTTTTATCATGCGTGACTTCCTTCCTAAGGGCGTTTTAGGCATGCTCCTAGCATCATTGTTCGCCGCCTACATGTCAACCATGTCTACCCAACTGAATTGGGGTACTTCCTATCTCGTGAATGACTTCTA
>DFQY01000054.1:0-4208 GCA_002378005.1 Flavobacteriales bacterium UBA3477
CGCTGCACGACCGGCTGCTTATTGGCGCCAAAGGCCATGACTCCGGACCACTTTTGATCAATCTCAAGAGAAACTCCCGGAGCAATAAAGTCCTGAATGTCTTTTAAGAGTTGGGCTTCGATAGTTGTATTAATGCCTGGTTCGGTGGTGGTTTCACCTTTAAGGTCGAGTTGTCGCCCGCCGCCCAAAAGCAATCGGCCATCAACGGTGCGGAAGTAATGGTACCCTTCGTGGTAATGGAAGGACCCTTTCCAATCAAAAGAGGGATGGGGCTTTGTAATCACGATCATGCCGCGGCCAGGATTCAGATCAAGTTCGGGCAGAAAATCCTTCGTGAAGGCGTTTGTGCAAAGTGCGACTTGGCGGGCCTCTAAAGCGATAGTTCCGTTGAGGCTCTGAACGTGAACAGTTTTCCCGCTCGGCCCATTGTCAATACTCGAAACGGGGCTTTGTGTGAAGTAGCGAATGCCCGTCGCACTAACTTTTTGCTGCAGGGCGTCCATCATTTTTCCGGTGTGGATGGTTCCTTCAAGGGCATTTTTGATCAGGCCAATTACCTTTTCAGAAAACCCAAAACCTTCTGCGGAGACCCAAGAATAGGGTCGCGCACCCAGGGCGGGCTCGAGCAGGTCGTTGAAGAATTCGATGCGGTCGAGATTTGGGCTTTCAAAGCAAATCTCAAACCCACCAAACTCTTCGTAGCCGATAGCTTCGTCGCCAAGGGTATTGCGCAGCTTTTGAAGTCCTTCGAAGCGCTGCATGATCAAAGCGACAGTCTGCTCAGGGCCTAAAGTTTCAAGATCGTGTTCCAGCTCCGCGATGGAGCCAAAGCAGGCAAAACCAGCATTTTTTGTAGAGGCTCCTTCTGGGAAAAATCCGCGTTCAAGAATGGCAATTTTAGCATTGGGATGGGCCTTCGCGTATTCAAGGGCGGTGAAGTTTCCTACAATACCACCGCCGATGACCACCAGGTCATATTGACTTAGCGCTTCCCGTTCCCAATAGCTGATCACTAGTCTTTCTTGATTTTGATTACTCGGACCTTAGCCTCAGCACCCTCGGTGCCAACACTATCGATGGTTACCGTGATTTCACCATCCTCGCCTTTGATGACTTCTACATCCATGTTCTCGATAACATCCATATCGATGTCGCCCATCAGATCGTGTACTTCACCGTCGTCAGAAATAAACATGGCTTTCTTCATGACTTGGCCCTCACCCATCATCATTGGGTGCATTCCCTTAGGTCCGTGATGGCCTGTAGTGCGGCCCAAAAGGAATCCAAGAATTCCGAAGATTACGGCGATCAATGTAAATGCGAACCAATTCTCGTTAAGCGTTTTCATAGCTGTTTGTTTTTAGATGTTGGAAAGTAAAAGTTTTCAAGGGAATGGTCCCCGAAATCATTGTTAAAGTTCAAACTCCATCCCAAACTCGGCGAAATGGTAGCCCAATTCTTCTGCCTTCATCCGCCCCTCAAAACTCACATTCCTAGCAGGATTGCTGTGGTTCAAATGAATGAAATAAACCTTATTGCGCTCAGCTACGGGCAGGGAGTTCAACAGCTCAATGCTCTCTGAAATAAAAGGATGAGGAACCTCAGCCATGGGTCTCGGAATCTCCCCATCGGCGAAGAAGGTACCATCGATAAAAGCGTAGTCTACGGTCGGGACAACGGCTAAAATGTTTTTCTCCCAATCCGTCCATTTATCGATATCCGGAATGTAGAGCGCTGTCTTGTTTGCCCCCTTGATGTAGTACCCAACAGTCTCAGAAAACTCATCGCGGTGCGGTACGAGAACGGGCTCAACTTCAATGCCGTTATCGAGGGTGCGCGGTACGCCATCTTGAAGGCCGTTGAGATAGATGTTTTGTAGTTGGACTAATTGGTTCCACGGTCCATTCTTCGCCAGAAACTCAAGCATACGGTCCATCGCATAGACCGGTACTTTCTTTGTGTTTGCTGCTTCACGTCCAAAGTGCATCAAACCGGTGTAATGGCCCGTGTGGGCGTGGGTTAAGAAGACCGAATAGCGATCCGTTCCGGATCGCGACAAAAGCTCGGTGAGTTGCGGAACGATATCTGGAGTAGCGTCGAAGAGAAGGGCGCGAGTAGAATCGGCCACCCCTAAACAGGCGACATAATCATGAGCTTTTGGGTGGGCGCAACACTCTTTTTCGCAGTGGAGTTGTGGCGAACCGGCATCTTGCAAGGTGCCCAGTACTACAAGTTTTTGGCCGAAGAGTTGACCGGACAAAAACAGGGCAAGAAAAAGGGGTGCGATTTTCATTCTGAAAAAGTACTACCTTGTTAGGAACTAAAAAACTGAACATAATGAAAATAACTCGACTTATTGCCGGGTGTGCTTTGGCGACGGCGCTGTTTTCTTGCGGGAAGAATGAGCCTGGAACGATCACAGGCCGATGGATTCCCGAGGGTTTTGAAAACGCTGTGCGCTATGAATTTCAAGACGGGATTCAGTACACCATTTATGGGAATGGATCTGGCGAATTCCCCTCTTTAGTGGAGTGGGTACAGGCAAATCCAGGCATCTTACAGCACCACTATGAGGTTAAGGGCGATTCCTTGATTGTGGATTTAAACTTTGGGAACTACCAACGCGCTTTGATGGAGTTTGTCTGTGGTAACGATGTGGTTCGTCTTCATCAAGAATCTGTTTCAGGAGCAGTTACGGCCAAATTGTACCGGGAGGGGCATGACCTTGCTGGGTGTAATTAACAACAAGTCGTTCAGTTTCACTATCTTAGAAGGGAAACAAATATTCTTTTACAATGAAAAAAATTGTTTTGACCACGGTCGTGGTCGTGATTACGGGGCTCGTGATGTTCACCGTAGGTGCCGCTTTGTATTATATGGATGCGATGGCGTCAATGGCGGAAGCTTACCCAGAGGCAATCAAGGCAGAGCCGGATATGACCATGGGTCTATTGAACATGGTTGTCATAGCTTTATTGACAACCCTTTCACTAGATCGCATGGGGGTTGCTGATGCAGCTTCTGGGGCTAAAACGGGCGCCTGGTTTATGGGGCTATTGTTCTTAGCGTTTAACACCCAGACGCTTGCTATTTACAACACGATGGACCTAAATTTTGCGATTCTTGATACGGTTATTTCTGCCGTTATGGGAGCCGTTCTAGGTGCCGCCTGTGGGTTTGGATTGGGGAAATTTGCGAATTAACCCCGCCTAACAAGTCTCATTTGACACAAGTCTGGAAATTTTTTTCGGACTTTTTTTATGCTCAATTCCTAGATTTTTCGGGACTTGTCCCGAAATCAACAATTTAGATCGTGTTTTGTTCGTGAATTGGACCGAAATTTTTTCTAAATTATACCTCGTAACACTTAAACACTTGTTAAATATGGATTACGTGAATCAAATTCTTGATTTGCCTGGTAAGGTGAATCAGATGCTTCCGAGAAACAACTTCAACGACACGTTGAGCAACTCCGAAGGCTCTACCAAGGGCTGGTTGGGATTTGTGTACAAGGTGCTTGCTTTGGCAGTGCTTATATCAATGCTGTACGAGGTTATTACTGGAGGTATTGACGCTCTTTCACAGGGAGATGCTATGTCAAAAGTAGGCAGCGTTGTTGCAATGCTCATCTACATTTACGCAGCGTTCCCGCTAGCTCAGATCGTTAGAAATGCCGGCGAGGAAATCGCAGGATCGTCTAGCGGTACGGTTGGCTTTGTATTTAAGGACTTGGTTCTTGCGAACATTAAGGCGGTAGGATACTTCGCTGCAATGAGCGCATTCTTCTCAGCAATTGTTGGGGTAGTAGCCTGGTTGGTAAATGCTGATGTATATACGTATGCACACAGTTTGAATTTGGCCAGTGGATTGGCTGATTTACCGATGGCTGCACTAGGCATGATGGCTGGCATGGCTGGTTTGTCTGAGGTCAACGATGTGGTGATGTCGCTTTACGGCATGGACTTGATGAGCGCAGAATACGCTGGCGGTGGCTGGAGTATCGAAGGCTTGATTGGTGCCGGTATGGGCTTCGTTGCTGTGATCATTATGTTGATCCAATTGTATGTGTCTTTGGCTGTGTACAGCTTCTTGTACGGCCTAGCCAACACCTTTGTAAACTGGGTGAAAGCACCTTACTTGCCATTTAAGTCTATGTAAGACGAAAACCTGAGTTAACTCTTAAGCCCCCAGTATTAATATGCTGGGGG
>DFQY01000054.1:4491-6292 GCA_002378005.1 Flavobacteriales bacterium UBA3477
TTTTTTATTGGCAGAATTATTTTGAAACAGCCAATTTCTCCGCAACGGCGACTTACGCTTGCTGGGCTACCGATGAACAGCCCGTCGATGAGTCAGGACAATTTCATAGAGGCGGCGAAGTTAAAACGCTTCGCCAATGTAGAAATACACGCCGCTTCCCTCTCGAGTGTATGAAAGGTCGATTCGGGTGTAAATGTCTTTTTCCGGGAAGATTAGGTAGCGGATTCCGGCGCCACCGGTAGGAAGGAATTGGCCCCAATCAAAACTGTGCTCATCCCCATAAACCTGTCCTGCGGCGACAAAAACACTCGCGCCCCAGCGCTTCGAAAATGAGAGGGGGAGCATGCGGAATTCGACCTGACCGGCCACTAAATTTTTATCGCGGTAGCGGCCCAGGTAGTAACCACGCATCAAGCTTTCGCCACCCATCAAGGCCAACATGTTGAACGGCGCTTCGCCAGTGGTGAATTGGCCGTAAAGCTGCGCGGCGAGGACATTGTTTTTCTTTACAGGGCGGTAGATTCGGTTGTCGACGATGTAGGTGTTCATGTTGAAATCACTGCCTGCTGCGGTGTTGTAATTCATGAACGCCCATTCGCTGTACAGCCCTTCCCGTGGGTTCATGGCGTTGTGAATGTTGTTGTAAAGGAGGCCTAATCCTATGCCCACATTGGTCGAGCCCATGGTTCCGACGCTTGGTGGAACGAAGCCGTAGACCATTTCGACGTAGCTGACATTATTTAGTCGTTGGTAGTCCAACTCGAGCCCAAAATACAGCGAAGGCAGGGTTTCTCGAAGTAGACGCTCACGGAATAGGGTGTAGTTTCCGTCGATAAGGCTTTGGTATTCCGAAGGCGTTTCCCGGCCTATGCCGTAATAGAATAATGGAAAGCTTTGGTAGCGTGCGCGACCATAGAAAAACCACTTGTTTTCGTCGGTGTACAACGCATGATCGAGCCAAAACCCATATTGATTTTCGAGGGTATAAAAGGTGAAGGCCTTAATCTCACTGAGGCGGTTGCTGAGGTCTCTATTGGCAGAGTACACGTACAAGCTCGACACGCCCAATTCCCAACTCGTTTCCGGGGCATAAGCGATGGTGGGGTAATTAATGAGCTTTGGCGCAGAAGGATCTTTGCTTTCACTCATCACGCTGTTGAGGTAGCGTTTGACGAGGTTGTCCGATTGTGCCTTTACCTCCCCGCCAATACCTGCGGTGAAGAAAACAACAACAAACAGTCGAAGGGTTTCTCGTATCATCCTCAAAGTGCCGATTCGCAATATGATTTGAAATTATTCAAGATGGCTTGCCAACCATTGCGTTGGTCGTCAATGGAATTTTCCGTCTCTGCAATAAAATCTATGGCAACCCGCGTACGGCCCTCTTCTTCAGTGAACACAACCGTTGCCTCACGTCCTCCAAAGGCGTAGGTGAAGTCTTTCATTGGCCTGACCTGAGTATAGACGGTCTCAAAATCAAAACCGAAACTACCGTCGCGAGCTTCCATTCGTGCAAAATAGGTGCCGCCAATTTTGAGATCATTACGTGCTGCCGGACAATGCCACGATTCATGGGCAAAATTCCAATGAACAATGTGTTCAGGGTCGGTATAGCACTGCCAAGTCTTGGAAAGTTCAGATTCCACTACGGCTTCGATAGAAATGGATGTAGACATGTTCAAGCGGTTTATGTAAGGAAAGGTATGAAAAAGAGGAACTGCTATAATTGGACGAAAGAAAAGACCATAAAAAAGCCGCAAGAAATAAATCTGCGGCTTTTTAAGTTGCTCCCCCTATTATT
>DFQY01000054.1:6587-8237 GCA_002378005.1 Flavobacteriales bacterium UBA3477
TATTATTCAAAGATGCAGCACGATTATAAGTTCAAGGTTTGACACCAATCTCTAAGTGCTTGACGATCTGCATTAGAAATTGAGCTATGGTCAAAGTCGGTAGCGTTTTCAAACGGCGGGGGCATCACTAATTCATCAAGGGGGTAGTTTTCGAAGTGTTGCGTACACTGAGGTCTATGGCACGATGTGCACGAGTTTTGTACAGATGTAGTGTGTGGTTGTGAAAACTCTTGGCCGATTATAGAGTAGGGACCGTTGCCGGTTATTGGAACCAACAGTTCAGAGGTGTCATTTGGATTTCTTAGTTGATCAACCGCTGGAGTATGCAAAAATGGACTTGCCATGTGACAGTTCTGACAATTATCCTGTGCCACTATAGAAGGAGACATCCACCCATTATTATAATTGGCGTCATTAACGCCAGGAGGGTTGTTGTTGTCTTGTCCATCAAGTATGGAGAAGAAGCAGGTTTCCCCGGTGGAATATTTGTGCCCAATTACACCCAATCCCCCGTCCCTACAAAACGTGATAAAAACTACATCGCTGTTTTCTGATCCATCTGAATTGAGCCCAGAATAACGACCTACTCTATTGCCTGTTTGACAAGCCAAACCGAATGCCCAAGGACAGTCGCAATCGTCCGGGTTGGCACTACCGGACCCTTCGTCTCCAGCTGGCCCAAAGTTTACAGGGGCTCCGTTTTTGGTGGTCGGTACTTCAATAGCATCAGCACAACTAAAATTGGGCAAGGGACCTAAGACATCTTGACAAGCATAGGCATGATCAAGAGCGGTTCTCTTATTATTCGTTTTTTGACAGGAGAACACGATTAACAGAAATATTGAGGATAGAGTAATCAGTTTGAGATTAGAAATCATCTTAATACTAAGGATTTAGGTTCCCTAAGTTATTAAAACGTCTACCAGCAACATTATCATATAACCCGCACTATTTAGCGGTGTATGGGCTAAGAAAAACAAAAAGCCCGACGCGTCGCGTCGGGCTTTTTAAGTTGCTCCCCCTATTATTCGAAGTTGCAGCCAAAAACTATTCTATTTCATCATAAAGAAAGAAGTCTTCAATTGGCAGATCAAATAGTTTTGACATTTTAAAGGCTGTGGGCAAACTTGGATCGAACTTCTCCTTTTCAATGGCATTTATGGTTTGTCTCGAAACACCAATCACTTCAGCTAATTGTTCTTGCGTTAGTCCTTTAAGTTTTCTTAATTCTCTAACCCGATTCTTCATGAATATCTTTTTCTATTAATCAATAAAGTTATCATATAGGTTAGTCCGACAAATCCAACAAGAATTCCTATTTCAGCATCAAATGGTATAAGATTGACTTGGTCCAATAAAGAATAGGTGAGCCCAACTATAACAGTCAACCCAAGTGTTAATGCCAAAGATTCCAAATGAATTTTGCGCTCTAATTCATCATAATGATTAAATAATTTTCTGTTTGCCAAGATCATGAGAACACCATTAACAAGGTTTGTTATAATAGCAAATGTTGTTAACGCTTCATGATCATCCCAAATAAATTTTGGGCCAAATGTGGCAATGGCCAAAGTCGCAACCCACGACCATGGCCATAATTTTAAGTTGAGTAAATGTTTTCTTCTTTCTTCTTTCATGATTTGTAAAGTT
>DFQY01000053.1 GCA_002378005.1 Flavobacteriales bacterium UBA3477
CCGGTCTATTGGAGCCCTATCCCTCGGAAGAGCTCAATGCTTATCCCATCTCAGCGGCCATTAAGAGCCCTAAAGCCAATGGTCCTGAGCTCCTCAAGCCCATCGGCCAGCGCCTGGTCCCCGAATACGATTATGAAATCTATTCGCACCTGTCTCTGCAGGGCATGGGCATGACCCAAGCACGTCAACGAAAATTGGACCTAGGATTTTAGAACGCAGCTGCACTCATGCTACTGAATACGCACAGTTACTATAGCTTGCGCTATGGCATTCTATCGCCTAAAGAATGGATGGCCTTCTTAGAGGACCAGCCCTGGCCAACCATGGCCCTGACGGATATCAACAATACCTCGGCGTGCATGACGGTGCTCTATCTCATGCGAAAACATCCCACCAAGCGCCCTGCCGTGGGAGTCGACTTTCGCAACGGCATCCAGCAATGCTACATCCTCCTAGCGAAGAATTGGGAAGGCATGCGTCAAATCAATGACCACCTTTCTTGGCATCTTCATCATAAAGTGCGTTTTCCCGATCGCCCGCCACTACAGGCCTTAAGCCAAGTATGGGTCATTTATCCCTCTACTACCGAGGTCCCGCTTGACCAACTCCAAAACAATGAGCTTATCGGCATTCCTCCACAGGACGTTGCCTCCATTCCTTTTCGAAAGTGGAAGACCCACCTGCACAAATTAGTGGCCCTTCCTACCGCCACCTTCCGAGGAAAGCGCGATCACAACGCACACCGCCTCCTTAGGGCCATCGACGAGAACACCTTGCTCAGCAAACTCCCGCAGGAAGAGCAGGGGAGTCCGCAGGACCTCTACCTAAACGATGAGGCCCTTCACAATGCCTATGCTGCCATGCCCCAGCTTCTGCGCAATGCAGCACAAATCCTAGCGGATTGCCGCATTACCCTGCCCGAGGAATCGGAACTACTCAACCTACAGAGCTATTCAGGCTCCGCAGAGAAAGACATTAAACTCCTGCGCAAACTCTGCTTCGACGGCCTCCCATATCGATACCCCCACGCCGATTTCCGAGTTCGCGAGCGCATTGAAAAGGAACTCGACCTCATCGAAAAGAAGCACTTCGTAGCTTATTTCTTGATTAATTGGGACATCGTAAACTACGCACAGAAACGCGGCTACTTCTATGTAGGGCGGGGGAGCGGTGCCAATAGTATCGTTGCCTACCTGCTAAAAATCACCGACGTAGACCCCATCGAGCTGGACCTCTACTTCGAACGGTTCATCAACTTGCACCGCTCGTCGCCACCGGATTTCGACCTCGATTTCTCTTGGCGCGATCGGGAGGACATTACCCAATACATCTTCAAACGCTTTCCCCACACCGCACTCCTGGCTACCTACAACACCTTCCAATACCGCTCTGTGGTGCGAGAGTTGGGGAAGGTTTTCGGCCTGCCCAAACACGAAATAGACAAACTCAGCAAGGGCGCCATCTCCTCCTCAAACCTGGACCAACTCTCGCACTTAGTCCTTCGCTACAGCACCTATATACAAGGGTTTCCCAGCCATTTGAGTATTCACGCAGGTGGAATATTGATTGCCGAGCGCAGCCTGCATTACCACAGCGCTACCTTCCTGCCGCCCAAAGGCTTTCCCACTGTACAGTTTGATATGATTGTCGCGGAAGATATTGGGTTGCATAAGTTTGACATCCTTAGCCAACGCGGACTTTCCAAGATTCAGGATACCCTTGCCATTGTTGCGAAGAACAGGCCCCAGCATCCGAACATCGATATACGAGACCTGCAGCGCTTTAAGGCAGATGAGCAGATCAAACACTTATTGCGCAATGGATTAGCCATTGGTTGCTTTTATGTGGAATCCCCAGCAATGCGGATGTTGCTGAAGAAGTTGAAGGTAGATACCTATTTGGGACTAGTGGCGGCAAGCTCCATCATACGGCCGGGCGTAAGCAATAGTGGTATGATGCGCGAGTATATTCTACGCTTCACGGATCCGGAGCGTCGGAAAGAAGCACATCCTGTGATGTTAGAGATCATGCCTGATACCTTCGGGGTAATGGTCTATCAGGAAGATGTGATCAAGGTGGCCCATCACTTCGCGGGGTTGTCCCTGGGAGAAGCCGATGTATTAAGGCGGGGAATGTCGGGAAAATATCGTTCAAGAAGGGAGTTTCAAAATATTGAAAATCAATACTTTGAGAATTGTCGGGAGCGTGGATACAGCGAGGAGTTGAGCCGTGAGATTTGGCGGCAAATAGAGAGTTTTGCTGGCTATGCCTTTGCCAAGGGACACAGTGCTTCCTATGCGGTGGAGAGCTATCAAAGTCTCTTCCTAAAGGCACATTTCCCGTTGGAGTACATGGTGGCCGTGATTAATAATTTTGGTGGGTTTTACAGGACCGAGTTTTACGTGCATGAAGCGCGTAGGAGTGGGGGACGAATAGAAGCTCCTTGTGTGCAGCACGGTGATTATCCTACGGTTATACATGGAACCACCATTTATTTGGGCTTTGTACTGCTGCGTAGTTTGGACGAGAAAATAGGGGTACGCATCGGCCAAGAGCGTGAGGAGGGAGGCCCTTATGAAGATTTGGCAGATTTCTTAAACCGCGTGCCTATTGGGATAGAGCAAGTTTCGTTACTCATTCGCATAGGAGCCTTACGCTTTACGGGAAAGGAAAAACAAACCTTATTGTGGGAAGCCCATCATATGCTGCGTGGACGTAATACTAAAGAGGTTTTAGCGGCTCCGTCCAGTCTGTTCAAAGGCAACCAACAAGCACATGATTACAAGGTTCCCGTACTCCGCCAAAGCCGGCTGGAAGAGGCTTTTGACCAAATAGAGTTGTTAGGATTTCCAATGCGTGATCCCTTCGAATTGGCCGATGAACCCTTAGAAAACGGTACGCGCGCACGTGAACTGCCAGATAAACTGGGGCATTTCGTGGTGGCCTACGGTTATTTGGTCACCGTGAAGGATACTAAGACCATCAAGGGTGACCGCATGAATTTCGCCACATTTATTGATCAGGACGGCGAATTCCTGGATAGCGTTCATTTCCCAAACATCGCTGTGCAGTTTCCATTTCGCGGCAAAGGCATTTATCGATTACAAGGACGCGTCGTCGAAGAATTTGGTTTTTACAGCATAGAGGCTTCCGCGTTGTATAAGGTAGCCATGGTGCCAGATCCTCGTTATGAGGATACCATGGCTCGAGAAAAGGACAACTACAGCAAAACCAGTAATACCATGAAGCGTGGACGTAAATCTGCAGAATCAGCATAGATAGACATATTCCCTGAAGAGAGTAGTTCTATGAAAATACTATTTAACATAATATATATTATAGCAAAAAAGTATACAGCCAAACGAAAAGCCCAAATACCGAAATACTTGGGCCCTCTATAAATCTTAAGAACTGTATTTATTCGCCAGCTTCGTCTAGGATCGCTTTCATATCCATTGACTTCTGGTATTCACCAAGCTTACGATATACTTCCATGAGTGCACGAACGATGTCCATATCCTCAGGCTTCATTTCGTATGCGCTCTCAAAGTATCCTAGTGATTCAACGAATACTTCTTTTTGCTTGACCTTTAATTGGTTGTACTTACGCGTTTCGTTCAAACCAAGCTTGTTCATTTGCTCAGTTATGTCGTTTGCACGATCAATATATACCAAACCACACATGTACATGGCATCACTCATATCTGGCTCAACTTCAAGTGCGGCCTTATATTCTGCCAACGCACCATCCAAATCCTTCATTTCAGTTTGCATTATGTTTCCTTTAACGAAATGGTAAATACCTTTCTCAGGGTTCTTAGCAATGGCCTCGTTCAAGTTGTTCATAGCACCCTCGTAATCTTTTACATCTAGGAACGCTTGCAACTGGATATCCAACAAGTCTTTGTTTTCTGGATACGCTCCACGTGCCTCAGTCAACCACTTGTTGTAATCTTCCATATTGTCCATCTTCTTCGAGTTGTTGATCAGGCTGATGTACACACTAGGACGAACATCTTCGCCAACTACCGGGTCAGAAGCCAAACCACCATTGATATCCTTCTCCATGGCGGCTTTGTTTGGGTATTGCTTAGGATTTCCTAAAATATCCGTAGCGCTATACGTGATACCCTTATAGCCCATTTCCAAACATTGTGCGAAGGCTGCGCTGCTTTTCTCAAGATCACCTGCAGAACCTGCAATAATCCCGGCGTTGAACAACAAACCTGTATCGACACTAGCAAACATTCCAAGCAATTCATTTTGCTTGAATTCAAAAGCAGACATATACCCTTCGTAGGCCGTTTGGTAATCCCCTGCTTCATAAGCTGTACCTGCATCCACTAGGTAGTTGTATGCAATATTCATTGATTCACGCTGTGCTTCCTCAGTGTACAATTGCTTCTTTGCCGTTGATTCAAATTGTAGTAGATCCAAGAAGCTTTGTGCTGCGACCACATTTGCATCTGCAGCCAATGCTTTCGTTTCGGCATCAGGAGAAGCAGCAATTTTAGAGTAAATCAACGCTTTGTTGTAGTAGAACTTAGACATGATTTTCTCTTTGATATCTGCCTGGTTCTTACCGTCAATAATTGTTGTTGCTTCATCGATAAAGCCTTTAGCTTCAACGAGTTCATTACCTCTTAATGCGATAATTGCGCTTGTTACTTTTGGAGCTTCTTGCGCCGTTGCCATAAAAGTTGTAGCGGTTAGGACTGCGACTAGTAGCTTTTTCATAATTCTAATCTCTTCGTTTTTAAGTGGCTACAAATGTAGTTTTCATAGTTAAAACAAACATTGCGCCAAGATTACTTATTCTTCAGAAGTAGTTTCCTCCCCTCCTTCTGATGCCGCAGCCGGAGCATCGCCATTAACGGTGTTTTCTACTCCTTCTACATCCAATACTTCATCATCTTCTTCCTCAGAAGCAGGAACTTTGGCAATGGAAGCAATCTCGTCGCCTTTGCGTAAGGTAATCAAACGAACACCTTGCGTTGCTCTACCCATGACGCGCAGGGTATCAACTCCCATGCGAATCATAGTGCCTTTCTTGGTAATGATCATCAAATCATCTTCATCTGTAACAGCTTTTAGGCTGACCAGTTCACCAGTCTTATTTGTCACGGTAATGGTTTTTACACCCTTACCACCACGGTTCGTGATGCGGTAGTCCTCTAGTGCAGATCGCTTTCCATAACCTTGCTCACTAACTACCATTACATCGAATCCATCGCCTTCTTGGACGACAATCATACCAACCACTTCGTCATTTTCACTGTCCACAGTGATAGCACGCACACCCGAGGCGTTACGACCCATGCTACGCACTTTGCTCTCAGGGAAACGAATGGCTTTACCACTCTTCACTGCGAGCATGATATCCTGCTCACCATTGGTCAACTTCGCCTCTAGCAACGTATCTCCTTCCCTCACAGTGATGGCATTGATACCATTGACACGTGGACGAGAATATGCTTCTAAGCTGGTCTTTTTGATGATACCCTGCTTGGTACACATTACAATGAAATGATTGTTGATATACTCCTCGTCTTTCAGGTTCAATACATTGATGAAGGCCAATACCTTATCATCCTGTGGTAGGTTGATCAAGTTTTGAATGGCCCTACCCTTGCTTTGACGCGTGCCTTCTGGAATTTCAAATACACGCATCCAGAAACAACGTCCTTGTTCTGTGAAGAACAACATGTACTGGTGGTTCGTAGCGACGAAGACGTGCTCAATGAAGTCTTGGTCTCGGGTGCTTGCGGCTTTGGCGCCTACTCCCCCACGATTTTGCTTCTTGTACTCAGTTAACGCCGTGCGCTTGATATATCCAGCATGAGAAATAGTGATCACTACCTCTGAATCTGAAATCATATCCTCAATGCTTACATCACCGCCTGAATATTCAATATCCGTTCTACGGTCATCGCCAAACTTATCTTTAACCTCTTCAAGCTCCTCTTTGATGATAGACATACGCAATGCTCTATCGTTCAAGATGCTCTTTAGGTATTCGATGGTTTTCATCAACTCCTCGTACTCAGCTTTGATCTTATCTCGCTCAAGACCAGTAAGCTTTTGTAGACGCATGTCCAAAATGGCTTTAGCTTGAATCTCACTGAGTTTGAATTCAGTCATTAACCCAGTTTTTGCATCTTCGGGTGTAGAAGAAGCGCGGATGAGCTTGATGACGGCATCGAGGTTATCAATGGCAACAAGTAGACCCTCTAGAACGTGTGCGCGCTTTTCAGCTTGCTTTAGTTCGTATTCGGTACGGCGAACCACAACTTCGTGTCTGTGGTCGACGAAATGACGAATCATGTCTTTGAGATTCAACAACTCGGGTCGGCCATTGACTAGTGCGATATTGTTGACAGAGAAAGAGCTCTGAAGCTGAGTGTATTTGTACAGTTTGTTAAGTACAACATTTGGCACTGCATCACGCTTCAACACGTATACGATGCGCATTCCCTTACGGTCACTCTCGTCACGGATGTCGGAAATACCTTCAAGCTTTTTATCATTGACTAATTCCGCTGTCTTTTTGATCATATCCGCTTTGTTCACCAAATACGGGATCTCAGTAACGATAATACATTCGCGGCCTTTAACTTCTTCAATAACAGCCTTTCCTCGCAATACGATACGACCACGTCCTGTATGGAAAGCATCGCGAACGCCTTCATAACCGTAGATGGTTCCTCCGGTCGGGAAATCTGGTGCACTGATATGATGCATCAATCCATCTACTTCGATTTCACTGTCTTCGATGTAGGCATTGATGGCATTGATACTTTCTGTCAAGTTGTGAGGCGGCATGTTTGTCGCCATACCTACGGCGATGCCTGAAGCACCATTGACCAACAGCCCTGGAATACGTGTTGGAAGTACTGTAGGCTCTTTAAGGGAATCGTCAAAATTTAGCTGCCAGTCTACAGTATCCTTATCGATGTCGGATAGCATATCCTCTGCAATCTTGCGCATACGAACCTCGGTGTAACGCATTGCCGCTGGACTATCACCATCTACAGAACCAAAGTTCCCCTGGCCATCTACCAACATGTAACGCAATGACCAGTCTTGGGCCATACGTACCATCGTATCATATACGGAGCTATCGCCATGCGGGTGGTACTTACCCAATACGTCCCCTACTACCCTTGCAGATTTCTTGTAAGCTTTAGTACTGGTCACCCCCATGTCATGCATGCCGTAAAGCACACGTCTGTGAACGGGTTTCAAACCATCGCGAACATCTGGTAAAGCACGAGAAACGATCACCGACATAGAGTAGTCGATGTAGGAGCTCTTCATTTGCTCCTCAATATTTATGGGGATAATTTTTTCTCCCTGCGCCATATTGTCAGTATTTAAGGCGGCGAGTGCCGCGTTTTTTCGTAATTTTCAAATATACCTTTTCAGCCCCCGTTAATTCCTTGTAAGCGCTGTGAACTTGCGCCTTTTTTCCACATGCGAATGTTAACAAATCGTTCTGTGAGCAGGGGTACATCGGGTCGAATCTGCCATTAGATTTGAAAAGAAAGGTTGGCACGCTATGTGCAATGACTAAGACGGTAAAAGAACCAGCACAATATGGAAGAGAATTTTAGCCCCAGAGTTCGAGATGTGATTACTTTCAGCAAGGAAGAAGCCTTGCGTTTAGGTCACGACTATATTGGTACGGAGCACCTGTTACTCGGTATTATCCGAGAAGGTGAAGGAACGGCCATTCAAATTTTGAAAGACTTAGGATTGGACCTGAAGCAGGTACGCACCAAAATTGAAGGTTTGAGTACACCTTATGCGACAAATAATCCGGCCAATGGTAAAAACCTACCCTTGACTCGCCAAGCAGAAAAGGCCCTGAAGACTACGTTCTTGGAGGCTAAATTGTTTCAGAGCCCTATCATTCGAACGCCGCATCTATTGTTGTGTATTCTTAGAAATGATAATGATCCAATAAGTGGTATCATGGCGCAGTTCGGTGCTTCATACGATGCGGTGAAAAGTGAATACCAGAGCAATTACATAGACACCGAAACGGAAGAGCCTAAAGATGATTTAATTTCTCCTTCGATGAGTTACGACGATCCGGATTCAGAAGAAGATAGCGCGACGTCAAGCAGCCGCAGAAGCTCCCCGGTGGGAGGTAGAAAAGAAAAATCAAAGACACCGGTACTGGATAACTTCGGTAAGGACCTCACCCGATCTGCGGAGCAAGGTAAACTTGATCCTGTGGTCGGTCGATCTAAGGAAATAGAGCGTGTTAGTCAGATCCTAAGTCGAAGAAAGAAGAACAATCCACTGCTTATTGGTGAGCCCGGTGTGGGTAAGAGCGCCATCGCAGAAGGATTGGCACTTCGCATTATAAATAAGGAAGTTAGCCGAGTGTTATTCAACAAAAGGGTAATCAGTCTAGACTTGGCCAGTCTTGTGGCGGGAACGAAATACCGCGGGCAATTTGAAGAGCGTATGAAGGCGCTGATGAACGAGTTGGAGAAAAACGACGATATTATCCTATTCATCGACGAACTACATACCATTGTAGGTGCAGGTGGCGCTACCGGGTCGTTGGATGCTTCAAACATGTTTAAACCAGCGCTAGCTCGTGGCGAGATTCAATGCATTGGTGCTACTACCCTAGACGAATACCGTCAGTTCATCGAGAAGGACGGTGCGCTTGAGCGAAGATTCCAGAAGGTAACGGTCGATCCGACCAGCATGGAGGAAACTGTACAGATCTTGAACAACATCAAGGATAAGTACGAAGAACACCATAACGTGAGTTATACGCCGGAAGCCATCCAGGCTTGTGTGAGATTGACTCAGCGTTACATGACCGATAGACACCTCCCAGATAAGGCTATTGATGCCTTGGATGAGGCGGGTTCACGTGTTCACATCACAAACATTGAAGTACCCGCTACTATTACTGAGCTTGAGGCTGAATTACAGCATATAAAGGGGGAAAAGGTTCGCGTGGTAAAGAGTCAACGTTATGAAGAAGCAGCGCGCCTTCGTGATGATGAGAAGAAACTCGAAGCAAAATTGGCCAATGCAAAAGAGTCTTGGGAAGATTCAATCAAGCTTCACAAGAAGATTGTAGATGAGCCCGAAGTTGCGGAGGTTGTGGCCATGATGACTGGGGTTCCTGTTCAGCGTGTGGCTGCCCAAGAAATGGATAAGCTGGCGAAGATGGACGAAGCGTTGCAAGGCACCGTTATCGGTCAGGACGAGGCTGTTAAAAAAATTGTGCGTGCCATTCAGCGTAACCGCGCTGGTTTGAAAGATCCAAAGAAGCCTATCGGTTCCTTTATATTCCTTGGTCCTACTGGTGTTGGAAAAACTCAATTAGCGAAGGAATTGACCAAATTGCTCTTTGACAGCGAGGATAACATGATTCGTATCGATATGAGCGAGTACATGGAGAAGTTCTCGATCAGTCGACTAGTAGGTGCGCCTCCGGGATATGTCGGATATGAAGAAGGTGGCCAATTAACTGAGCGTGTGCGCCGCAAACCCTATTCTGTGATCCTGCTTGATGAAATTGAAAAAGCACATCCTGATGTATTCAATTTGCTCCTGCAAGCCCTAGACGACGGTCAAATTACCGATAGTTTGGGCCGTAAGGTGGATTTCAAGAATACCATCATCATCATGACCTCAAATCTAGGTTCACGCCAATTGAAAGATTTCGGCACTGGTGTAGGTTTTGGAACCGTTGCGCGCGAGCAAAACAAGGGAGATATTGAGAAGAGCGTTATTCAAAACGCATTGAAGAAAGCCTTTGCCCCTGAATTCTTGAATCGTATTGATGATGTTGTCTTATTCAATAGCCTGACTCGTAAAGATATTCACAAGATCATTGACATTGAGCTAAAGGGCCTCTTCCACCGTATTGAGGATTTAGGATATGCAATTTCTATGAGCCAGGAGGCGAAGGATCACATTGCCCATGAAGGCTTTGATGAAGCCTTTGGCGCCCGCCCTTTGGCGCGCGCTTTACAGAAATTGGTCGAAGATCCTTTGGCAGAGAAAATCATTGGTAAAGAGATCGCAGAAGGCGATACCATTGAGATAACGCTTAAGGAGAAGGCATTAGATTTCAAGGTGACCAAGCCTAAAAAGGTCAAAGCACCAAAGGAAACGCCGAAACTTGAGAAAGGTACTGAGGAAACTCCTGCGGAAGAACCTACCGAAACTAAAGATTAAATTGGGATAATGGAGCCTGGTCGGTCTTCGACCAGCTTCATGCCTAAAGCATTGATGGTTGGTGATGGTTGCACGGCAACGAAATGTTCTCTGATCCATTGTTCGTTGTGCAAGAAATCATCATCGGTGTATATGCCAGTAATACTACCGTTTTCAATGAAAAGTGCCCCTCGTTCCGGGCTCAAATCAATGAGGAATTTCATGGCTTGTTGCTTTTGTGTTTGCTCTAAGGCCTCAGATAAGGTGATTTCCTCTCGCGCGGCTTGGTCCTGAAGTGCGGCGAGCCATTGTTGTCCAGCGAGGTAGGATCCAAACCTAATCAATGCGCCATCCCCAATGACTTTTTGTACCACACATTTGAGCTCCCCTCTCCCATTTTTATAGGTATATAGTCCAAATTTCAATGCTTGCTTTTTCTGTGCCTTGTTCAGCGGTGGCCAATGTTGTCGTATTAAATGATCCTCATATATCAATGCGAGTGTTTCATTAGGCAAGGTTGTATAGTTGAGGGAATAACACTCTTTCATTAGGCGCTGGTACTTGGTACTGCCCTGCTGCGTGCTGAAATGCTGAGTGATGCGTGATTTAATGTTATTGGCCTTGCCGATGTATAGCGGAAGACCCATTTGATCTAGTAATTGGTACACCCCGTGAGATTTTGGCAGGGTGTCGTAGTAGTGCGCCGGCATGTTGTCGGGCATTTGAATACGCTTTAATAGGCCCAATTTCGGGTCGTTCAATCGCTGCTCGTCATAATCGCCGTGCAAGCAATGAATCAACACCTCTGCGGCGCACAGGGCATCGCTCAACGCCCGGTGGGGATTGTTGTTCTCCACCGCCAAGGCACGAGATAAATGCGCCAACGAATAGCGACCAAATTCAGGAAACACGGCTTTGCTGTATTTCACTGTACACAGCTTGGGCATTCTCCAAGGTTGACCGGTTTTCCGAAAAGCGGCATCAATAAAACTATAGTCAAAGTTGACCGAATGGGCCACGAAAATATCTCCTTCCAAATGTTTCAAAAGCTCCGGTATAACTTCCTCAAACGTGGGCGCATCTGCAACCATATCATCGTTGATGCCCGTGAGCATTTGGATATTGTAGGGAATGGATTGCAATGGGTTGATGAAGGTAGACCATTGGTGGGTGATCTTCTTGTGTTCGACATGTACGATACCGATCTCCGTAATCCCATTGCCATTGGGCTTTCCACCGGTTGTTTCGATATCTACGACCACATACTTCATAGGGGTAAATCTATTGTATATTTAGCCTCATGGAAATGCTCATCATCATCTTATTTCTCACAGGTATCGTAGGCGCAGTATTGCCCGTTTTACCCGGTTCCTTGATTACTGCTGCAGCTCTTGTAGCAGGTATGTACGAAGCTGAAAGTTTTACCATCAACACTTGGATTTGGGTAATTGTTGGAGTAGCCGTTTTTGTGGCCGATTATTTCCTGCCCTCTATCCTCACCAAACTTGGGGGCGGGTCTAAGCGAGCAGCTGTGGGCGCGGGAATAGGATTAGTAGTTGGATTGATTACCGGACCCTTTATGATTGTAGGGGCACTCTTGGGAGCCTTTATTGGTGAGTATATGGAACAAAAAGATGCTGTTCATAGCTTGAAAAGTGCCTTCATGGCTGTACTAGGACTGTTCACAGGGATCGTTATAAAATTGGTCTATACCATTGCTATGCCTATAATTTATTATTGGAGCGTAGTTTCATGATCGTCACATTCGAAGAACATAGCATCTCCTACCCTCCACTTGATCTCAGCGCAGGCCTTCACTTGATTACAGGGGCTTCAGGCACAGGGAAAACCACCTTACTTCGGGTACTTCATGGGGCTCAAACAGCGCAACATAAACCCGCCTTGGAGGGTATGACGGCGCTCATGCCGCAACACCCGCAATGGATTGAATATGCAACGATGAAGGAGCAATTATCCATGATGGCGGTGGAAGGTTTTGAGCGGGATGCGGTTGCTTTGGGAATTGGACCCTTATTACACAGATTTCCTCATCAGCTTAGCATAGGTCAAATGCAACGGTTTGCCCTCGTACTCGCCTTGAATCAAGGCGCCTCCATCCTACTATTGGACGAGCCGACCAGTGCGCTAGATGACGATTGGGCAGAGAAAGCTTGTGAATTATTAAATCGTTGGTTGAGCACTAATCCTCAAGGAAGGATTTATGCGGTAACACACGATCAACGTATGAAAGATAGATTCAACCACGCTAATACGCTTGCCTTATGAGTTTGTGGTTGATGCAATGGAAACGCAAATGGGCTGCCCTGCTGATCGTCGGGGTTCTCGCGTTTATTACGGGAGTATTCATCAAAGCTCCTCGGGCTTTGGAACATTATATCTTCCACCAATGGGAAGAAAGTGCGTCCCAAGTAGATCTAATTGTCGGTTACAAGGGAAGCCCTATTCAAATTGTAGCTAGCACGCTGTATAGATTAGAAAACCCTACCGGTAATATTTCAGCGGATACCTACGAGTATTGGCAAGGACATCCTCTGGTTCTAACAGCGACCCCGATCGCCTTAGGCGATAATGTACAAGGCCACCCATTGGTAGGCACGGACAGTTCTTACTACTCTTGGTTCGAACTATCGTTGAAAGAAGGACATTTGCCAGCCGCCTCAGGCGAGGTGGTATTGGATGCTGCCTTAGCGGACCAACTTCAGGTTGGAATTGGTACGAGTCTCACATCGGCACACGGCAGGGATTCGCGGGGCGAATCGCACGAACACCCACTGACAGTGGTAGGGCTTTTGGAAGCCAAACGCAGTGCCGATCAAAGTGCCTTATTCACAGTTCCTCAAACCTATTGGACCTTGCACCATAGTGCGGAACCATCTTATACCTCGGTGATGTTGAAGCTGAAGTCTAAAGCGGCCATGCTCATGCTGCCAAACATTATCAGTCAACGTACGGACGAACAAGGGGCTTTTCCAGTATTCATTTTTGGTCAGCTACAGAAACAATGGCAACCCACGATAGATCAAGCCACTCGTTGGTCTTGGATTATCGCCGCTGGAGTAATGCTCTTGTTCATTGCTTACATCTCAAACATGTACCATTCGGAACGCAATACCATTGCATTTTTACGAAACCATCGTGGAAGTACGGCATCAATATTTATGCAGGTCTTTGGCAATGTGGTGGCCCTTATGATTCTGGGATTATTGCTCTCAGAATTCGTCATTCAAAGTCTGATTGGTGTAGCGCCAGTTGTAAATGAACAGATGGCAATGTTGTTGACCGTGGCTTTAGGTGCGGGATTTTTATGGATTAAGCTGAGAAAGTCATGAGAAATTGGGCTTGGGTCATAGTGATGGTCGCCGGTTTTCAAGTGAGTGCTTGGGGACAGAAGGTGGTTTCCTGGGATTTATTGGCTGTGCCATATAACACCACTCCAGAAGGATTGTATGCACCCCAATTCCCTTCTTGGCTCGACAGTTATAAGAATCAAGAGGTGGTACTACAGGGATATTTGGTTCCAGTGGATGTGGCGACTAAGCAATATGCATTGAGTCGTTACGCATTCTCTAGCTGTTTTTTCTGCGGAAATGCAGCTCCTAACACCGTAGTGGAATTGGTCTTTAAAGATCAACCGGATCATTTGGTAACGGACCAATTTGTCGTGATAAAGGGCATTCTCGTTTTCAATGATAATGACCCCTACCGATTGTTTTTCATCATTCAACAAGCTGAATTCCACGGATGAGAACAGGACTGACTATAGCACTATTGTTCCTAGGTTTCTGCGGTTTTGGGCAAGAACGACTGTCCTGGAGTGCCCTCGAACAAATCAATTTCACTGAGGTGTACGATGAAGGCACAGCCTCTTGGGTACAAGTCCCTCAGTGGACACTAGACCAAAGAGCGAATTGGGACGGAAAAGAGATGAAAATCACCGGATACGCCGTCGTTCTAGACCCTGTAGACCACATCTATGCATTAAGCGCTTTTCCCTTTTCAAGCTGCTTTTTCTGTGGTGCGGCGGGACCAGAAAGTGTGATGGAATTAGAATTTGAACGCCCAGTTGATCTCATCACGGACCAAGTCATTACGGTCATAGGAACCTTGGATTTGAATTCTTCACCCGAGCATTTGCCAATAACCCTCGTGGGGGCCAAACTCAAAGAATGATTTTCGAATCTCCCGCCATATTATGGGCCCTACCCCTCGCCTTGCTCCCCACCCTCATTCATTTGATGGGTAAGCGCCCACAAAAACCTACGCCCATTCCATCCTTAATGTGGCTCAACACATTTAAAACCAGCAAACGGCGCCGACAAAAACTCCGAGACCTCATCGTGCTTGCTATGCGAACATTGGCCATACTCTCGGTCATTCTTGCCTTAGGTCGCCCAAATTTTGGGGTGCAAGTACAGGAATTGGTCATCGATAATCACCCTGGTTTATGGCAACAGGGCACTTGGTTGGAAGAGATGCTCGATAGGCTGCCGCCCGGTAATTACAATATTACCACTAGAGATGGAGCCATCTTCGAGAATATAGCCCAGCCGAACATTGCCGCGCTGATGGAGCAATGCCCATCGAGCACCATGCCCTTGAAAGTGGATTCTTCTGCGGTATTGATGACTGCGGCGTATGCCCCTATTCCTGGCGGGTTTAAGGTCGTACTAGCCCCAGATCGCGACTCATTGAGTAATGCTTGGATGATGGGAAATGTAGAAGGAAAGTTAGCTAGGGTCCAATTAATGGGCGCTGCCTCTACTACGAATTGGTTTTTGGAGCAACATGGGCAGCGCCTGATGGAATGGGAAGACCTTGAAGAAGTCCGAATTCCTTTGGAAGGTCTTTTCCTAGATTCGCTCTATACCTTGCGTATGGAAGCGGATAGCATTGTAGCCGATAACGTATTGAGGTTATCTGTGGGAACCCCAAGGGACACTTGGTTGGTCATTGGTCGGGATTCCAGAACTATGAAGGATTTTATTAGTGTCTTTGGGCCCGATTCTGTGTTACAATACACCACTAACGAATTGTGGTCAAACCTTGGGAAGTCCAAAAACCTTGTACTCGTCGGATTTGATTTTGTGCCAGAGGGGCTTGAAGAATTGGCTCATAATGTCCTTGTTTTTCCATCAACATCCTTCGAGAACAGCATTACCTCTGTCCTTCCTCAACTTGAACACCCGCTGTATGCGGAGCAGTTCATCGCACCCTCACTGCGTAATGATTGGCCCAACCCTAAGCAATCCAGGGTGCTTCAAGGATCTTGGGAACCGCTATTAGAAAGTCCTGAGGGCACTATAGCTGGCTTTTTGTCCGGTACAGGTGCAATTCTATATCAGCAAGGGTTTGTTCCGAAAGACTTGCAACACCCCTACTACAAAGCTCTACACCAATGGATCATGCGTGATGGGAATGTGAAATGGGATATATCAGCCAATTTAGGTCCAGATTATTACCGTCAAAATCAACGTACTATTGGCTTTCAAACCCAGGCCATTACTGGTGCTAAGGGGATGTTGTTAAAGGATCCGATGCAAATTGGATTGCTTTTAGCATTGGTTTTCGCATTAATAGCACTTATTTTTGTCAAAATTTTCTGAGATGCAGCTCCTTATCAAGAACGCTCATATCGTTGACATCAACAGCCCGTATCACTTACAAACCGTTGATGTATTGATAGAAGGAGATACCATTACAGCTATTGGAACACTTACATCGGATACTGCCCAGGTTTGGGATGCGGATGGCGCTTCCGTGTACCCAGGAATGGCCGAACTACATAGTGATTTGGGAGAGCCCGGTAATGAAGAATCAGAAACCTTACTATCCGGTGCTGCAGCTGCTGCGGCTGGAGGTTTTACCGTTGTGGGGGTGGTCTCTAACGGCCATCCATTTGCCGACAATAAAACGGGTGTAGAATTTATAGCCAATAAGAGCGACCAAAGCCCTATTCACTTGATCCCTATCGGCACAGCCACCAAAGAACGCGCTGGGGAAGAATTAAGTGAGATGTTCGACATGCATCAACACGGTAGCCCAATGTTTGGGGATTATAAGCACGGTATTACCAATGCCAACATATTGAAATTAGCCCTGCTGTATTCTCGTTCTTTCGGCCGAATCATGGTGCATCCTGAAGATGAAAACTTGGTCGCAGGTGGGAAAATGAATGAAGGCAAAACCAGTACTTTTGTTGGTCTCAAAGGAACTCCTTCCCTGTCTGAATACCTCAGAATTTCTCGTGATTTGCAGTTGTTGGAATACACCGAAGGTGCGCTTCACATCGCCAGTATTAGTTCAAAAGAAGGTATTGAAGCCGTAAGAGCAGCGAAGGCTAAGGGCCTTAATGTGACCTGTAGCGTGAACATACACCACTTGCTCTACACAGACCAGGCGGTAAGCACTTACGATACTAGTTTTAAAGTAAGCCCACCATTACGTACGATTGAAGATCAGCAGGCCCTTATCGATGCGGTAATTGATGGTACTGTTGATTGTTTGACCGTGGATCACCTACCAAAAGATATCGAGCAGAAGCAATGCGAGTTTGATAATGCAGCTTTCGGTATGGCTGGCTTCGAAGGTGCAGTTTGTCATTTGCTCGATGCAGTGGATCTTTCCCCAGAGCGTGTACAGGCATTATTCAGCACAAACCCTCGCACTCTCTTGGGCATGCCCGAGATTTGCATAAAGGAAGGTGGCGTAGCAGAATTAACAGTGATTTCGCAAGAAGGTCAAGACTGGACAGGTTTTGCAAGTAAGGCGTTCAATAATCCAATGATAGGTAGCACTACAAAACATGCTGTGAAAGCAGTAGTTGTCAAAGGCGCTATCCTAGGGCTTTAACCTAACTTTACTGGTAATCTAAGGCCATCGTACGCGATGTGCATTCCTTCTGGCAGCTGAGCCTCAGTTAGTTCGTGTGCGCCCATATGATGGCTCAAATGAATAAAGTAGGTGTTTTCGGCACCTATTATCTTCGCCCACTTTACGGCCTCCTCCAGCGTACAATGACTCTGATGCGGATAATGATGTAAGGCATCAAACACCAACGTTTTCAATCCTTGAAGTTTTTCGAGAGAGGCATCTGGTACTGTTTTTACATCCGTGATGTACGCCATGTCCCCTATTCTATAGCCCAAAATGGGAAGTTGACCGTGGTATACCGGGATGGGTTGAACAAAAATTCCTTCAATATTAAGGGTGTCAAATTCATCTATAGAGTGTACATCGAATTTTGGCGCCCCCGGATAAGGCTGCTCTTCGAAAGCATAATGGAAGGCTTTTTTGATTCTCGCAATGACGCGTTCCTGGCCGTATAAAGGCATCGCTTTTTTAGTCCTGAAAATCATTGGACGCACATCGTCGAGACCCGCGATATGATCCTGGTGCTCATGTGTAAAGAGTACCGCATCTACTTGATGTAATCCTTCGCGTAACATTTGACTTCTAAAATCCGGTCCTGTGTCGATCTGGATACCTATGCCATTAAAAGCGAAATGTACCGAGGAGCGATAACGTTGATCTTTTGGATCTTCGCTGAGACATACTTCACATTCACAACCAATAACCGGTATCCCTTGAGAGGTTCCCGTACCTAAGAAAATCAATTCACCGTTTTGGTCCATTTATTGCTCAGAATTAACCTGTAATCTTCTGCAGAGATACCTGAGGAAGCCTTACTTTTGTTATATCAACTACCTATCAGACAAAGTATGAAGGACCGCGTCATTCTTACTACCGCCCAAAAGGCACTTAAAATTAACCTAAACTCGGATATCTACGGGACATTCGCAGAAATAGGTGCCGGGCAAGAAACTGTTCGTGAATTTTTTAGAGCGGGGGCTGCCTCAGGAACCATTGCGAAGGCAATGAGTGCCTACGACAAGGCCTTCTCAGACGACATCTACGGCATCGAAGAAGATCGTCGATATGTGACAGAAAGCAGATTGAGAAAGATGCTTAAGCACGAGTACAATCTCATCGAAAAGCGTCTCGATCGAAACGATCACCCGAACAAAACCTACTTCGCCTACGCCAATACCGTAGCCACCATCAACTTTACTAAGACCTTTAAGGGTCACGGCTGGATGGGCATTCGCTTCCAAACGGCTCCAAATAAAGGTACGAATGATATCATCATTCACTTCAGACTTCACGAAAACGAGGCTAAGCACCAACAGGAAACCGTGGGGCGCTTGGGTACTAACCTCATTTACGCAGCCTATAACTCGTACGATGATTACAAAGAATTCTTAAAAAGCTTGTACGACAATATCGACGGTGCGGCCATTGAGATTGATTTGGTGAATTTTTCGGGACCAGATTTTGAAGATATTGATAACAGATTAATGTCGCTACAGCTCATCAAGAACGGTTACACAGATGCGGTGATTTTCGGCCCAGAAGGAAACAACCTGCTCCCTGCAGAACTTTTATACAAGAAGCACATCCTTGCGATGCGTGGTTCGTTCCGTCCTGTGACTAAGGTGAACATGGATATGATAAAGCGCGGTTACGAGGTATTCGCCACCGATAAACGCGTCAATCCAGATAAGACTGTTGTGTTGTGGGAGATCACCCTAAACAACCTCTTAGCTGATGGGGAGATTGATGAGCAAGATTTCTTAGATCGTGCAGAAATCCTTTGTAGCCTAGGTCAAACAGTGTTGATCTCAAACTACCAGGAATATTATAAGCTGGTCGACTATTTTGGCCGATTCTCTAAGAAGCGTCAAGGCCTAGTCATGGGTGTAAACAACTTGAGCGAGCTCTTTAGCGAGAAGTATTACCGCGATCTACAGGGCGGTATTCTCGAAGCCTTCGGTCGTATTTTCTCTAAAGACTTGAAGATTCTTGTATATCCATTCCAAGAAGATGCCACTTCCAAAGTGACCCGCAAGGAAGATGCAGAGGTACACCCAAGGTTCCGCCCTATTATCGATTATTTGATTTTCCACAACCGCATTATCGATATCGAAGAATACGACGAAAGCATCACCAATATCTTCTCACGCGAGGTGCTCAACAAGATTCGTTGCGGTGAAGAAGGTTGGGAAGAATGTTTGCCGAAATACGTTGATACAGTAATCAAAGAGAAGCAACTCTTCGGCTATTCCAAAGCTAAATAAGTTAGGCCAGGGCCTCCTTAAATCTTTCTAAGCAACGCTCTCGAGCCCATTTGTGTTCTACAATAGGCTCAGGATAGAGATGAGTGTCCAATTCTGGCACCCACTTTCTTATATATCTCAAGTCCTTGTCGAACTTCTCCATTTGAGAGGTGGGATTGAAGACTCGGAAATAAGGTGCTGCATCCAATCCACTGCCACTAGCCCATTGCCACCCACCAATATTGCTGGCGAGATCGAAGTCCAACAGTTTCTGTGCGAAATACGCCTCGCCCCATCTCCAATCGATTAAAAGGTGCTTGGTCAAGAAACTCGCTACAATCATACGTACCCGGTTGTGCATGTGCCCGGTGGCATTGAGTTCACGCATTCCTGCATCGACAATAGGATACCCCGTCTTGCCTGCGCACCAAGCCTTAAAATGATCTTCGTTGTTCTCCCAAACAATACGGTCGTATTTCGGCTTGATCGCTTTCTCCCTGCTTTCCGGAAAATTATACAAAGCCATCTGGAAGAAATCACGCCAGATCAATTCATTGACAAATGTATCATTATGCTTTAGACCGTGGCGCAATAAAGCACGAATGGAAATAGTTCCAAACCTTAAATGCAGGCCCAGCCTCGTGGTCCCCTTTTTTTGAGCGGGGTAATTACGCGTTTCATCATAACGCTTAATGATATCCGTATCTATGGCAGCACTTGGGATTTCAATACCCGTACGCTCAAAGTTCATGGCTACCAAACTCGGGATCTCAAAAGCATCACATTGATAAAAACGATCCAAGTATTTCTTGTTCGGGTAGCTCTTGTATTGATAAGCGTCCAATTGTCTTCGCCACATCTTCGCATAAGGACTGAACACCAAATAAGATGTACCATCTGCTTTCACCACTTCATCTTTTTCAAAAATGACGTGATCTTTTGCCCCGACTACAGGCACATCCTTAGCTTTCCAAAATTCAAAAACCTCGGAATCGCGGGCGCTAGCATAGGGATCGTAGTCCCGGTTTAAATACACGCCACGGACATCGTACGAACTGGATAATGCTCTCATAGCTTCCATGGGTGTGCCATAAAACACCTTCAGTGATGAACCTAAAGATTGGAGTTCATGACTTAATACCGTAATTCTATCGTATAAGAAACTGACTCGTGCATCGCCGCGTTCCTCAAGTCTATCTAGAATATTGCGGTCAAAAACAAAGATCGGAAGAACTGAATACCCAGATTTTAGGGCCTTCCAGAGTCCGGCATTATCCTCTAGTCGCAAGTCCCTACGAAACCAGAAAATACTAACGGTATCCATTACTTAAACGATTCTAGAAATATTCGTTTGTAGTTTTCCTTCCCGAACTTCCCGTGAAAGGCCATGGTGATGGTAGAACTTCCATCATCCTCAATACCTCGAGTCTTCACACACATGTGATCTGCTTCAAGGTAAACGGCTACATGAGAAGTGCCTAGGCCTTCCATAAATGCTTCTGCAATCTGACGCGTCAATCGCTCCTGAACCTGAGGGCGCTTAGAATAGTGCTTCACAATGCGATTCAGCTTGCTTAACCCGACAACTTTACCTTCTGGAATGTAGGCTACGTGGCACTTGCCAATAATGGGTACGAAATGATGCTCACAGTGCGAATGCACCTTGATATCTTTCTCAATCAACATTTCGCTGTACGCATATTTGTTTGAGAAAAGCTTCATCTCAGGCTTGTTCTTTGGATTCAAACCGGCGAAGGCTTCCGTAACATACATTTTTGCCACACGCAAGGGCGTACCGGCAAGACTGTCGTCCTTGAGGTCAAGGCCCAAGATATCCATGATGTCTTTGAATTTGGAGGCAATCATCTTGATCTTCTCCTCATCCGACAACGCAAAAGCATCCTCACGCAAGGGAGTATCAATGGACGTGCCCAAATGCGCTTCTACTAACTGCTCTAACTCTTCTGCAGTGAATTTAGGGTCATGTTTCGTCATAATGCTATGTTTTATAATCCACTGTATTCCACATAGTTTCGTGGAGTTTCATAGAGCGTAACTTTAAGTTCTAATTCCTTTGGCAAGACGGCGGTTAAACGATTCCAAATCACAAACGCAATGTGCTCCGCGGTTGGATTTAGTGTCAAAAATTCGGGTACTTGAATGTTTAGGTTCTTATGATCTAAATAGTCTTCTACTTCATTCTTAATATGGTCCCGTAAGACCTTCATATCAATAAGGTAGCCAGTTTTTAGATCGACCTCGCCTGTGACGTGAACGATCAAATCATAATTGTGCCCGTGATAAAATTCATTGTTGCACTTGCCAAAAGTCTCTTGATTTTCTTCGAGGGATAATTCTGGATTGTGCAGTCGATGTGCTGCGTTGAAGTGCGCTTTTCTAGAGACCGTGATCCTCATTGTGCCAGTACGTTAAGAATCGGTCGTAGATGATTTTAAACCATTCTGTGTACTTCTCGGGATGCGTTTTGATGTCCTCCGCTACCCAATCCACAGATTTCCAGTCAAAACTATCGACTTCATCAGGGTTAATATTAGGATCGTCATTGTAGCGAGCAATGAGTACATGGTCTAATTCATGTTCCGTGAGCTCGTTATCCAATTCTGCTTTGTATATAAAACTAAAAATGCGCTTCACCTCACAGGTGAATCCCATCTCCTCGATTAATCTACGGGTGGCGGCTTCTTCAACGGTTTCCCCATCTCTTGGATGTGAACAACAGGTATTTGTCCATAACCCTCCACTATGGTATTTGTGGAGCGCTCGGCGCTGAAGTAAAATTTCGTTTTGATCGTTCATGGCGAAAACAGAGAATGCACGGTGTAGTTTCGCCTTTCGGTGCGCTTCCATTTTCTCCATCAGCCCTAGAGCATTGTCGTACTCATCGACCAGGATAACTTGTTCAAGCATTTCTATAAATTATATCCAGTTAATGGTGTGTCTTAAGTAGCTACTCAAGAATAATCCATACTTTCTCTTGTTGCTAATGCGTACGCGCTCGTTGAGAATCAAATCACAGTGCGTTTTTCTGATCTTCTTGAAGAGACTGTAGTAGTAGACGTATGCAATATACACCCCAAAACGTGCGCCCTTCGGAAGTTTCTTGATTCCTTCGAAGCCGGCTTTGAAATCGATATCAATATCGGCTTCAATACTTGCTTTAACCTCTTCATTGAAGTTGTCTAGATCAACACCGGGAAAGTACGTTCTGCCCAAGCTTTGATAATCCGCATGAAGGTCTCTCAGGAAATTGATTTTTTGAAATGCCGAGCCGAGTTGCATGGCAGGTTCCTTAAGTGCTAAATAACGCTCTTGATTGCCATCTACAAATACCTTGAGACACATTAAACCAACGACCTCTGCACTGCCTAAGATATAGGCTTTGTATCCTGCTTCATCGTACTCATTCTTGTACAAATCCATTTCCATGGACTGTAAGAATGTTTCTATCAAATCGTAGTCAATTTCGTACGCATGTACAACTTGCTGGAAGCTGTTGAGAATTGGGTTAAGGCTTATCTTGTCTTCAAGTGCTTGGTAGGTGTCTTTCCAAAAGCGCTCCAAAAGTTCTTTCTGTGGATACCCTTCAAAAGAATCAACGATTTCGTCGGCAAAGCGAACGAAGCCGTAGATGGCGTAAATAGGATCGTGGTATTTGCGGTCTAATCCCAAAATTCCCAAGGAAAATGAAGTACTGTAGGATTTGGTAACCATCCTACTAGAACGAATGCTAATGCTATCAAATAAGGCCTTCATTACTTCAATTTAAAATCTTTTGCGATCTCTTTACTCACTACCTCGCCACTTATTAGTGTCGGAGGCACGCCCGGACCTGGTGTGGTTAGCTGGCCTGAGAAATAAAGATTGCTAATCCTTTTGCTCTTCAATCGTGGTTTCAATATAGCCGTTTGATCTAACGTATTTGCCAAACCGTAGGCATTTCCTTTAAAGCTATTGTATTCAGATTTAAAATCCGAATATGCGAAGCTTCTCTTGACCACTACTCTATCTCTAATGCTAGAACCGGTAAATTGTTCAAGACGGTCCATCATAATGTTATAGTACTTCTCTCTAACTTCCTCTGAATCACCTGCTAATCCTGGTGCTGTAGGCATCAACAAAAACATATTTTCGCATCCTTCGGGTGCGATACTCTTATCTGTCTTGGTAGGTGCACTGGTGTAGAATAAGGGTTCTGTAGGCCACTGCGGAACAGTGTATAGTTCTGCAGCGTGCTGGTCCAATTCGTGATCAAAGAAAAGATTATGGTGTAACACGTTGGGTACCTCCCCTTTGATTCCGAGGTAATACAATAATGATGACGGGGCCATTTTACGATTGTCCCAATATTGTTCAGAGTATTCTCTGCGTCCTTCATCGGAAACCTCTTGGTCGATATGGTGGTAATCCGCACCCGCTACAACGATATCTGCACTAAACCCACCGGTCTTAGTGAGTACGCCGACAATCTTATTTCCAGAGTATTTGAAACCTTTGACTTCCGCTTTGGTTCTAAACTTCACTCCTTGCTCCGTTGCGACCTTAATCATAGCCTCGATTATCTTATGCATACCGCCTTGTGGATACCATGTACCCATGGACATATCAGCATAATTCATCAGGCTGTATAAGGCTGGTGTATTTTGAGGCAATGCTCCCAGGAAGAGTACAGGAAACTCCATGATTGCCTTAAGCTTTGGATGTGTACTGACTTCGGCAACATGTTTTCGCATGTCTTTTAGAAGGTCCAATTGGAACAACCCTTTCAGTATTCTAAAATCAACAAACTCTAAAAGCGATCGCGAAGGTTTGTGGACCAAGTCCTTAATGCCCACCTCATATTTATAAGCGGCTTCTGCAAGGAATTGTCTTAATCTTTTACTTGAACCTGGATCTAGACGGTCGAACATTGCTTCTAGATCAGCCATGTTTGCACTTTGGTCTTCATAATCGTTAGGGCCAAAAACCACGCGGTATGAAGGATCTAGCCTAACGAGCTCGTACAAGTCTGAAACCTCGTATCCAAAACTATTGAAGTAGCGCTCGAAAACATCTGGCATCCAGTACCAGCTAGGTCCCATATCAAATTTAAAACCTTCTGTTTCCCAAATGCGCGCTCGACCTCCAAGTCTATCGTTTTTTTCTAGTACGGTAACGTCATATCCCGCCTTAGCTAAGAATGTCGCAGAACTGAGGCCCGCGAATCCGGAGCCTATGACAATGACTGATTTCATGTTGGCGTTTAGGTTAGATATTAGTAGCGAAGATCACCAAGTTTTTCCATCATTTTTTGGCGGGCAAGGAAAATTCTTGACTTCACTGTTCCTAGTGGAATGTTGAAGTGTTCAGCAATCTCTTCGTACTTATATCCTTCATAGTGCATGAAAAACGCTTCTGTGTAGTGTTTTTCGATGCTATCTATTTGATTCATAATGTATTCATTGTCCACATTAGCTTCCGTATGTGTACCCTTACTGGCTTCTTTAGAGTTAAGGAAGTATTGTGAATCTGTTTCGTCAACAAACGTGTTCTGATTACGCTTACGACGGTAATTGTTGATGAAGGTATTCTTCATTATGGTGTACAACCACCCTTTCAGATTCGTACCCGTCGCAAATTTATCCTTATTCTTCAATGCCTTGTAATAGGTATCTTGAATAAGATCTTCTGCATCGTCTTTTTGCTTTGTCAGCTTCATTGCCAGTTGATTGAGAAATTCATATTCTCTATCAATTAATTGACCAAATTCTGCGGTAGACATAATAGTTTGTTTAACAATTCGACATTAAAGTTAAACAAAGTGTTTGAACAATCTGTCTAACTTTTTGAAAAATTTATTAAACAAAGCGTGTAAAACTTACACAGCGGCACTTAAGTCCTTTAAAGACTGATGAATTTCGATATTATTCCAGCGTGGTTTTATATCAAATTGCTGGAATTGGTAGCCCGTTAAGTGCACTTTAATGGAATTTTGATCAACCATTTCGTCCAATTCTGTCAAATAATCTTCCAATTGTTCGACATCGGGGTGTGTAGTGAAAGTACTTATCACATGTGTTACTGGTTGATGATGCAAAAGGTCCTGCAAATATTCTTTTGGAAGACTTTGACCTAAATAGAAAACATGCTCTCCCCTTTCCTTTAAGACATACGTTAAATAAAGCAAGCCCAATTCATGAAGTTCGTTGGTCGGCAGAAAGAGCGCATAGGTTCCTTTTACTGGTTTAGATGGGCTTTCTAATCCATCAATTGCCGCAAAAAGCTTTTGACGAATTAAAGAAGACATAAAGTGTTCTTGAGAAATACTCACATTACCGGCTAACCAATATTTACCAAGCTCTTGAATATAATCTCCTATGATGTCCTGGAATGTTTTGTGTACACCAAATTTTGTAATACAATGTGCCATTACAGCTTCGAACCTAGGCAAGTCAAAATTCAACGTCGACATCTTCAACTCATTCAGCTCGTAAGTATATTGGCCAGTGTATGGACTGGCTTCCAACGCCTTATTACTGATTTCATCTGCTGAAAATTTCGCTATTTGACCTATTTTAAGTCCAGATTCGAGAAGCACCGAAGTGTTTAGTACCATACGTAGATCATCATCGCCGTAGTACCTGATATTGGTACTGGTGCGTTTTGGGATGATCAGCTTATGACGCTGCTCCCAAGCACGCAGTGTATGGGCTTTGATCCCACTCAGCTGCTCTAAGTCTTTAATCGAGTACCTACTTTCCACGTTGGGTAAACATTTAAAATCGGTAAAGGTTTAAGAATAGATTGCGCGTATACTAAATTTCCGCTGAAGAGGCGGTTTCCCTTTGATATATTTGCACTCTAATTCTTCAAGGATGTCCATAAAATCTGAAATTCAAAAGCGCAGAACCTTCGGTATCATTTCCCACCCAGATGCCGGAAAGACTACGTTGACAGAGAAACTGCTGCTTTTTGGTGGTGCTATTCAAGAGGCCGGTGCTGTAAAAAGCAACAAGGTTAAAAAAGCGGCTACCTCAGATTTCATGGAGATAGAAAAACAAAGAGGTATATCTGTAGCGACCTCCGTAATGGGTTTCTATTACAAGGATAAGAAGATCAATATTCTCGATACACCTGGTCACCAGGACTTTGCGGAAGATACCTATAGAACTCTAACGGCTTGTGATAGTGTCATCGTAGTTATCGATGTTGCGAAGGGTGTAGAGGCGCAAACGGAAAAATTGGTCCAAGTGTGCCGTATGCGAGATACCCCGATTATTGTTTTCATCAATAAATTGGATCGAGAAGGAAAAGATGGTTTTGACCTTATTGACGAAGTAGAGCAAAAGTTAGGACTTACTCTCTGCCCTATGTCTTGGCCTATTGGTATGGGACAACGATTCCGTGGTGTATATAATAAGTGGGAATCTAATCTTCATTTGTACAGCGGAGAGAATAAGCAGAAAATAACCGAAGGAGTAGCCATCGGTGACCTAAACGATCCAACCTTGGATAAAATGGTGGGCGCTGAAGCAGCGGACGAGCTGCGCAATGATGTAGAACTCCTAGACGCAGTATATCCGGAATTTGATAAAGACTCATATTTGAAAGGTGAGCTTTGCCCGGTGTTTTTTGGTTCGGCCCTAAACAATTTTGGTGTTAGAGAATTGTTGGATTGCTTTCAAGAAATCGCGCCATTCCCACAGCCTAAAGCCGCTGAAGAGCGCTTAGTGCGTCCTGAGGAGGATGAATTCAGCGGATTTGTATTTAAGATTCACGCCAACATTGATCCAAATCATCGAAATAGAATCGCATTCTTGAAGGTGGTTAGCGGAAAGTTCGAGCGCAACAAGCTATATACACATACTAGGACAGGTAAAACGTTCAGGGTAAGTGCTCCAACTGCTTTTATGGCAGAAAAGAAAAGCACTATTGATGAAGCTTTCCCTGGTGATATTATTGGTATCCCGGATAATGGAACATTCAGAATCGGGGATACGGTAACGGCAAAGGAAGGTCTTCACTTTACTGGTATTCCTTCCTTCTCTCCTGAGCATTTCCGGTTTATCAATAATGATGACCCGTTGAAGGCGAAGCAATTGGCCAAGGGTATAGACCAATTAATGGATGAAGGTGTAGCCCAGTTGTTTACCTTAAAACAGAATAATCGTAAGATTATCGGTACTGTGGGTGCCCTTCAATACGAGGTTATTCAATACCGGTTGGAGCACGAGTATAACGCAAAATGTAGCTACGAGGCCTTCCCAGCCTACAAAGCCTGTTGGATAGAAAGTAGTGATGATGCCCAATTAGCCGAATTCAGTACTCTCAAACAACGCTATTTAGCTGAGGATAAGTTCGGTCGTTTGGTATTCCTAGCGGATTCTCAGTTTTCGCTGCAGATGGCGCAAGAAAAGTTCGATAAGATTACCTTCCACTTGAAAAGCGAATTCTAATGAGTCACATCATTAATCATAGGTTGAACCAATTCTCATGGGCAGTAGCAGCATTGTTACTTCTGCCCCTACTCTTCACCAAAGGAATGTTTTTCGATGGATTGACTTATGCCACCATAGCAAGGAACCTCGAGGAAGGCTTGGGTACTTTTTGGGCACCACATTATACCGTCTATATCCATCCGGAATTCTACGAGCACCCACCATTCTCTTTTGGCATACACAGCATATTTTACCGTCTTTTCGGAGATCAAGCATGGGTCGACAGGTTCTATGCCTACACTCTTTATGGTCTCAGCATTTTGATGATGCGCAGATTATGGTCTTTGTTCATCTCGGCAGGACACCGCGCTTGGATTCCACAATTACTCTGGACCATCACCCCTGGTGTAATATGGGTACATCAAAACAATATGTTGGAAGCACCCTTGAATGCAGCCACATTGGCGGTCACTTGGTTACTTATTGAAGGAACCTTTAAGCGAAATTACTTTTGGAGTGCCCTTGCCGGTATGCTACTGTACATCGCCCTAGGGATTAAAGGTCCAGTAGGCGCCTTTGTCATTATGGTACTTCCAGTTTTAGCAGTATTGTTCCCGGAGCACCGCAAGGCAAGTCTATGGAGCGGATTAGCGATGATCATTTCGTTCAGCATCTTGTTCAGTTACTCCTATTTATATGTGCCCGATTTTACGAAGTTCTTCGAAGGTTACTTGAACAAGCAGTTGATGCCAACGCTTGGAGGTTTGCGCGAGCAAGCGGGCTCTGTGGGTGGAAGTCTATGGACTATCGGTAAGCAATTTATCGTTCCAACAGCCGTGCTCACGATCCTGGTGATTAGAAAAAAGGCAACCTACAAGGTCCGTCGTGAATCTGTATTCTTTTTCATAATTGCATTGTGCGCTACTCTTCCATTCCTTTTCATGGACCGTCAGCACCATTACTACTTCATGCCAGCTATGGCTTATTGGATGTTAGGTTTTGCCATACTTATGGAACAGAACCCTTGGCCATGGAGTATTCAGCGCAAAAAATGGGTCGTAAGATTGACTATAACGAACCTGAGTATATGGGTCATTGCCATTGGACTGAGCCTTTACTTCAGCAAGAGTCCTTCCCGTGATAAACACGTAATCAAGGCTATGAAAGCTATTTCTTTGGATTACCCAGAGTCTACTATACAGGTGACACATTTACCTTCGCAATGGAAGTGCGCGGCAATTGCCGCGCGCTATGAAAAGATTCAACTTTGCGAGGCACCCCAAGATCTATACTTAAATGTTCGTGGGGAAACAGTACCCGAAGGCTACGAGCTCATTACCGAATATCCTAAAGCAGGATTTGATATTTACAAAAAAGCCACCCCATAAGAGTGGCTTTTTGCTTTTTATAAATTTGGATGTTACTCCTCTCCTTCCATGAATTGAGCCATCACTAGATCGCTAACTCCCATGTTACTAAAGCCTCCATCGTTGTAGAGGTTCTGCATGGTAACCCGTTTGGTCAAGTCAGAGAACATCGCCACACAGTAGTTTGCACAATCCTCAGCAGTAGCATTGCCTAATGGCGACATTTTCTCAGCGTAGGCAATAAATCCACTAAAACCTTTCACACCGCTACCTGCCGTGGTTGGTGTAGGGCTTTGAGAAATGGTATTGACACGAACATTTTTCTTAACCCCCCAGTGGTAACCAAAGCTGCGTGCGATGCTTTCTAAGTAAGACTTATTATCAGCCATGTCATTGTAATCTGGGAACGTACGTTGTGCTGCCATGTATGTGAGACCTAGTATAGAACCCCACTCATTCATTGCATCTAGGTTCCACGCAGTTTGCATTACTTTATGGAAGCTGACGGCACTAACGTCCCATCCCTTTTGCAACCAGTCGTAATTTAATTCTGTATAGTGCTTGCCTTTACGGACGTTCACACTCATGCCAATAGAATGTAAGATGAAATCTATTTTACCTCCGAAGTGGTCCATGGCGCCTTGAATGAGTTTTTCTAGGTCTTCCATGCTTGTGGCATCTGCGGGAATGATCGGAGCATTGATGGCCTCTGCCAATCCGTTAAGCTCACCCATTCTCATGGCAATAGGTGCATTGGTCAATACTACCTTACCGCCTTGTGCATGAATTGCTTCTGCAGCTTTCCAGGCGATAGAATCTGAATTAAGAGCGCCAAATACGATACCGCATTTACCACTCAATAGTCCATTTGACATAGTTATTCGTGTTGATTTGAACCGCTAAAATAGTCTTAATCGGGGTACAACAATACCTCTGCTTGCTTGAGAGCAGCATTTGTTATTAACGCTCCACTTAACATGCGAGCTACCTCCTGTACTCTTTCTGAGTCGTTTAGTGAGGTCACGGAGGTATTAGTTGTCGTATCAGATTGGATTTTTTCCACCTTCCAATGTTGGTCACCGTAGGCGGCAACCTGTGGTAAGTGCGTAATGGTAAGGACCTGCTGTCGCTTCGAGAGCGCTTTCATCGCTGCCCCTACTCGTTCGGCAGTAGAACCGCTAACTCCGGTATCTATCTCATCAAAGATTTGGCAGCTCAAACTCATGTGTTGGCTAAGCACGCTCTTTAATGCAAGTTTTACCCGGCTCATTTCTCCACCCGAAGCCACTTTTGACAACACTTCCATGGGCGTACCTGGGTTCGCAGAAAACTTAAAAACAGGTTTAAAAGTGCCATATATAGTAGGTGAAGTTTCTTCCCAGGCCAATTCTAACTTGGCTTTTGGAAGATCAACACTTGCCAAGGACTCATTCAGGGCCTGCTGTATTTGTGTGGAGGCCTTTATTCGAAGAGCTTGCAGGGTTTCCCCTAACTCTTGAACCTTAATAAACCAATCACTAATCAAAGAGGTAAGCTCTTTAATACGATTACTCTTGTGATGTATTGCGTGAATACGTATGGCAATCTCATCGAATTTATCAACGAGATCATCTGCATCCAGTAGTTTATGTTTGCGAACTAGGCCATTAATCTTTGAAAGTCGCTCCTGAAGGGCATCTACATCCACTTCCTGATTGAGGGCATGAGCTCTTTTGGCGGTAGACTTTTCTAATAGCTGCAATACTGAAATCACCGATTGTAATTCAATGAGTTCGTTTTCGAATTCAGGTTGTTCACTGGACAAGCGCTGCAATTTTGATTCGAGGGTGAATAATTGGTCCATTACTCCGCCATCCTTGGAATACAACTCATTTAATTCCTCAATGCGTTCTGCATATTTGTGTTGATCTTTTACCCTTGCCAGTGTATTTTCAATTGTACTGACTTCCCCTTTTTTGATGTTGGCTTTGTCGAGCTCATGGTAGAGAAATTCGAGGTAGTCCAGATCGTTCTCTTCATTTGACGATTGAAGCTGGTCCAATTCCTTTAAGCACGCTTTCCATTCCTTAAAAGCAGCGGCATATGCAGCACGCTCAACTTCTACAGATTCGAAGCTATCGATAAGATCTAATTGCTCTTGAACATTTTGCAATAGACCACTGTCGCTCTGGCTATTGATATCGACCAATAGCGATGCAAAGAAATTTAGATCGGCACTTTTGGCAGGAGTATCATTGATAAAGCCGCGTGATTTACCGGTTGGCAAAAGTTCTCTACGAAACACCGTAGTGTGCTCAAAATCAAAGTCCTTAGATACAAAGGCCTCTCTCATGCTTTCAGAAATTTGGAAACTGACTTCTACGACTGCCTTTTTACTAGGATCCTTCAATAATCCTTTAGATGGTATTCTATTTCCAAGGGCTGCACCTAAGGCTCCTAACAAAATACTCTTACCCGCTCCAGTTTCTCCGGTCAATACCGTCATCCCCTCTTCTACATTGATGTTTAAGGAATCTATAAGAATGAAGTTCGATATGCTGAGACGTGTAATCATTTCTTCGTACCGAGGTTGGCGTATTCGCTAGAATGGGTTTGATCGATATTCTCCAGTGTTGATTGGAGATTCTTTGTGTCTATGCCCAAAGAAGACGCGGTACTGAACACATTGACTATTTCTCCATGTTTAGCATCGAAGAAGATGTTCAATAGCCAACTGTTTGGACGCTTTTGATTGGGTTCTTGAAGCTTTTGCAGGGTAGTGCTCATCGTGGATAAGGCCTGTTCGTGGTTTTCTACCTTGTACATAAGGTCTAAACCCTGACGATGGTAGAGGTACCAACATTCCTTCACAGGTTCAAATACCGGGCTATTGAGTTGATCCGCAATCCAAAATCTGTTTTTGGTACCGTCGAAGCTCTTCCAGCCGCTTGCCCCTCCGCCACTTTGTGCAGTGGTTACAATACTTTGCGCGATGGCGAACTCCGCATCGCCCCCATTGGCCTTAAATGTAGTTCTGTCGGCCCCTATTATGGTATAAGCATAGAAGGCTAAAATCGAGCTGAGATTCGTAGTGTATGAATTTTGTTGGAAATCGATGGGTTCATTTTCACGGTAACTAAAGACTACATCCTTGTCTAGAATATTTAGTACCGGGCTGCTGTATTTAGAACCATAGATGGGTCTAGAGTATTGAACCTGAAGAGTAGCATCAAATTTGTTTCCGTTCAAACTCTTCACGGTAAGGATGAAACTGCATTCTATGCGCTCATCATCGGCATATTTATAATCCGTCCATGAATTTCCATTGAGGAAATTATCTAAACTGGTTTCTAATGCTTGAAAAATGTCTTTGTTGGTAGCCTGTACTTCGGGACTCAGGACCTTTACGGTGGCCCGTAGTTCCTGAGCTACAAGTACATTGCATAGAAATGCGAGAAGGAAGAGAATGCGAATTTTCATTCTTATAAGTTAAACCAATGGATGAAATCTTGAACTAATTGGCCCCCTAAATCTTCCTTGGATTGTAAAGGATAATTTTTAGAAGTACCATCGGATAAGAAAACGGTGACCTCGTTGGTTTTCGTGTGGAACCCAACACCCTCCTTGCTCATTTCATTAAGCACAATGGCATCGGCATTTTTCTTGGCAAGCTTGCCTTTGGCGTATTCCGCGCCATTTTGAGTTTCTAGTGCAAATCCCACTAGCTTTTGACCTTTGCGTTTCAATGCTGCCAAGGATGCAAGAATATCTCTAGTAGGCACCATTTTTAAGACGAGCTCGGACTCAGACCCTTTCTTAATCTTTTGAGCACTTTGGCTTTCCGTCGTGAAATCTGCGACAGCAGCTGTACAAATAGTTAAGTCCGCTTGAGAGAAGGAATCTTTCATCGCCAACCACATCTCTTCTGCAGATGTAGTTTGAATGACATTGAGTCCTTGTAGGTCTAAGGCCGTATCCGTTGGGCCCAGCACCAAGGTAGTATCAGCTCCTAGTTTTCTTGCGGCCTGAGCAATGGCGACCCCCATCCTACCTGAGCTATTGTTTCCAATGAATCGAACAGGGTCAATATGCTCGTGTGTAGGACCTGCATTGATGAGTACCTGTTTTCCTGACAAGGGCAATGATTTGGCCAATTCTGCTTCAATTGCCTCTACTATATGTTCTGGTTCTGCCAGACGTCCCTTGCCTTCGAGTCCAGAGGCAAGTTCTCCTTCCTCGCTGTCGATGATGTGAACGCCTCTCGCACTAAGAGTGCCAAGGTTATCTTGTGTCGCACCGTTGGCATACATGTCCAAATCCATTGCCGGCGCTACATACACAGGACACTTTGCGCTCAAGTAAACGGCAGTCAACAAATTATCGCATGCTCCCGTTGCCATCTTGGACAATGTGTTTGAGGAGGCTGGTGCAATGAGCATAAGGTCAGCCCATAATCCCATGTCCACGTGATTATTCCAAACACCATAGGCCTTTTGATCATCTTCAATAAACTCACTGTATACAGGACGTTTACTCAAGGTAGATAAGGTAAGAGGGGTAATGAAATCCTTTGCAGCATGGGTCATGACTACCTGGACTTCAGCACCCCTCTTAATGAGTTCTCGAACAATAAAAGCGCTTTTGTATGCGGCAATACTCCCGGCAACACCGAGCAGTACCTTTCGCTTATACAAAAGGCTCATTTCGCGACTACTTTTCTTCTTCCTTGCGGAAGTAAATTCTGTTCTCCAACCACTCTTGTAATGCTAGAGCAGTTGGTTTTGGCAAGCTTTCGTAGAACTTACTCACCTCGATTTGCTCTTTGTTTTCAAAGATTTCCTCAAGTGATTCCGTAGAAGAAGCAAATTCCTCAAGCTTCGCGTGTAGCTCTTCACGAGTAGAATCGTTGATTTGCTCAGCACGTTTTGCGATGATCGTCAATGCTTCGTACACGTTATCCGTTACAGCATCGATTTCGTTGATGTTGTGCGTGCGGGTAGTTTTATCCGCTTGCATTTTTTTAAAATCCATAGTTATTAGGATGTATTAAGGATTCATTTTCTTTAAATCTTCAAGCTTTTCACTTGATGGAAAGGCGACTTCAAAATCGTTCAGCGCTGTTCTCGCTTCGCGGTAACGTTCCTCCTGAAGTTGCTCGAGACTATTATCAGCAAGTTTGTAGGCTGCAATAGCTCTATAGTACATCGCATCCTCGCGGTACGGCGTATCTGGGTATTCGCTCAAGGTTGTTGTGAACGCAGTTATGGCTGCCTTGTAATTCCTTGTGCGGTAGTATTGATAAGCGATTTCATAGCTTTTTGTTTCCAATCTGCTTCGTAAATCTTCCATGTATTCATTACACTCATTTATCTTATCAGAACCAGGGTGTGTGTTAATGAACAATTGAATTTCGTTGATAGCCTTGTACGTGAAGGCTTGGTCTAAGCTATGCTCCGGCGCTTCTAGGTAATAACAATACGCCGTTAAAAACGCAGCTTCATCTGCCTTTTCATTATTTGGGAACGTCTTGTAGAAGTTCTTGAAATGGTATCCGGCCAAGATGTAATCTCTTTGCTTGTACAACGTGTGAGCATAGTAGAAATACACTTCTTGTGCCTTGTGCGTTCCGCGATACAGTGTGATTAACTCGTCGAAAATGGGGTAAGCTTTATTGTACTCACCGGCATCGTAATATTCGACTGCCTTGGAGAATTTATAATCCAAGTCTTTGCTCTTGAGCACTTCCTGGTATTCACCACAGCTCATCAGCAACAGGGAAACCCCTACTAAATATGATATAAACGGTACCTTCATGAAGGTGCAAATGTAGTGTTTTTACCACACTTGTAAAGAGGAAATATCGTCGAGCGGTACTCCTTTTTCAGCATTTTTAACAATCCCTTTTACGAGCTCGTCCGCGTAATCTGGCCATCTGATGTAATGAAGAGTTGGAGCGGATAAAAATTCATGAATCTCAGGCTTGAAATTTTCAGAGAATTCTGGGATCATTTTGAGACCAATTTTCTCAGCAGCTAATCCATTACACAACTGCTCGTATTGCCCTTTAATAGGAATGACCAACACTTTTTTGCCTAAATGAACTGCCTCAGCAGGTGCTTCAAAGCCGGCTCCACATATTAGACCCGTACATGTGCGAAGGGATTCTTTAAATCCTTGTACACTCGCCGGCTTGACGCTAACATTAGTATACTCAAAGCTTGCCTTATCCTTGGCAAACACTTCGAAATTAGTAGTTGGGAAGCCCTGAAGTATCCTCGAAATGAATCTACTATCATACGAAGGCAGATATACTGTATAATGCCCGTAATCCATGGGTGTTAGTAACCGAATCTCTCCTCTAATGATGGGTGGCAACACCTTTGGCCCAAAAGCTTGAAAATGAAATCCAATAGCATAGGTCGCAGGAGACATATTGCGCAATACCCATTCCCAGTGCCAAATTTTTTTTGTTGGCCTTGGCGCATCCGGTGATAAATAGGCTGCCTGATGGCTTAATTGTAGTGCCTTTACTCCTCTCAGCTTGCACGCATAGGAAGTGACGGCTTCGAAGTCAATAATGACGAGATCATACTGTTTTACCGGTAAACGGAGGACGTCCAAACAAAATTGGACCAATTTATTCTTCCATAAACTTCTCCAATAACTTACTGCTCCGTGCTTATCGTACACCATGGCCAAACCGTGAAACTTGTAGCGTATGGGCACTCCTACATCCAAATCAGATTCTGTGCCGGCGATCAGTACATCTACGGATCCATACTGAGCAAATCTTGGGATAAGGTCCCTTGCTCGCGCTACATGGCCGTTACCGGTGCCTTGGAAGGCATATAAGATTTTCAATATTATGCTGATTTGCTCCGTACTTCGACGATATCTTCCAATAACTCCTCAGGCGTGAATTCTATGATATCATCCTCCTCTTTAGAGTTTTCAGCATCTAATTTACCAAATGGGTAAGTGTATAGACTCCATTTTCCATTAGAATGTTCGAGCGCGCTTAAGTTTTCTACCCAATCCCCGCTATTCATGTAAACGGTAGTCCCTTTGCTGTTTTTAACCTTTCTAATTTGTGGCTTATGTATGTGCCCACAGATCACTGAATGGTAACCCTTTTCAATGGCCAATTCTGCCGCAACGTTTTCAAAATCAGCAATAAACTTTACGGCCTTTTTAACACTATCCTTGATTTTTTTTGAAAGGGAGTATTTCTCTTTACCTCGTTTTTCTAGGTAAAGATTCACCGTTCTATTAATCCATATTAATAGGTCGTAACCCCACCCTCCTAGCTTAGCGATGAACTTAGCCTGCTGTATACTAATGTCAAAAACATCCCCGTGAAAGATCCAGGTCTTTTTTCCCTCTTGCTCAATAATGAGTTTGTTCGCCACCTTAATGTTTCCCAAGTCGAAACCAACAAATCGTCGCAATGCTTCATCATGGTTGCCGGTCAGGTAGTCCACTTGGACCCCGTTTGCCGCCATCTTCAAAAAAGTTCGGACTACTTTTAAATGCGACTTCGGAAAGTATCGCTTGCGAAAATTCCAAATATCAATGATATCACCATTTAAAACTAATCGTTTCGGCTCAATCGATTTTAGGTAGTCGTTGAGTTCTTTTGCGTGACAACCAAATGTACCCAAGTGAAGGTCACTCATGACGCAGATATCTAACTTCCTTTTTTCCATGGCAAAGCATTTTAACAAACATGCGATGTCGCCGCGGATACTAGGTTATAGAACCGTTAGAGTAATATTAAAGAATATGTGATTATCAACAACTTAAAGTTGCAGTTGTGTTAACTCAGTGGCAAGTTGGTTGCGAAGATCTGCACTCGCCGGAATAAGTGGCAAACGAACAGCATCACCGCAAATACCGCGTAAATCTAAAAGTGCTTTAATGCCTGCAGGATTTCCTTCAGCGAATAATAGATTGGTTAAATCAAATAAGGCTAAATGTGCTTCTCGTGCAGTGTAAAAATCTCCCTCAAGCGCCGAATCAACCATCTTGCAAAAGACTTCAGGCACTCCTTGGCCACTCACTGAAATAACCCCTTCGCCGCCAAGAAGTATCATATGTAAGGTCAAGTTGTCATCTCCAGAAATAACTTGGAAGCCGTCCGGGCGATTCATCAAGATTTCCGTGATTTGATCCAAATTGCCACTCGCCTCCTTGATGGCCACGATATTACCAAAGTCCTTAGCTAAGCGTACGGTAGTTTCCGCACTAATATTACTACTGGTTCGACCCGGTACATTGTACAAGATGATAGGCAACGTGCTGCATTGACTCAAGGCAGCATAATGTTGGTAGATCCCCTCTTGTGTGGGTTTGTTGTAATATGGACTCGCACTAAGAATGGCGCTCACACCCTCGACATCGAAGTTGGAAATTTCATCCATTAAGGCCTGTGTGTTGTTGCCACCGATGCCATAAATAATGGGTACTCGGTCCTGTGCTTGTGCAATGACAGTTTGTAAAATCAACGACTTCTCTTCCGAAGTCAACGTCGGATTCTCTGCGGTGGTTCCATTAACGACGAGGTAATCTACCCCATTACTAATGCAATGCTCAACCAATTTTTTTAGGCCTTCATAATCCACACTTCTATTGTCGTGAAATGGAGTAATTAATGCCACTCCAACACCTGTTAAATCGATGGTTCTCATTTGGTTATAACGTTCAAGGTCTTCTGTAAGGTATCTAATTTATTGCTGAGTGTATCAGCACTCCCTGGGCCTATTTGAATATCTGCATCCTCATACACTCCACACAAATCTACTTTAAAGTCATAGCTTCGAGCATACCAGTACCAAGTTAAAATTGTAGGATTAGGTTCAAGATTTAACAAAAGGTGATTGCCCTCTGGTTCAGGAATAGTGCGTTTTGGGATGCCTCGGTAATTGAAATCATCCTTGTACAAATGAGACGTCGTTTTCGCATAGCCTTTCGGACGCTTTAAATCTTCATAAAACACAAAATCTACTCGTGTGAAGTACTTCTTGACCACTTCTACTTCCGCCATGTTTCTGGTGAGTACAGTGATTTTAGGATCGTTGTTCTTTAATCTCTTCGCACTAGGTTGTGCATGTTGTAATCCTTTCCTCAAAAAGTATTGCTGGATCCGTCTCATTGAATCATGGTTTTAAACTCTTCTTCACTAAGTACGGGTATACCTAGCTTTTCAGCTTTCGCTTTTTTCGAAGGTCCCATGCCTTCGCCAGCCACTACATAGGTGGTCTTTGAGCTAATACTGCTCACATTCTGTCCCCCTAAGGTTTCTATCAGTGCCTTGAGCTCATCACGTGAAAATGATTCAAATACGCCGCTCACAACTACTTTCGCCTCTACAAGAGGTCCCTCAGCAGGTGTATCTACTTCCTCCATTTCAAATTGAAGACCGGCTTGCTGCAACCTGGCCAATTCTTCCAAGTTTGCATCCTCGTTGAAGTATTCTGTGAGCTGCAATGCAATGACTTCGCCAATATCATCAACAGCTTTAAGCGTCTCATAATCAGCTTGTAATATCTGACTCATGCTTCCGAAATGGCGTGCCAATTTTTTTGCCACGGTTGCTCCAATATGGCGAATACCCAAGCCAAACAATACGCGATCAAAAGGGATTTGTTTCGAGGCATTAAGTCCTTCGAGTAAATTGGTCACACTCTTTTCTTTAAACCCTTCTAGTGCAATAATTTCATTATAGGTCAGATCGTATAAATCCGCAATAGAGTGAATGAGGCCTTTCTCTACAAAGAGCTGTACCGTTTCGCTCCCTATACCCATGATATCCATGGCTTTACGAGAAATAAAATGTTGAATACGACCGCTTATTTGGGGTGTACATCCGCTGGCATTCGGGCAATAATGTTGCGCCTCTCCTTCTTTTCGGACCAATTCTGTTTGGCACTCCGGACAGTGGCTGATAAATTTCACTGGCACTGCACCTTCTGCTCTCGCATCAAGTTTAATACCCACCACTTTGGGAATGATCTCACCTCCCTTTTCAACAAAGACCTCATCCCCTTCGTGCAAATCAAGCAGGGCAATTTGATCTTGGTTGTGCAAAGAGGCGCGCTTCACAGTAGTTCCACCCAGCCATACGGGCTTTAAGTTCGCCACAGGGGTAATTGCCCCGGTACGACCAACCTGGTAACTTACATGCTCTAATCTCGTACTTACTTGCTCTGCCTTGAACTTAAACGCAGTGGCCCATCGAGGGGACTTCGCGGTGAAGCCTAAATCTTGTTGAGCCTTGTAATCATTGACCTTGATGACAATGCCGTCAATGTCGAACGGTAGATGATGACGCTCGACATCCCAATATTCTATGAATGCTTTGATCTCTTCAATCCCTGCACATTCAGCAATGTATTTATCCGATTTCCTTGGTACTTTGAACCCAAGATCGCCAGCTGCATCTATGGTTTTACTATGCGTATCCGCCAGTACTCCATCCGGTAAGACAAAGTACAAGTAAGCATCTAGTCCCCTCGAAGCAACCATACTGCTGTCTTGAAGTTTAAGTGTACCCGAGGCGCAGTTACGTGGATTTGCAAATTCAGCCTGATCTTCGGCCCGTCTAGCCGCGTTTAGACGCTCAAAAGCTGCATGTGGCAACACAATTTCTCCGCGTATTTCAAAACTCTCAGGCGCAGTTCCATTGAGTTGTAAGGGCACACTTCTAATGGTACGCACATTGGTAGTGATATCATCTCCTTGAGTACCGTCACCTCTAGTAACCGCTTGAACAAGCTTTCCATGCTCGTATCGAATGCCAATAGCAACCCCATCATATTTGAGTTCACAAACAAAAGTGGATTCAGGGGCCAATTTCTCGACACGCACGATCCAATCGGCCAACTCCTCCCAATTATAAGTGTTGCCCAGGGACAACATAGGATATTGATGCACCACTGTGTTGAACGACTTCACAACACTACCGCCCACACGCATGGTTGGGCTGTTTTCGTCGTAGAACTCGGGATACTGGCTCTCGAGTTGCTCTAATTCCTTGAGTAATTGGTCAAATTCAAAATCTGAAATAGTGGGTTGATCCAATATGTAGTACCCGTGGTTGTGCTCATGGAGCGCAGTTCTAAGGTGGTCAATACGTTCTTTTGGATTCATCGCTGTGCTAATATCATTCGGTCGCGCCCTTGCAGGTCTTTCCGCAGTTCTATTCGATCGAACCCAAATTTAGCCAACATCTCCCGCATTTCCTTGCCAAATTCCATGTGTATTTCAAAGAAAACTGTTGACGCCTGCTGAGCAATAATTCGGTAAAACATTAGCGGATCATTATCCGGTACAAACAGCGCTAAACCCGGTTCGTGACTAATAACATGCGGCTCCATAGAATTCTGCTCCGTCACCGGTATATACGGCGGGTTGCTAATGATGATATCTGCTGCCGGCAAGCCGTGCTCTAGCACATCAACTTCAATAAAATCAACTTCTGTACCACATTCATTCGCATTACGCCGGGCGATATCAAGTGCTTCAGAATCCACATCTACGGCAATGACCGTACAATCCGGTCGGGCACGTTTGAGGGCGATAGCAATGGCTCCACTGCCTGTGCCAACATCTAGTAAGGTGAGCTTTTGCTGGGGCAGAGAATCGAGGACCCATTGGACCAATTCTTCCGTCTCTGGTCTCGGAATCAAAGTAGCCACGCTAACCTCAAGCCAAAAGTCCATAAATGGTGCGCGACCGCATACATATTGTACCGGCTCATGTTGCTGTAGCCGAGATAAATCCTCCTCATAGCTTGGGAAGTCAATGGACTCATTCATCTTCAAAACGAAATCCGTTCGAGTGAGCCCCAACCGTTGCTCAAACCAGTATGAAACCACGTTTTGCGCCTCACGCTCGTCATAGATGTTTGCGAGTGCGGACATTGCTGCGCTTCTGTATGTCGAAAGTGATTTCATACTTTTCGAAAATAGCTACACTACCCTACCTTTGTTACATGTCAGATCGCAAGTTTCTCACACGTTGCTTACAATTGGCCAATTATGCTCGGGGAAACACCTCTCCCAACCCGTTAGTGGGAGCCGTGGTTGTGCACAAGGGTCGAATTATAGGCGAAGGTTACCACCACCGCGCCGGCGAACCCCATGCGGAAGTGATGGCCATCCGATCTGTGAAGGACCCATCATTACTGCCTGAATCTACTGTTTACTGTAGCCTGGAACCTTGTTCTCATTTCGGAAAAACCCCACCGTGCAGCCATCTTCTGGTGAAGCATGGTGTAGAACGTGTGGTGATCGGTTGTTTGGACCCTAATCCTATAGTTGAAGGTCGCGGCAAAGACTACTTAGAACAATACGGGATCCAAGTAGATGTTTACGAAGCTCCTGAAGCGTTTGAAGCGCTCAACAAAGTGTTCTTCACTAACTTCCTAAAAAAGAGGCCTTATATCGCGTTAAAATGGGCCCGTTCACAAGACGGATACGTAGATCACGTTCGAGAAAGTGTTGACGTGCCAGCTGCTTCTATATCAGGACCTTTAGCGGCTATTAACACGCACAAATTAAGGGCTGAGTATGACGGTATACTCATTAGTGCGAAAACATTAGTATTAGACCGACCTAGGTTGAACCTCAGGTATTTTGGAGGTAAAGCGCCGAGACCAATTATCGTAGGATCCCGAACTTTAAAAATTGGACCCAAGGAATTATCTGCGTTTGAAATTTCCCCATTAATCGTAACCACAGAAGTAATCCCGGGATTTGATTGCATACAAGTGGATCCGAGAGATGTGGCCCAATGGCTACCTAAACTCCTCGAACATCGCGTGTTTAGCGTATTGGTCGAAGGCGGCCCCACTCTGCAATCCTCGTTCGTTCGCACCAATCTAGTGGACGAATACCATGAATACGTTAGTTCAGAGACCTTAGGCCACGGAGTGCCCGCAATTGCGATCAATCCGAATTCCACGATAATGTTGGGTTCGGACCAATACAACAAGCTCATTGGATAGTTTTCGCACCATAACAGAGCCTTGTGTTGCGGATATCAAAGAGAAAGGCAGTGTGTTCAAGGCCTACTTGCTTCCAGTACAATCAACGGAGAGCTTTTTCAACCAATTGGGTTTTATCAAAGAACAAGAGCCCAAGGCAAATCATCATTGTTGGGCCTACAGGATTGATCCAGACGGCCTATTAGAACGTTCCTCAGACGATGGTGAGCCCTCTAATACCGCTAGTGCACCCATTCTCCGAGCCCTGATTTCCGCGGAATTGTACAACGTGGCGGTGGTCGTGGTTCGGTATTTCGGAGGCATAAAACTTGGGGTCTCTGGACTTATTTCCGCCTATGGAGATGCCACTCGGGCAGTAATTAATAGCGCACCTATTTTGGAAACCAAACTGACTTGGACCTTGAGTATAACGTTTGGCTATAATCAAATCTCCTTTGTAGAGCGTATCTGCAAATCAAGTGCAGTGGAAATATTAGAGCGCAACCAAGAGGCAACGTTGACCTACCATATCTCGGTAATAAGAAGTAATTTCGAAGAAATCAAAGGTCAACTTGAAGCCAATCACCTCCTTACTGTTCGCACTGATTTGTAGCACCACTTTCGCGCAAAATCGTCCAGGCGTAGAATATCGCCATACTCTAACGAAAAAGACGCCTTTTGCGACCTATGAGCGGTATGCCATAAAATACAAAGGTTTGGCGATTGTTGACGGGCAATATTTGGAGGCCCGATCTTTCACTGGTCAAAAGTTGAAGTCATGGAGAAGCATTTCTTATGAAAAGCTGGACCAATTACCTGCTTCACCCCAAGGTCCCGCATTATGGTATGCCGATAATTCTTGGAAGTCCGTTGAAGTAGATACGGTTCTTTCGGGATCAAAACACGAGTTGGTTATTTCTCAGAATGGAACAATTCTAGAGCGACGTGATCTTACCGCACATGCCCTCGACACAACCGTAGCGGTACGGGTATTTAATCCAGACCCGCTCACCCCCTTTGGTTACAGTTATGGCGGTAGTTATGTGGATATGAATGATGGAAATGGGGGCATTTTAGATTCCCTAGCCATTATAGATAGCATTACGGTCAATACCAACGCAGGTGGTGCCATTCTGGAGAATCAATACCTCAAGGTGGTAGATTTTGATGCCCCCTACATTGCCCCTAGTACCAATGCCTCACAATGGATGGCCAGTCGTTCTGATGATGCCTTTGAACAAGTGATGGTGGTATATCACATTACGCTTTGGAACCAATACCTAGATAGCTTGGGATATGATAGTGTGTTGAACTATGCCATCCATGTGGATCCACAAGCCTTAAATGGCCAGGATCAAAGTATGTTCAACTTCGGGTACAACCCTCCCCGCCTGTATTTTGGGGAAGGCGGTGTGGATGATGCAGAGGATGCCGATGTGATCATTCATGAGTTGAGTCATGCCATATCTCATGGAGCGTCGCCAAATACAAATACAGGTACTGAAAGACGCACGTTTGATGAGGCCTTCGGAGATTACTTTGCGGAACGCTATGGTCGACGACTAGGCATTACAAGTACTAGAGTATTTGATTGGGACGGAAACAATACCTTTTGGAATGGACGCTCGATCAGTTATGATGGATCCAAGAATTACAACACGATCTTCTTTTCTAATATCTACCAACACACAGATTTGATGTCTAGTGCCATGCTCGAGTTTTCGGGTGCTGCAGGAGTTCAGCCCGCGATTGCTGACCAAATAATTTTGGAAGCAGTGCATATGTTAATGCCAAACCAAGGATTGAGAAAAATTGCTCAAAACATTCTTTTTGCAGATTCATTGGTCACTGGCGGGTCTTATCAATCACAGATACAACAGAGCTTTGGAGCGCCGAAAAACATCCTCAATCAAAACGACATAAAGGAACTAACGGAATCACAAGGCTGCCAATTATACTATACGAAAGATGGGTGGTTATTGAACCCCAAAGCAGCTACTGAAATAAGTGTGAGCTTATTCAACACGGCGGGTCAACTTTTGAGTATAACAAGCACCACGGAAACATTACTAATTAATGATAATCAGGTGTTTATGATTGTTGTGAAGCTTGATTCTGGAGAGGTGATGACCTTTAAAGTGCCTTAAGCAGGACTTGTAAATCAGAAGGACAGCTCTTAGGCTTGAAGGTTTCTGTATCACAAAAAACAAGAACTACTTTACCGGTAACCAGCGTATTGCCTGACCCATCTCTAAGGTGGTGGTAAAATGATATCTTCCTGGTGGGTAGCTCGATCAATCTAGTTTCCAAAAAGATTTGCTCGTCATACTTCGCGCCACGTTTAAAATCGATACTCATGTGGACTACAGGAAGCATCGTTCCAGTCTCTTCCATTTGAGCATATGTCATTCCTATTTGACGAAGTAATTCTACCCTTCCAACTTCAAAATATGAGGCGTAGTTTCCGTAGTACACAACACCCATTTGATCCGTCTCCGAATATCTAGGGCGAAATTCTGTAAAATTTGAAATATTTAATTCCATTGTAAGGACCAAAGTAACCCTTTTTGAAATGGCTTTTTAGTGGTGAGAAATGCCCTGAGCGCACTATTTATGCACAATAGGGCTGAGTATCAGTAATTTATACCTAAAATTTTTAGCCAATTATTTAAATAACTGATTTACAGTAATATAGCCCGCCCCTTAGCAAAAACTTTTTATTAACACAACCCTCAAAAAATTTTTTTAAAAGGGAATTTATAAACACATTTGTAATGCAAGTCATGGAGGCCTCACTCACCGCCATTTTTGCCGCCCAGATAGATTTTTGTTTAATCAATGACTAACGGAGGAATGAACAGCCTCCGATAAGAGATTTTTGACCATGGATAAAAGCGTTAACGCTGTTTGGAAACACACCCTCCAATTCATTAATGATAACGTAGATGAACAATGTTTTGCAACTTGGTTTGAACCGATCAAACCACTCAAGATTCAAGGGAACGTATTAACTGTTCAGGTTCCCTCTAAGTTCTTCTATGAATACCTGGAGGAAAATTACATTCATCTGCTTAAATCAGCCATTACCAAGTGCATGGGCGATAATGCAAAATTGGTATACAGCATTGTGTTGGAGAATGCTTATGACAATGCCACTCCTCCTACTATGAAGTTGCCTAGTGCAGGCCGCAAAAAGCTTAGTCCTCAATCTGTCAATATGCCAATGAAGATCGGCAATGATAAGGGTATCAAGAATCCTTTCGTTATTCCTGGACTTCAGAAATTAAATATTGATAGTCAGCTAAATCCGAGTTACAACTTTGATAATTTCATCGAAGGCGATTGCAACCGTCTGGCTCGAAGTGCAGGATTCGCAGTATCAAAAAATCCAGGTGGTACATCTTTCAATCCGTTGATGCTTTACGGCGGTGTCGGTTTAGGTAAAACCCACCTTGCACATGCTATAGGTGTTGAAATAAAGGACAATTACCCAGAGAAAACTGTATTATATGTAAGCGCAGAGAAGTTTACTCAGCAATTCATTGATAGCATTAGAAATAACACCAAGAACGATTTTGTTCACTTCTATCAAATGATCGATGTGTTGCTCATTGACGATGTGCAAAGCTTCTCCGGTAAGGAAAAAACTCAGGATGTATTCTTTGAGATATTCAATCACTTGCACCAGAACGGCAATCAAATCATCTTGACTTCTGATAGGGCTCCTGTTGAGCTTCAAGGTATGGAGCAGCGCTTGTTGAGCCGCTTCAAGTGGGGCTTGAGTGCAGATTTACAAAAGCCAGATCTTGAGACGCGTGTAGCTATTCTTGTAAAGAAACTTTACAACGACGGTATTGAGATTGACCAAGAGATAATAGAGTACATTGCCTATGCCATTAATTCAAACATCCGCGAATTAGAGGGTGCGCTAATCTCTATTCTTGCACAAAGCAGCTTAAACAAAAGGCAAATCACCATGGAACTTGTGAAATCTATGGTAGATAAGTTCGTCAAGAGCACCACACGAGAGATTTCTGTAGATTTTATCCAAAAAGTAGTCTGTGATTACTTCGATATGCCACTTGAATTGCTGAAAAGTAAGACACGTAAACGTGAAATTGTACAGGCCCGACAGCTATCTATGTACTTCTCTAAGCAGCTGACTAAGAATAGTTTAGCTTCAATCGGCCAGCAATGCGGAAATAAGGATCATGCTACGGTACTTCACGCATGTAGAACAGTAAATAACCTACGAGAAACAGACAAGCGTTTCAGAACCTATGTTGAGGAACTGCAGAAACGATTGACTTTATCGTAATGAAATACGAGCGAATGCTATTTAGAGTCAGTATCTTCGGATACTGACTCTTTTTTATTATGAAAATACTAATGGTTTGTCTCGGAAATATATGCCGATCTCCCCTCGCCCATGGCATTTTAGAATCTAAACTTCCAAAAGGCTGGAGCGTAGATTCTGCTGGTACTTCAGGTTGGCATGAAGGAGAGCGTCCTGACACTAGATCGATTCTCGAGGCCAAAAAGCACAATATCAACATCGACCATCAACGTTCCCGTCCCGTGCTTGAACAAGATTTCTACGAGTTCGATATTCTTTTCGCCATGGATTCTTCTAACTACACGAACATGTGTAATATGGCCCCGGAAGAGGGATTGAAAAGCAAGGTTAGGTTGATTATGAACGAGGTAGAACCTGGCAAAAATATACAAGTACCCGACCCTTACACTGGAGGCCAGAGTGGATTTGCTCACGTGTTTGGAATGTTGGATGGGGCTATTGATGCCTTCTTAGAAAAGAACTCATGAAAGGAACTATATATTTAATACCCAATACTTTGGGGCCTACATCTGGCGATAAGGTTTTACCTGTCGATGTACAACAAATGTTGGGTAGTTTGACGTATTTCATCGTTGAAAATGAACGTACAGCTCGTGCTTTCATTAAAAGCATACATCCGGATAAAAATCAACAAGAACTTAGGTTCGAGATCATTGATAAACAAACCGATCCCTTAGACCTACCCTTATTTTTAAAACCTGTGGAACAAGGTCAGGATGTCGGTATTATTTCCGAAGCGGGAGTGCCCTGTGTGGCAGATCCGGGTTCAGAAATTGTCAGCATTGCACATAGAAAGGGTTTGCGTGTTGTTCCTATGGTCGGCCCCTCCTCTATCTTGTTGGCTTTGATGGCAAGTGGTTTCAACGGACAACAATTTACGTTTAGAGGATACCTGCCTTTTGATAAGCCTATTAGAAAGCGAGTGTTTCAGGCCATGATCAAAGATTGTAGAGATGGTATTACTCAGATTTTCATGGAAACGCCTTACCGCAATAATAAGCTGCTAGAAGAATTGGCCTCAACTTTACATCCTGAGACTAAGCTTTGTATCGCTGCAGACATTACCTTAGATACTGAATTTATTGCCACTAAGACCATTTCACAATGGAAAAGTGAGCGCATCGATTTGCACAAAAGGCCTACGATATTTTTAATTGACTAAACAATGACCGCGAACGAGGAAAGAGATTACGATTTGGTGGAAGGCGCCTTTCAGGATTTGCTCAATAGCATTGAGTATAAGACTGAGGAAGCGGATAACCAGCTCATCACTCGTGCGTTTCAATTGGCGAAAGATGCACACAAAGGGGTGCACAGAAAATCAGGTGAACCGTATATCACTCATCCTATCTCAGTAGCACAGATTGTGGCTACGGAAATTGGTCTTGGACCTACGAGCATCGCGACGGCTCTCATGCACGATGTGGTAGAGGATTCAGATTACACCTTGGAAGATATCGAGAATATGTTTAATCCGAATATTGCTCGGTTGATTGACGGTTTGACGAAAATCTCAGGTGTGGTAAGTATAGAAAGTAGCATGCAGTTGGAGAATTACCGTAAAATGCTGTTGACCATATCAGATGATGTGCGTGTCATTCTGATCAAGCTTGCTGATCGTTTGCACAACATGCGTACGATGCAAGGAATGCCTGCCCACAAGCAGTTAAAAATTGCCTCGGAAACATTGTTTATTTATGCCCCTCTTGCCCATCGTTTAGGGCTATTCCGCATTAAAACTGAATTAGAAGATATAAGCCTGAAATACACAGAACCTGAGATGTTTGAGGACCTTTCCAATAAAATGGAAGAGTTGGTCAATAGAGATTTCGAGTATTTAAACAAGTTTACTCGCACTATCAGCGGTGAGTTGAAAAAAGCCGGCTTGAAGTTCGAGGTAAAGAAGCGAACAAAGAGCATTTTTTCCATTCGTCGTAAAATGCGGAACCAACAGGTTTCATTCGAAGAAGTATATGATAAATATGCCGTTAGGATCATTCTGGATTCAAAATTTGCGAATGAAAAATCCGATTGTTGGAAGGCCTATTCAGTGATTACAGAAAACTATAGCCCAAACCCAAACCGATTGAGAGATTGGATTTCCTCGCCCAAAAGCAATGGGTATGAAAGTCTACATTCCACAGTAATGGGCCCTGAGGGCCACTGGGTGGAGGTTCAAATTCGTACCAAACGTATGGATGATATCGCTGAGAACGGTTTTGCAGCGCACTGGAAATACAAGGAGGATAGTTCAGGTAGTAATCAGCTTGATGCTTGGTTGCGCAGAATTCGTGAGTTCTTGGATAACCCCGATAACGATAGCGAAGATTTTATTGATAGTTTCAAGATGAACCTCTTCTCTTCTGAAATTTTCGTCTTCACCCCTCGAGGTGAGATGGTCACTTTACCTAAAGGAGCGACAGCCTTAGATTTCGCCTTTGATGTACACAGTGAGGTTGGTGCCCATTGTTTGGGAACGAAGGTCAATGGAAAATTGGTCCCACTAAGTTCTCCTCTGAAATCTGGTGATCAGATTGAAGTCTTAACATCCTTGAAACAAGAGCCAAAGGAAGATTGGCTAAGTTTTGTTAAAACGGGTAAGGCTAAGCAGCGTATTCGTCAAAGCTTAAAGAAGGAAAAGCAATTGATTACTGGCCAAGGACAAATGACCTTGGAGCGTAAACTCAAAGTGCTCAAGCTAAAGGCTACGCACAGCAACATTCAGAAGCTTGTAAATTATTTCGGATTGAAGAATCCAGACGAATTATTTTTCAAGGTTGGGTTGGGTGTCATCGATAATAAGAAGCTGCGTGAATATGCGAGAGAGACGGCGGGTCTTGTCAACTACTTCAAGAGAAGAATAGTAAAGAGTTCCTACGCCAAGCAAAAGCCGCTTTCTAAAGAGGCGAAGAAGGACTTGATGCTCGTTTTTGGTACCGACGAGCACGAAATGGAATATACATTAGCCAAATGCTGCAATCCTATACCTGGTGATCGTGTATTTGGTTTTGTGACCACTGCTGAAGGATTAAAAGTTCATAGGGATGATTGCCCAAATGCGGTGTTGTTACAAAGTCGTTTTGCGAATAGAACACTTAAAGCAACGTGGATTGATAAAAAAGGATCGTTCGCGACCATCAACCTACTCATTGAAGGAATGGATAGAATGGGATTAGTAAATGACGTTACGAAAGTCATTTCAAGCGAGCTTAGTTTGAATATTAAAGCTATTTCTTTTGCCGTTGACGATGGGTTATTCTCAGGGCAAGTAACCATAGAAGTCGCGGATAAAGTGGCTTTGACGGATACAATCACGAATATTAAACAATTAGAGGGTATTAGTACTGTCTCTAGGGTAGGTAAATTCGGCTGATTCAACGTATTTTAGCGCTTTAATTCTCATGGGTACAAAGGAGGCATACGAGAAGGTTAAAGAAGTGTTCGGTCGCTACTTGGAAGAAAACAACCAAAGAAAGACTCCGGAACGCTTTGCAATATTGAAAGAGGTCTACGAAAACGAAGATCATTTCGATGTAGAAACTTTGTACCTCAATATGAAAAACAAGAATTACCGCGTTTCTCGTGCCACATTGTACAATACCATCGAATTATTGATCACTTGTGGCTTGGTTCGCAAACATCAGTTCGGACAGAACCAGAGCTTTTACGAGAAATCATATTTCAACAAACAACACGATCATGTGATTCTAACGGATACCGGTGAGGTATTCGAATTTTGTGATCCCAGGATTCAAAACATTAAACAAACGATTGAAGATTTGTTCGGTGTAGATGTGGAAAGCCATAGCTTGTACTTCTACGCTAAGCGAAAACCTTCTAACAACAACTAAATATGGCTGTAGATGTGCTGCTAGGACTCCAATGGGGTGATGAAGGCAAGGGTAAAATTGTTGATGTACTAACCAAAGAGTACGATATCATTGCACGATTCCAAGGAGGTCCCAATGCTGGGCATACATTGGAGTTTGAAGGTAAGAAGCATGTTCTTCACACTATTCCTTCTGGTGTTTTCCACCACGATGTAATGAATGTGGTAGGTAATGGTGTAGTGATCGACCCAGTGATCTTCAAGGGTGAGTTGGATAAACTCATGGCTCAAGAGCCAGATGTATCGAAGCGTTTGAAAATTTCTCGCAAGGCACATTTGATTTTGCCTACGCACAGATTATTGGATGCGGCCAGCGAAAGTGCCAAAGGCAAAAAGAAGATTGGTTCTACGTTGAAGGGAATTGGCCCTACATACATGGACAAGACTGGTAGAAATGGTCTGCGTGTAGGAGATATTCAACTAGATAACTTCCAAGAACTCTACGACCAACTAGTCACCAAGCACAAACAACTGCTGAGTGGCTATGCTGATTTTGAGTACAATCTCGATGAACTAGAGCCTATTTGGTTTGCAGCTATTGAATACCTGCGTTCATTAGATATCATTGATAGTGAGCCTTATTTTCACACCAACTTGGCAGCTGGAAAAACCATCTTGGCTGAAGGTGCACAAGGCACACTGTTGGACATTGATTTTGGTAGCTATCCATTCGTAACCTCATCCAACACCACATGTGCCGGTGCTTGTACGGGTATGGGTATCGCTCCGAATACGATCAAAAACGTATATGGGATTTTCAAGGCTTATTGTACACGAGTCGGAAGTGGACCTTTCCCTACCGAATTGTTCGATACTACAGGCGAGACCATTCAAGCAAACGGTCGCGAATTCGGTGCAACCACCGGTCGTCCGCGTCGTTGTGGTTGGTTAGATTTACCTGCTTTGAAATACGCTATCAACATTAATGGCGTTACAGAGTTAATGATGATGAAAGCTGATGTGCTATCGGGAATAGGCAACTTGAAGATTTGTACCGCCTATAAGTACAATGGTGAGGTCATTGATCACCTTCCCTACAAGCTTCAGGATGATTTGATTGAGCCAATTTTCACAGAAGTTCCAGGCTGGGATGAAGATTTGATGCAAATGACCAGCGAGGATGAATTCCCTCAAACGTTCAAGTCGTACATCGCCTTCGTTGAAAAGGAAGTAGGCGTGCCTATTACCTTAGTGAGTGTAGGTCCAGATCGCGCTCAAACAATTCTTAGAAAGTAATGAGAAAGGCCATACAACTTTGTGTGGCCCTTTTTTTCTCAACCGTAACCATCGGTTGGGGGCAAACAAAAATTCAAATTCTCAGTAGTGATATCACTGATATTACCAAAGGTAAATTCAATTCTAGAACCTACTACTTGAGAGGTAATGTCGGATTAAAGCAAGATGTAGCTTATATGTACTGTGATTCAGCGGTACTTAGGCAGCCTGAGAATACATTTGAAGCCTACGGAAATGTTCGTATCATTCAATCCGACACAGTTCGTATAAATGGTAAGGAGCTTTTTTATTTAGGTGATCAGCGAGTGTTTACCATTAAAAAGGATGTTGTGTTAAAAACACCATCCTCTCGATTAGCAACTACTGTTCTTCGATATGATCGAAACAATGCGACCGCATACTATTTGACGCGTTCTACTTTAGAGCGTAAAACTCTGAGATTAACCTCTGATGTTGGAAGCTACAATACGGACATAGACCTGGTAAAACTGCGTGGTGATGTAGTGGCCGTTGATTCTTCATTCATGATGAATACGGACACCTTGTTGTATTATCCAAAACGGAATGTGTACGATTTTGCAGGGCCCACTACAATGGTCCGGGATAGCACAACATTGTATTGTCAACAAGGTACTTATAAAGCGGATCAAACGCTCTTACGTCTTCAAGGCGGTGCCTCCATGATTTCTCCAGGTCAATTCATCAAAGCCTCGACCCTCGCCTATAATCTCAAAGCAAATAGTGGAGAACTTCAAGGCCAAGGCCTCGTAGCCGATACGGCCCAAGGCTTTGTGTTGGAAGGCGAATACATTAAATATATTAAGTCACCTGTTTTCGTCGATGCACACTTCCCTGTGTATTATCGTCAAGAGATGGATGGGGATACCCTGTATTCCAAGGGCGATACATTACACATCCGAGAAGATTCCTTGGGGTATAAAAACGTAGTGTTGAGAAATAACACACAATTCTTTAGTTCTGATTTTCAAGGAATTAGTCCAAATTTTAATTACAACGAAGGCAAGGAAGAATTGGCCCTATACCCCTCTCCTACACTTTGGAGCGACAAGAACCAATTCGCTTCAGACTCCGCTGCCTTAAAACTCAAAGAGGACCGCCTCGATAGCTTGTTTATGGTAGGGCTAGTTCGTATTGCAAGCCAAACGGATGATTCCATCTACTTCGACCAAACCATAGGAAAATTCTTACGGGGGAATTTTAATGAGGGCCAGCTAAAAACTATTCGACTCGACGGAAATGCACAGAATTACCTGCATAATGTAAGTAATGGAGAAGCCATTGGCTTGAACAACAGTACTTGTTCTTGGCTTCAACTCAATTTCGAGGAAGGTACGGTCAGCCGTATACGAATGGCCAAAGATGTTCAAGCTACCTATAGACCTATTGAGGATGGAGGGCCCCAGTGGTTAGAAGGTTGCAAGCCAAACTTTAATCTACGACCCGAAAAAGCAATCCTTAGGCCTCAAGATGCTTTTCTAAAATAGCGCCAATATTTGGTCTGAAATAGTTAGGCCCTTTCATCACCTTTCCATCCTCTCTGTAGATCGGCTTTCCGTCCGCCCCTAGTTTACTCATGTTGCTGGCTTGAATTTCTTCGAAGATCTCTTCAATGATGTGCTGCATGCCGTGGCTTAGAATGGTGCCACATAAAATGTACATCATATCCCCTAGTGCATCTGCGACTTCCACCGCATCGCCGGCCAATGCCGCTTCTAAATACTCTTCATTTTCTTCCGCCATTAATTTGTGTCTCAAGGCTATAGTATCCTCACCTACACGTGCTGCTGGTTGGTATTTATTAGTAATTCCAAACGTATCATGGAATTTTTCGACATGGTCCAATTGTTTCTTCATGAGTGCCTTAAAATGATTGAATGAGATGTAAATTTACAACATGGAAAACATTACCACAGGACATTGGATTTTCGCAGGAATATTTGCTGTTGCCTTTTTATCCTACCTCACCTATAGTTACAGAAAAGACCTTAGACTTCACAAAGTTCATTACAGCGGTGGCGGAATTCAAGTCATGTTGCTGATCGTGATCACATTGTTCGTACTCTTCGTCTTCAAGCGAATCGTGTAGGGGCCTTTCTGTCGTATATTTGTGAGGACTAATGTCAAACCTATCACATGACAGAGAAACATACCAAAGAAATAAGCTACCAGGAGTACAAGACCGAAGTACTTGAAGATTACCGTATTGCGGTGATGTCAAGAGAATGTTCCTTGATGGGGCGTCGTGAAGTACTTACCGGTAAAGCAAAGTTTGGTATTTTTGGTGCCGGGAAGGAATTGGCCCAGATTGCTTGGGCAAAAGCATTCCAAAAAGGTGATTTCCGTTCAGGGTATTACCGAGATCAAACCTTCATGATGGCCTTGGGAGAAATGGACGCTACGTCTTTCTTCACCTCACTGTATGCCGTAACCGATACCAAGGTTGAGCCTATGGCCGGAGGTCGACAAATGAATGGTCATTTTGCCACCCGATCATTGGATGAAAATGGCCAATGGGTCGATCTTACCAAACAATACAACAGTTCTTCCGATATCAGTCCAACAGCAGCGCAAATGCCTAGACTTCTAGGTTTGGCGCAGGCATCGAAAGTATATAAAGAAGTTTCTTTTGAAGGCTCTGAAAAGTTCTCTAACAACGGGAACGAAGTGGCTTGGGGAACCATAGGAAATGCCTCTACTTCACAAGGGTTGTTTTTTGAAACAATCAATGCTGCAGGGGTTTTACAAGTTCCTATGGTCATTTCTATTTGGGATGATGAATACGGAATTTCCGTAGGAGCTGAATACCAGACTACTAAAGAAGATATCAGTGCTATTCTTAAAGGATTTCAGCGCGACGAACAAGGAAAAGGATATGACATTTTTGTCGTAGAAGCTTGGGATTACCCTGAGCTTATAAAGACCTTCTTACGTGCATCCAAAGTGGCTAGAGAAGAGCATGTACCTGTGATGATTCACGTCAAGGGTATGACGCAACCTCAAGGACATAGTACATCCGGCTCTCACGAGCGCTATAAATCTCCGGAGCGATTGCAATGGGAAAAGGACCATGATTGTATCCTGAAGTTTGGGCAGTGGATCGTGGATCGTGGCATTGCTACTCAGGAAGAATTAGACGAGGTAACACAAGAGGCGAAAAAAGCTACTAGAGAAGGAAAGAAAGACGCTTGGAGCATTTTCCAAAGCCTTCCTAAACAACTGCGTAATGAAGCCTTATCTCTATTGAAAGGCATTCAGCAAAAAGGTGAGAAAGGTATTTTCACCACTAATCTCATTCAGGAATTAGAAGCCCAGCAAGATCTTGATGCGGCGATGTCTATACGTGCCGTACGTAAAGCCGTGCGTATGGTGAACGGCGATGCTGCTATTGATATTGCCGCACTAAAGGCGTGGTTAGCGGCAGCGACAGCAGAACAAGAACGTCGATACAGTTCACATCTGTACAATCCAAACGATGATGATAAGCTCCTCAAATTTGTTGCCCCTGATGTCGAGAACGCGGAGCAGGTTGACGCCCGTATTGTGATCAGAGATAATTTTGATGCTCTTTTTGCTAAACATCCTCAGGCTATGGTCTTTGGTGAAGATTCGGGAAAGATTGGCGATGTAAACCAGGGACTAGAAGGTATGCAAACGAAATACGGAGAGACCCGTGTTTCTGATGCCGGTATTCGCGAAGCCACCATTATAGGTCAAGGTATAGGGTTGGCCATGAGAGGTTTGCGACCCATTGCCGAGATTCAGTACTTAGATTATTTATTGTACGCGCTTCAGATCATGTCTGACGATTTAGCTACAGTGCATTATAGAACAGTAGGTGGCCAAATGGCTCCAACTATCGTTAGAACACGCGGTCACAGACTTGAAGGTATTTGGCATTCGGGCTCTCCTATGGGTACAATCATCAACTCTATCAAGGGCATGTATGTGTTAGTACCTCGTAACATGGTGCAAGCCGCTGGTTTTTATAATAAATTAATGGAGCTCGAGACTCCTGCACTTGTAGTAGAATGCTTAAATGGTTACCGTAGAAAGGAATCGCTTCCTAAGAATTTAGGGGATTACACTACACCTATTGGAGCGGTCGAAGTATTGCAAGAAGGGTCTGATCTAACCTTGTTAACCTACGGTAGTAACTGTGTGTTAGCACAAGCCGCATGCGATGAATTAACCACTTTAGGTATAAGTGTTGAACTTATTGATGCACAGTCTCTTATTCCTTTTGATTTAGAGCATGAAGTGGCCGCGAGTGTTCGTAAAACCAATGCCTTGGTAATCCTAGACGAAGATGTTCGAGGAGGTGCCAGCGCTTTCCTAATGCAACAAGTTTTAGAAGATCAGGGAGCATATGAGTATCTTGATGCTGCGCCAATGACCATTACTTCAAAAGATCACCGACCTGCCTTCGCATCGGATGGAGATTATTTCTCTAAACCAAGCGTAGACGATATGGTAGAGCACATCTATGGGTTAATGTACGAACGAAATCCACAGCAATACCCTGCCCTGTAAATGTCCATTCAAACCCAAAGGTTGTTTCCGAATACCGTTGCTGGGGTTCTAGAAGCCTTAGAAATCACCTTTGGGAAAGGGATATACGCGGATAAGGTAGTTGAGCGTATTCTACGGCAGAATAAAAAGTGGGGATCACGAGACCGAAGTTTTGTAGCCGAACATACCTATGAAATGGTGCGCTGGTGGGGCCTATTATGGGCTATTCTCGATCAAGACCCCAGTACTAAAAGGAAAGATCTTCAAAAGCTTTTCGGAGTGTATTGGCTGTGGCGTGGGGGCATTCTCCCTGATTGGCCAAAATTCGATACCATTCGCGATATAGAGGTGGCGAATCGCCTAGAAGCCATTGATAACGTGGCCACGAAGGAAAGTTATGCATCATGGTTTTCGGAATTGGCAGAAGAGCAATTGGGCCCTGAGAAATGGTCGCGAATAGCTGCTGCAATGAATATCCCGAACACGGTCAACATACGTATAAACACCCTAAAAGCAAGTGTTGAACACGTTACTGCTTCTCTTGAGGACCACGGTATTACATTATACGAGCATCCTATGTTTAAAGGTGCCTACTACATTGAAGGACGTCCGCGATTGAATCACATACCGTCCTTTCAGGAAGGGTGGTTTGAGGTGCAAGACGCTGGATCACAAAGTATTGCTCCATATTTACAACCCAGTCCAGGCGCTACTGTTATTGATGCCTGTGCCGGTGCGGGAGGTAAAACATTACACCTAGGAATGCTTATGAACAACCAGGGTCGATTAATCGCCATGGATGTCGAAGGTAGAAAGCTAGGTGAACTGCTCAAGCGCACGCAGCGAAGCGGGTTAGATATCGTGGAGACTAAGGCATGGGAAGAACCGGGAGTCTTGGAAAGTCTGAAGGATACAGCAGATTATTTGTTGTTGGACGTTCCGTGCTCTGGTACAGGCGTGATAAAGCGTGAACCGGATACGAAGTGGAAATTGGAACCGGAACACTTGGATCGTTTAGAGGGTGTACAGCAAGAAATCATAAGCTCCTACTCTACTATGGTTAAACCTCAGGGCACTATGGTATATGCCACTTGTAGTATTTTGCCGCAAGAAAATGAACGCCAAGTACAGCGCTTTTTAGAATCTCACCCTGAATTTGAATTGATTGAAGATAAAAGCGTAGAGCCTTCTACCTATAACGATGGATTTTACATGGCCCGATTGAAACGAAACGCATGAAAACCACAGAGCAAAGTTCGAATTACAATAACCTAGAACGCATGGACGTTGGAGATGTATTGCGCGGCATCAATGCAGAGGATGCGACCATAAGTCAGGCTATTGCTGCAAAGATTCCTGCCATAGAAGCTTTCGTAGCGGCGTTGGTGAAACGTATGAAGCGTGGAGGCAGATTGTTCTACATCGGCGCTGGAACCTCCGGTCGTTTGGGTATTCTCGATGCTAGTGAATGTCCTCCGACATATGGCGTACCGCATGATTTAGTAATAGGCTTAATTGCTGGCGGAGATAGCGCTATTCGCAAAGCAGTGGAGCATGCAGAAGATGATTTCCATGGGGCTTGGCGTGATTTAAGTGATTATATGCCTTCTTCTGAGGATACCTTAGTTGGAATTGCCGCTAGTGGGTCTACACCGTATGTCGTTGGCGGATTGAAAGAAGCTCGAGTAGCTGGCATGCTTACGGCATGTATTACGTGTAATGAAGGTTCTGCATGTGCTGAAGCAGCTGAACATCCTATTGAAGTAGTCGTAGGGCCAGAGTTTGTGACTGGCTCAACAAGAATGAAAGCTGGCACAGCCCAAAAATTGGTTCTGAATATGATTTCTACCACTACAATGATTCAGTTAGGACGTGTTCAAGGCAATAAAATGGTAGATATGCAGCTCAGCAACGCAAAGCTTGTAGAACGCGGTACCCGCATGATTGTAGAGGCGTTGAGGATTGATGAGGCTAAAGCGAAAGAGCTCCTATTAACCCACGGCAGTGTACGTGCTGCTGTTGAATCTTGGAATCATGGCAAGAAGTAATCAGGATAAAATTATTGCAGGGTTGTTTAGACTGGCTTGGTCCTTCCCTTTTATATTCATAGGCCCAGCTCTATTCATTGGTAAAGGAACGGGAGGTCATTGGTCTTGGACAGCAATCTCATTAGTAATTATGGCTACTGGCGTATTCCTTGCCGTGGCAGGCCTCCGTTTAGTGCTAAGAGGTTTCTTTAACGACTAAACCCTCAACTAATTTTGTTGAGAATTAGATAGTTTTAATTACACTAAGTCGTTGGTATTCTTGTCCCCTCCAAAGGTGAAGAATGTACATTCCTGGGGGCACGTGATCACCGGGACTCCAAAGGGTTTGATAGCGCTTTCCAAATAAACTACCCTCCGCAACTTTACGATCCATCAAATCGTATAATTCTAGCTCAATATCCAAGGCTTCGCCATCAGGCAAAAAGAGTTCAACATAATCCGCAAAGGGATTTGGATATACCAGTGTTCGAGGGACTTCACCTCCCACTACTACATCAAGGTTGCGTTTCGCTAATCCGAGGTTGGGAATGCCATATCCTATACGGATGTTGTGACTGTAAAAGTGTGAGGCACTGGTTTCGAGCGCTTTGATGATTTGTTGGGCCGTAGCATTGGGTTGGGTTTGCCATAGACAAGCCGCTGCTCCTGCCATGATGGGCGAACTGAAACTGGTGCCGTTAGCCCAAGCTAATTGTCCGTCGGGACGGAAAACATAGGCTCCTTCCCCTCGAGCGCAAATATTTGGTTTTACGCGGCCGTCGACCGTATATCCTCTAGAACTAAAGGTACTGGCCATGCCGTATTGATTCACACTACCTACGGTGAGCACACTATCGGCATCTGCGGGAAAGGTAATTTTATCCCATGCACTACCTCCGGCGTTCCCCGCACTTGTTACCACTAGCATTCCAGTGCGTGCAGCTGCCAAGGCGCCTAAGGAAATAATGCTAGTACGACCGTCGAGGTCATTTACGGTGTAGTCGTCGGCCGGATCGTCAAAAGTGCTATAGCCTAGCGAACTGTTAATGATATCTGCGCCAATAGAATCGGCAAATTCAGCACCTGCGATCCAGTTGAACATTTCCTCGGGGGTTTCACTCAACTCTTTTTCCGTCTTGATCAAAGCATATGTGGCTTCAGGCGCAGTACCGACATAGACATCTGGTTGGTAGGTGGCCATGGTCGAAAGCACACTGAAACCATGGGATGACCCTTGGTAAACATCTGTTCCGCCTTCTACAAAATTTCTCGTGGTGAGGATATTTAGGTTGTCGTTGATATTGATAGAATTTGCCCCGACAAAACCTGCGTCCAAGACTGCGACTAGCATACCCTCGCCTCGCGCAATTTCTGTATGGTACCCGTTATCCTCGTAGGAGTGTATTGCACTTAGGTTGATTTGATTGTTCTGGGATTCTGCGTTTCCATAAAATCCAAGCGTAGTTGTACCTCCTTTAATGGGTAGTACGCTTGCTACAAAAGGAAGGTTCTGGATTTGAGTCAGTTCGGCCGGTGTCGCCTCCACATACATGCCATTCAACCATTTGGAAGAATGACCGGCGTAAGAAACAAGGTTTTCGATAGTTTCTTTTCTGATGGATGAAACCGGGATATCTCTTGGCCCTATATCAATGCCCTGTCTTTCGCGGCGTGCAAGGGCTCGCTCAGATAAGAATGTAGTGGGTTGCTGAAGAAGGATGAGGTTTTCTTTAACCGCAAAGGATACAAAGTAGGCCTGTTGTTCTTGCCCATGAAGACCAAGGGAGAATAATAGGATAATTATGAGGCCCAATTTCTTCATACTATTCAGCGATGATACCGGAGCCTATAAGTTCTTCTCCATCGTACCATGAAGCGAATTGGCCCGGTGTAATGGCTTTTTCAGGAGTTTCAAACTCTAAGAATAAACCCTCTTCTACTTTATGCAGGGTTACCGGCACTAGAGGTTGACGGTAGCGTATGCGAGCAGAATACTGAGCCGCTTCTCCGGGCTGCATGCTGCGGTCTGGTCTTACCCAGTGTTCTTCCTCCGCAGTGATGAACAATGCTTTACGATAAAGGCCTGGGTGGTCTTCGCCTTGTCCTACATAAATGGCATTGTACTGCGTGTTTACTCCAAGCACGAATAAAGGAAGTGGACTTCCTCCAATATTCAAGCCTTTGCGCTGTCCCACAGTATAGTAATGAGCACCACGGTGTTTTCCTCGCTTGGTTGCATGCTTAGGATGAAAATCAAACGGTTTAGCTTGCTCCGCTAAGGTGTTTCGAGGCTCTTGAAGAAAAGCTGCATCGCGTGCTACCTCCCAAACGTTCCCCTCCTTAGGTTCTAACTTCTGCTGAAGGAAATCTGGCAATCGCACTTTTCCGATAAAGCAAAGGCCTTGTGAATCTCTCTTTTCAGCAGTGGCTAATCCTGCCTCACGGGCAATGTCGCGCACTTCGGACTTCAGAAGCTCGCCTATGGGAAATAGGGCCTTGGATAATTGGTCCTGAGAAAGCTGACATAAAAAATAGCTCTGGTCCTTATTAGGGTCCTTCCCTCCTCGCAACTGATATACGATTTTGCCATCGACTTCCACGGAAGATTTACGAGCATAATGGCCGGTAGCCACATAATCCGCTCCTAAAGAAAGAGCTGTTTTTAAGAACAAATCGAACTTGATTTCCCGATTACAGAGCACATCTGGGTTTGGAGTACGGCCTCGTTCGTATTCCCCAAACATGTAATCCACGATGCGCTCCTGATACGGCGCGCTCATATCTATGACTTGGAATGGAATGCCTAATTTATCTGCCACCAACATGGCATCATTAGAATCTTCTACCCATGGGCATTCGTCGTGTATAGTAACGCTCTCGTCGACCCAGTTACGCATGAACAGTCCTATGACTTTGTAGCCCTCTTGCTGCAATAAATATGCTGTAACTGAGGAATCTACACCGCCACTCAAACCAACTACAACCGTAGTATCACTCTTCGCTTTCTTCATTGTAGAGGGTTTCTCCGGTTAGGGTTCCATATCGATAGATTTCCTTTCGAACGACTTTGTTGTCCTCGAAATAGTACCAAGTTTCGTGTTTCTTGTTGTTGTGGTAATTGCCTTTCGCGATTAGTTTACCTTCTTCATCGAAATACTTACACTCACCTTCGAGCTGGCCATCTTCAAATGTCCCCTTTGTTCTGAGTGTACCGTCCTCCCACTTGCGCAACCAAGTACCTTGTTCTGCGCCATATTCGTAATTAATGCGCTCAGCGACATTGCCGCTTTCATAATAGGTGATTTGATCTCCGTGGAGTTCACCTCCTTTATAATCTTCACGCTGGGTTAATGTGCCTTTAGGATCATAATAGGTCCAAGTACTGTCTTTTAATTGGCTCTTATAAATCCCCTCCGCTTGTACCATTCCATTGCGGTGGTAGGCCTTAGCATACCCTGTCCCCGTGATTCCACGATAGAATATTTCGGACATGATACCGCCTTCACCTTCGTAATAATAGATAAAGTGACCCACGGGTACATCATCCTTAAACGCACCCTCATAGCGCTTTTTGCCGCTTTCATAGGTCTTCACCCAAGCCCCTTGTTTTCTGCCTTTGGCATCAGTACGATTGACTTGGGCCATCGAAACCAAGCTAAATAACATTACGAGGGATGAAAGAATGTACTTCATATTGCAAATTTAGTCACTTACCACAACTGAACAGGCAAGGATTGAATTAGTTCCACACCAAAATATGCTGGACTGTAGGTGCCTCCTAGGAAGTATTTTTGCCTGAGGTTCATTTTGAGATTTGATAAGGAGCCAATTTTACGTTCCACCTGCACTCCAGGTGCAATCATCAGGCCAGAACCCACATCTATTCCTCCACCGCCTGCGATTCCTGAAGTCAGATCTAAACCGAATCTGAAGTTCTTATTGTTCTTCAGAAAAACTGCGCTGAATAACCCTTCTGCATAGGCACCATAACCACCACTGGCCGCCCAGAATGTATGGCCATAGGTATCTAATGAATACTGATCATTGCTCCAGGCCTCAATCCCTATCCCCATTGCTATTCCTGACATAGAGTTGTATGAAATTCCGTTTCTATCCATACCCGATGATCGCTGTTGACCCGCTCCGGCAATAATTTTTAAGGCTACCTCGCGTGAGTCCTCATTACTGTGCTTACCTCCTCGATAATGAAAACCTAAGGAGCTTTTGAAATCCAGATGTCGGCTGTACGAAACAAACGGAATAGAAGCTTTATCACTTAATGCCGTCCATTGTCCTACGCTGAATTGATGCCCACCAAACTGGGCTCCAGCACTTACCATAGTGGATATTCCTCCACCTGTGTACACACCGCCACCACCGCCGGATCCTAGGTGCGTACGAAAGAATAGGCGTTGTGAAGGTGTATTAAATCGTAGCCCCATGGAGTAATTCATGTACCCGTCAATATTGCCTAAGGCGCCCGCCCCTAATTGCAACTCACCCCCAACGGTATGTTTGGAGTTTAAATATTGTCCGACACGTACACCTGCATAGGCGCTTTGCACCGGTTCACTGTTGCGAGAAGCATCTTCCGGACCTAAGAACCAGAGATTAGTTATCAATTCAAAATAGGTGGGATAATAGTAGTTATGGTGGCTATCATCTATTAGATAGGGAAATATATGTGTATAACCTATGGATATATGATTTGAGGTAATGGCTCCTGAAGGAAAATCTATGTGGTTATACGCTAAATCAACTACTCCGATTTTGCTCTTTACGCTCATTCCAGCAAATCCTCTATACATTAAGCCGTCGCCGTCAGGAGCACCTGCACCCCCTCCAGATGCTATCGAAGCGCCCACATGAGCAAATAATCCTGGTCTAATGTGTTGATACACACCACTGGTAAATCCGAAGGCATAAAAACCGCCATAATTCCCAACGACTGCGCTTTGAGTCTCTAAACCAGCAGCAATGGTAGTTTTTGTCTTCGTGTAATCCTTAACTAACTCAAAGCGCTGCGTTACCCACATCATATCATTCGAAGACTCCAGAGGCTCAAACAAAATTGTCATGGAAGTACTTTGACCAAAACAAAGCGACTGTGCGACCAGAAAAAGCATGAGTGATAACTGGCGCATCAGAATTGGGTATTAAAAGGAATATTAAAGGTCATGCCTAATTGCCATCCGTAGGTCGGAAATGCCTGAGAAGAATACAGGTTATAAATGCCGCGACCTGTTACATCCCAATAATCATTTAGAGGAATTTCAAACCCCGCATTGACAAAAGCTAGCGCAGCTGCCCCCCACAAGTTAATACCTCCGCCTGCTCCTGCACCTACTTGCGTCTCGACAAACCAATTATTTGGCTGAAGGCGCAAGCCAAACAAACCTTCTGCATAGGCACCACGACCATCGGTATAGGCCCAGTAACTCTCTCCTCGAAGCTGAATCATGCCTTTTCTGTGCAAGCGAAAAGCTATGCCCAAATTTGAGAAACCGTCTTCGCCGAGATACGTTCTTACCGCATTTTCAATACTGAGATTCATCGGTGTGAAGCCATTCTCATTTTGAGTAGCGGTATAATGAAAATCTATACCAGTGTGCAATCCTGTAAACCTAAAATAAAACGGTCCATCAAAGCTTTTTAATATACCTGAACTAAGGCCAATGAATTTCCCGTTATTATGCCATTGCAACTCACCTTGGAATCCACCTAATATTCCGCCACCAGCAGGCGCTTTTCCTCCACCTCCTGTACCGGCATTGATTTCTCCGAGCAATCGGATGGGACCATAATCTCGAAAGATTCCATAGCCTCCATATACGTCCATGTAGCCACCAAGATCAGTAACAGCGGCAGTGAGGTATACGCTTTTGTAAGTGCGTTTATCAAATAATCGGCCTCCGACCCCGACAAATCCGGTATTTCTTTGGTGCTCATTCCAAGTAGAATACATCACATTCGTAAAGATTTGAGCCTGTGATACTACATACGGCTGTTTCTCAAAATTTTGGTTCAAACGAACATTCAACATAGGGCTCCACCCTTGAATAATACCTGTGCTCACATAGCTGTATTGCGCGCCTATGCCCCATTCAAAGGTGTTTGCATTATGCTGTAGAAGCAAGGCAGAGGTTAAGAATCCTCCCGAGCCATCATTGCTTTCCGCTCCACCTCCCGTAGTGAACATCAGTTTAGGGTGAAGGGACCAATTATTTCCTACATCTATCGTCGTGCCTACCTGATAACCAAACGTATAATATCCTGCCCTGGTCCCAACAGCGGCGTTGTTTAATCGTATGCCAAAATAACTTGGGCCTTCTTTCAAATGGTAATTCGCAGATGTTCCCATAAAGCCTATTGGACCCTTAGGTGCCTCAATTACCTGGAGGTAATCAAATTCTATTGAGGTCGTTTGTGAGAAACCAGTAGAAAATTGGCCCACGAACAGAAGAATCAATAGTTTTGTCCGTATGAGATTTCGCAGCATTATTTGGGTATTGGTGGTCATTTTGGTCACAAGCATTAAAGTTAATGCGCAAGAGGCCAAGGATTCTACTGTTGTGGAAGAAATCATTGTTTACTCCACCCGAGGGATTAATCCATCGGGAGCACGCTACCACATTGACGGTTGCCGCTATCTCAAGAACGGCCAAATCAAAGTCGATGAACGACAAGCCCTCGAACGCGGGCTCCTGCCCTGTTCTGTTTGCTTACCGGAGCGACCGAAAGACTTGCCGTATTTGCGTACCGAAAAAGAAAACGGCCCGAAGAAGGTCTACCGCAAATGCGTTTTTAAAACTAAGAATGGTTCAAAATGCGACCGCCCTGCTCAAAAGGACGGACGCTATTGTGAGCTGCACGAATCTAGGGAAAAAGTCAAACGAAAATAAAAGGCACAAAAAAGCCCTGAGAGCGATGCTCTCGGGGCTTTAATTTTGTTGGCGATCCGGACGAGACTCGAACTCGCGACCCCAAGCGTGACAGGCTTGTATTCTAACCAACTGAACTACCGGACCAGTTTTCCATTGTGGTGTGCAAATGTAAAATGGAATTTCAATCTATCAAGGGTTAGAGTAAAAAAAGTGAAATATTTTTCGTGTGAGCTTTTAGCTTAGGCCTTGTGGTATTTGGGGGTGATTCCGTAGGTTTGGCCTAAACTATTGTTGATCATGCAGACAGCCGTAATCCTTGCTGGAGGAAAAGGAACAAGATTGGCCTCGGTGAGAAAGGATATTCCGAAACCGTTGATGCCCGTATTGGACAAACCCTTACTCCAGTATCAAATAGAATTATTGGTCGAGCACGGGTTTACTAAGGTTTGGCTCATTGTTGGGCATTTACACGAGCAAATCCAGGAGTATTTTGAAGATGGATCGCGATTTGGCATTGATATTCGGTACTATATCGAGGACGTGCCTCTAGGTACAGTGGGCGGTGTAAAAGCGCTCGAAGCTCACTTGACGGAACCATTCTTGGTGTTGTACGGAGATGTAATGATGAATATGGATCTAGAAAAATTAGTCCTATTCCATCAACATAAAGGGGCCGATGCCACATTGGTGGTACATCCTAACGATCATCCTTACGACAGCGATTTATTGGACGTCGACGGTCAAGACCAGGTTACTGCCTTCTATCCAAAACCACATCCCGAAAATTTGCGCTATAGGAATTTGGTGAATGCGGCTGCCTATGTGTTCAATCCATCGGTACTCACAAAGCTAGAAGCTGGTGTGAAAGCGGATTTTGGAAAGGACATTTTCCCTTGGCTATACAAAAAACTGAAAGTTTATGCCTACAACACTCCTGAATATTTGAAGGATATGGGGACTCCGGACCGATTATCTAAGGTCGAGCAGGCCATATCTTCCGGCAAGGCGGCCCAACGAAACTTAAAAAACCTTCAACGCTGTATTTTCTTAGATCGTGACGGTGTCATCAACATCGATACTGATTTAATTCACAGGGCCGAAGATTTTGAACATTACCCCTTTGCTGGTGAGAGTATTCGAAAGATCAATAAGATGGGGTTTTTAGCCATTGTAGTCACTAATCAAAGTGTATTGGCCCGTGGCATGTGCTCTGTGTCGGATTTGGATGAGATTCATAAGAAGATGGAAACAGAATTAGGCCATCAAGGTGCATACGTCGAAGCCATTTACTATTGCCCGCACCATCCACACGGCGGTTTCCCCGAGGAAGTTCCCGAACTAAAAATAGATTGTCATTGCCGCAAACCCAAGCCCGGAATGCTCTTGGATGCTGCGAAGCGTTTTAACATTGACCTATCACAGAGTTATCTTATTGGCGATAGTCCTAGAGATATTGAGGCCGGCAAAAATGCGGGTGTAACAACTATTCGTGTGAAAACTGGGCATGGTATGAAGCCAAGTGCGACAGCACCGGATCACTACGTGCAGGATTTAGCTGCGGCCGTGGCGTTGATCGAATCGCTTGAGAAATAGATTACTTTCCGTCGAAGTCTTTGCGGTATTGAATCCCAACGCCTTGGGTGTACGGGCCTGTATTCTGAAGTAGCGGATCGTTTCTATTACTTCTATTGAAAGCGCGTAGTACCGTACGACCGTCTTTGGTCAGCTCATATTCTATCTGTGTATCGCCGAGCAATAACGTAGAAGACCCATCAGAGGCAATAGGTACGTCTAAAGAGGAATTGATGCGCAACCTGCCTTCCATGAAGTCCTTGCTCACTCCAAGACGAATCTCATCACCACTTTGTACCAAGGAATTATACGGGTTGTTTCCGGTAGTATAGTCCAATTCTACGTCCACATAGGATCCCAACCCTGCTGCTATCCAAGTCCCAAATTGGCTTACCAAAACCTCCGAGGTAGAACGGGTAAAAGACTCACTCAGATTAATTCCTTCTTGTACTCCCAAGTTCTGACGGTAGAAGTCACCTAGCATCAGTAATGAAAATGCTTGGTAATTCATCGCATCGGCGGTGAGTATACGACGTTCCAATTCTTGTTGGTAAGAAGACGGGCTATTAGGCAAGACGATATCAAAACCTATTTCTGGCTGCATTAACGAACCGGTCAGGGTGATAATCAAATCTACATCTACGTTCTCGTTAGAATAGTTTGCATTTGTCACTAACCCTTTTAAATCCGTATTTACCGAATATTTAGCTTGGAGATTCACCTCTGCACCATATAAATCGCCTGACCATAAAATGGTACCGCCAGGGATCAACTCAAAGGGCTTGTTAATGATTCCCTGCAAGGTGAATAGATAATCTCCCGAAGCTATGGTATACAGTCCGTACAACTCAAACGATTCATCTTCCAAGATTTTAACGCGCATATTTCCCGTCCCTCTTGACGAAATAATATCGCCCATCACCTCGTCCAAAATGAGTTCAACTAGTGCATCGGGCAGCACTTCTAATTCCATATCTGTGGTGAAGTACTCCAGAGATTTGGACTTGGAAGTATCTACGGGAGCCCGAAACTCATTGGAAACGAATCGCAAAAAAGAAGGGGTCTCCACTTCAGTGGGATTATCTAATGGAATCTTCAAGATCGATCCTTTTTTAGTGGTGGCATTTAGGCCCAAGTGTATTTGCTCCACCGGGCCTTCTACGACAAGATCCCCATCGACTATTCCTGTACCATAGAAATACGAATCATATGCCCTATTCAACTGCATCCCAAGGGCACTATCAGCCGTGAGATGAACATCAAAGTCTAGCGTTGAAAAGCGATTATGTTCAATTCCTCCCCAAGTCAATGCCGCTGTGCTGTTGGTACCGTCCGTCCAATACCCCGAGTCCAATTCTATGCGTTGTTCTTTCAAACCAAAATCTAAGCTAGACGCGGATAATGACGTACCAGTGATCGGGATATTGAACGAAGGATTCAATAGCGAAAATTCCCCATCAGCTTCCCAATTCTCCACGGGGCCAGTTACGCGAGCGCTCCCGTTCAAAACCCCAGCGGTTTCAGTCAGTACCCCACCTAGTAAAGGTTCGAAGGGGTGAATATCTAGTTGGTCCACCACCACAACCATGTCCAAATCATCAATGCTTGGATTATAGTGACCGGATATTCTTGCTTTTGTCGCTCCAGGCTGCAAAAGTGTGCCGTTCAAGAAAATATCATTATCAGCTGTAGACCATTGTAAAGTGCTGTTAAAATTACCCAGTAACTCTCTGTTTAACTGCACATTAGACCATTGCAAAGAACCCGACCCTTGTAGATTTGGCAAGTATGAATCGATACGAAGTATGGCATCTAATCGACCATCGAACTGCATTTGTGGTTCACGATACCAATAGTTCAGCCAATTTGCATTGATGTTAGACAATGAAAGACGCAATGGATTTGTGGCCAATTCTCCCAAACCTCCGGTCAATCTTATGGTTCCCAAGGTGCCTTTCAGCATTAAACTATCGGAATCAAAACTGGTGCTATTCCATAAGATTGGTGATGCACCTACCAACGATGCGTGATGAGCTCCCATTTGAAGTTCTAACACATTGGGGGTAAATGAGCCCTTCTTGTACTGTACCCCAGCCAAGAGACTCGTCGGTACACTATCCCTAACATGAGCAGCAGCAGTAAATTCTTGAAACTCTGTATGTGAATCCCAACTCAATACTACACTGTCCAAGGGTGTGGAAATACCATCAACCGTTCCAGCCTTGAGCATGGATTGAATTCCACGGCCTTCTTTTGTTCCCTCCCCTTGAATGGCAAAAGCTTCTACCCCGTTATAATTCAAATGAGGAACGTTCAAGCTATAATTCCAAGTTGAGGACGAACCATTAAAATTGGCCACCATATACCCTCCCTCTGGAAGAATTACTCCTAGGTGCAGCAACTGGCTCAACCAATCAATAGTACTAGCTTCAAAAGCAAACTTCGCATTTACTTTGTTGGCCACCTTCGGACCGCCGGCTAAATCATTAAAAAGTACGCCGGGTATTGCCCTCAAGCCATTCCAATCAAAAATACCTTCAATGTAGCCTTGCATAACATCACTACTCACGCCTATCCGTCTGCCAGTCCCTTGTTTTTCGTGTACAACATCAAACGCATTGATGAAAACGACATCTGTTGGGCGTTGCAGCAAGATGTCCTGTGCACTAAAGAACCCTGTTAAATCTTCTTTCAGCAACCCTGCCATTCGGGCACTTAAGATCTGTCCTGTATCTAAGGGGTCCAGCAATTCAAGCCCTAAGGCATTGATATTGGATTGTACTTTAAAAGTTCCTTGTTCTGCGACAAGTGAACCGTCGATATCCATCAGGCTATCCAGACAAGACAACCATATGGAATCCTTAGTTGTTAGATGTTGCCAATTAAAACTCAAGCCTCTGACGGAATAATCATCAAACATCATTATCGGTGCTAACCCCACCACTTGTGTGCCTTGATCTGTAATGAGCGCTTCTAGGTTAGGTTTAATGGCCGCCTTCACAGAGCCTCCGCTAAGTGGTCCTTGAGTAAAGTTGGGGAGATTTAGCTCCAATCGAGCAACATCCTTCCATTCTTTTGACCAAATTCTAACGGTATTCATTCCCTTACTTGCCCCGAGATCATAGGCTAACGTACCTGATTCCAGTGATCCTTGAATCGAATATTGTAGATCAGCGGCCTGCATCGCAGGTACGGTCAACCATTGAGACAGCATAGTACTGTCATAAGCTTCCTGGTACAAGTGCAGGTTTCCTTTCAAATTGTACCGAGGGTTGTTGAGCTGCGCAATAGCTGTACCGGTGAAGTATTGATGATAGAATTGGGCCGTAGTAATAATAGAATCGAAAGATGGTCCAGAAATTTCCAGATCTAGTGCTACATCTCGTATAAACCCGCCCCATTCCGCCGGAATTTGTGACAATTTGAAATCTTGCGTGGTACTTACCCTGGCATCACAACGTATACTTTTCTCATCCCATTGAACATCACAAAGTACCGTTGCACCTAGGTTAATGTTTGCATCCATTTTAAATGCATTGATTTTGCCGAGGTTGAGTTGGGTGATATGAACATTCGTTTCAATGGTGTCCCATGTTAGAGCACCACTCAGGGCTTGACACGCTACACCTTCGGAAAACGATACTTTCGAAGTCAATAGATCTCCTCGAATATGTTGTTCATTCGGCAGTTCTACTTCGAAAAATTGAATGATGTTGTTGGCTATAGCAAGAGGAAAGCCTTCAGTCGGCGTGTCCGAGGGTAATCCACGAAGCCACTCTGAAAACAATGCCGTATCACTTGCATCGATGCTGACCGTATCGCAAGAAATGGATGCTACGTCTACCATTCCTTGTCTCCAGCGTACATCAGCGATACTCACTCCTTTGAGTGTGGCAATAGTTTTTTGATGAAGTCGTAGGTCCAATTTTGCCATCGTAAATTCCCCATCCGCATAATCCATCCCTGAAAAATCCGTACTCACACCCATATTTTCTAATGCGGGTGAAGCGTAGCTTTTATAAAGAAAGTGCTGAACGGATTTTGAATGAAGGACGAGCCAAAATGCTAAGCAACCGGCCCCTAGTAGTAATCCTAAACCAATTCCCAATCTACGGGTGGTTCTCATGGCGGTACTTTGATGTATTTTTGGGGCATTCATGAAGCAACAACCTTATATTCTAGCTATTGAAAGCTCTTGCGACGACACCAGTGCTGCTGTATTGCATGGCAACGCGCTGTTGTCCAACATTGTCGCTTCCCAAAAGGTGCATGAAGAATACGGCGGAGTCGTACCAGAATTGGCCTCTAGAGCGCATCAACAAAATATTGTACCCACGGTAAATCATGCGTTAAAGGTAGCAAATATCGAGCCCCAAGATTTAGACGCCATCGCATTTACCAACGGCCCTGGACTTATGGGATCCTTGCTTGTAGGCACCTCATTTGCTAAGAGTATAAGTTTCGCACTTGATATTCCGCTCATCCCGGTGCATCACATGCATGCCCATATTCTGGCCCACCTCATTAAAGGAGCTCACGAAAAGCCCATTATCTTTCCTTTCCTGTGCCTCACTGTCAGTGGGGGGCATACCCAATTAGTCAAGGTGGAAGGACCTAAACAAATGACAGTTTTAGGAGAAACTATTGATGACGCTGTCGGTGAAGCCTTTGATAAGGCGGCTAAGATACTAGGGCTTCCCTATCCTGGTGGACCAATGATCGATAAGCTTGCCGCTGAGGGCAATGCTGAATTCCTGACTTTCGCAAAGCCAAATTTACCAAAGTACGATTTTAGCTTTTCTGGTTTGAAAACAAGTTTCCTCTATACCCTGCAGCAAAAGGTAAAGGATCATCCAAATTTTGTAGCTGAACACCTCAATGATATCTGTGCCAGTTACCAAAAAGCATTGATTGACGCACTGATGCGAAAGGTTAAAAAAGCAGCTAAGGATACTGGTATTCAGAACTTTGCGATTGCGGGTGGTGTAAGCGCTAATAGTGCATTGCGCAAAGAATTAAAAACCTGGGGAGCAAAGCATAAGTTATCTATTTTCGTGCCCCCGTTTGAGTATACTACAGACAATGCTGCCATGATTGGTATTGCTGGATACTACAACTATTTGGCCGGTGAAAATGCGCCTTTGAGCACCGGAGCACGAGCGAAAATTAAATTTTAGTAAATTATTTCTACCCTATTGATTCTTAAGAATTTAAATGGGTAATTCGCGCCATGAAAAATTGGAACATTTTAGGTGCCACTGCAGACGTTTATTTCCCAGACTTAGGAATCAAAAGTGTGCAAGCACGTGTAGATACCGGAGCCGCTTCCTGTGCCCTTCATGCTTCGTTTATTGAGATAATCGATGAAGAAGGCGAAGATCCGCTGCTCAAAGTGGTTCTCTTCGACAAGGACTCTGAGTACTACACAGGCAAAGTGCTAGAGTTCAATGATTTTGTGATTCGTAACGTTCGCAATTCATTTGGAAAGAAAATGGCACGTCCCATGATTAAAACCACAGTCAGTATTCACAAGCAAGCTTTTCAAGTATTGGTTGGGTTTAGTGACCGTAGCAAACTAACTTACGACATGTTGATCGGTAGAAACCTTCTTGAGAAGGGATTCATCGTTGATGTCACGAAATAACTAGAAGCTATGAAATTAGCCATTCTTAGCGCCAACCCTTCCCTCTACTCTACCAATAGATTAAAGGAAGCTGCTGAAAAGCGGGGACACGACGTAGAAGTCATCAATCACAACCATTGTTATGTGGCCATGGAGACTGATGCGAATTCGGTCTATCTAGGCGATCACGAACTAGAGGGCTTTGATGCGATCATCCCTAGAATTGGGGCTTCTGTAACATTCTACGGATCAAGTATTATTCGTCAGTTTGAGGTTAAGCATGTATACACTACGCTGAGTTCTTTGGCATTGGTTCGATCTAGAGATAAGCTTAGAGCCACTCAGGTATTGGCCAAACATGGTATAGGCATTCCTAAAACAGTTTTTGCGAAACAACCTCGCGACGTTCAGAATCTTATAAAAACCGTTGGGGGTCCACCACTTGTCGTAAAGCTACTCGAGGGTACTCAAGGTCTTGGCGTGGTACTTGCAGAAACCAAAACAGCTGCTAAGAGTGTCATTGAAGCGTTTTACGGACTCAATGCCAACATTCTAGTGCAAGAGTTCATTAAAGAAGCAGGAGGCTCCGATATTCGTGCCTTAGTAGTTGGTGGAAAAGTTGTGGCAGCCTACAAACGTCAGGGCCAAGAGGGAGAGTTCCGTTCTAATCTACACCGCGGCGGTATGGGTGTCAAAGTGAAACTTAATGCGCTAGAGAAAAAGACAGCCATTGCTGCGACAAAAGCACTAGGCTTAAATGTAGCGGGTGTTGATATGCTGAGATCTGAAAGAGGTCCACTAGTGCTTGAGGTGAATAGTTCACCTGGCATTGAAGGTGTCGAAAAAGTGACGGGTATTGATGTTGCCGATAAAATCATAGCGTTCGTCGAAACCCAAATCGAGCGTCCCCTGACGAAAACTAAAGATAAGGTAGGCGTATAATGCAACTCTTTTATGGATATATCCAAGGAACAGAATTCCATTTAGATGCGGGAGAAATTCAGCATTGTGTGAAAGTCCTTCGAAAGTCTGTCGGAGATCACATACACTTCATCACCGGAGATGGAGCACTCTATCAGGGTGAAATCTCTTTTGTTTCAAAATCAAAGGTTTACGGTTCATTTTCTAAAGTAGAGCATGAATTCGGTAAGGTCCCTTATGATTTAACCATTGCCATTGCTCCCACCAAAAGTATGGATAGGATTGAGGCATTCGTTGAGAAGGCCGTTGAGATGGGCATCAATCGAATCATACCGATCATTTGTGAGCACAGCGAACGTCGTACGATTAAAACGGAGCGCCTTCGTAAAATCGCCTTGAGTGCCACTAAACAAAGCCTAAAAGGTGCATTAGTGCACATAGACGAAGCCATTAGCTTTCAAGACTTTCTAGCCGAAAAGCAAGAACAGGTAATGATCGCACATTGTGAAAATGAAGTAACTAAGAAAGGCATCCATGAAGTGTTGAATACTTCCAAACCCTTATGCATCATGATAGGCCCAGAGGGAGATTTCTCACCTGCCGAAGTACTCGCAGCAACAACGGCAGGCGCTAAGCCAATTCATCTGGGCTCGAGCCGTCTTCGTACCGAAACTGCGGGCCTTGTGGCCGTTGCGACGGTGTACCATTTGTTGGGCTGATTTTTTCGTAGTCCAACTCCCTTTCAAAGGGATGCTTCCAATCATCCCACAATACCTCCTCTTCCTCCTCACGTTCTTTATTCCGCAAGGATTCAATAGGTTCCAATTTGCGGTAGTACAGTGCCAACAGCACCCCTACAATGGCTCCACTTAAGTGACCTTCATAGCTTATGGTAGGGTCATGAGGCAACACTCCCCATACAAAACTCCCGTATAAGAAGACCATTAATAGGCTTTGCGCCAATAACTTAATATGCAGGCGCATAACCCCGCTAAAGAACACAAAGGCTACCATAGCGTACAACCAAGCGCTTGCCCCAATATGTACATTTGGCCTACCAATGAACCATAATAACACCCCAGGCGCCATGAGACTGATAAACCAAATCCGGTCGAAAATCTTCGGAAAACTGTAGCGAATCAACACTCCTACAAAGAATAGGCTGATGGTATTACTTGCTATATGATTCACATCACTGTGCAACCAAGAAAAAGTTATAGGCCCATACCAAGAATGAACATCACCTGGTACGATACCAAATTTTCGTAAAGGAATACCGGCACTTTCCTCCAAAAGAAAGATGGACCATGCAATGATGAGCCAAAGACTTGGCCACAAAAACAAGCCTTTATGAATTCCATATTTTCTCCAATGAGACATAGCGAAAAGATAGTTACTTTCGAGGAATGAAACCGCTCGCAGAACAGCTTCGACCACATACACTGGACCAATATTTGGGCCAAGAGCACCTTATAGGTCAAAATGGCGCGTTGCGTAAGAGTTTAGATATAGGACGTCTACCTTCTATAGTCCTGTGGGGACCACCAGGAGTTGGGAAAACAACGCTTGCCTTGCTCCTAGCAAAAGAACTAGAAGCACCACTTTATCAGCTTAGTGCAGTAAGCGCCGGCGTCAAAGATGTGCGTGAAGTACTCGCAGCAGCTGAAAAGAAGAGTCTTTTTGACAACAAGCGCCCTATCCTCTTCATCGATGAGATACATCGATTCAATAAAGGCCAACAGGATAGCCTATTGCATGCGGTTGAGCGCGGATGGATCACTCTCATAGGTGCCACAACGGAAAACCCATCGTTTGAAATGAATGCTGCTTTGCTTTCTCGAATGCAGGTGTATGTATTGAATTCGCATTCTAAAGAGGATCTGACCAAGATGATTGAGTTGGCTAATAAGACGGAGTATGCGACGCAAAAAGACCTTAAGATTACCGCACATGACTTCTTGATTCGTCAAAGCATGGGCGATGCTCGAAAACTTTATAACCTAGTAGAGCTGTGTTTCCAGCAAGGACAACCTGGAGTTCCCATAGATGAGGAGTTTGCCCAAAATGTTCTAAGCAACGCACAAATCAGATATGACAAAGGTGGTGATGAACATTACAATGTCATTTCAGCATTCATCAAATCCATTAGAGGCTCCGACCCACAAGCTGCAGTATACTACCTCGCTCGGATGATCGAAGGCGGTGAAGATGTGAAGTTTATCGCACGCAGATTAATCATTTCAGCCGCGGAGGATATTGGCCTAGCCAACCCTAATGCTTTAATGCTCGCGAATGAAACCTTTAGTGCTGTTGAGCGCGTTGGCTGGCCAGAAAGCAGAATTATCTTAAGCCAGTGTGCGATCTATTTGGCCACTTCCCCAAAATCTAATAGTGCTTACACGGCCATTGGCAAGGCGCAAAAATTGGTTCAACAAACAGGGAATCTCGAGGTACCAGATCACCTTAAAAATGCCTCTAGTGCGCTCGCCAAGGATTTGGGCCACGGTAAAGGCTATTTATACCCTCACGACCACCCTGGAGGTTTCGTTTCTCAAGAATATTTACCAAAAGAGATTCAAGGAAGTGTGTTTTGGTCTCCTGCAGATAATCCCAAAGAGCAGCAGATTAGCGCTCAGCAAAAGGCGGTATGGAAAGATAAGTACGAAGCTTAACGCAAGCGTACCTCTGTCCGTCGGTTGAGTGCTCTACCCTCTTCTGTGTCGTTAGAGGCCACTGGTTCCTCCATGCCCCTGCCCTCTGAAATTAGTCTTTCTCTATCTATCCCATGGCCCACTAACCAATCTAAAACAGCTAAGGCTCTCGCTTCGCTCAAGTTTTGATTGTAGGACTTTGAACCTTGATTATCAGTATGGCCAACAATGGTCGCCTCTACGTTCGGGTTATCCTCGAGTAATTTCAATAATACATTCAACTCTTTCTCGCTTTCTTTCAGTAAGAAGCTTTTGTCTAATTCAAATAAGATATTCCTCAATACGAACGAATTTCCACTGCTTATCGGAGACATTCTGAGTTTTGCAATGTTTGGTCCGTGGAGCGGTCCCGCGAAGTAATCTATTCGTGATATGGTAGTGGAATATGGAACATATCCCTTCTTATACGCCGTAACTCGAATGGGCGACCCATCAGTCATTAACCTTACAGAGCCCGTATTTTCATTGCTTTGTCCATTGAAAAATTGGACACCGGCATCGTTATAGAGTTGCACGGAAGCATTGCCAAGCGGAAAATCGGTCAGACTATCGTAAACGACAATATCGTAGTTAAACCTTGGCTCAGGTTGTAATTCGCTCGGCAGCTCAAAACGGAATAAGTCCAGCGAACTCATTTTCGAATAATTTGGAAGTATCTCAGTGCCACGATCAGAGGCTAGGTATCCAAAGGTGCCACTCTTATCTATTACCATTGAGAATTCATCGCCATAGCTGTTCAGCGGAAAGCCAAGATTCATCGCTTCTGACCACGTCGTATCGCTTAGGCGCTTGCTCATGAAGAAATCGGACCCGCCTAAAGAAGGACTGCGCTCTGACCTGAAATAAAGGGTATTTCCGTCAAAGTGAATGAATGGGCTACTTTCTTTCGAAGGTCCATTTATTTGATTTGGAAGGCGTTGCCCCTTGGACCAATTACCTTCTTCATCTTTAGTGGAGACAAAAATATCTGCATCTGGATCCATGCTATCACTGGCGCGAACAAAATAAATGGTTGTGCCGTCTGGCCCTAAGCTGGGTTGACTCTCCCACTGTCCAGTGTTTATTTTGCCAGGAAGAGGCTTAGGAGTTTCCCAGCCATAAATGGGATTCCAATTGCTATAGTAGAGGTCACAACTTCCTGCCCCATCCGGTCGATTACAAACCGTTAAAACCATGAAGGCACCGTCAGCGCTTATGCTCGAAGCCCCTTCATTCAATTGTGAATTTAAATTTCCATCTAGAGGAACACCATATCTATCTATTCCATCCAATGTGCCTTTAAATAGGTTTTCATCTGTAGGCTTAGACCCATCCACGAAACGATGCGTGTATATCAAGAACTCATCACCTCCAGTTATTGTAGGGAAATACTCTAGTTGCTCGGTTGAAAAACTCAACTTCTCAATATTGTAATCGAAATCACTTTGTTGGAATTTGATGTATTGATCACGCGTGAATTTTAGATTATCCAATTCCTGCAGTGCCAATTCGTATCGCTCTTTTGAAAGCCTGGCACGATTTAAATATTGCTCCATGTTAGCGATACTCTCTTCCCAATGGAATTGGTATTTGTAAACGATGCTCTTCTTTAAGAATACACTTGATAATGGTTGAATACTTAAGGCTTCGTTGTAATAGGACAGTGCCTCAGTGTACGAACCCTGTCTGAACATGTAGTCACCTGCATAGACAAAAGGCTGATAGTAAGTCCCCTTGCCTTTCTTCATGCTTTTCTGCAAGTGCTTCCAGCCTTGTTCTGTTTGTCCATTGCGAAAAGCTTCTTGTGCATTATTAAGGCTGTTTATGGCCGACTTGGGCTGAGCAAATGTGGATAAGCTCAGAAAAAGTAGTAGCGCAATTGCATGATAAAATCGGACCATTAGAAGTACATTTGAAGTTCTACGAAGATATCTCATACCCATTGAAAACGACGAGAATTGCCATTACGGGGTCTCCTGCCACAGGGAAAACTACGTTAAGCATTGCATTAGAGCAACATGGCTACCCTGTTTTCCACGAACAAGCTCGCGAAATCATTCAAAATTCATTGGACGAAGAGTCGGATTTGGTGCCTTGGAATGACCTTTTGGGCTTTACTCAACTCGTCTGGGACCTACGCAATGAGCAGTACCACAATGCATTGTTAGAAAAAATTAATTTTTACGACCGCACTAATGTGGATGCCTACGCGTACCTTAATAAGGGAAACGCAGAACTTTCTGAGGATTGGAAGGCAGATTTACAGGAAATGCGATTTGAAAAAGTCTTTTTCCTACCAGTATGGCCAGAGATTCATAGTCTTGATAAGCAGCGCATGGAAACACTTGAGGAGTGCTATGAAGTAGAAGAACACTTGAAGGTAGCTTATAAGGAATTGGGATATGAGTATATTGAAGTTCCTCCTGACTCAGTAGAAGAACGCGTTGCCTTTATTTTGGCACGTTTATGATCCTTCAACAGGCAAAAGAAATACTGAAACAATATTGGGGCTATCCTGATTTTCGCGGGTTACAGGGAGATATTATTTCTTCCGTTCTCTCGGGCAAGCACACTGTAGGGTTGCTCCCTACCGGTGGCGGAAAATCCATTTGCTATCAAGTTCCGGCATTAGCTCTTGAAGGTGTTACTATTGTTATAAGTCCCCTCTTGGCTTTAATGCAAGACCAATTACACGGGCTCACCAAGAGAAATATTAAAGCTTATCAATTCACTGGCTCATACTCCCCGAGGCAATTAGACGAGGCCTTTAGGAATATCAAATACGGAGGATATAAATTAGTCTTTCTTGCCCCTGAAAGGTTGTCAAATACGTTGTTCCTGGAATATCTGCAGAATGCGGAGGTCAGTTTAATCGCTATTGACGAAGCACATTGTATTTCGCAATGGGGGTTTGATTTTCGCCCTTCATACCTAAATGTGCACCTACTCCGTGAACGATTCCCAAATATCCCAGTTTTGGCACTAACAGCATCAGCGACGAATAGGGTTAAAAAGGATTTAGCCGAGCAACTACAAATCCCTGATGCAGCAATCTTTGAGGGCAGTGTGCGACGGAATAACCTACAACTAGAAAAAAGACTTACTCCCAACAAGGACAAACAGCTATTAAGGTTATTAGGGCGCTTGACCGGTACGGGAATCATTTATGCGAAGACCCGATCTAGTTGTGAATCCATTAGTCATTACATCAATGAAAATGGACTACACTCCACATTCTTTCACGCTGGTTTGGATTTAAAGGAGAAGAACGAACGTCAGGAACGTTGGCTCGACAATAAAGTCCCGATAATGGTCAGTACTACTGCATTTGGAATGGGTATAGATAAAGCGGATGTGATGTGGGTCATACATTGGGATACGCCTGATACCATAGAAGGATATTATCAAGAGGTGGGGCGTGGTGGTCGGGGAGGACAATTATCCCAAGCATATCTTTTATACAACCAGCAAGATTTTACACGCATTACTAAGGGTATTACAGATTTACCTAAACCAGAAGAGGTAGAGGCCTTCTATCATAAGATCTGTAGCCATTTTCAAATAGCCGTAGGGACAGGCCAAGACCATCAAGAAAACTTTTCTTTGGTCAACCTGGCCGCTAGGCTAGAACTCCCTATCCCACAATTATTGACTTATATCAAGTTGCTGCAACAACGAGGTATGTGGCAATTTATAGAAAGTAATCAACTCTATCCTGAGTTACTTTTTTTAACCCGACCGGAACATTGGTCTGGATTACCTGAGGACGATCATCAAAACTTGATACAATTGTTCCGTTTATACAGTCACGCGGCCCAACACTCTACGAGAATACAGTTAGATGCTGTAGCCCCTATGCTGCACAAGACCGTTAAAGATCTCGACCAGTGGCTGAATCGAATGCATCAAAAAGGATTGATTCAATATAGGGCCGAACAAAACCAATGTGCCCTACTCTTTTTAGAGAACCGCATAGACAAGCGATATTTCAAATTGTCCAAATCCTTCGTAGAATCTTGGATTACCAGCAAAAAAGAGCGATCACAAGCTATTCTCGAGTTTCTCGCTTCTGAAGAGTGTTTAGCCAACGTTGTTGAGCGTTACTTTGGCCAAACACCCCGAGAAGCTTGTGGTATTTGTAGCAATTGCACGCTAAATCACTATCCCGATGGGGAAACAATTCAAGCCATGCTCAAAGACGGACTGAGTTTTGACGATATTTGGTTCGATTTAAATTGTCCTCCTGATGCCTTACGACAACATTAGTATAGTATACATGGGTACACCTGAATTTGCTGTACCTCCACTCCAAGCATTGGCAAATGCCGGATATGATGTTAAGGCCGTTGTTACGGTGGCAGATAAGCCTTCCGGACGTGGGAGAAAGCTACAACCCAGTGCTGTTAAAAAAGCTTCATTAGATCTAGGCATTCCGGTTTTGCAGCCATCTTCGTTAAAAGATGAAGGTTTTCTAGAGGAATTGGATGCACTTCAGGCAGATCTCTTTGTTGTAGTTGCCTTCCGTATGCTACCAAAAGAAGTTTGGGGCAAACCTAGACTAGGGACCTTCAATCTCCACGGATCATTATTGCCTCAACTCAGAGGTGCCGCCCCTATTCACTGGGCGGTAATTAATGGACTGAAAGAGACGGGACTCACCACGTTCCTCATCGACGAGCAAATTGATACTGGGAATATCCTGTTGCAGGAAAAGTTAACTATTCCACCTCATTGGACCACAGGTACATTGCACGATGCTTTACTACCTGTAGGCGCACAATTAGTTGTAGATACCGTCAATGGTCTTATTGAGGGTTCTTTATCTCCTCAATCTCAAAATGATGAGGACGCCTCTCATGCTCCTAAATTAACGAAGGACAATACTCGCCTAGATTTTATGCTTACCCCTGCTTCACTTGTTCAGCTGATAAAAGGATTGAGTCCCTTCCCCTCGGCATACTATGGAGAATTTAAGTTCCTAGATGCAGCCATGTGTGAAAAACAGAATTCATCTGTTGATCCAATTTTAAGGGTTAGAAATAAGCAACTTTACCTAGATTATATGCTTGGTAGTATTGAAATCACTCAAATTAAAGCTGCAGGAAAGCGCGCCATGTCAAGCTCAGACTACATTAACGGCTTAAATTGCGCCCAAATACCACTTAAAAAGCCTGTTTAAAAAGGTAAAATCACCCCTTTTTGTGAATAAATACCATTAGTTATTAACTTTTTTTACCTGAAGGCCCGAAAACACTTGCATGGAAGTAATTTTCATCTATATTTGGTAAGCATTCGTTTAAAAAAGTATTAATTAAAATTTAATTGCAATGAACAAAGCACAATTGATCGACGCAATGGCAGCAGACGCTGGCATCTCTAAAGCACAAGCTAAAGCAGCTTTAGATTCTTTCACTGGTAAAGTGGGTTCTACCCTTTCAGGTGGTGGCCGTGTATCACTAGTTGGTTTCGGTTCTTTCTCTGTTTCTGAGCGCGCAGCTCGTGACGGTCGTAACCCACAAACTGGTGCAGTTATCAAAATCGCTGCTAAGAAAGTAGCTAAGTTTAAAGCTGGTGCTGACCTAAACGGTAAGCTCTAATAGCCTGAACTTATTAGATACAAAGAAGCCCTCCTCGGAGGGCTTTTTTTATGTGCTTATCTTAAGGTTGTAATCTACGAATGGTCCATTCGGATCTTTCAAGCGTATACACTATTCGATCGTGGAGTCTCCCCTCTCTTCCTTGCCAAAATTCAAATGATAGAGGTTGAATGGCAAATCCACCCCAATTTTCCGGCATTGGAACAGTACTACCTTCCGGGTATTCCATTTGAAACTCTGAGAATTTGGACTCCAGGGCGGCTCTGCTCTCAATGGGTTGACTTTGTTCTGAAGCAGCTGCGCCTATTTGACTTGAGTATGGGCGGGTAGCGAAATATGCCTCACTTTTCTCTTTCGAAATTTTAACCACCTTACCTTGAATACGTACTTGACGTTCTTGTTCTCTCCAGAAAAAGAGTGCACTCACCACTGGATTATTCAACAAGTCTTGCCCCTTGGCACTTCCGTAATTCGTAAAAAAGATCAATTCATTGTTTTCCACTGCCTTTAGTAGTACAATTCTATTGCTTGGAAACCCTTGAGAATCTACTGTAGCAATGGCCATGGCATTAGAATCTTTGATGCGCAGTTCTGCATAACTCTGATACCAATGCTGAAATTGATCGAAGGGATTGCTTTCTAAATTAGATTCTAATAATGAATCAAACTTGTAGCTTTCTCTTATGTTGTGTAAATCCATATGTCTAAATTAGTGTAATGCATTGGAACAATCAGCCTGCTAAAGGAACACTTCTCATTTCTAAACCACTCATTGGCGATGGCTTTTTTGAGAAAAGTGTGGTGTACCTCACTGAACATAACGATGAAGGCACCTTAGGGTTTACCTTGAATAAAGAAAGTAATCTGTTGGTGAAAGATTTAGTGGACGATTTCGAACGAGATAATGCGCTAATGTTCGGTGGACCGGTCGAACAAGATGCTCTTTTCTACCTACATGCTGAAGAGCGTATACCCAACAGTGCACCTGTGGGCAATGGCTTGTTTTTAGGAGGTGATTTTGAAGTATTCCAAAAGTTGATACAAGAGGATCCAAAAACCCCCTTCAAAGCATTCTTAGGATATAGTGGTTGGTCTCCGGGCCAATTAGAAGATGAAATATCCGATGGTACCTGGGTAGTTCTTCATCCCCCCTTTGAGACTGATATATTGACATTGTCTAAAGATGCATGGCGAAACTACATGCACACTCTTGGTGGGGAATACCGCATTTGGGCCAATGCCCCGGAAGATCCTTGGGTGAATTAAAGCTTGCTCAGCACCTCCAGCTTTCCATTGATCAAGGCAACTGCTTCCGCTGCCTTATTGCTTGCGAACGTCTTTTTACGATAGGTCTTAATCGCTTGAATACCCTTAATCGTATTCGTAATCCAAAGTTCGTCTGCCTTTTGAAGATCAAAGGGTGAAATACTTTTCTCCTCAATCTCAAGACCCAATTCTTTGGCCCAAAGCAACATATTCTTTCTGAAAACACCTCTCAAAGCTCCATCTTCTAATGGCGGCGTAATAAGCTTCGACCCTTGCAGAAGAAAGAGGTTGCCGTAATTCGCCTCCACCACCATCTTCTGGTCATTGATCAACAATACAGCATCTAGATTATTCTCTGCGGCAAAGATTCCGCTTAGGACGTAAGGCAGCGCATTCGTAGATTTAACAGTAGTCAACAATCCCGCTTGGAGAGGATGATCCTTAAACAGGTCCACAATCAAATCATTACGCAACGTGTAATCAGCTTCTTGAAGTAGTTCTATTTCGACCCACCAGTGAACACCATTTGATTGCACTGGCGTATACTTCCCCATACCATTTCTGACCACCTGGAAACGTAACCTAGCATTGGTATAACCAAAATGATCTGCTAATTTTTCACATTCCGCCACTAAAAACTCTGGCGTAAATTCCATAGGGATAGTCATTCTCAAAATCCTCATAGATGCCATAAGACGGAAATAATGGTCTTCAATAAAAAGCACCTTTCCCTCTCGCATTCTCATGGTTTCAAAAAGCCCATCGCCATAGTTAAGTGCTCGCTTGACTTGAGATATAGGAATTGTGTTCAGTGCGACTAAAGAACCGTTGTAATTGACCATTAGTACAGGATTTGAGGCAAACTTAGAGCAAAAAAAAGCCCCACACTAACGTGCGGGGCTCAAAATATGAATCGATAGAATTATCTAATCGAAATTCGTTTGGTCATTTCTTGTCCATTCGAACTAATTTTCAATAAATACATACCGGAGCTAAGGTGTTCAGCTTGAAGTGTTTTGCTCATTGCATTGATTTCTTCAGCGTGAACCATGCGTCCTGTAATGTCTAAAATCTGCACACGGTCGATGACCATACCGTTTGACTTCAATGTGATTACACCATTTGATGGGTTCGGGTATACATCAACAGAAAGTTGGACTTCGCCAATACCTGCCGGTACACCTTCAGCTTGAAGCACAGTAGCCATACGTGGAACGATGAAAGACATCACAGTATCGATCCAAGCCTGTGAAGTTGCTTCCACATTTGGATTCGCAGGATTCTGGTTTGCATATGGATCGTTAGGATCGTACCAGTTCCATGGCGCTGTATGTACAATCCATGGTGTCATAGCATTAGCTGGTGCAATTTCGATCGTGTACAAACACTGCTCGTTTGTTGGGTTTGTCGCTTGTTGGTCTACCCAAATTGCATCTGAATAGTTTGCGTTCAAGAATACATCATTATTACCGTAAGCGTTGGCCGCTTTGATGGCACCGTAAGATCCTGTTACGCTTACTACTGGGAAGAATTGTTGACCAATTGGCACATAAACCATCCCTGTATCATAAGGAGCGAAGAAATCGTACTTGCTGTGGATACTCAACATAGGCACATCACCTTGCTCCAACCAAGCACCATCACCTAGGGCTCCACCCATATTGATTACCATCAATACGTCATCTGGCATACCCGCATGGTTCTCATAGTTACGACCAGGAGTGCTGTAATCCATGGTAGGCACACCAAAGGCATTTTGTCCTGTAACAGTAATGGCTGCACCGAAACCATCGATATCACCCACCATACTCGTATCTACATATGGATCGCCTGGCAAAACCGGCTGACCGAAGATTCCAGTAGAACCCTGATACTTAAATTTAGCAGGACCCGCTACTTCAGAATACTTATCAATGGTCGCATACGCAAAGGTGATATAACCACCTGAACCTTGCCCCACCATGATGGTATTGCTAGCATTAATGCCATAAGGGTTACCCGCACCCAATTGTGTCAGGTTCAAGTAACGCACCAACGCCTTTGCATCTTGAATCGAATAGTACACCGCAAGCAAGTTTGAACCACGACGAACATCTAAGTTCGTGCTGTTCGCCAACCAACCGAGACGGTAAGATGCTGCAATACTTACGTAGCCCATTTTTGCAAAACGCTCACACATCTCAACTACAGCACTATCCTTACGTGTACCGAGAGGAGATCCGTTCAATCCTTTCGGAATGAATGAACCTGTGTGCCAAATAATCACTACCGGACGATCCGTAGCTGTATCCACCGCAGGCGATGGCATGTAAAAATCAGCCTGGAGTGGCTGAAGATTCGTACCCGAAAGCGGGTTAGTTGCACTCGAAGTAGTATCTACGTAAGGGTTGAAATTCACCCCGTAGGAAACATCGGACTGCACAACAATCTCAGAATCCGTGAAGATTTCCGTGGTATAGCGTTGTCCAAACGCCAACGAAGAGATCATCAAGGCTCCCATTAAAAAAGTAATCTTTTTCATACACTGTTTTTTGGGAAGGTTAATTTATTTGAATACTCAGGTAGGCCAACCTTCCCACTAAGGGCCCACCGAATACTTGATACACTTGATTATTCAATGCGTTGCTCGCACCGATTTTGTAGGTTATTGTGGTTTTCTTATCTCTTTTGTTACGAATCTGAGTGAATGAACATTGTGCATCCACAAGACCGTAAGATGGTATACTACCGGTAAACTGCGGGGAACCTTCAAATACGAAGCCCTGTATCCATTTGTAATTCACCCCTGCCCCTAATAATCTTTCCTTGTTGTTATTGATTGGGTAATTACGAATGTTCCAGCCCACGTTGAACTTGTGTTCTGGTGTATTGAAGGCAGGCACAATAGGATCGGAAACTGCAGAGGTCAACTTATTCCAGCTGTAATTTCCAGATAGCGTTTGGTAATCACCTATGAAGGTGTTCAATCCCACAGAAAATCCTTGTGTGGTGACCTGCTCTGTTGCATTCGCCGCAATACGATAGACTTTCAATGATTTTAGTCGATCAATTGCGGTAGTCCCCTCTTCAATATTAGCACCAATGATGTACCCGATGAAATCATCGTAGAGGGAATAGTAATAATTGGCATCAACGAAAACACGCTCAAACAAGGTAGCTCGGTATCCTCCCTCGAGGGTCTTAACCTTTTCAGGACGAATAGCATCAACATTAAAATAGCCAAAATCATGTGCTAAACGATCCGAGGCGGCTTTACCTAAAAAGTCAACAATGTTATCTAAGGTAACTAGGCTGTCGAAACCATTCAAGTTACCCTTTAGAACAGCTCTACCGACGTTATAGTATAGGTACTGATCTGCCAAGGTTGGGTTCCGGATGGCACTTGAAAAGCTGAGACGAACGGTTTGATTTTCGTCTAATTTATAGACCATGGACACAGCTGGTGATACTAGTGGTCGGAAGTTCTGATTCTTGTCCACACGTCCAGTTACACTCAACTTCAACCTGTCGTCCATCAAGTCTTGTTCATATCCTCCATACACCCCAAATTCTTGGTTTGTAATGGCGATGCCTGCGGTATCTGAGAATATCGTCCCAGCACTTCTTGGTGTATAGCGTCTGTAATTAGCACCCAGGCGTAATGTACCGCCCTTCTCCGTGGTAAAGGTGCGTTCACCTTGAGTGTGGTAAAGGGCAGATTTGTCATAGAATTTACTACCGCCCTCCGTAAATAGTGTAGAGGTTATATGGTTCTTTAAATCATCAAAGGCCTGAGTACCTGGAGTAAGCAGATTAGAGAAATATTCAAGCTCTTCCGTGGTGGTATAACCCGCCGCCGAACCTGCGGCATACAAGACATTACTATGGTTGTTGCGATGCAACTCCGTAAAGAAATCAAGATTTGTAGCGATTAATGAATCCATGACTGCTTGGTATTCATTCATAGGGAGACTGTTGGCTGGAGCCCCGGGTAAGGCACGTACTTGCGGTCTATTAATCATCTGCCAGAAAGTTCTGTAGTAGTTGCTATAGAACTGGTTCGAAGCGATACTATCCTGCATTCTCAATGCGGTGAAATAGGCATCGTAGCTGTTTCCTGCATCTTCATGGGTAGAATATGCACGTATGAACCATTTATCGTCTTTTCGCAGCTCTACCCTGTTTTGAAGGAACAAAATGTCTTTTAAGCTATATCTATTATCACCCTGATATACTGTTGTTCCCGAGCCAAAGTTTACCGCATAAATAGCCCTTAAATCGTCTTTAATCTTATAGTGTAGTGCTGAGGTTAATTTGATGTTCTCGGTATCATAGTCTACTAAATACTTCTCCTCGATCCCTGGACGGTAGAATCTGCCTATACCTGCATAATATTTGGAATCACCACCATCGTCCCACCAATCTTCATCCCCGTAGCGATTGACTGCATCATAACCACCTGGGTTGGTCACACCATCACGGCTTATATCGGTAGGATCCATATTTCCGGCCTCCCAATCATCCGCCTTCAATACAAATAAATTGATCTTGTAGGCAAAGTTATCATTGACCTTGTCGGCCCAACGAACTGAAACTTCGGTAAGGTTTCTCTCTCCCACCTTAATACTACTGCTGAGCCCCGTAAACAAGAAAGGATCTTTGGTCGTCATAGAAATGACCCCATTAAACGCACTAGGCCCATAAAAGGCAGTCGAGGCACCGGCTATAACATCAACCCCAACGATATCCAGATCTGGAGCGCCTAGGAAGTTTCCTAAAGAGAAATTGAGACCCGGGCTCTGATTATCTACACCGTCGATCAATTGAAGCGAACGCACAGGCGAGGTACTGTTAAAACCTCGGGTATTGATAATCTTAAAACCAATACTTGCGCTTGTTAGATCCACCCCTTTCAGGGTACCCAAATGGTCATAAAAACTTACGCTCGGACTTTCTTTAATTGCAAGTGCATCCATACTTTCGACAGTGAGGGCACTCTTTTCTTGCTTCTCAGATAATCTCTGTTGAACAACACTCACCTCCGTAAGTACATTTTGATCTGGCTCAAGGCCTATATTCACTGGATTAGTTGATCTTATTACAACATCTTTACTGGCAAAACCCAAACTGGCGACACGCACTGTCACAGAGGGTTGTCTGTCGGTCAGGTACACTTTAAGGGACCAATTCCCATCAAAATCAGTTACTGTTCCAATGTTAGAAGGTGTTCCATTTTGCAACACGGTAACGCTTGCCCCAACAATAGGATCTTTGAATTGATCAACGACAGATCCACTTATTTGCGCATGCAAGAACCCTCCAAAGAGGAGGGCGAAAGTGAGTAGGGTTTTGTTCATACCCTAATGTAACAAAGATTTTCTTAAAAAGGTTGACTTACCTCTTTATATATCAACGAGTTGCAGCGGCGCGTACTAAACGATCATTGATGGCACGCCCCAAACCTTCTTCGGGTAATCTAACCACATGAATCTGAGGATATTTAGAGCCCAATTCTCGCAACATAGCAAACAGATTTTGTGCCGCCTCACTATAACTTTTTGTAGTACTTAACGAATAAATATGTTCATAACGCACATCATCCAAGGGTCCGAAAAGCAATAATGCATTATCATTCGAAACATCTACAGCCCTCATTGCTTCATCTATAGTGTTGTGCAAAACAATCTTTGCTCCTGGATTATAATGGGCACTGAGCATGCCTGGTGCATGCGGAGTTGAACTGCTGGTTTGTACCGGAAGTTCACCTAGTACTAACTCTAATTGGCCTACATCCATCCCCCCTAATCGCAACACCTTCGGCGATTCCCCTGTAAAATCTACAATAGTACTTTCTAAACCTACAGTGCAGGGGCCACCATCCAAGACCCCTCCGATTCGCTCACCAAGTTGCGCCAATACGTGCTGCGCTGTTGTAGGCGACGTATATCCGAAAGGATTGGCACTTGGAGCCGCAATGAATAGGCCGCTTTGCTTTAACACTTGGAGCATCATCGGGTGCGATGGGATTCGTACAGCCACAGTAGGATGACCGCTTGTTACTAAATCTGGAACTATGGGCTTCTTCTTCAACACCACAGTAAGCGGCCCAGGAGAAAATGCAAGAAGCAAGGATTCTGACTCAGGCGTGAGCTCTGCTATATTCCGAACACCGTCCAAATCTGCCACATGTACAATTAATGGATCGAAAGACGGACGGTTCTTAGCTTCAAATACCTTGGCAACAGCCTTGATATCTAAAGCATTAGCACCTAGACCGTAGACCGTTTCAGTCGGCAAGCCTACTACCTCTCCAGCTTGTAATAATCGTACTGCCTCATCTATATTGCACAGCCCGGCCATCCTAAGGAATTCTTAAGTACTTATGCGTTTGAAGACTGATCTTCCACTTTGGATGTTCGAGAATATAATCCACCAGTAGGGGCATTATTTCATCGCGCTTACTCCATTCTGGCTGAAGGTAAAGCGTACATTTATCATTAACCTTGGCCGCATGTTCTTCGGCCCACTTCAAGTCATGGCGGTTGTATACAATGACTTTAAGTTCTTGCGCGTGCTGGTAGTAGCCTTCTTTCACAGAGGCAGTTTTTTTCGGGCTCAAGGTGATCCAATCCCAATCTCCTGTCAATGGATACGCACCACTGGTTTCCACATGCACTGTTATCCCTTCTTCATGGAAGGCATCAACCAAGGGTTTCATGTTCCAAGTAAGAGGCTCACCACCCGTAACTACTACTGTATCTGAGTATTTCTTAGCTTCCTCAATGATACTATTGATAGGTGTAGGAGGATGAGTATCTGGATTCCAACTTTCCTTAACATCACACCAATGACAACCTACATCACATCCGCCAATTCGCACGAAGTAAGCGGCCTTTCCGGTATGTGCCCCCTCTCCTTGGATTGTATAAAACTGCTCCATGAGTGGGACTACCTCACCTCGACGAATAGTATCCTGAGCGAAGCTCTGTGATGTGGTTATGTCTTTCATTAGGCTTGGCCCAATTCTGTCACTTTCATCGTATTCATCATCAATGCTGCACGAGTCATCGGCCCGACACCACCTGGAACAGGTGTGATGAAACTACATTTCGGTGCAACGGCATCAAAATCCACATCGCCAAGCAATCTGAAGCCTGATTTTTTCGTAGCATCGTCCACTCGAGTAATGCCTACATCAATCACACATGCCCCTTCTTTCACCATATCCGCAGTTACAAAACCTGGACGCCCCAGAGCGGCAACGATGATATCGGCTTTACGACAGATTTCTTCCAAGTTCTTGGTACGACTATGGCATAGGGTTACTGTACAGTTACCCGGATAATTGTGCTGGCTTAGCAAGATGGACATAGGAGACCCTACAATATGAGAGCGTCCGATGACCACACAATCTTTTCCTTCTGTAGGCACCTCGTAGCGACGCAAGAGCTCCACGATACCCATTGGCGTTGCCGGAATGTACGCAGGTAATCCTAGGGTCATGCGCCCAACATTTTGAGGATGAAAACCATCCACATCCTTTTTAGGATCAACGGCCATTAAAACGGCAGTTTCGTCGATGTGCTCTGGCAAAGGTAATTGGACAATATAGCCATCAATATCCTCGTCACTGTTGAGCTTATAGATAGCTTTAAGCAGATCCTCTTGTGTCGTCTCAGCAGGCAGTTTAATCAACGTCGAACCGAACCCTACCTCTTCGCAATCGCGAACTTTAGCATTCACATAGGTTCTCGATGCGCCATCTTCCCCTACAAGGATTGCCGCCAAATGAGGGACCTTCCCTCCTTCTGCTTTTAGAGCTTTTACTTGTTCTGCCAGTTCAGCGCGAATCTTTGCAGAAGTTATTTTACCGTCTAAAACTACCATCGTCTATTAGTATTAGCGCATGCCGCGCATCATGTTCATCATTCCTCGTTTGCCGCCTCCGCTCTGCATCATCTTCATCATTTTGCGCATGTCGGTAAATTGCTTCAACAGCGCATTCACATCTTGCACCGTGCGGCCCGAGCCATTAGCAATGCGTTTGCGGCGAGAGCCATTGATGATATCCGGATTTTGACGCTCGTCCAAGGTCATGGAGTTTATCATGGCCTCGATGTGCTTGAACGCATCATCATCGATATCTACGTTTTTTAATGCTTTACCCATTCCAGGAATCATTCCCATGAGGTCTTTCATGTTCCCCATTTTCTTGATTTGCTGGATTTGATTCATAAAATCGTCGAATCCAAAAGAGTCGGTCGCGATCTTCTTACTCATCTTTCGGGCCTCAGCCTCATCAAACTGTTCTTGAGCCTTTTCCACGAGAGAAACAACATCTCCCATGCCCAAGATTCTATCCGCCATACGATCAGGATGGAACACATCAAGTGCATCCATCTTCTCGCCCATACCTACAAACTTGATGGGTTTGTTTACGACAGATTTAATAGTCAAGGCCGCACCACCACGGGTATCCCCGTCAAGCTTGGTAAGAATAACACCATCAAAATCAAGGACATCATTAAAGGCCTTAGCTGTGTTCACGGCATCTTGACCCGTCATCGAATCAACCACAAAAAGTGTTTCAGATGGAGTAATGGCCTTATGAATATTGCCTATTTCCTGCATCATTGCCTCGTCCACCGCCAAACGGCCCGCAGTATCAACAATCACGGCGTTGAAACCGTTAGATTTCGCGTGAGCCAATGCATTGGATGCAATCGAGACAGGGTTATTATTGCCTTCCTCCGAGTAGACCTCAATGCCTAATTGTTCCCCCAGTACATGAAGTTGATTAATCGCGGCTGGACGATAGACATCACAAGCGACGAGTAGTGGTTTTTTAGTCTTTTTACGCTTCAGGTAATTGGCCAATTTTGCACTGTGTGTAGTTTTACCCGATCCTTGAAGACCAGCCATTAAAATCACTGTAGGTGAGCCTGTTAAGTTTAAGCCTTCGGCTTGACCTCCCATGAGTTCGGCCATTTCGTCACGGACAATTTTGACCATCATTTGGCCCGGTTGTACCGCGTTGATAACGCCCTCGCCAATGGCCTTGTCTTTGACCTTATTGGTGAACTCTTTTGCTATTTTGAAGCTGACGTCGGCTTCTACTAAGGCACGACGAATTTGCTTCACACTATCCGCAATGTTCAGCTCTGTAATCTTATGATTACCCTTTAATGTTTTAAACGCGCCTTCGAGACGATCACTTAAATTTTCAAACATGGTCTTATACCGTTGGTATGTTTTCTAAAGTTCTCAAAAAGAATTCCCAACTCTTCTGTACGCTGCTAATTTGACATTTTTCGTCTGGACTGTGAGCCCCACGAATATTCGGGCCAAAAGAAATGAGTTCCATCTCCGGATAATTGGTCCCTAAAATTCCACATTCTAACCCTGCATGGCAAGCCGCAACGTGAGGCTGCTCTTTGAACATCTCTACGTATAGCTCGCGCATCGTGGTTAGGATTGCACTGGTAGGATTCGGCGTCCAACCCGGGTAGTTGCCGCTGAGTTCTACTGCACAACCCATTGATATAAAATTACGCTCAATGGCACGTGCTAAATCCATTTTCTCCGTTTCCACTGCACTACGTGTTAAACACATGATGATCAACTGACCATTTTCAATGGCCACACGTGCAAGGTTGTTAGAAGTTTGAACTAGGCCTTCGATATCTGGTGACATTCGATAGATGCCATTAGGACAGGCATAAATAGAACTGATCATAGCTTCTTTGAAATCTGCGTTCACTACTTCAGCTGGCAGGGACGTCTCTGCCCAAAGGACTTGAGCGCTTGCATCCGTGGTACGGTGTTCCGCCTTAATCTCTGCGGCTACAGCCTCCAAGGTTGACACTACCTCGTTTTCCATGGATGCATCAAATACCACCACTGCATTGCTTTCGCGAGGGATCGCATTGCGTAAGCCACCACCATTTAGCGCACATAATTGGACACTAGCTCCTAGCCTGTCCAGGATTCTATTCATTAACTTATTGGCGTTGCCTAATCCCTTGTGGATATCCATACCACTATGGCCACCGTTTAGTCCTTTCACCGACAATGCCAACGCTTTTGCTACAGCAGGTGCAGCTACCATAGGTACAGTGGCTGTTGCTGTTACATCAATACCTCCTGCACAACCGATGGTAAGCTCATCATCGTCTTCCGTATCAATGTTGAGCAAGATTTTTCCGTTCAGCATACCGCCCTTCAATTCCAGAGCGCCGGTCATACCCGTTTCTTCATCAATGGTAAAGAGGGCATCGATGGCAGGATGTGCAATATCCGTAGAGCTAAGGATCGCCATGATAAAGGCAACACCAATACCGTTGTCCGCGCCCAACGTGGTGCCATCGGCTTTGACCCAGTCTCCATCTACTGACATGCGGATGCCTTCTGTATCAAAATCGAATTCTGTGCCGTTGTTCTTTTGGTGTACCATGTCCAAGTGTGCCTGCAATACCACAGGAGTTCTTCCCTCCATACCTGGTGAAGCAGGTTTGCGAATGAATACATTACCAATGTGGTCAACCTCCGTGGGCAGGCCTAAAGAATGGCCAAAGTCCACCATGAATTTGATCACGCGCTCTTCTTTCTTAGACGGGCGAGGTACTGCATTTAAATCTGCAAAATGGTTCCAGACACTCGAAGGCGAAAGGGATCTTACTGCTTCACTCATATTACATTCTATTTGGCACCTGAATACCCAGGCAATTCATCGACGAGGCTATGACCTCACCTACTTTCTTACTTAATAACAATCGGAAAGCAATTCGTTCATCGCTCTCCGCATTTAGGATGCTGTTGTTTTGATAGAAGCCGTTGTACTTTTTGACTAAATCGTAGGTGAAATTAGCCAAAACTGCTGGGCTCAGCTGCTTAGCGGCTTGCTCCACCACAGAAGGATATTGGACCAAGGCTTTCATCAATACGACCTCCTCTTCATTAGGGTTTAGCTCGGTCCAATTCACTGTAAGTCCCTCATGCGCCTTGCGTTGCAAGCTTTGAATACGTGCATAAGTGTATTGGATAAATGGTCCTGTGTTCCCGTTGAAGTCGATGCTTTCCGCAGGATTGAACAGCATGCGCTTTTTAGGATCTACTTTAAGGATAAAGTATTTCAACGCTCCTAGTCCTAGGGTCTGGAATAATTGGTCCTGCTCCTTTTCAGGCATATTATCTAGTTTGCCAAGTTCCTTTGAGATCGCAGCTGCATCCTGGACCATAGAATCAATCAAATCATCGGCATCCACGACCGTTCCTTCGCGGCTCTTCATCTTGCCAGAAGGTAAATCCACCATGCCATAGCTCAAGTGGTGAAGGCTCTCCGCCCATGCATAACCCAGTCGCTTTAGAATGATGAACAGGACTTTGAAGTGGTAATCTTGTTCATTACCTACTACATAGGTCATCCCCTTGGCATCAAAATCTTTAAAACGCTGAATGGCCGTACCAATATCTTGGGTCATGTATACAGAAGTACCATCGCGACGCAATACCAGCTTATGGTCTAATCCCTCATCTTCGAGATCAATCCAAACCGAGCCGTCCTCTTTGCGATAGAACACGCCATCTTCCAAACCTTTGAGTACATCGTCCTTCCCGAGAACGTAGGTATGACTCTCGTAGTAGTTTTTATCGAAGCTAACCCCTAGTTTTTTATAGGTATGGTTAAATCCTTCATAGACCCAATTATTCATGGTGCGCCACAAGTCCATTACGGCCTCATCACCCTGCTCCCATTTCAAGAGCATCTCTTGTGCTTTTACGAGCGATGGCGCCTGCTTTTTAGCATCATCCTCACTAATGCCACCGGCGACAAGGCTTTGAATTTCACTTTTGTAGACTTGGTCAAACTTCACATAGTACTTCCCGACCAAATGATCTCCTTTCATTCCTGTGCTCTCAGGAGTTTCTCCATTGCCATATTCAGACCAAGCCAACATGGACTTACAAATGTGAATGCCGCGATCATTGATGATTTGAACCTTTGTGACGGCCACCCCAGCAGCCTCAAGGATGTTGGAAACACTGCTTCCTAAGAGGTTGTTTCTAATGTGACCTAGGTGTAGAGGCTTATTCGTATTAGGCGAACTGTATTCCACGATGTACTGTCCCTTACTCCCTGGGGCCGGTAGATTTAGATTCGCATCCAACGCAAAGGCTTGGAAATCGTTGACGAAAACGTTTGAATCCAGTACCATGTTCAAGAATCCCTTGACCACATTGTATGATACAATGACACCCTGATCCATTAGGGCAGCACCAATTTCTCCCGCAACATCTTCAGGTCTTTTCTTCGCTGCACGTACAAACGGGAATACCACCAAGGTAAGATCGCCTTCAAATTCTTTGCGGGTTTCCTGCAATTCAATGGTGGTACCTACTTGGTAGAGGTTCTGTACAATGTCCTGAATCTGAGTCTCTAACATGATAAAGATTTTTGGGGTAGGTAAATTTCTGCAAGCATGCATCTCGCACTACCGCCGCCCAACGTTTCAATGGTGGGAAGGTCGGAATAAATGATTGTATGGTCCAATTCTATTCTAGCCACTTGCTCCGGCGTGAGCGCGCGGTAGGCACTACCGCTCATAACCAAAAATAATTGGTCCATTGCCCCCTTTACTAAAAGCATGTTTCCTGCGAACTGTATCTTCTGTTCTTTCGTGATTTCAAGAATATCCTTACCACTGTCCATAATGGCCTTTACCACGGCTTCGCGTTCAGCAGCGTCGTGAATGGTATCCAAACATATGAGCGCATAGGTGTTGGTCATGCACATCAGCACATTCGTATGGTAGATAGGCTGAGGTCCAGCGGGGGTATCCTGGAATGCGCTAAATACCACGGGTGTATATTTTAATTGGCCACAAAGTGAAATAAAAGCCTTTTCGTCGGCACGTTGGCTTCGAGCCATATAGGCCATGCGCTGATCGTGGTCAAATACGATGGAACCTGTACCTTCAAGGAACACCCCTTCTTCTTCTAGGGCAGTAAGATCAATCACAGCTTCTGTAGTAAACCCCCACTTTTTTAAGATTTGAAAAATCTCCTCGCGACGTTCTAAACGGCGGTTCTCAGCCTTCATTGGGTAGAGCACTAAAGTTCCGTCCGAATGCATACTTATCCAGTTATTGGGAAAAATGCTGTCCGGGGTGTGTGGCTCGGGTGTATCTTCCAACACATGAACGTTCACTCCTTGGGTGGTTAAAGTCGCTACGAAGTGTTCAAATTCCGCTAGAGCTTTTTCTTGGTCCGAAGCGCCAGAGGCAGCTTCCTGATTTTGATAGAAATTATCCACCGCTGTTTGCGCGTTCATACCAAAACGAACGGGACGTACCATTAGAATATGTGAACTAGCGTTATTCGTCATAAGCTCTCTGTATTGGCATGGTACTACAACGGAGCAACCCACCCATTTTTACGATTTCATTGTACTGAACCAGATGAGTGTTATACCCTTGTCCAAGCAACCATTGGTTTAGCTTCTTCGCGGATGCCGGCAGAATGATGTCATTTGGGCTCACGCTAAATAAGTTGGTATGCAGGTCATACGCCTCATCTGCATCACATTCATAGACATTTTCTTCGCCGAAGAATTCCTTTAGCCACTGTACATCCTTTTGATGCTTGAACAAATGAGGCGCCATAACGGCGCCCCTTCCTATGGGCTGTAAGGCACAATCCAAATGCAAACTACCGGCACGAGGATTCGTATCGTCCTTCAGCAGCTCAAATCCTTTAAATTCTTTGGCCGGGAATTCATCGTTGAGGTATTCCATACCCGCATAATTAGTGCGAGCTGTCTTGTAGCGTTCAAAATCCTCATCCTTGCTCACGCCAACAAAGATGTGGTCCTGGTGCACAATCACATCTCCTCCTTCCGCATAACAGCCAGAAGGCATCATGATGATTTGAGCCGAAGGTATACCGGCTTCAATGACGGCCATGGCATCACGTTCCTCTGCTCGGTCTTCAATGATATTTGGAATAATGAACTGATCCTCAATGACAAAAGCGATATCTCTGGCAAAAACTTGGTTCAAAGCAGGCAATACCTCGGGACGCAACACCTGCACATCCAAAGACTCTAAAACGGCTATCAAACCTTTCATTTGCACCATGCAATCCTCCTCTGAAGGATAGTTTTTTAGTTGTACGGATTCATAGCTCCGAGCATCGTAGCAATCCTCAAGTTCAGGGGTTCCTCCCATTCTTCGAGCCACGCCTACGACAACACTAAGCAACCTTCCATATTCGTTATGAATTTCCGGTTGTATCTGCATGCATTGAGGTTTAAGCCACAAAAATAGGACTTAAAAGTGTTGATAACGCTATTCAACCGCCCGAGTTTACTAATACTTGAGACATTATTTTTGAATAAAACATCCTAAGTCAACTATGGCGAAAAAAGCAACGTCTTCGAAGTCTAAATCACCCTCCAAAATTCAACTGCGTTTTCAAGAATTAAATGCGAATTGGAAAGAAATCGCCGGTGACCCAACCGTCAAAGTATTCACGGCTGTCTTATTCATTTTCTTAGGATTATTCACTCTAGTTTCTAGTTTGAGTTTTATGACCAATTGGTCCAAGGACTTCACCCTGCAATGGTCCTCCTCCATAGACGACCACACAGGAATAGGGAATGTTTTCGGACTATTAGGACATAAGCTGGGCTGGACTTTCATTATGAGGGGCTTTGGCTTGAGCGCATTGTTATTTCCAGTTTGGTTTATGGCTGTGGGAGCACGAAATGCTTTTGCCTTAAATCGAATTAAACCAGCGAAGCTTTTGCTCCATATGATCTTCTTTGCATTGGTTGGAAGCACCTTGATCGCTTGGTTAGTGCCTGTACATCCCACATTATGGAGTGGTCTTTCTGGACATTATATCTATCATCACTTGGCCATTATAGTGGGCCATATGGGAGTGGCACTTATTGGGTTCGTCGCTTTGCTGCTATACGTTGTTGTGGCCAGACAATTAGAAACCCTTAGGTTGCCGAAAAAGCTAAAACCAGAAGATTCCACTGTTGAAGAGGAGGAACCCGAAGAGCAAGTCGTCGCATTCAACGACGAGGTTGATGAAGAACCATGGGCTCCAGAACCAGCGGTGGTAGAAGTTGATGAGGAGCCCTTGCCTGAACCAGAGATGGTCATTCCTACCCCTTCTCCGGCACCAGTTGCCGCCAAGAATGATGAAGAATCTCTAGAAGATACTATTAATGTACAGGTTGAGGTACTTCAAGAATTGGTTGAAGATGATAAAGCCATCAACAAAAAGGTTCAAGATTTTGGGGAATACGACCCTACTCTTGACTTGAGCAGATTCCAATTGCCTAAAATTGACCTGTTGCAACAATACGGCGATGGACAAATCACCTTTGACAAAGAGGAGATTGAAGCCAATAAGGACCGCATCGTAGAGACGCTTCAGAATTACAACATTGAAATCAAGGAGATTAAAGCCACCATTGGCCCAACAGTGACCATGTATGAGATTGTACCCGCAGCGGGTATTCGTATTTCCAAGATCAAAAACTTGGAAGACGATATAGCCTTGAGCCTTGCAGCTTTAGGTATCCGTATCATCGCCCCTATTCCTGGAAAAGGGACTATAGGTATAGAAGTGCCGAATGCCAATGCACAAGTGGTCAGCATGCGTCAAGTCATTGCATCTAAGAAATTCCAAGAAGCAAAAATGGAATTGCCAGTAGCCATGGGACGTACCATCACCAATGAGAACTTCATTTTTGATTTGGCCAAAATGCCGCACCTATTGATGGCAGGTGCTACGGGACAAGGTAAATCTGTGGGGTTGAATGCCATCCTAACTTCATTGCTCTACAAGAAACACCCGAGCCAATTAAAGTTTGTCCTCGTCGATCCTAAAAAGGTCGAGCTCACACTCTACAACAAAATTGAACGTCATTATTTGGCCATTTTGCCAGATTCAGACGAAGCAATCATAACGGATACCACCAAGGTGATCAATACGCTGAATAGTCTTTGTATTGAGATGGACAACCGCTATGAGTTGCTCAAATCAGCAATGGTCCGGAACATCAAGGAGTACAATGCCAAGTTTATTGCACGACGCCTAAATCCTGAGGAAGGTCATAAATACTTGCCCTATATCGTTTTGGTCATTGACGAGTTTGCAGATTTGATTATGACTGCGGGTAAAGAGGTGGAAATGCCTATTGCCCGTCTAGCACAGCTTGCTCGTGCCATTGGTATTCACCTCATAGTAGCCACCCAGCGCCCATCTGTAAATGTTATTACCGGTATCATCAAGGCGAACTTCCCTGCACGTGCAGCGTTCCGTGTAACCTCAAAAATTGATTCTCGTACGATTCTAGATGCAGGTGGTGCCGATCAGCTGATCGGTAAAGGTGATATGCTCTTCTCGCAAGGATCAGATTTGGTCCGTTTACAATGTGCCTTTGTCGATACGCCGGAAGTCGATGAGATCTGTGATTTTATTGGCAACCAGCAGGCTTACCCTACAGCCTACCAACTTCCTGAGTATGTGGGTGAAGAAGGCGGTGGTGTTGGCGATATTGACCCTTCAGAAAGAGATGCCCTATTTGAGGATGCGGCACGTTTGGTGGTCGTAACTCAACAAGGATCAACATCAATGATTCAAAGAAAACTAAAGCTTGGATACAATAGAGCCGGTCGTATTGTGGATCAATTAGAAGCTGCAGGCATAATAGGGCCATTCGAAGGATCTAAGGCTAGACAAGTATTAGTGCCTGATGAAATGGCTTTGGAACAAAAATTGAACGGAGATGCGTAAATTCGCACCCATGAGAATATTAACCCTTTTATTGTTGCCGTTCTTTACTGTGGCACAATCCCATAACGAAGCCAAAGATTTGCTCAATAAAGTATATGAGAAGACCTTAGGCCTCGAAACACAACACATCTCTTTCACCAATACCATTGCTGCACCTAGTAATGGTGGCATGAAAGAGCGCAGCTCAGATGGGGAACTATATGCCATTGGCGAAAAGGTGCGCATTAAAACAGATGCCTTTGAATTTCTCTCGGACGGAAACAACGCTTACTTGATTTATCCCGAGGATGAGGAGATCGAAAAAACAGCCTCTGGAGAAGAAACTTCTCTAAGCCCTTCCGATATCTTAAAGAACTACCAGAGCGGATACAGCTACAAGATGGCTGGAAAAGCCATAGAAAACGGCAAAACAATACAATATGTCGTCCTAAAACCCGTTGCTAGTGAGGAGGTTAAAGAGATAATGATCGGTGTTGATACGAAAAGTATGTTGCTTGAAAATTACACTCAGTTCGGTATCAATGGGATCAATACCACCTTCACGGTTAAAAAGTATGAAGTAAACGTCCCCTTAAGTGCCGAGATGTTCAATATCAACGCCAAGGAGTTTGACGGTTTTTATCGACTATAGGAATGAATAAATTAGACTGGTACGTCTTAAAAAGTTACGTAAGACCATTGCTCCCCACCGTGGGAATTATGGTCTTTTTCTTTTTGATGCAGATGGTCTGGAAGTACGTAGATGACCTTGCCGGTAAGGGCATAGAATGGTATGTGCTTCTAGAACTCATGATGTATTGGGCGGCCAGTGTGGTTCCTTTCGCATTGCCCGTAAGTGTGTTGTTTGCCTCCCTCCTAACCTTTGGAAACTTTGGCGAGCATTATGAAATGGCTGCCATGAAAAGCTCCGGCATCAGCCTATTTCGAGGCATTCGCTCATTAATTATTTTGAATATTGGAATTGCCGTTGGCGCCTTTTACTTCTATAATGATATTATTCCCGTGGCCAATTTAAAAGGCCAAAGCCTTCTTATAAATATCTCAAAGAGCAAGCCTGCCTTTCATATTACACCAGGCATCTTTTACAATGGATTCGAAGGGTATTCTATTAAAATTGGGGAAAAATCAGGAGACGGAGAGCAGGAACTTCAAGACATCTACATCTACGATCACAAAGAGAATAAAAAAGGAAACCAGAAAGTCCTGACCGCTGCAAGTGGAATCATGCGGACAGTGGCCAATGATCAATACCTAGAGATCGAACTACACGACGGTGCAACCTATGAAGATATTGTGAAGGCAGATCGAGAGGAACGCAAAAAGATGCCTTGGGCGCGTAGTGAGTTTGATACAGCCTACATTAGGTTCAATCTTGGCGGTTTTGATAATCCTAACTTGTACAAAACGCGCCGTCGAGATTTTATGATGCTTAATACCCAGCAGTTGAAACTCAAAGCAGATACATTGCTTGATCAAATGGTGGAACGCGAGGACAACTTTAAAAAGAACTTGACAGGTAAGTATAAGTTTGACTATATCGAACCAGAAACTGCGGATGCCACCGAGGCCTTGAGAGATGATATCATGAAGAATCTCCTCAGCGGCATGCGATTAAGAGCCTCACAAAACGCCATACGTCTGGCCAGATCAAATCTCGATTACCTTAGACAAATGGAGCGTGAGATGGACTGGCGCAATGAAACTAGGTTGCGCCATTGGCTCGAGTATTATAAAAAGTTTGCGCTTGGTGTTAGCATATTGATCATGTTCTTTATCGGTGCACCGTTGGGCAGTATTATTCGAAAAGGTGGGATAGGTTTGCCTTTGGTCATTAGTACTGTAGCTTTCTTGATCTTCCATGTCTTGAACACCACCTTCGAAAAAATGGGGCGCGAGGAACTTATGGAACCGCTCATTGCCACCTGGCTCCCTTCTATGATATTGGCGCCTATTGCATTGTGGTTAACCTACAGTGCTTCAACGGACAAAGCGTTGATTTCAGGAGAATGGTTTAGTACTATCACTGCAAAATTCTACCGGAAAAAAGGATGAAGAATAAGGTTCTTATTCTATCGAACAAACTCCCCTATCCGAGTGATGACGGAAGTTCTATTGCAATGGCTAGGTTGCTCGAGACTTTGATGTTCAAGGAATTGGAGCTCTATTATTTTGCGATCAATACCGATAAGCATTTTAAAGATCTTGAGGTTAGCAAAACACATCAACCGGATGTGACCTTTGAATCCTTTACCTGGAATACCTCCCCGAAGGCCAGTACAGCGCTAGGGAATTTAGCAACAAGCTTGCCTTACCACGTTAGTCGCTTTTACATTCCTACCCTCCTAAAACGACTTGAAGCATTCGAAACCGATAGTTTTCATACGGTTGTCGTGGAAGGTGCATTCATGGGCATGTATGTAAGCGAGGCTAATCGCATCGGGCAACAAACCATTTTACGTGCACACAATGTGGAGCATGAGATTTGGCAACGATTGGCTGAGAATGAGCAAAATCCGTTGAAAAGATGGTATTTGAACCTCCAGTCTCGAAGATTGAAAAGATTTGAAACCCAATTGTCACAGGCCGTCGACCAAATCTGGTGCATCTCAGAAAAGGACCAGAAGTGGTTTGAATCCATTACTGCAGCAGCAGCTTCTTTCGTACCTACTGCAGTACTTCCCAAACCTGGACCAACGAGTATTCAAGCGCTTCGTTGTCACCACTTAGGGGCATTAGATTGGGCGCCGTCTATTCAAGGCCTGCAATGGTTTATGACTGAAATCTGGCCTCAGGTTCTAGAAAGAGTACCTCGAGCAGAATTCCATATAGCTGGAAATAATCCTCCTGAAAATTTCCAATTCCCCAAAGGGCAAAACATCAATTTTCACGGGCGCGTTAAGGATGCCACCGCTTTCGCCCACCATCACGGCATCAGCGTTATACCCTTATTGGCGGGCTCCGGAATGCGAATAAAAATTTTAGAGAATAGTGCGGCGGCGATACCGTCTATATCGACAGCTGTTGGAGCGGAAGGAATTTTCTCTAAGGACTCCGCCGAAGCCATTATTGTTGAATCAGCGGCAGACTTTGTCGAAGCCCTCGTCGTTCTCCTAGAACAACCCGAGCGGGCTTTAGCCCTGGGGCAAGCGGCCAAAGAGGATATTTTGAACAGGTTCGGAATGCGACCTACCTTGCAACGCATAGAAAAGGTATGGTCTTAGTAGCAACAACAGTATTCTTTATTGGTCTCCTTTGGGTTACCATACCCTATCTGTGGTATCCGTTGTGGCAATTGGCCTTTCCAGGTAAACCGTTGGAATTCAACACACCCACCTCTTTTCCGAAGTTGAGTGTAGTATTTGCCGCGTATAACGAGAGTGCCATCATTGAAGAGAAAATCAGAAGCATTTTCGCCTCGCAATACCCACAAGATCTCATCGAGGTATGGATAGGCAGTGACCTTTCGGACGATGGTCAAGATGAAATCATTCGTGAACTTCAAAAGGAGTATCCCGGCCTGAACCTTCAGGTTAATGCCGAGCGTTCGGGTAAGTCTGCCACCATTAATAGATTGGTAGAACTGTGCACGGGGGAGATCATCGTTGCCACCGATGCGAATATCATTTTTGATGAGAATACCTTAGTGGAATTGGCCGGTCCAATTATCTCCTCGCAAGCCAGCGCCGTTGCGGGAACCTTGACCTACGGGAAAGCTCAAGCAAATGGAACCACAGCGGCTACAGAGAGGCAATACCTCAATATTGAGAATAAAATACGCCAATCTGAAAGCCAGAAGTACGGCTTTTGCTTGGGTATGGAAGGTGGTCTATACAGCATGCGTAAATCCGCGTGGCAACCTATTCCTCCGCATACCTTTATGGAAGATTTCTTCCAAACGGTGCAACTTATTCAGAACGATCATCGAATCTACTACAGCAATAATGCCTTTGGATATGAAGATGTGAGCACGTCGTTGATGGAGGAATTCAAACGCAAAAAGCGCATCAGTATTGGAAATTATCAAAACCTCAAACGCTTCCGTAGCCTACTGATTACAAAAGCATATCCTTTTGGGTGTATCTTTTTGTTCCATAAAATACTGCGCTGGACTGCTCCTCAAGCCATGCTTATCGGGGCCTTGGCCTTAGTATTTACTCCTTTTGCGCTACCAACATTTGCGGGTATAGCGGTGTTAGTATTGTTGGAACTGCTCTTCTATCGCGGTGCAGGTCCTTTGGTGTATTTTTGCGCCATGAATCTTGCCATGTTGCAAGGTTACCTAACCTATTTACAAGGGGTGTCATCTAGTGTGTGGCAACCCACCAAAAGAAATCAGAATGAGTCTTAACACCATAGAAGAAGCAATAGAGGATATCAAAGCCGGTAAAGTGGTCATTGTGGTAGACGATGAAGACCGTGAGAACGAAGGTGATTTCGTTGCTGCCGCGTCTAAGGTCAGCCCAGAGATGATCAATTTCATGGCGACCGAGGGTCGAGGATTGATTTGTACGCCGATCCTTCCAACTCGTGCGGCAGAATTGGACCTCCCTCCCATGGTGAACAACAACACGGATCCGAATAAAACGGCCTTTACAGTGAGTATTGACCGTATTGGAGAAGGTTGTACCACGGGAATTAGTGCCTACGACCGATATATGACCGTAAAATCGTTGGTGGATCCTACAATCCAACCAGAACAACTCGCGCGCCCAGGTCACATATTCCCGTTGATTGCCAAGCAAGGTGGTGTTTTGCGCCGCGTCGGCCATACTGAGGCGGCTGTAGATTTGTCACGTTTGGCTGGATTAGAACCGGCTGGTGTCATTGTGGAAATCATGAACGAAGATGGTACCATGGCGCGTTTGCCGCAGCTACGTGAGATTGCAATGAAGCACGGATTAAAAATTGTATCTATTGAAGATTTGGTGGCGCACAGAATGGCACAAGAAAGCTTAATTGAATTGGCGGAGAAATTCCAAATAGAAACGCCTCACGGAATGTTCTGCTTGCACGCATTTGAGCAAAAGACCAATCACCAAGTGCACATCGCCCTAACTATGGGCCAATGGTCAGATGAAGAGACTGTACCTGTGCGTATCCAAAGTGCTGGGGTGGCCAATGACATTTTCCATCTGCTCACCAGCAATGAAAGTTCACAGCTAGAGAAGTCTTTAAAGGCCATCAGTCAACGTGGGAAAGGAGCAATTATTTACATGAATCAAGAGCCAAATGGCGACCGATTACTCCATAGAATCCGCTCATTCAACAAAGGAAATTCCGAGCAGAAATTGAGTTTCAGCAAAGACACGCGTGATTTTGGTATTGGCGCTCAAATCATTAGATTTTTAGGGATTAAATACATTGATTTGCTGACCAACAATCCTATCAAGAGAATTGGGGTAAGCGGATACGGCTTAGAAATTGTACAAAACTCACCATTGGATTGAAAGAAGGAAACTCCATAGTAGCTGCCATCAAGTTTTACAGGTCATTTGATCAATTACCTTCTCTAGGTACTATGTTCCTATTGACCGGTCTTAACGGCATCTTCGAAACCCTTCCCATCCTTGCTTCCCTCCCGCTGTTGCGAACGATATTCCTTGATGAGCCTAGCATCCACATTGCAGGTATGGACTTTAAATGGGTAGAATACGGCGCTATTCTGCTCGTAATTCTCGTCACGCGCCTAATCCTAGGGTATTTGAGTCAATACAAAAATGGCTCTATTAGGGTCCAATTAATGACTCTTTTCCGCCAAAATCCCGCTAACGATAGAACTGCAAGATTTGAATTTGGAAAACGAACTCAAGGATTGAACTTCCTTTTTGTAGGTTGGTCCCAATTCGTCCCTGGTATATCATTTCTGGCCCTTGGCGTACTCCTTATGCCAAAATTTGGCGGCCTGGTCCTTGCCTCACTATTGCTATGGTCAATTTTGATCAAACAGCTGAAAAAGAAACAAGACCAACAACATCATTTTGTCTCGGAATTGCAACAAAAATTGGACGTAGAAGAAGATGCAAATCTCGTATCGCAATGGGGCCAGGCCAGACAACGAGCCATTCACTGGGACGCACTTAATAAAAATGCCCGTGAATTGATCATTCTATCGACCTTAATTATAACCCTTTGGGCTGCGGAGCAATGGGGTTGGTTAGGCGAAAATGCCTCATTGATTTCCATCATTATGCTGCTTCGTGGCATGCAGCAACTCTACACGGCGTTTCACATGTCACAGCAATTGTCGGGATTGCGTCGTTACTTTGAAGCATGATAATAGGTCGTTACCCTTCAAGGGATTACCTTTGTATTACTAAACAACCTAAGATTCCATCTAATGAATAAATTTCTTCCCATCACTCTCGCCGGGGCTCTAGGATTGTTCAGTTGTCAAACCGATCTCGTGGACCCTACGGATATCAACATTGTCGCTGAACCAGCCTTGGCCTTCCCATTAGGGAGTGTAAACCTAACCATGGAACACCTCCTCGCGCCAGACGACAGTCTAATCTATAATGACAACGCAACCTACAAAGTGGTCGTGGCTCAAGACAGTGTCTTTGGAATCAACGTGAATGATCTAATATCCATTCCGGCTCAAAGCCCTTCTTCTAGTGCTATCAGCATGGGAACTATTGCGGTGGATAACGTAACCATGTCGCAAAGCATTACATTAGGAGCTATTGCAAGTGACGCAGGCCTTACCTCTATTACCTCGGCTCATGGATCAAATGCACCATTCCTATCAATGAATGAAAGCAATGTAGGGACCTATGGCGGTAGCGGATTTGGATCTTTCAGTAGTGCATCATTCTCTAATGGTACCCTAACATTAGAATTGACCAACAACTGGCCGGTTCCCGTTTCTCTTGGTGTAGATTTGGTGAATACTGCAACCGGAAGTACAATCGTTTCGTATTCATTGTCTAACGCCAGTGCAAATGGCGGAACGGTGACCGATACCGAATCTCTTGTGAACAAGACCTTGCCTAGCAGTATAGGTTTCAAGATCACCTCTTTGACCTCGCCTGGCTCAGGGACTTCATTTGTGGGCATTGATACCACAGATAACCTTGTCTTGGATATCTCTTCGGCAGATTTGGAAGTATATACTGCAGTGACTCAAATTAACTCTCAAGATATTTCCTCGGATACTCAGTACGTTGATTTGAGCACAGGCGGTAGCGAAGAATTAAGAGAACTCATGCTTGCCACTGCAAGTTTTGATTACGAATTCACTTCTTCACTCGCGACTGATTTAGAATTGAACTTAAACTTCCCCGGTTCTGACAAGAATGGTAATGAAATAGATACCACAATTACTATTTCAGCTGGTGCAACGACTACAGGTTCGATCAACATGAATAATACCATTTTGGATCTTACTCAAGATCCAGCTCAGAACCACAGCAGATTGCCTATTGCGGTTAGCGCTACTCTTTTGGGTTCCACGAGTATGGTAACAGTGGATAGCTCAGATGCCTTGAACATGACCTTTGAAATGGCCAATCTTCAGTTCGGTCACATCAGAGGGTTCTTCGGTACGCAACAGATTACCATCGATCCAGGCGCTGTGGATTTAGCGATTGACTTCCTCGATAACTTCGAAGGATCCATTGGTTTTGCAGAACCTAGTATTTCTATGGACGTGACCAATTCTATTGGCCTTCCCATCGAATTGGTCCTGGATTTCGCCTCTTACAAAGACGGTACTGCTTATGCCTTAAATGGCCCGGATTATGTACTGCCTTACCCTACCACACTTGGAAATACTGCTACAGGAACTTTGAGCTTCAACAATACAAACTCCTCTATCGTAGATGTATTCACTCTGCCAAAGGATAGCATTGTATATGGTGGGGAGGTCAATGTAAATCACGATACCGCAACCTTTGGTACAGATAACTTCGTGACTAACACGTCTTCAATTTCCGGTGATCTTCTCATGGAAATGCCATTTTACTTCACTGCCTCAGGTCTAGCATTCGGAGATACACTAGCAACTGATATGGACAATGCTAATGCCTTACCAGAAGGAGCAACATTAGAAAGTGCTAAAATCCTGTTACAAACCACCACTACCCTCCCGTTGGACGCCAATGTTCAGATCAAGTTCTACGATGCTGCTTGGAATGAGGTTATGATGAAAGATTTGGGCCTAATGGAAAGTGGTACGCCAGATGCAGCTGGAATCATTACCACCGCAAATATTCTCGATAGTGAATTAGCTTTAGATGCTACTGAGGCGCTCACACTATTGAACGCTAATCATATTGTTGCAGAAGCTACCATGGACACCTACAACGCAGGAAATGACCCTGTTAAGCTGAGGACGGATGCTACGTTAAAACTGGACCTAGGGGTTCAATTACAAGTGAAATACGAACTATAAACAGTTATGAAGATGAAAAAGATAGCACTACTACTATTGACCATCGTTACTGTTTCTAGTAACGCACAGAACTTGACCACATTTGGTCTATCCGGGAACGCCAATAACTTAACGCACAACCCGGCAGCCGATCCATTGACGTCCTTCCACTTAAACTACGCTGGACTCAATACTACTCTTGGCATGAATCAAACGGCGGGTGAGATTTTCGCCACAACAGATTTACTTGCCAACTTAAGCAGCCTTAATTCAAATGCATTAAGCCTAGTAGGGGAAACTAATATTGATCTTTTCCACCTTGGATTCAAAGCAGGTAAGAACTATGTTTTCGCTGGTTATACACAGAATATTGCTTTTGGATTTGATTTCGATAAGGATCTCGCCCACTTCGCGAAGTATGGATTTGGTGATAACAATGGCAACTTGAATTTAAACTATCAAGGTGATTTCAGCGATCTTGGTGTATCGCTTGATGTGACGAACGATGTCTTCGTAGGCCTGCAGCGTTCTTTCATGGAAAACAAATTACGATTGGGTGTAAGTGTACATCAGATTGGCTATGGCTTAGGAATGAGAGTACACACTGATGCATTCAGCATCAACAGTATGCCTACAGCCGTTCCTGGACGTAACAACGTGAACGTGAACTATGATTTCACCGTAGCTGCCGCAAGTTTATTAGATGCTACGGCCACAACGGATCAGCTATCTGATTTAGGCAATGCAATAGCGGCTACAGATGCGCTAGTTGCTAGCCTTACTACCCCGGCAAACAGCACTACTGCTTTCACTGTGGGTGCAAATTACAAGCCTATTGAAAAGCTCAGTCTTCAGTTTAGCATGAGTGGTTTAGGTGCATCACCTATTGCCATTTCAACTGAGGTTGCTAAGCGCCTTGCAGGAGGTGTGGCCATCGATGGCTTCGAGTACATCAGCAATGCAACAGATACACTAGGCACTGCGGTGCGTAATGAAGTACAGAGCTATACAGAAGGTATTTCTAATGGTCTAAACACGAACTTGGAAAACACCTCTTTTAGCTACGAATATGCTGTACCTCAAGTGACTAATGCAGCGATAAACTACCACCTCAAGGGTCAAACCTATGTTGGAGTTCATTACACGAGCCGTACAAACTCCATTACGGATTATGAGTACTTAGGGTTCACCTCATTGTTGTGGTTACACAAAAACATTCAATTGAAGGGTGCCTACTACCTTACATTGAATGAGAACAACTCTGATCTTGTTACAACAGCCTTACAATTCAGAGTAACCCCTCTATTACAGGTATATTTGGGAACCACTACAACTGGCGACATCGCAACGGTTGCAGCTAATTCAAGCGAATCAATCATGGTAGGTGCTGCCACTCAAGGCATAAACTTCACTGCAGGTTTAAGTATGGTTTTCTTTGATGCAAGGTTTAAAAAAGACAGCAAGAAAAAGGAAGAAACTCCTACTCTAACCCCCCAAGAGGTAAAGAAGGTTATTGAGGCATACGATAATAGTAAAACTGTTAAAAGTAACAAGTGATATTTCTAAAAAAGCCCGGCTCCGCCGGGCTTTTTTATACCAATAATTTTCTCAGTAGTACGACGGGATCTTCATCCACATTTAGAGCATCAATAGATATCCCCGCCCCTCTAGAAGTGAACTCCAAAGTTGAAAGTTGATCCTTGCAAAAATTCGTGTATCGGCGCACCTCTTCTTCGGTGAGGTAGGTCTTCTTTCCCGTTTCAAAATCAACAACTTGATGACCAGCTAGCCCTTTGCCATCTATTTCAAACTGCTCGCTATACATCAACATTAACCGAACGTGATGATTGGCGTGTTTGAATTTTGAGAGCGATTGAACCAATGCAGTAACATCTTGGTGATATATATCGGTGAAGACCAATATTTGACTTCTCTTGGGTAACCTCGTGTGTAAGGTTTCAAGATGATTCAAAAACACCTCGTTGCCTATCCGACGCTCTTGTAAACCTCGTATGTTGTGAAGAAGGAGCTGAATGTTTTCCTCTTTATTGGAGCTTTCGAAGAATTGGGCATCAGCATCATTTACCTCAAATAATCCCAACGCATCTCGTTGTTTCTGAAGCAAGGAAGCGATTAGAGTGATGACCTGAACAGTTCGCTCCCACTTCCTTATATTTTCATTCGGGAAATACATGCTAGAGCTGGAATCCAACACGAAGAATGTTCGCATATTAGATTCTGCCTCATACAACTTCGTAAGGAAGCGATCTGTCTTGGCATATACGGACCAATCAATGTGTTTGGGAGAATCACCCGGTACATACTGACGGTGCTGGGCAAATTCTACGCTATAGCCAAAATCAGGGCTGCGATGCAGCCCTGACATAAAGCCTTGAACGCGTTCTTGCGCCCACCAATACAAGTCGTTGATTTGGTCTGTATTCACTAGCTAAGCTCTAATTTCTTTCGAGCCCATGAAGATAAGGTGATGTAATCAAGGGGCACCTCTGAATTCACAAGCTCGAGAACCAATTTAATTCTCCATCGCAATAAACGAATTCGATCAATCAAATCCGAAGGAAACCCTCCCCTTATCATACGTGCAGTATTGGCAATTCTTATATGTTCGAGTAACAGTGTCAATCGCTTCATCGCATTTTGATAATAGCCAATGAATGTATGCTCGAATCTAGCACTGACCCCTAAATCCAAATCGTTGCAAATACCGATGATATCGTCCTTGATTTTAAAGGCTAGATTAAATGTTCCATTACTATGGTAGCCCCTTGTAAGGTCTTGAATGGCTCTATTAATGGCCAAGGATTCTTGATACATGGGTTGAGAGATATGTGTTTTCATGGTTAGTTCGGGCGGTTTAAGTGTTGAATTTGAAAAAGATAAATACGCATCTGCCCCACCTCATTTTGCAACCGGTAGTATAATTCATGGATTTCGTGTAGCACATGTTCTATCCCGGGAAAATCAAGTCCTTCTTGAATGATGCATCTCAGTAAGGTCTTAAACTCAATGACTTGGTGTACAAGAAAATCATACGCCAGGATGTGTTGTTCCAAAGGGCTTTGTTCATTGAATTCACAAATTGCTTGAGTCATAAAAGCATGGCATTGCAACATACTTTCATAAACAGGTTGGCCTTTAAGCTCGTGGAAATACGTGAGGACGCGATGAGCGGATTGCTGAAGATAGAAAGTCGATTTACTCTGGATCAAATGTGTATTATTGTACATTATCAATGTATTTGATTGTTGTTAATTGAAAATCGAAGGCATTGGTGGTATGAGGTGGACCATTGGCCCATCGGTTCTCGAAAAAAATGTAATTCACGCCAATCTTGCCGGTTAAATGGGATTGTTATCATAGCGACTTAGGTTAAGTTCGATTTTAAAACTACGAGGATATCCCTCAAAAAATTGTGTATTTGGAAAACTTTAGGTTATCCACAATACCTATTTTAGAGCCATGATTATCACGAAGACCCCATTCCGTATTTCCTTTGTTGGCGGCGGTAGTGACTTACCTGCCTTCTTCGAAAAACAAAAAGGTGCCGTGCTTAGTACTAGCATTAATAAGTACATGTACATTAGCACTCATCAGTACTTTGAAGCAGATAAAATCCGTTGTAAGTACTCTCAAACAGAAACTGTTGGTGATGTCAATGAATTGAAGCATCCCATCCTTAGAACAGTGTTAAGTGATTTTAATCTCAATGGCATTGAGGTGAGTTCCATTGCGGATATTCCCGGCGGAACTGGTATGGGTAGCAGCTCGAGCTTTACTGTAGGCTTACTGCACAATCTGAATACTTATATCGAAAAAGAAGTAAGCAAGGAGGAATTGGGTGCCGGTGCGTGTCGCATTGAAATTGAGCTTTTAGGCGAACCCATTGGCAAGCAAGATCAATATGCCGCCGCCTACGGAGGCTTGAATGTCATTGAGTTCAATACGGACGGTACGGTGACGGTGAGTCCCGTGAATATTAGTAATGAGATTAGGGACCAATTGGACCAAAATTTAAAACTCTATTATCTGGGCAACCAAAGATCTGCCAGCGCCATTCTTTCCGAACAGAAGAAAAATACCTCCGCTGAGGATAAGTTCAAAGCCTTGGAACATATGGTGAGCTTAGTATATAAGCTTCGAGATAGCTTAGAAGCCGGGAGATTGGATGATTTTGGAGCCTTGATGCATGAGAATTGGCTTTTAAAGCAGCAGTTGGCTTCAGGAATTAGTACACCTCAAATCACTGAAACTTACGATGCTGGCTTGAACGCTGGTGCATTAGGCGGTAAGTTATTGGGAGCCGGTGGTGGCGGCTTTATGCTGTTCTATGCCCCCGCAGATGTGCATGAAGTACTGGATTCGGCAATGGAAAATGTTGGGGCTACCCCTTTTGAGTTTTCTATGGAAACGGAAGGCTCCAAACTCATACATGTGGAAAGATAATCTGCATAAACGCTTGCATTAAATTACTTTCCTTACTTTTGCGCCTCATTAATTATTAATTAACTGGGTTTCGGACCCTTGTAAAACAATTAATTATGGCAACAAAGATTCGTTTGCAACGTGGTGGACGCAAAGCACGTCCTATTTACTCAATCGTAGTGGCAGATACTCGCGCTAAGCGTGACGGTCGTTTCATCGAGAAACTAGGTACGTACAATCCTAACACCAACCCGGCAACAATCGATCTAAACTTTGACTCAGCTCTATCTTGGGTCATGAAAGGTGCTCAGCCTACTGATACTGCTCGTGCAATTCTATCTTACCGTGGTGTAATGATGAAAAAGCACTTGTTGGAAGGGGTACGCAAAGGTGCTTTGACTGAAGAGCAAGCAGAAGCAAAGTTTGAAACTTGGACAAACGAGAAAGAGTCTAAGATTCAAAACAAGGTAGAATCTCTAGCGAGTGCCGATGTTAAGGCGAAGTCTGACCGTTTGGCGGCTGAAGCTGAAGCAAACAAAGCACGTGCTGCGGCTATTGCTGCTGCAAATGCACCTGTAGAGGAAGCACCAGCTGAAGAAGTTGAAGCTGAAGAAGCTACTGCAGAAGAGGTAGAAGCTACTGAGGAAGCACCTGCTGAAGAAGTAGTTGCTGAA